>NZ_CP008852.1:1810000-2410000 GCF_000725345.1 Pelosinus sp. UFO1
AGATGAGTTATTGCTTGCTGCGCTCCACTTTTCTCTTGATTATTTTGAAAAGAGATATGCTGAATTATTAAGTAATAAGAGTACCCTGCGAGAAATTTTATACGCCTTATTGGTTGATAACGTATTCGACGAAGATTCTAAGCAATTTATAGGAACAACAGGAGAATGCAACGTAGATCACGTGCACTTTTACATTGAAATGATGCAGCGATTTTCTGAGATTCAAGAAAGAGTGCAAAAAATTAATGTGTCAACTTGCGAGGCTTTTGCAAAAAGAATTCAGGTCGCGATGGATATGGGGGAAATTAAGAGTAATCTTGATAGTTATGCATTAGCAGCCAATGTTATGGCGTTGGTAAATGGTCAAAAATCATTAGGATGTAATTTTCAATCTCAAGAGATGCGTAAGCGCATGATGGATTCGATGTGGACATTGATGAATAGTTAGGGCTGATAGAAAGCTCTAATTATTTTTTGAACATAACATACCGACTGGTAGGTATGTTATGGTTATTTTAGAAGAAACTGGAGGATAGATTAATGAATCGATTGAAAAAAACTAAATTCTGGATTATTCCACTTGTACTTATCGTTGGGATTACATTAGTATTTCGTAGTGGTGTCTTTGCTAGCAAAGACAAAACGAAAGTTGTTGATAATTCTTTGAGCGTAAAAGTTACAGAAGCGCAGCAGGTAGATCTGGTGCCTAGCTTGACGTTTACTGGCTCCCTAGAAGGTCAAGTATCGGCAACCGTTAGTGCCAAAATTTCTGGATTAATTGAAGAAGTTTTTGTTCAAGAGGGGCAACAAGTTAAAGTGGGTGACCCATTGGTAAGACTGGGCACTGTTGAACTTGCAAACGCTGCACGTCAAGCAGGTGATGCTGTAAACAAGGCACAGGCGAACTATGAATTGGCATTAAATGATTTTAACCGTTATCAAACCTTATATGAAAAAGGTGCGACTTCTGAGCAACAATTAGATAATGCTAAGGCAAAGCTTAAAACAGCTCAGGCCGACTTATCAAGTGCTACAGCTAACCAAAGCAGCTCCGAACAACAATATAGTTATGGCGTTATTAGCTCACCAGTCGACGGTCTAGTTGCGAATAAAACAGCTACTGTCGGACAGGTGGTTTCTCCTGGGCTGGCATTGATGACGGTACAAGATATTAATCAGGTTTATGCTGTAGTTAATGTAGAGCAAAAAGAATTAGGACGTGTGAAAATTGGTCAAAAAGCAAACGTGACCATCGACGCTTATCCTGGTAAAGTTTTTTCAGGCGTAGTTGATATTATGAATCCCGAAGCAGGATCAGCCAGTCGTATGTTCCGTGTTAAGATTAAAATTGATAATGCTAGCGGTGAGTTAAAGCCTGGTATGTTTGCTAAAGTACAATTAACTACAGGTAATAATTATAAAGTTATTACTGTTCCCCAAGCTGCTGTTCTTCAAAAGCAAGGTATCAATTATGTATTTGTTTTAGAAGGCGGTAAAGCTCTTCGTCATCAAGTTGAAATAGGTGAGATTTCTGAGAACACGATCATCATAAAATCTGGCTTACAGCCGGGTGAACAAGTTATTATAAACAGCGTAAACCGACTAAATGATGGAGATGCTGTAAAAGTAACGCAGTAGAATAGGGGAAATAGACTATGAATATTACTGAAATTAGTATTAAACGTCCAGTATTTGCAACTGTAGTGATTTTTGCATTGGTAGTGCTAGGTTTATTTAGTTATGTATCTTTGAGTGTGGATCAGTATCCTAGCGTTGAAATGCCAGTTGTTGCTGTTACCGTTCTATATCCTGGTGCAGCACCTGAACAAGTAGAAACGAAGGTAACGCAAAAGATAGAAGAAGCGGTTAGTGTAGTAGCTGGTGTTGACCATGTAACATCAACTGTAAGTGAAGGTTCATCCATCACTGTTATTCAGTTTACAATGGAAACCAATGCGGATGCGGCAGCGCAGAATGTCCGGGATAAATTAGGTGTTGTTCAAGCGACTTTACCTCAAGATGCAAAGGCGCCAATTGTTTCACGATTTGACCCGACAGATACACCGATTATGTCTATTGCCTTAATGGGAGATATTAGCCAAAGAGAGTTGACAGTGCTTGCAGATGATCTTTTAACTAAGCGTCTAAAAGCAGTAAATGGTGTAGCATCTGTTACTGTTCAAGGGGGGCTGGATCGTGAAATTCAAATCCGCTTGGATGGTAACCAAATGGCTGCCTACGGCTTTACTGTGCCCGAAGTCTTAAACAGCTTACGAAATGAGAATGTTGATTCTCCGGGAGGTAAGGTGACAAACGGGCAGCGAGAAACGGATTTACGTGCAGTAGGTAATATTACCTCCACGAATCAGTTTCTCAGTATCCCGATTGGTCAGCGAGACGGTGTTCAATTTTTTGTGAAAAATATTGCGACAATTAAGGATACAACCCAAGAAGTTAGTACAATCACCAAAGTCGATGATAAACCTGCTCTTGGGTTAGATATTATGAAACAATCTGGTAGTAATACAATCCAGGTTGTAGATAACGTAAAAAAACAGTTAGAAAGTATTAAAAAAGAGTTGCCACCGGGCGTTACATTAGTCGTCGTTCGTGATAATTCGAAGACAATTAGTGAGTCAGTGGAAGACGTTCAATTTAACCTTGTTCTGGGTGGGATCTTGGCTGTTGCTATTGTATTTCTGTTTCTGGGGAACTGGCGTAGTACGATTATAAGTGCTATTGCGATTCCTGTTTCAGTAATTACATCCTTCCTTGTAATGAAATTGCTCAATTTCACCCTGAATACTATGTCCCTCTTGGCGTTGTCCCTCGCTGTTGGTCTGTTGATTGATGATGCGATCGTAGTAATTGAAAATATAGTACGTCATCTGGAAATGGGCAAAGATAAGTTCACTGCAGCTATTGATGGTACATCTGAAATTGGTCTTGCCGTTATGGCAACTACTTTTACCTTGGTAGCTGTTTTCTTACCAGTAGGTATGATGAGTGGTATTGTTGGTCAATTTTTTAAACAATTCGGTATTACGGTGGCGGCCAGTGTGCTGGTTTCCTTATTTGTCGCTTTCACCTTAACTCCCATGTTATCAGCTAAATACCTTGCTCATTCTGAGATTAAAGGTGATAGTCGATTAGGAAAAGCTTGGCTTGTATGGAACCGCAAGTTTGACGAGGCAACTGCTAAATATGGTAATTTCTTAGGTAAGGCATTAAAACAAAGGAAAAAGGTAATTAGTGTTGCAGTAGCCTTGTTCTTTGGCAGTTTATGTCTCCTGCCGTTTCTCGGTTCTACCTTTGTGCCTGATGCGGATAATTCGGAAATTAATGTAACCGCTACTGTTGATCCAGGTATGAGTGTGCAAGCGGTAAGCGATATGTCTGACAACATGGTGCAAATCATTCGGGCTATTCCTGAAGTCAAGATGACCTATAGTGTCGCAAACCCTAGCAACATTAGTATACTGACTCAGTTAGTACCGAAAAATCAGCGCGCCATAAGTGATAACAAAATTATTGAAGATTTGAGACAAAAACTCAATACGATTCCTGGTGCGAATATAAGTGTTTCGAAAAAATCTGGATTGTCAGGCGGTAAGCCTGTATCTATAGTTATTCAAGGACAGAAATTGGAGACGTTATCTACTATTTCTGATCAGGTACAACAAATTGTGGCAAGCGTGCCAGGAGCCGTAGAGGTCACCTCTAGCTATGAAGCTGGTAATCCTGATGCGCAAATTGTGGTAAATCGTGATCGCGCCGCTGATATCGGCATTTCTGCTGCAAGTATAGCGGATACCTTACAGACAATGTTTAACGGAAAAATCGTAACCGAGTACAAAGAGGGGGACGATGCTTATGATGTAAGAGTCATCTTAGATCCAGAAGCACGTCGTAGCTTAACCGATGTAGATAATGTTTATCTAGCCAGCTCTGCGCGAAACAAAAACGGGCAAGCAGTAATGGTTTCTCTCTCTCAAGTAACGGATACTGTTTATGCAACAAGTGCAGCACAAATAAAGCGTTACGATAACCAGCAACAGATTACCATTTCAGCCAATTTAAATGGTATCACTCTTGGCGAATTTAACAAAGAATTTAATAAAAAAATTACTGAAGTCAAGATGCCAGAAGGATATAAAATTGTAACAACAGGTCAAACTCAGTCGATGAATGATGCTTTTAAAGGCATGGTAATGGCTCTAGCGATGGCCGTACTATTTATCTTCTTTGTTTTGGCTGCTCAGTTCGAAAGCTACATTGATCCATTCGCGATTATGCTGGCCTTGCCTTTGGCGATTATTGGTGCGATTATTGGCCTCTTGCTAATGGGTAGTGCCCTTAGTATCATGTCGTTGATCGGTATCATAATGCTAATGGGGCTTGTAACCAAGAATGCTATCCTGCTCATTGACTTTGCTAAACAAAGGCGTGCTGCCGGTGTAGAACGTAATCAAGCTTTAGTGGAAGCTGCAGTACAACGGATGCGTCCCATTATCATGACGACGGCAGCTATGATTGTAGGTATGATTCCACTAGCACTAGGTATTGGACCAGGTGCGGAATCACGTGCGCCTATGGCTCATGCCATTATTGGTGGTCTAATCACTTCGACCATCCTAACATTGATCGTTGTACCAGTTGTGTATAGTTTATTTGATGATCTTCAAAGTAAGAAATTCAGTTTTAAATCATTATTTCACAAAAAAAATAAAAGTGTTTTACAATAAATAAGAAAGTACCCCGTCGATACGAATCGTATTGGCGGGGTACTGTTTGTTTATTTTTTAGGCTTTTTTTCACTTTCTATTAAATCAGGTACCAATTCGGCTGATATTTCTACTTCTGGGGTAATTCCTTCAGTAAATAACGTAACTCCAGCTTCTTCAATAAGAGTTCTATCACTTTTTTTTCCAAGCCTTGCATTTCCCATCAGCAAGCTGATAAAAATACCGATAACTGATATAAACATGGCAACCCAGAAAACTATATGAAGGGAATCAGCTAGCGCTGTTTTAATTGGTGGAAGCAAAATTCCCAGCAGGTTAGGTGGAATCATAGCAACAGTATCTGGACTTAGCAGTACATTAAATAAACTCAGAGGTTCAGTATGGGCCTTTTCAAACATAGGTGTGAGTGGCCCTAATGAAACATTTTGTAAGCTTGGGAAAAATTCTTTTTCCATGATATTTTTTGAGTAGCCATTAAAGATTGAACCTAATATAGTCATGCCAAGAGTACCGCCAATGCTACGGAAGAACTGAGTAGCAGAAGTTGCCACTCCGCGCTGCTCAGCTCCAAACGCACTTTGTACAGCAATTGTAACTATAGGCATAATAGTACCCATTCCAACACCAAGGATCACTATATAATAAATTGCTGTTCGTTGTGTAGTGAATACATTCATTGTACTTAACAGATAAAATCCTAACGACATACAAGCCATACCAACTACGTAGAAAGACCGGAAACTCACCTTAGTTGCAAAACGCCCAACAACTATACTTGTTAGCATAAGAGAGATCATCATAGGTAACATTGTATTTCCGGAGCTTGTAGCGCTCACCCCAAGGACTCCTTGAAGAAAAAGCGGCAGAAATGTTAAAGAACCAAACATTCCTAGTCCCATGAGAAAACCTACTATATTAGTAATTGCAAAGGTCCTGTTTTTAAACAAAGCTAAACTTAGTACAGGATCCACAGCCTTTTTTTCCATAGCAACAAACAATAACCAAGATAGTAACGACAGTCCTAGTAACCCAAGAATTTGCCATGATAGCCATGGATATGTTGTGCCTCCGAGATTTAATCCTAAAAGTAGGCTGACAGTGCCTATTATTAAAGTAATGATTCCTGCATAATCGATGGCTACTTTGTCCGTCAGGCGTTTTTCTCCACGTAAACCAAGATAGATCGTAATTGTTGCAAGAATTCCTATCGGTAGGTTAATATAGAATACCCATTGCCAAGACGAGTAATCTACGATCCATCCTCCTATCGTTGGCCCAACTACAGACGACAATCCAAACAAAGCGCCCATAAGGCCTTGCCATTTACCACGTTCTTCAGGAGGGAAGATATCACCGACAATCGTCATTGCCAGTGGCATCATGATACCTCCACCGATTCCCTGAAGTGCCCGGAATAAAATTAGCTGCAGCATTGTTGAACTAGTACCACATAGGGCAGATCCAATCATAAATAGCAGTAAACCTGTTACATAAATAATTCGACGGCCATATATATCTGCAAGTTTGCCTGCGATAGGGACAATTGTTGTCGACGTAAGCATATATGCTGTTGTTACCCATGTCATTATGCTGAGTCCACCAAGTTCGCCGATAATCCTTGGCATCGCTGTTCCTACTACAGTTTGATCCAGTGAAGAAAAAAATAAGGCTAGAAATAATCCTACTAACAGCGTTCTACGTGGAGATCCATTTCTCATATTGCTCTCCCTTCACCAAGAATAAAGTCTATTTTTAAGATTTCCCTATTCAAAGAAAAAAATGCAACTTTCTAAAACCTTAAATACGCCAATAAGACTGAGTGCAATAAAAATAAGTAACCTACTAACTCGTAGGTTACTTATTTTTATTGCACAGAAAGACCATTTTTGCTATTAATAACTTCATCGCGAAGAATGAGCCAAATGGACTGAAATAATTGATTATATTGAAGGGAGGTACGGATATCTGATATATTTCGTGGGCGGGGGAGGTCAATATTTATTATAGTTTTGACCTTGCCTGGGTTGGCGGTCATGACCATAACTCTATCACCTAAGCACAAGGCTTCATCTATACTATGTGTGATAAATACAGTCGTTTTTCTGGTTTCTTCCCAAATTCGTAATAACTCTTGCTGTAGAAGGATTCGATTTTGTTCGTCTAGGGCTCCGAAGGGTTCATCCATCAATAAAATTTCGGGATCATTGGCAAAGGCGCGAGCTACGCTGACTCGTTGCTTCATGCCGCCTGATAATTGAGAAGGATAGGCGTGAGTAAACTTGTTAAGGCCAATCATTTCAATATAGTGTTCCGCTATTTCATATCTTTCTTTTTTGGGGATGTTCCGCATGCGCAGCCCATAAGACACATTGTCAATCACTGTCATCCAGGGAAAAATGGATTGTTCCTGAAATACCATAGAATTAATCGGTCGGTTTTCCTGGTTTGCTTTGATGAAAATATTGCCGCTTGAGTGATCATCGAGGCCGGCTAAGATTCGGAGTAATGTTGTTTTTCCACATCCGCTTGGCCCAACAATACAGAAGAATTCTCCGTTGCCAATAGAGAGGGAAATATCATCTAAGGCGGTCACCAAACCAGAATTAGTGTGAAAAAATTTACTTAGATTTCGAACTGAGATGCGTTCTTCTTCATAAACCATGCTCTGCATCTCCTTTTTATATTTGCTTTTTCCAAGGCAGGAACCAAATTTCTATCTTATCCAGAAGTAAAGAAAAAATATAGCCTAAAATCGATAGGGTAATAAGTGCTACAAACATTTGTTCAATGTCAAACATATCATAGGCCCGCCATATCATCCAGCCCACCCCGGCTTTTGCTGCGGAAAGTTCTGCTGCGACAATGAGAATCAGGGCCATACCCATACCTAGCTTTAATCCCGCAAAAATCATTGGCAAGGCACCGGGCAAGGCGACAGTCAGATAAAAGTTTTTTCGGTTAGCGCCAAAATTCTGGGCAACGTCTAAATAAATTTTATCAATACTAAGCACACCAGCCATGGTGTTGATAACAACCAAGTAGAATACGCCAATGGCAATTGTAAAAATCTTGGACGTTTCTCCTAAACCAAATATAAGTAAGATTAGCGGCATCAAAGCGAGTTTTGGAATGGGATAGGTGGCAGCGATCATCGGCTCAAGTGCCGAGCGGATGACTGGAGATAACCCCATGCCTATTCCCAGTAATATACCTGGGATGGAACCAGCTAAGAAGCCCCACAATACCCTTTGTACGCTGACTGCCGTATTATACAATAAGTCACCCGAAAACAAGAGGGGAATGAAAGCTTGTAATATTAAACTAGGACTTGATAGCAGGCGAGTATCTATGATGTGAATATGAGCCATTATCTCCCACAATAAGAGAAGCGTTATAGGAGATAATACAGAGAGTATTCGAATAAATAGAGTAGAGTTATGCTGTTTTATCATGCTCTCATCTCCCAAACAATTTTTTAGTTATTGTATTTTCCTAGGGTTTTAATTGCAAAGTCTACATACTGGTTATCTACAGCATCTTCGTATTTAATATTGGATTTTAATAAATTATTTTCTTTGTACCAATCTAGATCCATGATAATGCCTTTTTTACGAACGTAGCCATCTGGATTTAAGCCAGTAGGATACATTTTTTCATATAATGGTGCATCCTTTATGACAGAGTACTTGCATAGAATATCTATAATTTCGGCTTTATTTTTATTTTTGAAAAAGGCGTTATTATAGTCTCGTACAGATTGTATGTAGGCTGTCATAAAACGATTGGCTACATCTGGATGCTGCGTCAAGCTGGTGCCGAAAACTAGCAGCGCAGTCTGGGCATCTGGATCATAGTCAGCTGGATCTTTCCAGGGGTCAGTTAGATCTTTGTTCATGCTTAGTGTAACAAAGGGTTCAATGACCATAGCAGCATCGATACTCTTGTTTCCAAGGGATACTAACATGTCAGGAAAAGAACGAATAATTTGTACATCAACGTCTTTGGTAGTTAATCCTCCTTTTTGTAAAACCCTTGCTAAAGCAATCTCGTCGAGAGAGGCGGTGGCAACAATAGCAATTTTCTTATTGCGAAGATCTTTATAATCCTTAATCGTATTCACTAAGTCTTTGCGAATTACTAAACGATAGTAACCTTGCCCGGCGACATTAATTCCCTTATCCGCAACAATTTTTACTGGTATATCACGAGACATCGCATTTAGTAAGCCAGAGGAGGTAACGGTAGCTCCCACGTCGAGTTGTCCGGCTGCTAATTGATTAATCATTTCCTGCCCGGTGTTGAATTGAACAGGTTCGATCTTGATGCCAACATCTTTATAATAATTTTTTGCCATACCAATTAATATGCCCGCATCAGAGACAACCTGCTTCATACCGACCTTGACTACCGTTTCCTCAGGTAGAGGAGATAAGCCTTGAGCCCATGTAGGTCCAGTGGTAGATGTATTTTTAGTAACAGTACCTTGACTGCAAGCAGTGATAAGCAGCGTTAAGAGCAATAGGGTTATTATTTTAAAATTTATAAAACGTTTCACATACTTCCCTCCCGAATTAATCATTAATTTATCACATGATATTCATTTTTATTATATTTGGTGATAAAGTAGCAGGTTTTTAGATGGAAATACAGAATACGTAATAGTACTCCAATTAGAAAGGTATCGTTTTGTATGGAAAAAATAATAGAGCAAGTACAAGCATGGAACATGCTTGGTAAACTTCCAAAAGAATTTGTCGGGTTCACTTTAACACTAGAATTAGAGAAGCGGGATACACAATACTGTATATTTACTTACAAAAATGAAGAAAGGCATAGAAGTTTCTCAGTATTGTATGATCATGCAACTAAAGAATATTTTGCTCGCACAGTGATTGGCTTGATGGAATATTATGACGTTAATTTTATTGTTGGAGATATTGAGCGGCTGGAAAGCTTATTAGTTGAAAGATTGAGAGCTGTTTTAACTAGCCTAGCTTCTTTTACTAGAGAAAATTTAGATAGCATTCTTCTTGACAAAAAAGTCATTGAGTGGCCATATAATAAAGAACTGCAACAAAATCTCTTTGGGTTTGAATTGTTCATAAGGCCGGATGAACCTATAAAAATTATCAATGGTTCTTATATAATCTTAGATTACAGTGATTTTAAAACAGAAAGTAATTTAGCGATTTATTATAATATCTTTAGGGATGAGTTTTTTGGAGAAACACGTATTAGGCGTACTCCGACTATGGCTGCTGTTTTTGATGCCAATAACTTAGATGACTTACAAGAAGCTCTTGCAAGCAACCTTACGAGTGTCTTAGAAAGTTTAAGGGCACAAATAGATTGATTATGTAAAGTATGAAGAATTTAAGTATCAAGATTGTTAATTGTAGGAGGTTCAATTCGAATGGCAAGAATATTAGTCTGTGATGACTCTGCTTTTATGAGGATGATGTTAAAGAGAGTGCTGGTGGATAATGGTCATGAGGTGGTAGGTGAAGCAGGAGACGGAATGGAAGCCGTCCAACTTTATCGGCAACATAAACCTGATTTGATAACGATGGATATTACAATGCCTAAAATGGATGGGATACAAGCAGTAACACATATCCATGAAGAAGATCCTTTGGTCAGAATTATTATGGTTACTGCTCTTGGGCAGCGAGCAATTATTACAGATGCTCTTAAGGCGGGTGCGTCAGATTTTATTGTGAAACCTTTTGATAATATACAAGTAATTGAAACCATTAAAAAGGTATTAGAGGAATAGGTAAAGTTTATTTACGAAAGTACTTGACAATAAAACTCCACATGCTATAATAGTATCTGTGGCCGAGGCTTGTAACTGGAAAAAAGTGCTTCGAAAGAAAATGCTAAAAAAACTAGTTGACAAGTCGAAAGAAAGATTATATAATGGTTTTTGTGACCAATGAAGTGGCCCAGTAGTTTAGCGGTTAGAATGCCGCCCTGTCACGGCGGAGGTCGTCGGTTCAAATCCGATCTGGGTCGCCATTTAATCTTAATGCCTCGATAGCTCAGTCGGTAGAGCAGAGGACTGAAAATCCTCGTGTCGACAGTTCGATTCTGTCTTGAGGCACCATTTGCGGAAATAGCTCAGCGGTAGAGCATCGCCTTGCCAAGGCGAGGGTCGGGAGTTCGAATCTCCTTTTCCGCTCCATTTAAAGGCGGCATAGCCAAGTGGTAAGGCAGAGGTCTGCAAAACCTTTATCCCCAGTTCAAATCTGGGTGCCGCCTCCAAATTAGTTTCATACACTGCCTTTAACAGTTTGGCATAGTAATATGCCGGGGTGGCGGAACTGGCAGACGCAACGGACTTAAAATCCGTCGGAGAGAGATCTCCGTACCGGTTCGATTCCGGTCCTCGGCACCACGAGAATTCAAAGCTTCGCAGCGATGCGAAGCTTTTTTGCTATGAAAATTTAAGGTAATAAGACATCTTTAGAAAAACAATAGATAAAAATGACATAATTTTATAAATTTTCACATAAAAGTGAAACCCTTTTCAGGAGGAAGTAGGCAACTTTAATACGAATAGGAGAGTTGTAGGAAAAAGTAGTGAAGGAAATTTGGGCTGGTATAATATTCAAATAGAGGAGGATTCGAAAATGATAAATATTCCAAAAGTTAAACTTGGGATTGTAGCAGTAAGCAGAGATTGTTTTCCCGCTCAGCTTAGTGAAGAAAGACGAAATGCAGTTGTGCAGGAATGTAACAATAAAAAGATTGCCATTTTTGAGGTAAAAACCGCAGTGGAAAATGAAAGAGATGTAGTAGAGGCATTAGAGGAACTTAAAAATGCAGGTGTAAATGCATTGGTAGTATACCTTGGAAATTTTGGTCCTGAAGGGCCGGAAACAATTCTAGCCCAAAAATTTGCTGGACCAACTATGTTTGTTGCAGCTGCAGAGGAAACAGAATCCAATCTTATAAACGGCCGTGGCGACGCATATTGCGGAATGCTTAATGCATCCTATAATTTAGCGTTAAGAAAACTGAACCCCTATATACCAGAATATCCTGTGGGTACACCGGATGAAATTGCCGGCTTTATTTCTGATTTTGAAAATATTGCACGAGTAGTGCTTGGGGTTTCCAACTTGAAAATTTTTAGTTTTGGACCTAGACCTCACGATTTCCTAGCATGCAATGCACCGATAAAACCTCTATTTGACCTTGGTGTAGAAATCATGGAAAATTCTGAACTTGATTTGTATGCTTCATTTAATGAACATGAAAATGATCCGAGAATTCCGCAAGTTGTCAAGGAAATGGAACAGGAGTTGGGAGAGGGAAACGGGTATCCAGGTATTCTTCCGAAACTAGCCCAATATGAGTTGACGCTGCTTGATTGGCTGAAGAATAATATAGGAATTTCAACATATGGTGTTTTTGCCAATAAGTGTTGGCCTGCTTTCCAAACCCAATTTAAGTTTGTACCCTGTTTTGTAAACTCAAGAATGGCTGCAAAAGGTATTCCTGTAGCCTGTGAGACGGATATATACGGTGCATTGAGTGAATACATCATAACCTGTGCGACGAATTTGCCTGCCACGCTACTTGATATAAATAATTCAGTGCCGAAGGATATGTTTCATAATAATAAGGAGAAATTCGACGGATATCAGCTTAGTGATTTGTTTATGGGCTTTCACTGTGGCAATACTCCAAAGAGTTGCATGAAAAATGCTGCTATGAAATACCAATTGATTATGAAAAGACTTCTTGAACCTGATAAGGAACCGGATATATCAAGGGGAACGTTAGAAGGGACGATAAGACCTGGTGATATTACCTTCTTTAGAGTCCAGGGTACAGCAGATTGTACCTTACGAAGTTATGTCGCCGAGGGTGAAATAATTGATGTGGATCCAAATACTTTTGGCGGAACAGGAATTTTTGCAATTAAGGAGATGGCAAGGTTTTATAGGCATGTACTAATTGGAAAGCGATACCCTCATCATGGTGGTGTTGGTTTTATGCATGCTGGCAAAGTATTATATGCTGCGATGAAAATGTTTGGCGTGTCAGATGTAGCCTTTAATCAGCCTGCATCTATGCTTTACAAAAACGAAAATCCTTTTAAATGAGAATTTAATCAAATCATAAAGAAACTCTATTCCTCTTAGGAATAGAGTTTCTTTCCGGTATTTTTAATAATAGAGAAAGTGTGGTATAATATTACAATATATAAAAATAGAGGAGGTGTCCTATTTTCCCAGAGGATTAGGGATAATAGGGACTTTTATTGGACCCTGCGTCGATCTTGTTTAATATTTTTTTAGTTTTATTGTTAGTTATATTGAATGGATTCTTTGTAGCAGCTGAGTTTGCTATGGTTAAGGTTAGGAGTAGTCGAATCGAAACGTTAGTTTCGGAAGGCAATCTGAAAGCAAAATTTGCACAACGGTTAACAAAAAACTTAGATGCCTATTTATCAGCTTGTCAGTTTGGTATCACTCTTGCTTCTCTTGGATTGGGTTGGGTTGGAGAACCAGCGGTAGCTAAGATGCTTACGCCGATTCTCTCCGTATTCGGTTTTTCTGAGCAAACAATTGAGACAATTTCCTTTACCATCGCCTTTTCTGTGATTACTTCCCTTCATATTATTTTAGGGGAACTAGCACCAAAATCATTGGCAATTCAAAAAGCAGAGCAAATTACCATGTGGACAGCACCACCCTTAATTGGTTTTTACAAAATTATGTACCCATTTATTTGGTTTATGAATGGAACGGCAAATAAGTTTCTAAAATCTTTAGGACTTGAACATGCAACGGATAGTGAATCTGCTCATACAGAGCAAGAGATACGCATCCTTATGGAAGAGAGCCATAAACAAGGCTTTATTAATCAAACAGAATTAACGTTAATGGACAATATATTTGATTTTGCGGAGAAACATGCCCACGAAATAATGATTCCCCGTACAGATATGATATGCTTAGACATAAAAAAAACTAATGAGGAAAACCTAGATATTGCATTACGTGAGGAAAAAACGCGTTATCCAGTATGTGATTCCAATAAAGATGATATCATTGGTTTTGTTCATATTAAAGACTTGCTTACACCCATTGCATTAGGGGAGGCACCTGCATTGCAGGATATTACGAGAGAAATACTAGCCGTACCCGAAAATATGCAAATTAGTGCTGTTTTGAAACTTATGCAAAAGAATAAATCGCAAATCGCGATTGCGGTAGATGAGTATGGTGGCACAGCTGGACTTGTCACAGTAAAGGATATTCTTGAAGAGATCGTAGGTGAAATGCAAGATGAGTTTGATGACGAGCGTCCTTTAATTGAGATGCAGGATTCCAATGCTCATATTGTAGATGGAAAGATATTAATTGAAGAATTTAATGACTTTTTTGATTTAAAACTTCAATCGGATGATGTGGATACTCTTGGCGGTTGGATTTGTGCTAGAACAGAATTGCCATTAGAGGTTAATCGCAAGATTACCTACGAAGGGTATGAGTTCATTATTACAGAAGCTGATAATATGCGCGTCAATCGAGTGCTCGTTAGGAAAAAGGAATAGAGAATATTTCACCCCTCGCAGACAGTGCGAGGGGTTTTCCTATAACCACTTAGAATATTAAAATAAAATTCTAAAAATTCCGTAATATTAGCAGTCCAGAGGATCAGAAACTTATTTCTGATGCTGCCGCTGAATCAGTTGCATATGAAAAAAAATTATGGGCTGATTTTACTGCTACATCGCTTAAAGAATTGGAGGAAAAAGGCGTAGTAATTTCTAAGCCTGATAAAGAGCCTTTCCGCCAAGCTGTAGCTCCAATGTACGCTAAATTCCCTGAATATAAAGAAATAGTTGCACAAATCCAAGCAGTTAAATAAAGGAATGGGTAATGAAAAGACCTTACAGATTGTAAGGTCTTTTTTCTATTACTACTTTACATACAAAGGTTTTAAGGGTATTATTTGTCATACTTTCTTTAATATGTAATAAGTTAATGTTATACTTGTAGCAGATAAAACTTGATGGAAGTCAGGTGGGAAAATGAGTTTGTTTTCTTTATTAAAAGATCGAGCAGACTTCTTCAGCGAGCTAATCGTGCAGCATATTATACTATCTATGATCTCCATAGGATTTATTACAATCATCGGGGTTGTCGTCGGTGTTGTGATAACAAGAAACAAATCTGTAGCACGCATTGTAATAGGAGTTACGAATTTTTTATATACGATACCCTCTATCGCCTTATTTGGTTTTTTAGTATCCATTACAGGCATCGGAAATAAAAGTGCAATTATTGCTCTTGTAGTATATGGATTATTGCCAATTATAAGGAATACATATGTAGGGATAACTGAAGTTGATAAGGAGATCGTAGAATCTGCTGTTGGAATGGGAAGTACAGAAGCTCAATTGTTGTTTCATGTACAAATTCCTCTTGCATTGCCTGTCATTATGGCAGGATTTAGAACCATGGTTGTAATGACGATTGCTCTCGGGGGAATTGCTTCCTTTATAGGAGCTGGTGGGCTTGGAGTTGCTATCTGGCGAGGCATAACTACCAATAATCCTGAAATGACGATAGCAGGAAGTTTGCTAGTTGCTCTATTGGCTTTACTTTCCGACTTTGTACTGGAGTTAGCAGAAAAAAGATTGCATCTTAAAATATTAGGGCGTCAGAAATAGGAGGGGATTATAGTGAAAAACAGATTGGTAGTAGTGATGATTACCGTGATTCTTGTTTTTATCGCTGCGGGTTGTAGTCCTAGTTCTAGTCAAAAGTCGGTGGTAGTTGCATCTAAGCCTCATACGGAACAATATGTTTTAGCGGAACTAATTACCCAATTAATTGAAGGAGATTCTGATATTAAGGTTGTGCAAAAGCTGGGGATTGGTGGCGGGACAGCTAACATACAGCCTGCTATTCTAAAGGGTGAAATTGATATATATCCAGAATATACAGGAACAGGCTGGTTATATGTGTTGAAGGAGAAACCTGAAAGTGATTCAAGTAAGCTATATGAGGAATTAAAAAGTAAATATATTGAGCAATATAATATCAAATGGCTTGGTTTATATGGTTTTAATGATACCTATGCCTTAGCGGTAAAAAAATCGGTTGCTGATAAGTATAATTTAGTTACTTATTCCGACCTTGCAAAAGTCAGCGAAAATCTAGCTTTTTGTGCAGAAGCTGATTTTTATGAGCGGGAAGATGGGTTTAAGGGGCTTGAAAAAACATACAACTATCACTTTAAAGATAAGAAAGAAATCGATATTGGTCTAAAATATGAGGCAATCGATTCTGGACAAGTTGATGTAATAAATGCCTTCTCCACAGATGGATTGTTAAAGAAATACGATTTAAAAGTGTTAAAGGATGACAAAAACTTTTTTCCTTCTTATTTTGCAGCAACTGTTGTGAGAAATGATACATTGAAGAAGTATCCTGAATTAGAGAAAATATTAGGAAAGTTAGATGGGCAAATTAGTGAAGAAGAAATGATAGAAATGAATTATGCTGTGGAAAAGGATAAGAAGGATCCAAAAGAAGTAGCAAAAGCATTCTTAATTAAAAAGGGATTAAAATAAGTATTATGATACGATTTGAAAATATAGTGAAATCATATGGTGAAAAAACAGTACTAAAAAATCTTACTATTTCTATAAACAAAGGTGAATTTATTACATTGATTGGGTCATCAGGTTGCGGTAAAACAACGATATTAAAACTAATTAATGGATTGATTAAGCCTGATAGTGGAAAGGTCTGGATTAATAATCAAGATCTTTCTGCGCAAGACTTAATTGAAATGAGAAGAAATATTGGCTATGTAATTCAAAATGTAGGCTTATTTCCTCATTTTACGATTGCCGATAATATTAGCTACGTGTTAAAACTAAAGCAAGTTGATAAAGTAAATGCAAGGCAAAGGGTGGAAGTACTAATTAACCTTGTAGGCCTTGATAAGAGTTATTTACAGAAATATCCGTGGCAATTAAGTGGGGGGCAGAAGCAAAGGGTTGGCGTAGCACGTGCCTTGGCCGCTGATCCAGAAATCATCTTAATGGATGAGCCTTTTGGTGCGGTGGACGAACTTACACGAAGGTCCTTGCAAGACGAGATACAAAATATACATAGGAAACTTGGTAAAACGATCGTGTTTGTAACCCATGATATTGAAGAAGCTATTAAACTTGGCAATCGTATTGTCTTGCTAAATGAGGGGGAGATTGAGCAGATTGGTACAAAAAAGGAATTAATTTTCTCCCCGAAAAACGATTTTGTTAGGAATTTCTTTGGAAACCGAAATTTTGTAGCTTACCTTAATACTACCAAGATAAAAGAAGTATTTAATCCTTTATCTAGGGAGGAGGCAAAGGATTATGAAGAAATGCCCTATGCTTTTGCTGATGATACCCTTACTGAGGGAATAAAAATTATTTTTAATCAAGGCGTAAACAAAATCGCAGTTCGAGATGAAGAGAATAAGGTGATCGGTGAGTTTGGTTTTAATTTTCTAAAGCAATGCAGTAAGAGTAGATGCTGATAAGATGCAATTAAGATAATAATGTTAGGAGTGCTAATTATGGAAAAAAATATAGAATGGCTGAAAAAGAATTTGGTTACGATTTATGATCAAAATCCATATATTAATTTATTGGATATTCAGATAGATACATTAAAAGAGGGGCAAGCAGAGCTTGGTATGCCAGTTATTGCAGGTAAGCATACTAACTTATACAATATTGCCCATGGGGGAGCCTTGGCTTCACTAGCCGATACTGTAATGGGCGTTGCATGTGCTACAACGGGAAAAAAAGTAGTTACTCTGGATCTGAATATGAATTTTATAAAAGGTGCAATACCTCAATCTGAAATTAAGGCTTATGGAAAAGTCGTGCATAATGGGAAAAGTACAATGGTAGCAGAAGGCGAAATTTTTGATAGGGAAAAGCAGTTACTTGTAAAAGCGCGAGCTACTTTTTTCGTTACAGGTATGTTTGAAGAAGAAAAAGAATAGAAAAAAAGACGCCTATCTTTAGTGATAGGCGTTTATTTGTTAAAATGTCTGAAATTCTCTTTACAAGAACGTTTGTTTGCTTTAGTATAAAAAGGCAAACTAATGTTCGTAATGTTTTCGCTACGCTAAACGATACTGCATAAGTCGTACTACACAATGAAATAGGTGATTATTTTCAATTGGGCGATACATATTATTATTGGTCTTTTTTTTAGCATGGAATTCGCCAATCAGCCAACGGATATTCTTTTTATCATGATTGGTAGCTTGTTGCCGGATATTGATCACCGCAGGTCGATGGTGGGTAGGTTGAATATCTTTGTGAAATTTATGAGTCATCGAGGTTTTTGTCACACACTAGTAGGGTGTATTGTACTGTCTCTTCCTTTTTTATTGATTCAAGGCGCGGCGCCTTATGTTTTCTTAGGGGGAGTTTCTCATCTGTTCGGAGATCGGTTGCAATCTGCATATAGTTCAAAAATGTTTAGAATTAAAGGTTGGTAAATTCATAAATTTTTATTGAGGAAATAGGATACTATAAATAAGAATAATTGCAATAGCTAGTCCAGAAAGGGAAAATAAAATTGCCTTTCTAGTTTGGTGCTGCTGATAGTTATACATTCCGACCCAAAGCAGGGTTAGAGATAATAATAGTCCACCTAACATGGAAGAGTAATAAATTAATGTTTCCAATATAAACATCCTTTCCGTACTAATATAGGAATTATGAATACGTGCATCTATTATTTTCTCATTTTACACTGTTAGCGTCAATCTTTTAATCAATATCGCATATAGTATTGTCGTGGTGTTTCTATCGATACTTGCTAAAAATATGCATATTGCAGGACGTTTTTCCGGTTATAACGAATATCTATAGGAATGAAATTTTTGAAAAGAGGTAATGGCATGGATTTGATAAAAGGAAATCTGTATAACGGCTTTCGTTTAGAAGAAGAAAAGAAGCTTGATGATATAAATTCGCTAGCCAGGACATTTTATCACGAAAAAAGTGGCGCGCGGTTATTATACTTGCAAAATGATGATGATAATAAGGTATTTTCTATTACGTTTCGCACCCCGCCAGAAGATAGTACTGGGGTTGCTCATATAATAGAACATTCTGTATTGTGTGGATCTCGTAAATTTCCCTTAAAGGAACCATTTGTTGAATTAATAAAAGGTTCATTAAATACGTATCTAAATGCGATGACTTTTCCTGATAAGACCATGTATCCTGTTGCTAGCCGTAATGCCAAGGATTTTCGCAATTTAATGGATGTATATATGGATGCCGTGTTTTATCCAAATATATACAAAACTCCAGAAACTTTAATGCAGGAAGGGTGGCATTATGAACTAGAGGATAAAGATGGTGAAGTGACTTATAAGGGCGTTGTCTATAACGAGATGAAAGGTGTTTTTTCCTCGCCTGATGCCATTTTAGAAAAGAAAAATTTTGAATCCTTGTTTCCTGATACAGCCTATGGAGTAGAATCTGGTGGTGATCCTGAGTTCATTCCTGAACTAACACAAGAAAAATTCATTGATTTTCACAAAAAGTATTATCATCCATCTAATGGCTATATCTTTTTATATGGTGATATGGACATTCTTGATAATCTTAAATTTATTGATGAAGCCTATTTGCAAAACTTTGAAAAGATCCAAATCAATTCTGAGATTGCAATGCAGAGTGCTTTCCCTCAAAGGGTAGAAAAAACTTTTGAGTATTCTATTGCCCCTAGTGAAACTACAGAAGATAAAACATTTATTAGTAGGAACTTTGTCTTAGGGAAAGCAACGAATTCTGAAATAAGCTTGGCCTTTCAAGTATTAGAGTACTTGCTTTTAGAAACTCCAGCAGCTCCCCTGAGAAATGCGTTAATCGAGGCAGGATTAGGGAAAGATGTAGTAGGGAATTTTGTCAAAAGTATTTTGCAGCCTACATTTGGCATTGTTGTGACTGGCACAAATGAGCAGGAAAAAGAGAAATTCATTAAAGTTGTAGATGATGAATTAAAACGGTTAGTAACTGAGGGAATTGATAAGAAGCTGATTGAGGCATGTATCAATATTTTCGAATTTACCTTACGTGAAGCGAATTATGGTTCCCGTCCAAAAGGACTGGTCTACAATATAAAATGCATGGACAGTTGGTTATACGATGCAAGTCCTTTCCTGTTATTAGGATACAAGCAAGACTTGGAAAAAATAAAATCAGCTTTAAAAACCAATTATTTTGAGCAAATGATTGAAAAATATTTAATGAATAATACCCATCAATCTGTAGTGGTATTAAAACCGAAACCTGGATTATCAGAGGAAAAAGATGAAGAGGTGCGTAAACAGTTAGCCGCATATAAAGCGTCTTTATCAGCAGAAGAAATAGATAAACTGGTAGAACAAACACTTAGATTAAAAGAACTGCAACAAGCCCCAGATTCGCCAGAAGCACTAGCTACCATCCCATTACTAACACTACAAGATATCGAAAAAAAGGCAGAAAAATTAGTACTCATTGAAAAAGAAGAGCTAGGGGTACCTATTTTACTTCACCCTCTTCAAACGAATGGTATTGCTTACGTGAATATGTACTTTGATACACGTCGTGTACCGCAAGAATGTTTGCCGTATGTATATTTCTTAGCAGAAGTGCTGGCAAAAATTTCTACAGAAAAGTATGATTACACAGAGTTGTCAAACGAGATTGATAGTAATACAGGTGGCATCGTTTTTGATGTGGCAGTATATACGGAAGATGCAAATGATTCTAAGTACGTACCTAAATTTTTAGTCAAAGGAAAATCTCTGGTAGAAAAGTTACCTCAACTTGTAAACTTGATTGAACAAATAATTGCCCATAGCCGTTTTGAGAACGATAAACGTATGAAGGAACTGATTCAAGAGATTAAATCAAATTGGGATATGAACTTATTCCGTCGTGGTCAGCAACTTGCCACGAATCGAGTACTTTCCTATTTCTCACCCATTGCAAAATATAATGAAGTGGGAATGTTAACGTTTTATGAGTTCATGGCTAGTTTAGAAAAAGAATTTACGGATCGATCTGAAGAAATCTATGGAAACCTTATGAAAGTAGCTAACTTGATTTTTAATAAGGAAAGTTTGCTGGTAAGTGTAACAGTAGAGGAAGAAAACTATCCTAACTTCCAAGATGCTTTTAAAAGCTTTTATTCTTGTCTCCCATCGACAACTGAAAAACCTGTCCAATATAGTTTTGAAACTAAGCAGCAAAATGAAGGATTGATGACATCTGGAAAGGTGCAATATGTTGTAAAAGGGGCTAACTTCCGTAAACTAGGGTACTCTTATCATGGAAGCTTAAAAGTACTAGAAACCATTCTGCGTTATGATTATTTATGGACTCGGGTCCGGGTTCAAGGGGGAGCCTATGGTGGCTTTGCGAGATTTGAGCGTAATGGAAATATGGTACTCGGTTCTTATCGAGATCCTAATCTAAAAGAAACTTTGGCGGTCTATAATGAGACAGCAACATACCTTAAGAGCTTCTCTGCAGATCAACGAGAAATGACCAAATATGTGATTGGTACCATGAGTCAATTGGATACACCTTTGACTTCGTCCCAAAGAGGGGAACGCGCGACAAATCATTATATTCGCAAGATTTCCCAAGACATGATCCAAAAAGAGCGGGATGAAATTTTGTCTACAAAGCAGGAAGATATTTGTAAATTGGCTGCTTTAATGGATGATGCTATGAAGGAAAATCATCTTTGTGTATTAGGAAATGAGCAAAAAATAAAAGAAAATAGTAATACTTTTCAGCATATAACCAACATTCTAAAATGACCTAAAGAAGCTGCTATTTCCTTAAATGGGGAAAAAATTAAGAGGGTGGTTATAAACCACCCTCTTAATTTTACTTCTTCTCGTTTTTGTTTTTAGGGCAAATTTCTTTGGCAAATTCAGCAGAAGCTTTTTTTGATTTTTCTTTGTTGTTTTCTTTACAGCCCTGATTTTGACGTTTTTCCATAATATCACCTCCTAGCCACTGTCGGATTAGAATGTACATGTAGAAAACAGGATCTTTCAATATTTTTGCCAAAAATTAAAATTATATGAAATATTATTAAAAAAATAAAATAGTATATTTGGAGGACTAATTTTGTTGGAGAAGATGATTTATATACTGCTTGGGCTCAACGGAATTATGATTTTTCTTATTATTATGATCATGATGCGTATCGGGAAGAATCAGCAGAAAGACTTTTTAGTGAATTTTGCAGCCATAGAAAAAGCCATCGAAAGAGTAGAACGTACCGTTAATGATGAGATGGCGAAGAATCGTGGCGAGAATGGATTTAGTGCCAGAGCCTTACGAGAAGAAGTAGGCAATACATTAACCAAATTTACCGAGTCTGTTCTAAAAAGAATGAATGAAAATACAGCAGCGCAGCTTGCTCAATTAGAAACTTTCGCGCAACAATTGCAGGGGCTAACCCAAATGAATGAACAAAAACTAGAACGGATGCGTGAAACAGTAGAAAAACAATTACATATGCTTCGTGAGGATAATGGAAATAAACTTGAAGAAATGAGAAAAACGGTAGACGAAAAGTTGAATCAAACGTTAGAAAAAAGGCTAGGAGAAAGCTTTAAACTCGTTAGTGAAAGACTGGAAATGGTGCATAGGGGCCTAGGGGAAATGCAGACACTTGCTTCTGGTGTAGGGGATTTAAAACGGGTATTATCAAATGTAAAAACCAGAGGTATATGGGGTGAGATTCAGCTTGAGAATTTACTCGAACAAATTCTAACAATTGAGCAATATGCAAAAAATGTTGCTACGAAGCCTGGGAGTAATGATCGAGTAGAGTTTGCAATAAAACTTCCTGGTCGGGATACAGAAGAGAGTATCGTATGGTTACCGATTGATGCAAAATTTCCACAAGAGGATTACCAACGTTTGTTAGAAGCCCAAGACCAAGCCGATGCTCCTTTAGCAGAAGAGGCAGCAAAGGCGTTAGAAACTAGAATTAAGGGAGAAGCAAAAGATATCGCTACTAAATACATCAGTGTACCTCATACCACGGAATTTGCTATTTTATTTTTACCAATTGAAGGACTGTATGCAGAAGTATTACGCCGTCCAGGATTGTGTGATAACATAATGAGGAATTACAAAATCCTTATTGCTGGTCCTACTACACTGTCAGCACTATTGAATAGTTTGCAGATGGGTTTTAGAACCTTAGCTGTTGAAAAACGTAGTTCTGAGGTATGGTCGTTACTCGGAGTAGTGAAGACAGAGTTTGGTAAATTCGGTGACTTGTTGGATAAGACGCATAAGAAGCTGCAAGAAGCTAGTAACTCTATTGATATAGCTGCTCGGAAGTCTCGTAATATTGAGAGAAAGCTTAAGAATGTACAAGAGTTACCGCAAGAAGAAGCCTTTAATTTATTAGATGTAGCAAGTAGTGCAGAAATAGCAGCAACAGTAGAAGAGGAATAAAAATTCGCAACCTGTATGTAAGCGCCCAAAATTCAGCAGTGGAATGCTGGCTTTTGGGCACTTACATACAGGTTTTTGTTTCTAAAATAAAATAGCCCGCCCAAAAATGGGCAAGTTGGTGAATGACTTTAAAAATATAATGGTAAAAGTGCTGATTTAATAGATATATTGTGAGATGGAACGGAATTTGCATAATAATCCTATTGTTAGAGAAGCAGAGTATCTTAGCATGAGCAAGTCTTTTATTTGGATATTGGGGGTGAGGTATTGTGGGGTGAACACGGTCGGATTAGTTTAGTTATGGAAAGATTTAAGCATTAAAAGGATTATATTTGAAATTATAGAATATATTGGGGGTAGATTATTATGACAAAAGTTGGTTGCGAGTATGGAACGCATCGCGTAGTAGAACCTCAAGGAGTTTTACCTCAGCCAGCATGGAGAATTGATAATATGATGGAAATCTACGATAATGAGCTGTTGATTGAAGTAGATACGTTGAATATTGATGCAGCTAGTTTTACGCAAATCAAGAAAGAAGCCAATAAAGATCTGGAAGTAATGGAAAGAATTATGCTTGAAACGGTGGAAAAACGGGGCAAACATCATAATCCGGTTACTGGCTCCGGAGGAATGCTGATGGGGACTGTTACTAAAATTGGCCCTGCTTGGACTGGTAAAACTCCGGTAAAAGTGGGTGACAGGATTGTTACCTTAGTGTCTTTATCATTGACTCCTTTAAAAATTCATAAAATTAAAAAAATTCACTTAGAAAAAGAGCAAGTAGAAGTAGAGGCTCAGGCAATTTTGTTTAGCAGCGGCATTTATGCCGTACTGCCTTCAGATATGTCACCATCTTTGGCGTTAGCTGTATTGGATGTAGCGGGGGCACCAGCGCAAACTGCCCACCTTGTGCGTCCAGGACAAAGCGTACTCATCATTGGTGGAGGTGGTAAATCGGGAATGCTATGTCTCTATGAGGCTAAGAAGAGAGCTGGCGTAACAGGTAAAGTCATTGGTTTAGGATCAAGTAAAGGTAGTTGTGACAGAATGCGGCAATTAGGGTATGCAGATGAAGTTCTTCAAGTGGATGCTACTGATCCTATTAAAATTATGAAAGCTGTATTGGAGGTTACAAATGGCCAGATGGTGGATGTCACCATAAATTGTGTTAATATACCCGGTACAGAAATGGGCTCGATTATGGCGACAAAAGATGGGGGTACGGTATATTTCTTTAGTATGGCTACCAGCTTTACAGGCGCGGCTCTTGGGGCTGAGGGAATAGGCAAGGATGTGACCATGTTGATTGGCAATGGGTATTGTCGGAATCACGCGGTGGTTGCATTAGAAACAGTCAGAGAATGTCCGATTCTTTGGAAAATATTCCAAGAACTTTACGCATAAAAGAAATGTTAACTTGGAGTGATTTTTGTGGAGTACCTCCCTCAGTTGTAACAATTGTTGGCATGGCCAAAAATGTAGGGAAGACTGTAACTTTAAATTATATACAAAGGGTTTTATATAATCAGGGGTTGATCTTAGGATTGACTTCAATCGGACGGGATGGAGAAAGCTTTGATGCTTTGACAAACATATCTAAACCCTCAATTGTTGTGCAGCCGCAAGCAATAGTGGCTACTGCTGAGAAAGTAGTTGCGAATCCGAATCTATGGGATTATCTGCAAAAAACAGATATAGTGACCCCGCTTGGCAATGTAGTCATTCTTAGGGCAAAAGCTGTAAGTAAGGTTGTTTTAGCTGGGCCAAGTAAAAATCAAGAAGTAAAAAGACTACTACAGTATTTATCTGGTTTTGGAACGAATTGCATACTAATTGATGGTGCTTTTGATCGACAGAGTTCAGCTGATCCCTTGGTTAGCAATCAAGTAGTGTTGGCTAGTGGGGCAACTTTGAGTCGTGATTTGGAGCAATTAATATATATAACTAAGAGTCGAGTGGAACAATTGACGTTACCTAAGTGTGATGATTTTTACCTTACGCTATGTAAGCAATCTAAGTCTAAAGTGGTGTTGGCTGGTAATAGTGGGTTGCGTGAAATAGTTGCAGATACCTCTCTTTTAAGCACGACAGAGTGGGCAAAATTGCTTTGTGACGATTGCTCTGTCGTGCTTATCAAAGGGGCAGTAGGAGATGGTTTAGCGCATGCTTTACTAGAAAAACGGCATACTCCAGCTGTAATTGTTCAAGACGGCAGTAAAATTTTTATCACGCCATTTCTGTGGAGGCAGCTTAAAGTCCGAAATGTAAAGTTTCAGGTTGTGCAGCCTATTTCTTTGTTGGGAGTAACCATCAACCCATCCTATCCAGGAGGAAATGGCTTTGACCCAGATGTTTTGCTTCAAGGAATGGGCAAGGCATTAGCACCTTTGCCGATAATTGATGTGGTGCGTGAGGTGAAATTTTAGTGGAGTGTTTTGAAAGAGGCTTTTAGGTATTGGGGGGAAGTAGATTGTTTAATTGGTTAGATGGCAGTGACAGTTGTCTTGATTTAGTGCTGGATCATCTTGACCAAGCGGTGCATGTAATAAATTGTGAAGGAATAACGGTTTATTATAATCAGACAGCGGCTGAAGTAGAAGGGTTGCAGGTAGTTGATGTTGTTGGAAAACATTTTCTCCAGGTATATCCTTCATTAACCCTTGAAACGAGCAGTTTGATGAAGGTTTTAACTACTGGAAAGCCAGTATTGAATCAGCAACAAACGATAGTGAGCAGGAAAGGGAGGATTATCACAATTCATTACTCTACTTTCCCGCTTTATCGGGATGGGATATTAGTTGGTGCCTGTGATATGTCGCGGGATATAACAAAAATAAAAGAATTGTCAGATCGGGTGATGGATTTGCAGGCTGAACTTTTAGATACCAAATCCAGTGGCTGTAAGAACTCTAAAAAAACGGAAGTTAGTTTTGCAAAGTACACTTTTAACGATATTATTGGCAGTCATGATTTGATAGTTAAACTCAAAGTACTAGGCCAGCGGGTGGCATCAACATCTTCTCCTGTTTTGGTGATTGGTGAAACAGGAGCAGGCAAAGAATTAGTAGTGCAATCCATTCATAATGCTTCATCACGTAAAGAAAGACCTTTTGTGGCGCAAAACTGTGCGGCCTTTCCAGCGACACTATTGGAAAGTATTTTATTTGGCACTGTTAAGGGAAGTTTTACCGGAGCAGAAGACCGGCCAGGGTTATTCGAACTTGCTGATGGAGGAACCTTGTTTTTGGATGAAATCAATTCCATGCCAATGGAACTGCAAAGTAAATTGCTCAGAGTGTTGCAAGATGGGACTTTTCGTCGTCTAGGTGATAATAAATTGCGAGAAGTAGATACCAGGGTTATTGCCTGTACCAATGTAGATCCACAAGAAGCAGTACGAAAAAAGGAACTGCGTGTTGATTTATATTATCGGCTGAATGTTGTTGCTTTGAAAGTACCTTCTCTCCGGGAACGAAAAAGTGATATTTCTTCCTTGGTGGAACATTTTATCATAATGTATAATGCCAAAATGGGTCGCTCGGTGAAAAAAATCAGTGGGGAAGTGAATCAGGCCTTCTTACATTATTCGTGGCCAGGTAATGTTCGGGAATTGCAGCATGCAATTGAGCATGCCATGAATATCGTCTCGGGTCTGGTCATTGAAATGGAACATGTTCCTGAACATCTACTTAAATATGATGAGGAACCAGATAATGAAAAAGGTTGGAGTCACTTGGGCGGAAAGGGTCTACCCGAAGTACTTCAAAATGTTGAAAAAAGCGCCCTCATACAAGCGTTAGAAAGAAGTGAGGGAAATATATCAAGAGCAGCGCTGTCTTTAGGTATTCCTCGTCAAACCATACAATATAAGTTAAAAATATATGGATTAGTTGAAAAAGACAAAAAAAGCAACTCTTTAACAAGGGGGGATTATATTGAAAAAACTTAACTTGGATCAGGGCACCATTGGGCGTGGACGGGAGTTAGCTAAGCTGATTGTGGATAAGGTGCAAGAACACATTGATGCTCATAGTACAGTTGCGGTTGAGCGATCTGTTTTAAGATTGCTGGGTATAGATGGAATAGACCAAGCAGGGGTGCCTGTAGTTAATAGGGTGATCGAAGACCTATATGCAGCAGGAGTATTAGGAAAAGGGGCTATGTATTGGCTCGTCAATGCTATGCTTAATACCCAATTATCTCCACAACAAGTTGCGGAGTATGTTGTAAATGGAGAGATTAATTTAGTGGAATTACCTATAAAATCAGATCAGGAGATAGAGAAATTAGCCGATCAACTTGCTATCTCAGCATTACATAAAATTCAAGATCGCCGTGAAGAAAGAGAAAGGCTGATTGCTGATTTAGGCAAGGGGCCAGAGCCTATGCTTTATGTAATTGTAGCGACCGGAAATGTTTATGAGGATGTCATTCAAGCTCAGGCTGCAGCTAGGCAAGGGGCAGACATCATTGCTGTAATTCGTACTACAGGACAAAGTTTGTTGGATTATGTTCCTTATGGACCTACTACTACTGGGTTTGGCGGTACGTATGCTACTCAGGCTAATTTTAAAATCCTGCGGGAAGCGCTGGATGAAGTGGGGCAAGAAGTAAACCGGTATATTTATCTGACAAATTATTGTTCGGGGTTATGTATGCCTGAGATTGCGGTGATGGGGGCCCTGGAGCGTCTGGATGTTATGCTCAATGACTCTATGTACGGTATTATTTTCAGGGATATAAATATGAAGCGTACCTTTGTTGACCAATTCTTTTCTCGTTTAATTAATGGCTATGCTGGTATTATCATCAATACTGGTGAAGATAATTACTTAACAACGGCTGATGCCATGGAAAGCGGTCATACTGTGCTGGCTTCTGAATTGATCAATGAACAGTTTGCCTTCCGGTGTGGTATGGTTTCAGAGCAACTTGGTCTTGGGCATGCTTTTGAAATTGATCCCAAAACACCCAATGGTTTTCTCTATGAATTAGCTCAGGCTCAACTGGTCAGGGAGGTTTTTCCACATAGTCCGATCAAGTATATGCCGCCGACTAAATTTATGACAGGAAATATCTTTAAAGGTCATGTACAGGATACCCTCTTTAATGTGTGCTCGATTATGACAGGACAGAGTTTACATCTCTTAGGCATACTGACAGAGGCAATTCACACACCTCTTATTCAAGACAGGTTTTTGAGTATAGAGTCAGCCCGCTATGTTTTTGATAATATGCGAGGACTTGCCGATGAAATTTCCTTTAAGAAAGATGGAGTTATCCAGCAACGGGCAAGTGAAGTATTAGAAAAGGCTGTTATATTGTTGGAAGAAATCGCTGAAATAGGATTAATGCAGGCTTTAGCTGCAGGATATTTTGCTGATATAGCACGTACTCCAGAAGGCGGGAAAGGCTTAAATGGAGTCATTGTACGTGAAAATGGCTATCTTAATCCCTTTATTCCCCTAATGTTTAAAGGAGGAAGAAGGAATGGTTGATTTACAGAATGTCAAACCTTATGGAGATACCTTGGATGATGGTATGGTGCAGCTATCGTTTACATTGCCTGTATCTTTATCGAGTGTATCTAAAGAAGCAGCGAGGCAATTGGTTGCCAGTATGGGATTAGAAGAGCCAGCAGTTGCTCATGCAGAGGCGATAAGTGATACGTTTAGTTTTTTTATTGTCTATGCAAAATGTAAGCATGGGATAGATATTGCAGGGATTGTTGTGCCGGAAGTTGATTTAGAGGTGTTGTCTAAAAAAGAAATCGATGACTTCATTAGTACACATCTAGGGCGGAAACTCAATATAGTAGGAGCCTGTATTGAAAGCGATGCTCATACTGTTGGTATTGATGCCATCATGAACATAAAAGGATTTAATGGACATAAAGGTCTAGAAAGTTATCATGAAATCAATGCTGTGAATATGGGGGCGCAGGTTACTTGTGAGGACGTAATTCGCAAGGCCTATGAGATCAAGGCCGATGCCATTTTAATATCTCAAGTGGTAACTCAGAAAAATATTCATATTACCAATCTTACAAAACTGGTAGATATGCTTGAGGCAGAAGGATTGCGGGATAAAGTAACGTTAGTTGTGGGTGGGCCGCGAATTAGTCATGAACTGGCGAAAGAATTGGGATATGATGCTGGCTTTAGTTCGAATACTTATGCAGAACACGTGGCTTCTTTTCTTGTGCAGGAAGTAAAGGGGAAAAATTAGCGGGATATAGTAGAGGGACTGGTAAAAAAATTCAGATGCTAGGCTGAACTGCTTATGGCAAAGGTGAAGCGAGCGACTGGAGAAAGAAAAAAAGAGGGAAGAATATGGAAGAATCATTAATACGTATACGAATGAGTGAACATGATGCTCATTATGCCGGAGGATTAGTCAATGGATCGCGAATGTTGGATTTATTTGGTGATGTGGCAACAGAATTGTTAATCCGTAGTGATGGTGATGAAGGTCTGTTTGTTGCATATGATAATGTGGAATTTAAAGAACCTGTTTATGCTGGTGATTTTATCGAGGCCAGGGGGAAAATTGTAAAGATAGGTAATACATCACGACGGATGGAATTTACCGCTATGAAAGTTATCACATTAGATCAAATTGCCCCACATGATTCTTCGGCATCTGTACTGATTGAACCAGTGCTTGTTTGCACGGCTAGCGGAACATGTGTCGTTCCTAAAGAAAAGCAAAGAGGTGGAGAATTTGGATAAGCTCATCATTACGGTTGCACTAGTCGGGGCTGAAACCTCCCGAAAAGAAAATCCTAATTTACCACTTACGCCTAGGGAAATTGCTGATGAGGCAATACATTGTGCTGAAAAAGGAGCTTCTATTATTCATCTTCATGTTAGAGATAAAGAGGGAAATGCCACTCAGTCTAAATCCATTTTTAAAGAGACAATGGATTTGATCAAAAAGGATAGTAATGTAATTATTCAAACATCCACTGGCGGAGCGTCATGGATGACAGCGGAGGAACGTTTACAACCGGTAGAACTAAGACCAGAGATGGCAACATTAACTACAGGTACAGTTAATTTTGGTGAAGAAATATTTTCAAATTCCATGTTAAACATTGAAACATTTGCCCAAGCAATGGTAGAGCAGGGGGTAAAACCGGAAATTGAGGTATTTGAGGTTGGTATGGTTAATAATGCTTTACAGTTGGTTAAAAAGGGAATTTTGCAGCTGCCCCTTCATTTTGACTTTGTGATGGGAGTCCCTGGAGGTATAACGGGAGAGCCTAGGAATTTACTGTATCTGGTTGAGTCTCTACCACCAGGATGCACTTGGACGGTGGCTGGAATCGGGCGCAGTGAATTGCCGCTAGCGACAATGGGTATTGTAATGGGCGGACATGTTCGTGTCGGCTTTGAGGATAATGTGTATTATACAAAAGGAGTATTAGCTGACAGTAATGCCCAATTAGTAGAACGAGTTGTACGAATTGCTGGAGAGTTGGGACGGGGAATTGCTACACCTGATCAAGCTAGGGAAATTTTGGGGTTGCATGGGAGAAGTAGAGCGGTTTAGTCATTGGATAAAGAAGTAGGTTTCCTAAAAAATCCGGCAGTAGATACTGCCGGATTTTTTGCACCTGCTGAATTTTAGGCGATTAATAAAAAGCTATAAATTAGAGTAAGTTAGCCATTTTGTTTTAACACAGTGCCCAAAAATAGTCAGGAGTAGAGGCTGATACTCTGTGGGGGTACTATAAGTATGTCATTGACGAGGATTCTACTGTTGGCATGTTTATTGCAACTCATTTGTAATGCAAGGTATTGGTGCCCTAGAAATCTTCGATGTTACAGCAATTGAATTTATTGAAAATTGAAAATTGTTTTACATTTACTGAAGCGTTCTTAAGCTGAATATAAAAAGGAGTGAATCGAATGAACGCCGACCTAGAGAAGGGGAAAAACTTAAGTATAAGGGAGACTGGTATTGGGGATAAAGAGGAGCTAAAGCGAAGTTTAAAAGCCCGTCACATGAATATGATAGCACTTGGAGGTGCTATCGGTACTGGTTTGTTTTTGGCTAGCGGTGCATCAGTTAGTACTGCCGGCCCGGGCGGAGCGCTAGTGGCTTATGGAGTTATTGGCATTATGGTTTACTTTCTAATGACGAGTTTAGGAGAAATGGCAACCTATTTACCTGTTCCAGGATCCTTCGGAACATATGCGGCGAGGTTTGTCGATCCGGCCTTAGGGTTTGCAATAGGTTGGAACTATTGGTTAAACTGGGCTACTTGTATAGCGGCAGAGTTAGTGGCAGGAGCTATCATTATGAAGTTTTGGTTCCCTGATATCCCAGGTTATTACTGGAGTGGGCTATTTTTAGTCATTTTATTTACACTTAATTTTTTGTCAACACGAGCTTATGGTGAGAGTGAATATTGGTTTGCTGGCGCTAAGGTTGTAACTGTAATGATATTTTTATTGGTAGGTACTTTGATGATTTTAGGGATGGGGAGCCCCTCGCCTGGATTTGCTAATTGGCACATTGAGGAGGCACCTTTCGTCGGCGGATTAAGCTCTATACTGGCGATTTTCATGATTGCTGGCTTTTCTTTTCAAGGTACTGAGCTGGTTGGTATTGCGGCTGGTGAAAGTCAGAATCCTGAAAAAGATGTGCCAAAAGCAATTAATACGGTGTTCTGGCGTATTCTCCTATTTTATATTGGTGCTCTAATAATTATTGGTTTTATACTACCTTATACTGACGAAAATTTATTGAAAAGCGATGTGGAAAATGTTGCCGTTAGTCCCTTTACTCTTGTATTTAGCCGTGCTGGTTTTAGCGCAGCGGCTTCCCTGATGAATGCAATCATTCTCACGTCAGTACTATCTTGTGCTAATTCAGGACTCTATGCTTCAACTCGTATGCTTTATGCGATGGCAAAAGAAGGAAAAGCACCGAAGGTATTTGGTAAGGTTAATAAACGTGGTGTCCCAGTTAATTCTCTATATATTACGTCTGCTATTGGATTTCTTGCCTTTCTTTCCTCGCTAGTTGGTGAAGGCACTGCTTATACCTGGTTACTTAACATTACTGGTATGATCGGATTTATAGCTTGGTTGGGTATTGCCATTAGCCACTACCGTTTTCGGAAGGCATTTATCAAACAAGGGTTTGATTTAAATGAACTCAAGTATAAAGCAAAATGGTTCCCCTTTGGACCTATATTCGCTATGGTACTTTGTTTCTTTGTAATTATTGGGCAGAACTATAACGCATTTTTAGGCGGGGAAGTGGATTGGTATGGCATAGTCGTTTCCTATGTGGGTATTCCAATCTTCTTGGCAACTTATATTGGATATAAGTTTTCGAAGAAGAGCAAGTTAATTGCTTTGGAAGAAGTAGACTTAAGTAAGAATGCTATCTGATTGCAAGTTCCACCCCAAAATGGGGATAACAGATTGTAAAAATCAAGTGAATTCCGAAGGGAGTACATAAAATGCGTGATTATCGTGATATCCCCTTGTGGGCGAATGTTAAGGAAGAAGAGTGGCAAGACTGGCGGTGGCAGGTAGCTAATCGTATAACTTCAATGACAGTATTGAAGCAGGTTGTTCCATTAGCTCGTGAGGAAGAAGAAGGAATAGTCAATTGTTTACAAAGTTTAAGAATGGCGATTACTCCTTATTATGCAACATTAATTGATGCTGATAACTTGAATTGCCCAGTTCGCAAGCAAGCTGTTCCGACAACGGCTGAATTAGAGTTTGGCCAATTTGATATGGCTGATCCTCTGCATGAAGATAAGGACTCGCCTGTTCCTGGACTAACTCATAGATATCCTGATCGGGTACTGTTTTTAGTTACTGACCAATGTTCCATGTATTGCCGTCATTGTACTAGAAGGCGCATAGCGGGAGTCTGTGACCAAGCGCGTTCAAAAGAACAAATTGATCGTTGTATCCAGTATATACGCGAAACAACCGTAGTCAGGGATGTAGTTTTGTCTGGCGGTGATGCCTTTTTAATAAGCGATGAGTTGATTGAGTATATTTTACAAGAATTACGGCAAATAAAGCATGTAGAAATTATCCGTTTTGGTACTCGTACGCCGGTAGTTTTGCCGCAACGAATTACTCCTGCCCTGTGTGCTATTCTGAAACGCTATCATCCGATTTATGTAAATGTTCATTTTAACCATCCGAAAGAAATTACAACAGCTGCTAAAGAGGCTTGTGCTCGTCTGGCTGATGCTGGAGTGCCGCTTGGCAATCAAGCTGTCCTCTTAAAAGGCGTCAATGATTGTCCGGAATTAATAAAAAAATTGATGCAACAATTACTAATGATAAGGGTAAAGCCTTACTATATTTATCAATGTGATATGTCACAAGGCATACAACATTTTAGGACTCCAATTAGTTCAGGGATTCAAGCGATTGAGTATTTAAGGGGGCATACTTCAGGTTTAGCAGTTCCCACTTATGTGGTTGATGCACCAGGCGGTGGCGGTAAAATTCCTGTTATGCCTCAATATATGGTTTCCCAAAATTCCAGTAAAACTGTTTTGCGGAACTATGAGGGCATCTTCACAACCTATACTGAACCAAAGCACTGCGTAGATCCAGAAGCGCCGTGCGAAGTATGCGGTGGTTACCATCATGATACAACGGTGGGATTGGCTGGATTACTTAGTGGTGATCATTGTTCCTTGACATCGACGCAATCGGTGTTGAGAAACACAGAAAAATTAGGAAACGAGGAGCCTGCTTTGCTTATAGCAAAATAGCGTAGTGATGATTGGGGTTTTAGGAGGTGGAAGGTGGATTATGGCAAGATTTTGTACTGCTGAAGAGGCGGTAAAGGATATTTGTGAGGGAATGTCGATCATGATTGGTGGTTTTTTAGGTGTTGGTACGCCTGATAACTTGGTGCAGGCTCTGGTAAATCAAGGTACTAAAAACATAACCATCATTACGAATGATAGTGCTTTTCCTGGCGTAGGTGTTGGTAAGCTTCAAGACAGCAAACAAATTAATGTATTATATACATCTTATATCGGCGGACATCCTGATAGTGGTAGTTGTATGGAAAATGGGGATATGCAGGTTGTTTTAACCCCTCAGGGAACTCTTGCCGAACAAATTCGGGCAGGTGGCGCTGGTTTGGGGGGAGTCTTAACTCCTACTGGTATTGGAACAGTTGTAGAAACCGGAAAACAAAAAATAGTTGTAGCAGATAAAACATATTTGCTAGAAGAGCCGCTGAAAGCTGATATAGCTTTGATAAAAGCATATAAAGCCGATGTGAGTGGTAATTTAATCTATCGTTTTTCAGCCAGAAACTTTAATCCCTTGATGGCTATGGCTGCCAAGAGAGTTATTGTTGAAGTGGAGGAAATAGTGCCAGTAGGCTCGATTGAACCTGATTATGTGGCAACGCCGGGAATATTTGTCGATTTGTTGGTCAAGGGGGGGGAATAGTATGCCGGAAGTGGATAAGCGAACTCGCATTGCAATGCGGGTAGCCAAGGAATTGCATGATGGCGATGTGGTAAATTTGGGGATTGGTATGCCCACTCTAGTGGCAAATTATCTGCCCAGTGGAGTTTCTATTATCTTGCATTCGGAAAATGGATTCTTAGGAATTGGACCAGAACCGCAAAAAGGCTCGGAAGATAAAGATTTAGTAAATGCGGGAGGAAAGCCAGTGACCATTCAAGAGAATGGATGCTGTTTTGATAGTGCTATGTCATTTGCCATAATTCGGGGAGGGCATGTTGATACTACGGTGTTAGGCGCATTGGAAGTAGATGAACAAGGGAATCTAGCTAACTGGATGGTTCCGGGAAAAAGAATTTCGGGTATGGGCGGCGCCATGGACTTAGTTGTGGGCGCAAAAAAAATCATTATTGCCATGGAACATACAAATAAAGATGGCTCTCCTAAAATAGTAAAGAAGTGTTCTTTGCCGCTTACAGCTCAAGCTGAGGTTGATCTAATTGTTACAGATATGGCGGTTATCGCAGTTCGCCCAGAGGGACTACATCTCATTGAAATAGCCGAAGATACCACATTAGAAGAAGTAGTTGCTGCTACTGCTGGGCAATTATTTTATTCTACTGAAAACATTGGAACGTTTTAATTTTAGTTAGTCAAGCATACAAATAGTGCCAACTATACTTTGCCTGCGGCATATCAGGAGCTATCCAGCACTTGGCAGGCATGTCCTCTTCGGACATTATCATTGCTATTAACAAAGATGCCGATGCTCCAATTTTCAAATTGGATAATTATGGTATTGTTGGTGATGTAATCGAAATTATTCCGTTTTTGATAGAAGCGTTCAGTTCAGTAAAAATAAATATGAGTGTATTTAATAAAAATAACTCATTTAATGTAACGAAATAGACCATTAATCTAGAAAAATGTATTTTTAAAAAGTAAGTTAAATATCTAGACAAAAGTCATTTTTGTGCTATAATAATACTATAACTGAAAAATAATGGGTCAACGAAGACTCCTATCACTGAACAAGTGGTGGGGTCTGTTTTTTTTTAGGGATTGTGGTACCATTATTGGAAAAACTAAAGTGTAAACGTTTTTAATGAGAAAAGAATTGCTTTCTGTTTAATGTCAAATAATGAAAAGATGAGAGGGGTTTTTTTGATGAGCAAGTTAGGTCAAATTTTTGGTTCAAATGTATTTAATGATGCCGTTATGAAAGAGAGTCTTCCTAAAGCTACATATAAAGCTTTAAAAAAGACGATTGAAGGTGGTCTTCCTTTAGATCCAGCAGTAGCAGATGTAGTAGCTACCGCTATGAAAGATTGGGCTCTTGAAAAAGGCGCAACCCATTTTACTCATTGGTTCCAACCTATGACAGGTATCACTGCTGAAAAACATGATGCCTTTATATCACCAACTGATGATGGTAAAGCTATTATGGAGTTCTCAGGCAAAGAATTAATTAAGGGAGAACCGGATGCTTCTTCATTCCCTTCTGGTGGTCTTAGAGCTACTTTTGAAGCTAGAGGATATACTGCATGGGATTGTACATCACCAGCATTTGTAAAAGACGGTTCATTATGTATACCAACGGCTTTTTGTTCTTATACTGGAGAGGCTTTGGACAAGAAAATTCCGCTATTATCTTCAATGGAAGCGTTATCCAAACAAGCATTACGTGTATTAAAAGCGCTTGGAAATACAACATCTAAGAAAGTTATAACAACCGTTGGACCAGAACAAGAATACTTTATTGTTGATAAAAAAATATATGATCAAAGAAAAGATTTAAAATTTACAGGAAGAACACTTTTTGGTGCTAAACCTCCTAAGGGCCAAGAATTAGATGATCATTATTTTGGTTCAATTAAAGAAAGAATTTCTAATTACATGAAGGAATTAGATGAAGAACTTTGGAAACTTGGGATTTCGGCAAAGAGCAAACATAACGAAGTGGCTCCTGCGCAACATGAGTTAGCTCCAATATATACTACGACAAATATAGCGACAGATCACAACCAACTTACTATGGATACAATGAAGAAAGTTGCTTTAAGACAAGGTCTTGTTTGCTTGTTGCATGAAAAACCATTCGCTGGAATTAATGGTTCCGGTAAGCATAATAACTGGTCTATGGGAACAGATGATGGAATGAATTTACTAGAACCAGGTAAGACTCCTCATGATAATAGACAGTTCCTTGTATTCTTATGTTCTGTTATAAAAGCCGTTGATGTTTATTCAGATTTATTAAGAGTATCGGCTGCAAATCCAGGAAATGATCATAGGTTAGGTGCTAATGAAGCTCCTCCAGCTATCATCTCAATATTCTTAGGAGAGCAATTACAAGATATTCTAGAGCAAATTGAAAACGGCGGAGCTACAAGCTCTAAAACTGGCGGTAACATGGAGATTGGTGTTACTACGTTGCCTGTATTGCCAAAAGATGCAACTGACAGAAACAGAACTTCCCCATTCGCATTTACCGGTAATAAGTTTGAGTTTAGAATGTGCCCATCTTCAGCTTCCATTGCTGAACCAAATATAACTTTAAATACGATTGTAGCTGAAATACTGGACGAAGTTGCTAGTCGATTGGAAAAGGCTAAGGATGTAAATGCCGAAGTCAAAGCAATTCTTGCTGAATATGTTAGCAAGCATAAAAGAGTGGTATTTAACGGAAATGGATATTCAGATGAATGGGTTGTTGAAGCTGAAAAGAGAGGTCTTCCAAACTTAAAAACTACAGTTGAATCCATTAAAGCTCTTATTTCTGAAAAGAACATAGCTGTAATGGAAAAACATGGTGTATTGAGCAGATTGGAAATGGAATCTCGTTATGAAATAGCTCTTGAAAATTATATCAAAACAATTAACATTGAAGCGCTGACAATGATAGAAATGGCTAAGAGAGAAATAATGCCTGCTGTTATCAAGTCTGCTACAGGTCTTGCTGCTTCAATCAATACAATCAAAGCTACAGGTGTAGCGGTTGACTTAACCGCTCAAACTGAATTGTTAACAGAAATTTCTTCATTAACTGGGGCATTAAAGAAAGCTATTACGGTTCTTGAAGAAACTGTAGAAAAAGCCTCAAATGCTCATGGAGACATATATGAACAAGCTTCATTATACCGTTTTGATGTATTTGAGAAAATGGCAACACTACGTGAAGTTGTTGATACACTTGAAACTTTAGTAGATAAAGATGTATGGCCAATGCCAACTTATGGTGAACTATTATTCAACATATAATCTATTAATTAAATATCCTGGCTGTACAAGCCAGGATTTTAATTTTTGTATACAGGCGCTTACTTGTTGACGTCAGTCAATCTGGGGAGTACAATTATACTTAAAATATGTAAGAGGTGATGCAAATGATAAATGAATTGCTTTATGTGATTCCAGCTGGAAAATATGACAAAAGCGAATTGGTTGAGCTATTAAAACAACATTCAGAGATTAAGTTTGTTTCATTAGTGGGTATTGACCTTGCTGGTAATGACACTGATGAGAAAATTCCAATGGGAATATTCCTTAAAGATATGGATGATTTCTTTAGAGGAAGCGCAGTACAAACAGATGGTTCTTCTGTAGTACTTACAGGTATTGCTACTTTGAATAATGCAAAAGTAGATATGCCTGCCGATGCTAATGTAAATTGGTTTGTTGATTATAATTATGATAATATTGATGAAGCAACTGGCAAACCTACTGGTACACTTCGTATTCCAGCATTCCTTGTTCATGATGGATTGCGTGTTGATTCCCGTGCGGTATTAGCTGATAGTCTCGCTTACATAAAATCAGAACTGAAAAGTTTATTCAAAAAATATCCTAAAGTTGCTGGCCTTGAACATATCAATGGGGAAGACATTGAGGATATTGTTTTTACATCAGGAACGGAACTTGAGTTTTGGGTTAAGACACCAGTTGATAAAGCTGAAGTTGCAGAATTGTCAGCATCCCAGACTTTGCAAGAACAATACTGGCAACGTACCCGTGGCTCTGTGCGTACTGCATTAGAACAAACGGTTGTGATGTTAGATAATTACGGTTTGAAAACTGAAATGGGCCATAAAGAAGTTGGTGGGATTAAAGCCACTATTGATGAAGCTGGTAATTTGACTCATGTTTGCGAACAGCTAGAAATTGACTGGCGTTTCGCGGATGCTATGCAAGCAGCCGATAATGAATTACAAGCTCGTATTGTTGTAAGAGAAGTATTTAGAGCGAATGGTCTTGAAGTAACCTTTAAGGCAAAACCAATCATTGGTGTAGCTGGTAATGGTGAACATACTCATGTAGGTTTCGCTGCTAAAATGAAATCAGGCAAATTAGTGAACTTGTTTGCTCCTACTGACATGAAAGCTGATTTTATGAGTGCCGTTGGTTACGGTTCTATCATGGGTTTACTTAAAAACTATGAAGCGATCAACCCATTTATTTCTTCAACAAACGATGCATTGAATCGTTTGAAACCAGGTTTTGAAGCACCAGTTTGTATCGTAACTTCCCTTGGACATACGCCAGAAATTCCTTCACGTAATCGTACGATCCTTGCAGGCTTGGTACGTGACGTAAATAATCCATTAGCTACTCGTTTTGAAGTTCGTGCAGCGAATCCTTATACAAATACGTATGTTGCCTTATCTGCTATTTACTTAAGCATGCTTGACGGGGTTAAAGGGATTGTGGAGTCCGGTAAAAATACAAAAGAAATATTGGCTGAGTTGTCTAAAGAAGCAGGCGTTCCTGGGTTCTATTTAGAAAAGGACCGTGCTTATCGCAGCGAACATGATGTATTCGAAGATTATACAGAAGAAGAACGTAATAAATTATTTAGTAAACCTCCTGCTACTGTTTGGGAAAACATGGAGAACCTTAAAAAGTATCCAGAAAAAACCCAAGTAATTAAAACGGGTAATATTTTGCGTCAAGAAATTATTGATGCTTTCGTTGCAGGTGCTTTAATCCGTTGGTCAACAGAATTGGTTAAGAGAATTATTCCTGAAAACCTTGCTATTGTTAAAGCTACAAAACCTTTGCACGATGCAGAAACTGCAGTTGATTACGACTTATACCTTTGGGATAAAGTGAACGCCTTACGTGTAGAGTTGGCTAAAGATACTGTAGCTCACAAGGGTATTTTTACTCGTATTGCTAATGCCATTGCATCAGGCGATTATGACACTGCTTCTACTCTTCAAGTTGAAATGTATGGCAAAGTAGAAGAGTTGAAAGCTGTATACGCTCAATACAAATCTAACATTATTTAATAATTGTTAATAACAAAAGCCCCTTATCTACGGATAAGGGGCTTCTTTGTGCTGGTTTTTTACATGAAAATAGCAGCACACTATATGTGGCCGCTATTTTTAAAATTTATATGTACTGCTTTACAACGGCCATTACTTTATCGTAATCAGGCTGATCACCAATATTAGCAACATACTCTACGTGACGTACAATGTCATTTTTATCAATGACCACTGTACCGCGGGATAAAAGACGTAATTCTTCAATAACAAATCCATATTTAAGACCAAAATCAAGATCCTTGTGATCAGAGATAGTTTTTATGGTGGCGATATCTTTTGCAGCACAATATTTTTTCAAGGCAAAAGGTAAGTCAACGCTGATTGATAAAACCGTTAAGCCATCAATTTTAGCAGCCTCTTCATTAAACCAGCGAGTTTGAATATCGCAAACAGATGTATCTATGGAAGGTACAACGCTAATTACGCGAACCTTACTTTTTGTATCACTAAGTGAAAGAGGAGATAGATCTGGAGATAATGCAGTGAACTCAGGAGCCTTATCACCGATCTTTACTTCCGTACCAATTAGTGTCACTGGATTGCCACCGAATTTTACAACATCACTACGTTTACTCATTAGGGAACGCCTCCTTGTTTAAATGTGATCATATATATATGGTAACATGTGTCAGAAAGAATGTAAATAATAATTATTATTAAATAGTTTAAAATTTTATCTTAAAGAATGAGAGAAGAAGTCAGTATTTGTAGTAGCTTTGCAGGAGTTTAGTAGAGATTGTTGAAGTATTAGAAAAGATATAATAGTATTTTTACTTGAGGGGGCATATAAATGGATGTAAAATTATTTAGTGATCTTGAAGGCTTACGAATTGCGATGGATATAGAAGAGCAGGGGCGTGATTTTTATCAACAAGCTTTCGATATAGCAAAAGAAGATGCCCATAAAGATCTATTCTGTTTATTGAAAAACGAAGAAATTATTCATTTTGAAACATTTAGTAAAATTTTTGATACAGTAAATAAAAATAAAGAGGCGGCATCAGAGGAATACTTGTTTGATCCCGAGACTTCTCGTTATCTTACTGTGCTGGCAGAAGGTCATATATTCCCAACAGCAGCCAATGCGAAAGTTAAAATTGCCGAAGTGACAACAGTTCGCGAAATTTTACAAATGGCCATTCAAGCTGAAAAAGATTCTATATTGTTTTATGATGAATTAGCAACTAAATCAAAATTCGAAGAAGCTAAGAAAATTTTTACAACTCTTAAAGCAGAAGAACAAACTCATGTAGTTAAATTACGTAAAATTCTCGATACCTTAGCTTAAGTAAATATATTATCCTCACCAGAATAATCGCGGCATAGTTTCCGCGATTATTCTTTTACCAATAAGTCTTAAAGATTCTACTTTTCAGCAGGAAATATTCTGAAAATAGGGAATTATATATATACTGGAATATAGCCTATCATATAGAAAGGTAGGAGGGGGTTACGTAGTGACTAAAGGAATGGGAAAACGTGCTCATCACAGACAGGACATGAAAAAGTTAAATCAAACTGCACTTACGATTGGTGGTGTGTTAGGAGCTATTTGCTTAATAGCGGTCATCGTCTCTCTTTTGTATAAGTGATACAAAGTGCCTTAAGGCACTTTTCTTTTGTGTATAAGAAGAGTAAAAAGAAAAGAATGCTACCTAAAAATTATATGTAGGTAAGAGATGGAAATATTGTCGAGATAGGGTTATACTGTTTATATAGAAAGAAACGTTATAAGGGGGCGGGGCTGATGATTAAAGATAAAGAATGGGTAATAAATGAAATAGAGAAAATTGCCTGTTTTGGAAAGGGACCTCGCGGCATAACTCGCTTAGCTTTTAGCCAAACCGCTGTAGAATCGCAAGAATACATAATAAGCTTAATGAAGCAGGAAGGCCTAGTCGTCACAGTCGATCAAATTGGCAATATTATTGGTCGTCTAGAGGGCAAAGATAATACATTACCAGCAGTAGCTACGGGTTCCCATTTGGATACAGTACCAGAGGGGGGCAAGTATGACGGTGTACTTGGAGTAATTGGCGGATTAGCAGCGATGCGTCGTTTAAAAGATAGAGGGGGCTTAACACACCCAGTTGAGCTGATCGTTTTTGCTTCTGAAGAATCAAGTCGCTTTGGTTTTGCTACAATAGGAAGTAAAACTATGGTGGGATTAGCCAATAGCATTGCTTGGAGTAAGGCTAAAGACCAAGATGGCAGGAGTTTTCCAGAAGTAATGTTAGAGAATCAATATGATCTAGAGCATCTCAGCGCTGCAGCACGTAGTAGTGAAGACATAAAGGCTTTTATTGAACTTCATATTGAGCAAGGAAGAGTGCTAGAAAAGGAGGGAAGAACGATAGGGATAGTGGAAGCCATCGCTGCTCCTACACGTCTTAAGATTATAGTAGAGGGTGTAGCTGCTCATTCAGGCTCTACTCCTATGGAAGAGCGACAAGATGCCCTAGTAAGTGCTTCTATGATTGTGCTGGCTATACAAGAGATCGGACTCGAACAATCAAGCTACGGTACAGTAGCTACGGTAGGCATGCTCAAAGTCCACCCAGGTTCTATAAATGTTATTCCTGGTGTGGTGGAAATGCATGTAGACATTCGCGGCATAGATCATGAAAGTATTATTGAATGTTTACAGGATATTAAGGATGCGATTAGTGCAATTGCGGAAGAGCAAGAAACTGGGGTTTCCATCGTAATGCTTTCAGCAGAAAAACCTGTAAAAATGAATAAAGAAATTATGAGTCTTATTAAGAAGGTTTGTAATGAAAAAAATGTGTCTTACCAATTTTTACATAGCCGAGCAGGTCATGATGCTATGAATCTATCTCGCTTGGCACCAACGGGTATGATCTTTGTTCCTTCCAAAGATGGAGTCAGTCACAATCCAGATGAGTACACGAAGGATGACGATATAATGGTAGGAATTGATATTCTGACGGAAACGTTATATCAATTGGCAAAGTAGACTCATGGTTTTGGTCATAATGAAATATTGAAAAAATCAGCAGTAGAGCGGTCTTAGGGCCGCTCTATTTTTTTTAGGCAGTTATTACCGTTACTAATTATGTAAACAATATGGTAAAATGACAGGGACAGGACTTATCCATGACGTATTTTGAAAGGGGATTTTGAATGAAAAAATTAATTGCCAGTATATGTGCAGTTGTGGCAGTTCACTTCTTTTCTCCTGCCATGCCAGTTCATGCTGCAGCCTTAGATGAGCAGTTGGCACAGTTGGTTGCGCAAAATGCTAGTGTTGATCGCATACAACAGCTGTTGCTATTAAAGAAAGAATGGGAGCAGGGAAATAAACAGGGACTAATAGAAAACTTGGCGAAAGCGGCTATAAACCAATCAAGTCAAGTGAGCGCTGCCAATGCCTTAGTGCAAGGTAATGTAAATCAAGTAGTAAGCAATGCTTTACGCCAACAGGTTGAGCAAAAGATTACAGATCAAGCAATTCCTTATGGAAAAGAATTAGCGGCGTTTGCTGCATTATTTAATAATCAGTCCTTAGCACCGAAAGCTGTCCAAGAGAATAATTCTCTGACAGCAGCACCTCAAAATTATAAGAGAGTATTAAATATGACTTCTACGGCCTATGCGCCTGGGCCATTAGATAATGGTAAATGGGGTTATAAAACCTATGTAGGTGGCGCTGTGCGCCCAGGAGTGGCCGCAGTAGATCCTAACGTCATTCCAATGGGAACCAAATTATGGGTAGAAGGTTATGGGGAAGCTGTCGCAGATGATCAAGGCAGCGCAATTAAAGGCAATCGTATTGATCTAGTCTTTAACAATCGTCAAGATGCTCTTGATTATGGAATTAAGAACGTAAAAGTATACGTATTAAATTAATCAAAAAACTGGCTCTAGTGAGTAACTATAAGTTACATGCTAGAGCCAGTTTTTTTGTTATTTGATAACCTATGAAATATAGCGGTTACAGGTTCCTACAATTGTTTCCGTATGTTTTCTCTTGCTAACGTAAGTGCGGCAGGGAGCTCGCCAATCTGACTGCCGCCTCCTTGAGCAGATTGCTCATTTCCGCCACCTTTTCCATCCAATAGAGGGAGTATCTTTTTTACTTCTTGACCCATGTGAAGAGCAACATCCGATGAAGCTGAAAAAACAAGGTGAACTTTAGTTTGTTCTTGATTTATCCCCGCGATAAGGGCGATGGTATAGGGGTTACTACTCAGTTCCTTGGCGATATAATTCACCTCGTTAGGGCTAGCGTCTGTGAGAGTATGTACAATTAATTTATGATGATTAATTACTTCTCCCTGTTGATAAAGAGTAATTGAGAGATTGCGGTGTAATTCTTGCTTTAATAAGGCTAATTCTTTGGTAGTAGTCTCTAACTTCTGCAATTGTTTTTCGACGCCATTAAGAATCTTCGGAATAGGCAATGATAGGCAACTTGCAAGTTGATGCAGAATTGTATTCTTTTGCTGATAGTCGGTGAGACCGCGCCAGCCACAGACAAAATCAACCCGCACGCCATTTTTCTTACGCTCCCAGCTGAGGATTTTAATGCAGCTAATTTCTCCTGTATTGGCGACATGAGTACCACAGCAAGCAGAGTAGTCAAAATTAGCGATTTCCACTAGTCGTATTTCAGAAAAGTCCTTTGCAGGAGGTTTGCGTAAGGGGAAGCTTTGCAGGTTAGCTTGATTCAACCAGTGAGTATGTACGGCTTGTGCTTGGATAACAACTTGATTGGCTGCTACTTCTACGGATTCTAGATTTTCAGGCGTTAGAACTTCAATATCCAAATCAATTTGGCTGGATTCTTTGCCTAAATGAAAGCCGACAGTATTTGCTTTTAGTATAGAGTAAAATGCACCAGAGAGAATATGTTGACCGCTATGTTGCTGCATATGATCAAAACGCCTCTCCCAGTTAATCCGTCCCTGTACACTGCGAGTAATTGGTTCTGCTTCAAGGATATGAACGACATTCTCGCCATCTTCCTGGACTTCGATAACAGCCAGATCGTCAAGATAGCCAAGGTCAAAGGGTTGTCCGCCTGATTCTGGATAAAAAGCAGTTCGGTCTAAGATGACAGCCCACCTATTATTAGGTAAGGAGCTAACCTGTATGATATTGGCATTAAATTCTTTTATATAAGCATTTTCGTGGTAAAGTTTTGTAGTTGTCAAGAAGATACCTCCTATAATAAATGGTTTTGATAAGCTATAGATACTATTATACTATTTTTTCTTTCTTGCACATATATTTTTGGGAGAGGTTGTGTAGGGGGAATTGGTGTGACAATTTTAAAGGTAAAAAAAACACAAATTTTTTATAGTGTAGCTATTTTGCTTCTTATGAGTCTTATCTTTGGGATGCTTGGTTTTGAGTATATGGATGAACAGGAACTAGCAGCTATTGAAAATCAGCCTGTTACTGCGCCGATAGGAGCAGTCAGCATTGTTGTTAAAGTCTCGCAGCGAGTCTTGGAAGTATATAGTGATGGAAACCTACATAAAACATACCGAATTGCGGTTGGTAAGAGTGGAACTCCGACACCCATTGGAGAATGGAATGTCGTATGGAAAGACTATAATTGGGGAACTGGATTTGGTACTCGTTGGATAGGGATTAATGTGCCCTGGGGAATTTATGGTATTCATGGTACAAACAAACCTTGGTCCATCGGACAATTTGCGAGCCACGGTTGTATTCGCATGCGGAATAAGGATGTGGAAGAATTATTTGAATGGGTGCCGATTAATACTCCTGTGCGCATTGAAGGTCGTAAGATAAAGGTAGAGCGCACGTTGAAATTTCAGATGTCCGGCTCGGATGTTGCTTTATTACAAATGAAATTAAAAGAGTTCGGTTACTTTAACGGACGGGCAGATGGAATCTTTGGGAGCATTACGAAACAGGCCATTGAAACCTATCAAGCAGAACATAATCTAGAAGTTACGGGTATAGTAACGAAGCAAATGGCAGAAATATTGGGCATTTAAAACCTTGTTTTTTGACTAATTGCTAAAAATATAGTATAATCTCTACAATGCCGAATCCATAACAGGTACGGGGGAACCAATACATATACAGGGGATAATCCGCAAATGCGGAGGGGCGCGTTCTCAATTCTCTCTTTTCCCTATCCCGACAGCTAACCCCGGAGGCTGACGAATTCTGAGCTAATAGTTACTAATTAACTATCTCAGGGTCGTTTAAAAGAGAGGTGGACAAATTGAAAAAATTCCATGTATTAGCAGCATTGATTTTTTGTATGCTGCTAAGTAACGTTGTCGCTTTTGCCGCACCAGGGGACAAGCTTATTAAGCTAGGTATGCGCGGTGAAGATGTACAAATGGTACAAAAATCACTTTTAGAAAAAGGTTTCTACGTCGGTGAGATTGATGGTGTTTTTGGTAACGCAACACTAAAGGCAATAAGAGATTTTCAAATTAGCAATGGATTAGTAGCAGACGGAGTTGTTGGTAAGGAAACCTTACTGTATTTAGGGCGTCCTGGTAGCGCTGAAGGTAACCCAAGCAGATTTGGTAGATCACTTACTATGAGTGCATCTGGCTATAGTGCTTATGATGATGGAAACTCTAATCATACATATGGCGGTAATTTAGTTCGTAAAGGACTTGTAGCAGTTGATCCAGGGGTCATTCCCCTTGGAACCCGGTTATTTATACCCGGTTATGGCTACGCAATAGCAGATGATATTGGCGGCGCCATAAGAGGAGATAAGATCGATTTAGCATTTGATAGTCATGGGGAAGCCATGCAGTTTGGTAGACAACGGGTAACAGTATACATCGTGGATTAGCAGGTGGTTGCCTGCTACTTTTTTTTGCGTAAAAATTTTATTATTATAACAGATAGCTTGTATAGAAAGATATATCAAATAGGATACTACCTTTATAAAGAATAGAGAAAATACGGTTTCTCATTGAGGAGTGTAAGATTTGGATATATCAGGGAACTTACTTGCATTATCATTGGCCTTTATCTCGGGTATTCTTATGGCAGTACAAGGATCACTCAACACTGGACTAAGTAAAGTGGTTGGTCTCTTAGAAACAACATTTATTGTACATATTACAGGGACGATCTTGCTACTGATACTACTTTTTGCTTTCCAGATGGGAAAAGGCAATTTATCTCTTTTAAGTGAAGCACCTTGGTATGCTTACCTAGGTGGAGTGGTTGGCGTGGGTATTATCTATTTGGTGGCGGCTAGTATACCACAGGTAGGGGTTGCCAATGCTACAACGGCAATTATTATTGGACAAGTATTAACTGCCATTGTCATCGACCATTTTGGCGCATTTGGCTTGGTGCAGATGGCCTATGGTTGGAATCAAATAGTAGGTCTTATCTTATTGGCAATTGGTGGGAAGTTACTATTAAGTTAAGTGATACTGCATTTTTTATTAAGAACTTAATGATCTCTTTAGCCTCATGTTAGAAACATAAGGCTTTTTTGTCTGTCAGGGTACTTTCAAATTTCTAATGATACAAAGAGGAATTACAGAAACAATAGTCGAAATATCAGTAGTTATTTTTAAAATGGTAATCGGAGGAATGCTAAGTGAAAGTTTTTGACAATGATAATAGAGAAGGTTTATTGAATCGGCCGGGAAAAAGTTATTCATTAACCTTTGGCGAAGAAAAAACAAGTCATGAAGGGCTTGATGATATCTATCTAGAAATTGAAGAACGGATATTAGAAGCCATTAAAATAGGCGAGCCATTTACTTTCGATGGGATAAACGAGCGGGGAAATTTATATTACACGATTGAACGTACTGAAGAAGACTATATTCTAAGCGTGAAGGAAATTACAGAGGAAACAGGAGAACTGATCAAAAGTACCTTAGAAAGTGTTAAGAAATTAGGCAAAGAGAAAATGGAAGAGATCATGGAAATCATGATTTTAGAAGATATAGACATTGATATCAAAAAAACAATGGTTTTACCTCTAGAATCAAGCTATGAAGGTTTAATTGCAACCCTTCAAGAACTCAGAGAAACAGCAAATGAAGATCTTATAGATAATTTAAAACGTCTCCAAGAAATCGTTGAAGAATACGAAGAAGAAGATGAAGAAGAGTATGACGACGAATTTTAATAAGGGATGGTAAAACACTCCTTTAGTCATAATAGAATTACATAAAATTTATAAATATACTTGCAAAGATTCGAGCAATACTCTATAATATAAAGAGTGCTCCACCATCTAAGTCTCAAAGATATTAGTAGTGGAAAAACATAATAAGGGGTTATAGCTCAGTTGGTTAGAGCGCTTCGTTGACATCGAAGAGGTCTGCGGTTCGAGTCCGCCTAACCCCACCAGTAAATTCAAGCCTTCGCGGTACGCGGGGGCTTTTCTTATTTTTGCCTTGCACCTTATGTTGCCCCTTGAAGCGTTTTAATATGGACATTTTTATAAAATGTTCGCTGTGTGAGGACTGGCTTATTTAGCATGTTTTTTTTGACTTTTTATACTACTTAAGACATTTTGCATGACTGAGGCTGTTTCATCTTCGATAGTTTCAATGGTGTGAATATAGGTATCAAGGGTAAAGGATTTTTTTGAATGTCCTAAGCTTTTACTTACTGCTGCAATATCCATACCATTACGTAAAAGGTAAGAACCGTGTAAGTGTCTTAGTAAATGCGGTGTAAAGTTAAATAAATCATGTTCAAAGCAGAATTTCTTCAGGAATGAATTCAATGCGTGTGGGTGACCAATACTTCCATCTGGTTGAGAAAAGAGCCACTTATCACTACTGATAGGATCATCTAGAAGGACTACTTTATTACGTTTTGCTCTTCGCATAGCAAGGGCTTTTATTTCCGCATTATAACTCTCTCTTAATTTCATAACCGAGATTGGGAGAGATATAGTTCTTTCGCTGTTATTTGTTTTAGTTAACCCTATATGTATTCCTTCTCCTGGAATGTATGTCGCTGCTCGTTCAATCTTTGCGGTATTTTTTTCAGCATTAAAATCACCCTGCTTTAGTGCCGAAAGTTCTTCTCGTCTTAATCCACCAGCAAAGGCTAGCATACACATCAATTGACTCTTTAATGGTGCTTTACTTAGGCAATCAAAGAATTTAACAACTTCTTCTTGAGTGGGTATTTCTTTTTGTTTCTTCCTCGTGCGGGGTTTGTCTAATTTTTCTAACGGGTTAGAGGTAGTGAGCTCCCACTTTAGGGCAGAAGAAAAGAGTAATTGTAATAACTCTCGATATTTAGCGATACTTCGATCAGTGAACGGTGTATCGTTATTTTTTGCGTCCTGTTTAGAAAGCTGAGCAAAGAAATCAACCAACTGAATAGGCTTAATCTTATCTATTCGCAAATGTCCTAATGCGGCATTTATACGAACAAACACCTGGTTATAACAAGCCATTGTTGTTTTTGCATAACGTGCAATAGCAAATTTTTCTTTCCAGTAATCATAAAACTGGCTAAGTGTCATTTTTTCAATACTTGATGCAAGAACTTTACCTTGCACACAATCACGAAGAAATAAGTCATAGAGCGCTTTAGCTTCTGTCTGGTTGGAGGCGGTGACAGTTTTGATGAAACCTTGCTGCTTACCAGTAGCGTCATACCCATTTGGTACAAAAAATTGATAATTGTTGTTGCCGCGATTCCTAATTTTAGACGGCATAATATCACCTCAATTTAATTATTAGTAAAGACACAGCTTGTCCATCATAGTGGGGCTGTGTCTTTCTATGTATCTTTTAAATGTATTAATTTAGTGGGGATTCCTACTGACTTTCCTAAATTAAATACACTATGATCAGCGTGTTCCTGTAATAGTTTATCGGGCAATAGTAGTTCTACAGCAAAGGTATTGGCTTCACGTTCAACCTTATCAACTGAAAATAGTGTATGACGTTTTAAGAATGGAGTATTAACATCTGGATGATAGATAGCATGTCCGAGTTCATGAGCACATGTAAAAATACTTTCTTTTTCATTAAGAGATTGATTAATATGAATAAACTTAAATCTAAAATCCTTACTAAAGTATCCCATAGTGCTTCCCAAATCTTCATATAAGATATTAATATTCAAATTTTTAGCTAGTGTGAATGGACAATTTGTTTTATGCTTTTCTATTAACTTTTCAACAATTGCTTTTATCATTTATGAAATCCTCCCTTGAGGCTATTTCTTAAATTTTTTAGGTGTAAATTTCTGCTTTGCCATTTGTTTTGCTAGGCGCATTGTATTTTCAAGGGAGATACGAAGTAATTCTTTGTCTTCGTCACTCATTGGTTCATCACCGTCATAGTACGCAAGAGCGCTATCCGGCATAAGGTCATTTAAAACAGATTCTAATTTTTTCTTTATGCTTCGTTCGTCTCTGGGGGTGAGAGGTGGGAGGGACGACGGCTTTTTAGTGTTATCATCTTCATCAATTCCAACTATTAGAAGTGGGGATATCTCCAATGCTTTAGCTAAGAGGGCTATCTTATCTCTCTTCATATTATCTATATCCCCTGATTCCCATCGAGATATGGTTGCTTCGCTTACTCCGACCCTTTTTGCAACTTCAAGCATCGTTAAACCTAATTGTAATCGTCGTTCTTTTAAATAAGATTTATCCACTAGCTGCACCTCTTTATTTTATAATTGCATCCCTATTCTACATTAATTCTTGCGTATTTGCAATAATTTTTTATAAAAACGATCGAATAACTTGCGTAAACGTATTGACTAAGAAAAATAGATATGTTAATATGAACTTGCGTAAACGTAATAAATGGAGGGGTGATCTTTATTGTTCAATAAGCATAAATTTAAAGCTAGCATAATTGCTGCAGGAATGAATATGGAGGATGTAGCTAATTTTTTAGGGCTTAATACCTCGACATTATATCGAAAGATTAATGGTTCAAGTGACTTTACACGTATTGAAATAAAAAAAATACAAGATTTATTAAATCTTGATATGTGTAAAATAGGGGAAATTTTTTTTACTTAATAACTTACGTTTACGCAAGTTATGATTAATGTGAATCAGAAAATGAGGTGAAGTCAAATGCAAACCGTCCAAGACTTTGCAAAAACAAAAAATATATCAAAGGCAATAGTAGATACTTGGATATATCGTCATGGTTTGCCGGTCATTCAAATCGGTAGGCGAGTATACATTGAGTTAAGCGATTATGAAGCATGGAAATCCGAGCATAAAAAAATAGTGGCCGAAAGACCACAAAAATCACTCAAGATGGCAATACCGAAACAATGCAGAAAATCGGGGATTGCTGCTAAAATGCAAAAAATTTACTAATGTATTTTTTTATCAGCGAAAACCACGTAGACTTTCCCAGGTTAGTATATGCGTATGTATTCGGTATTATGCGTAGGGGGGTGAAAATATAAATGAGTGAGCAAACAATATCGCTACAGGCGCTAAGCACATTAAGTTGGAGCTTCATGGGAATGGCGCTTAGCTTTTACTGGATCATTAAAACTATACATGTAATTAAGGAGAAAAAGAAAAATTGATGGATACTATTTTGCATATTATAACTTTTATTTGCATGTCGGCAATAGTAATACCCCTAAGATGTTATGAATTGTTGGATGAAATTCTAAATGATAAGAAAGCGTAAATCATTGGCAGACGAAATACGGCTTTCAAATTCAATCATTCTTTTTTCGTACCCGTAAGTATAAAAGCAATTGTCATTTGACAGAGAGCATAAACAATAACAGTTAAGATTTGTTTTCTAGATTCATTTGTTTCAATAGAAGCAAGAGTTGCAAATACATTCAGCAAACTTTCAATATTTGGTTGCGTTATTTTCTCGGAAATAGAATTTGTTAATACAAACACATAATTTCGTACTTCGTCTGATGCTTTTTCCCAGAAGACATCAGAATGAAAAATATCATCATCTTCCAATGTTTCTATATTGTCTATTTCCTGTTGAAGAACTTTCTTAACTGCAATCGGAGTTTCATTTATTATTTCGAATGTAGGTTGTAAGTCGTACAAGCAGTCTTGAATGTGTGGTAACATCTGTGCAAAGTTTGGCGGCAAAGCATTTTGCATCATGGTAGCCTGCTGATGAAATATGCTCATTGCAGATGATATATCCACAGAAAAAGAAGGCATGGCTAACTGGCTTATTTGGATTGGAGAAATTAAACGATTATAGTGTGACAGTGCCTGCATAGCCGGCTGCATTGCGGTAGAAATGGTGCTGATAGTAGCCCAATGATTGTTTACAGTAGCAGTCTGGTAGGCCCACTGTATAGCAGGATTGGAAAAGTCGGCTTGTACCGCTTTTGACTGATAGCTAAGCTTTTCAGCCATACTTGCAAATTCATGTAGTCTTCTAAATTGATTAGCCATTTTATTCATTCTTTTAATTGAATCTTTGATGGTTGCCAATAATATCACCTCTTTCTAAATTAACAATTCGACAAAAACCATAAATTCCCTATATAAGGAGGTGAAAATAAATGTCAACACAAAAAGAAAACGCCACTATTGGTAATAGTGACGATAGGGAAATAAGAACGTGTCCATCGTGTAGTAAAGAATATAGTTCCGGTAATTTCTGCTCTTATTGTGGTCAAAAAGTGGTTGAAGAATGTGACTGTTGGAAATTAAATCGACGGTTTAATTGTGGGCATAACGAATGCCCTACAACAGGAGCATTAATTAGCAAATTTGGTTATGAATTATTTCCATCCCAAGTAGGATAGGGCAGCACCTGCTATTATCTATTGAATGGTAATCCAAAAATGATGGCGGAAATCAAGTGTTGCTTCCAAGATGCAGAGGATTTATTAATTTTTTTATCATCGAAAACTCCGCAAACTTCCCCATCATATCATCCCCATATTCCTCAGAAATTATACTAAAGAGGTGAAAATAAAGAAACCAGCAAGCAATTTATACTTGCTGGAATAAAGCAGACTTATTGTTTAACGGATTTACTTGATTTTATTACAGCTGCCAAAGCCATTGATGCTAGCTTATCTGCATCACTAGAACTTGCTCCATTTTTTATAGCTTGACTTCTAACTTCATTTTTAAATTTTCGTTCATCAAAATCAATAATCATAGTATCACCTCCTTTAGGGTGGCACTTCGACAAAAAGGAATAAATATCCTTGTAATAATTTGTAAGGTTAGGAGGTGAAGCATTTGTCCTGCAACCGTGAAGCCAGAATTCAGTATTACTTTGAAAGGAAGGTGGTCCACAACCTGAAATTAATTTACGGTCGAAAGCCTAGTGATGAAGTCAGTCGTATGATCGCAAAGCATACCAGAAAGATGGACGGGCTTGCAGCCTGCATCAAAAGGAGGTGAGGAAAATATTACAACAACGTAAAGTAGTTAATATAGGTGAATATCGGCAGGTAAATAGAGTAGCGCCACCAGACAAACAGCAAACCGTTTTAACTGAAATCAAAGATTTAGTATTAGGACTTTTAGCTGTTGTGAGCTTTGTTACTGGTTTTGTCCTTGCGCTTGGAAAATGAAAAAAGACACCTTTGCAGAGGTGTCCTTAAGAAAATTTGAGTTAATAAAATTGTAGCATATCGCATAATGGCGGTCAAGGAGGGTGCTTAATACGTATTCAATCTGTAACTGTCACCACTACATTAGGTAAAAAATATACGGTTGGCCACACGGTCAATGATATGGTGATTGATGATATTATCCAAAATAAAGATAGTGGCGCTGTGTTTTGCTATGACGAAAATAGCGCAGACTATCCCAGCCTAGTATATGCGCATGCAGCAAACTTTATGCAAAGAAAGGAGTGCGGGTAGATGGAAGAGAGTAAAAAAATAATTGATAATGAGCTGCGAACTCAAAACCAATTAAAAAATCAAAAAGCAGAATTTAAAAAGCAATATATGATTGGTGAAGAAGTCGTGAATATGTTTTTTAAAGACGAAGCTTTTGGCGAAGTACACGAACAATTAAGCTTAATTTCTGATGTTGTAAAGTTCCTAACAGAGAAATACAGCATAGAAAATGTACAGGACTTTAAGGAAATAATTGCGTTGGCAAAAGTCTATGCTACACATGCAAAAAATTAATCGAATGAAACGCCTACGAGCACATCATGTTCGTCATTATCATCGTCAAGGCGATGCATTTTTAAATGACCAGCCTTAGCAAGTTCTTTTAGTTTAACTTCTAACAGGTCTTTATTGTCAAAACCGTTTCGATTTTTCAAACCAGTAAAAATTTTATCAAAAGTAACCATAGAACCTCTGTTTGTAAAAGTTTCTAATGGTAATGTTTTAATAAATGCCAAAAGATCCATAAGTATCACCTCCTTTTAATAACATATTTCGTCAAAGAGGTAAAAGTTTCCTGTAAGTCAGTCCATACTTCTCCAGTCTAGAGTATGCCTATGCATCTTAAAGGAGGTGATACAAAGTGTTACAACAGCGAAGAGTGATTAATGTCGCTAACTGTGGGGTGATTAGGCAGGTTTGTAAGCCCGTAGAAGAACCGAGTAAATGGGGATTCTTTAAAACGTTGTGGGATATGTTATTGCGAATTATAGCAGTTGCATGTTTTTTAATCGGTGCGTGTTTAGCTTTTGGGGTATAAAAAAAGACCACTTTGCAGAGTGGCCCTTAAGAAATCAGTTAATTGGATTGTATCACACCGTATTTCTACAGTCAATGGAGGGTGTATGAAAGTGGAATTAGTTTTATCAGTTCAGCAACGTCCACCAGCTCCAGCATGGGATAAGAAGAAAAAAGTATTAAAGGGTTTAGAAAAGTATTGGAAGATACAATTCGGAAAGTGATAAAAAACGCTTACAACTACGGCAAATAGTTGTAAGCGTTTCCTAAAAAGATCGTTTGTAGATATAAAATCATCTTGCTTTAATTATACTCTACATACGACAAAAACTCAATAAAAAACGGCTCTCGAAGCCGTAATAAACTTGATAAAACTAATTAATCTTAGGACAAAACTATACCATTTCTATTAGTAGTATATTTCATAATCAATAAAATATACCTAATTGAAAAATATAGTTAGAAATGGGAGAAATTACATGTCGTATAAGAAGAAAACAATGAAAGCTGGAAAGGTAATAGACACTACCAAGTATCACACAGTTAGAAATAACTCAACAAAAAGACCAAGAAGAGAAAATCAAAATCCTACACCAGCACCACAAGCAAAATGCAATGAAAGAAGGGCATATGAAAAACTATATTATCTCATAAGTGCCAACTTCAATGCTGACGATCTTTACCTAACCTGCACATATGGGAAAGAAATGGAAGAACCAAAACCAGAAGAAGCCAAAAAACATCTAAGCAAATATCTTGATAAATTACGTTGCCTTTGGAAAAAGGCGGGAGCCGTACTAAAATACATAGCAGTCACCGAGTATAAAAAAGGTCGCATACATCATCACATATTAATCAATAACATTGGGCTAAGCGTTAAATACGTTAAAAAGTATTGGGATTTAGGATTTATGAAAATGCAAACATTCATAGGAGAACCAGAAGATTGCGAACGACTAGCCAGTTATTTTATCAAAGAAAGCAACAATACTTTCAACACTGATGATAAAGTACATGGCCTACGGTGGACCAGCAGCAAAAACTTAATCCATCCAGTACCAGAAATAAAAACAGTATCCGCTAGTAGCTGGCTCAAAGAACCAAAACCGATTAAGGGGTATTACATAGCATTTATAAAACGTGGAACAACAGAAAGCAATTACCCGTACCTATTTTACCGCATGATAAAAATACCAGATAAAAATAGTCAAATAACTTGCAGAGGGGCTAGAGTCATGAAATGCATACCAGGACCTACCACAAGAGACTATTGCCTAAAATGCAACGGCAAGGGGCGGGTAGTTGATTATATAAGACCAATGGTAAAAATGGAATGTCAGGAATGTGGTGTAATCTGGCGTACATTATCATCACATTGCGAAATTTGCAAAAGACCAAGCGAAACCCCTTACTATACTGATTGTGCATTTTGTAAGGGCAAGAAAAAAGGAGGCGAAAAATTTGAACAAAGTAATTATAGTCGGGCGACTAACCCGCGATCCCGAAGTCAGATATACCCAAACGGGCAAAGCAGTAGCTTCTTTTAGTGTAGCCGTAGACACAGGCTATGGAGAGAATAAACGAGCCGATTTTATACCTGTAGTAGTTTGGGACAAGTTAGCCGAAGTTTGCGGTAACAATCTTACAAAAGGTCGTAGGGTATTGGTAGAAGGCCGCCTTCAGATCCGTGACTATGAAAAGGATGGAGTAAAACGGAGAGCTGCGGACGTAGTAGCTCAGAACATAGAATTTCTAGATACAAAGAACCCATCCAGTAACACTGCCACAACTAGCAAGCAAAGTCCAATGGATGGGTTTGGATATGAAATACATCCTGAGGAAGAAATCCCTTTTTAGGTAAGCCCTCACGAAAGAGGAATATAAACAAAGCAAAGAAGCTCATGCGGCGGGGGCGTGATAGTTAAACATTACTACTAGGAGTGGACTACTAATACAAGCTAGATGGGTTTCAATGTATTCAGAATGGCTTCGATGGCATAGTTAGCATATTCATAGTCATCCTTCTTGCAGGAGAATATCAACAGAAAAATTTTCTTATCTCCATACAATGAGTATATTAGCATGTAATCCATGGGTTGCCCCTTAGGAATTAATAATTCACATGATTTGCCGTCCAAATTGCCAACGTGGATTTGTTTAATACTTCTGACGGTTGTTCCTGTGCCTATAGGTTCAAAACGTGCTCTTCGCATCGAATCATTGTCATTAAAAAGAAGTATTGAACAATCAAGAATTGCCAGAGATGAATCTATTGATTTAAAGGTTTTTCCATCAAAATTCCAATCTGAGGGAACTAATATTTGAAATCCGTTATCAACAGTTATAAGGTTAGCAGATTTATTCAATACTGTGTCTTCAGAAGGGGATACCATTAATTGTGTTGTTCCTGCATGAGTGATGCTTGGAAAAATTAGAAGAAGCAATGAGAGTATAAGCGTGCGAAGCAATTTGAACACATCCTTTTGTTTTTACCTCGAGTTTGTTGAGGTTGCTTATAAATTGCAATGTAAGCAGATTGTATGGTAAGAGAGAAGTTATATTGGGGAGGGCGGGATAGATCAATTTGAGTCTATATCAAGTTATTCTTCATTGGTAGTTGTTCCACAGAAAGACCGGATCTGCTATTAGGAAGATATTTAACGCGATAATTTTTCCCCTCTTTCATGGTAGAAGTAAAAGGAAACTCAATATTTAATCCGTTTATTTGGACATATTCAGTAAAACTTTTACTCTTATGCCAGATCTTTTGAGGAGTTCCTTCAATATACTCGTAATTTCCAGTTATCAAAACGGGAATATCTTTTATATAGGGGATACTAACCTCAATCATAAGAAAAACAAAAGCAACAGCTAAAAATAGGCTTATGGCCCGAAATGTTTTTGTCTGAAAAATTGGTGCTGGTTCTGCTGTCTTGTGATAACCAAAAATCGGCAATGTGTTAGCAGAGGGAATACGCATGAGCTTCTTATTGCCTCGCATACTTTCATTTCTGTTAATGAATAACCAGAGACTTATTCCTACGTAAAAAATGGGTGTGCATAAAAACCATACGATATAAAGTAATTTCAACAACTGGGGCATCTCCTTTTCGCATTAAGTTACTTATAGAGAGAAATAGTATGATCTTGTATTTCGAATACTCGAATGATAGCGGATCTTAAAAAGAAAAAAAGATAAATATCTTTATTGCACAAACTCAAAGGAGTTTAAAATCAATTCCATAATTTTTCGATTGTTATTTAAGTCATCGAGTGTTCCGCAAATACTAATATCATAACGGTTAGAGTTATGAAAAAGAACGTATCGTTCCTCAACAAATTTACTGTCGCTTAGTAAGGGCATAAGTACGGTTGCTCTAATAAAAATAGCTTTTTTATCTTTTAGGTGTGTAACAAAATAATCAGCAACTATTATATCGGCCGATATTTTTTTACTTAAAGGATCTTCCTGAAAGTCTTTAATTAATTTATTAACAGATTGACTTGAAAAGACTTCATCACTATTTATTGGATACTTTTGAACATCTACTTCAAAAGTAGGTATTGATGAATTGAGGGGATCTTTTCTTAAAGGGCTTAGTCCAATAATAGAAAGATTTTCAATTTTAAGTTGACTTACTTTCCAATCAGAGGGATGAGAAAATTTAAAATGGTAATCGTTGTTTTCGTACACGGTCATATCGGATGCAAAGGCATACGGTAAACTAAAAGTTATAAGAATTAACACTAGAAATAATATGCGTTTCAAATAAGAGCCTCCTCAGGTTACTTTAGTATTTTAATGCTAGATACTATCTTATCAATAATCTCCTTTTCAGCTTTTATTTCATTATAGTCTCCAGAGTAATCGCCAGAAACATCCACGCGATAGTAATATTGAGAACTATTGACGTAATAGCTAAGATAGAATCTTTTTCTAGAAATACTAGTATATAAATCCCACCTAGCGTCTCTATTATCAATATAAGTTGCTCCGCATTCTTCTAATATAAGATCTTTTATATGGACTTTCAAATATGAGGTGTGTTTTTGAGCATTCAGCATCACATCGTCTATATTCTGGTGCCATATAGGTAACTTCTCGATCGTTATAATCGGGTAACCGTGTTGCCGCCTAGCAAGTAAGAATCCTTGTTTGCCGTCGTTAGATATTATCCATTCTTCTCCAGGAAAAGTAACGGTAAAATAATCCCCATTATAAGTAGTTTCCTCTTGAGCAAATGTAGTAGGTGATAATAAAAATAGTAAGGCCAATATAAATAAGGCAATACGTTTCAAATTAACATCTCCTTTTTAATCCATTATAGCCAATAATCACCATAAATAATAGGAGGCGAGCATAATGACTAAAGAAGAACTAGCGGAGATTCGTGGGCGGGGGGATAATTTGGCTCATAGTAGACAAGATATTCCAGCCTTACTGGACGAAATAGAACGTCTACAGAAAATAGAAGTTAAAGCAAAAGAAGTAATCAAGGTTATGCAGCCATGGTATTGCCAGATAGGTAAACAAATGCCTGAACCTATGGTAGTAGTAGAGACACTAAGTAATTTAGCAAGAGTGATCTAATTTATAAAGGGAGGCTAAGACCTCCCTATAGGTGTTTAATAAACACAGTCTTTGGAATGTAATAAAGTGAATAATGATGTGGGGGTATAAGACATGGATTGTATTAAGGAGGCAGAAAACTACTTACGATATTACAGGGAACTACACCAAAGCATAGAACATGCGGATTATATGATTAGCAAGTTAGTAAACCAAACAGCACCTAATGATATGTCTGCTGTGTCTATGGATATTACAGGAATACGGGCAGGTAAGCCGTGCAATACACTGAATCAAATGTATCAATTACAGGTGTGGCAAGAAATGAAAGAGCGGACAATGGAAGAAATTGCGAAGGTAGATAATGTACTTGATACTATTAGTCAGGACACAGGTTGTGAGATATACAGGAATTTATTATATATGTGGTATGTTGAAAAGAAGGTTAAGCAAAAGATTGCAGAAGAGTTGGGATATAGCCATAAGCAATCAGTGTATGAAATAAAAAATAAAGCAATTAAAAAATTTGCAGTGGCATTATTTGGTGTTTCAGCATTGGAAGCAATATAGATTACACATACTCTATACGTAAAAAAGAGACGGTTTCGATCCGCCTCTTTTTGTTTTTTATAGTGTTGTATTAATTCGAATGGAAATTCCAGGGGGGGCCTTAGATATAGTTCTATGCGAAAACGTCCCTAATACTTATAGTAATAGGTTGTAGCTTAGATGGTGCAAGGCCTGACAAATCTATAATATGAAAATGATAAGTTGTATTGTTATATTCCACATAGTCTTTATCAAGTTTAAACGGTACCCTGGATATACCAATAATATAAATATCAGTTAGTAAAGCAGGATAACCTGCCAAACGGTCTTTGTAGAGGTGTGATTGCGTCACGGCATGCTTTAGTTTTTCAATAAGTTTAGATTGGTTCATTTTCCCTAAGGACTCGCTACCGAATCCTATTTGTTTGAGTTCGCATAGAAAAGATTGATCTGGTGTAGTTAAGAGGGTATCAATCCGTGCGCCATTGAGTTGGGCTTCTGATATAGGATATAGACCGTGTAAAAAGGAAAACCGTTCAAACTCTTTCTGAAAAAATTTCTCGGAATATTTATCATTTTCTAAAATGGAATCCTCCCGAGAATAAAGCTCCATATAAGTGATAAAACGCTTAATTACAGCCTGCTTACTTAGATGAGTACTCATTTTGTGTTTGAGATAATTATATAAAATATCACAATTTCTAATGCATTCTTGTAAATCAATCTTAAATCCAGTGAATTCTTTATTAATATACCAATCGTAAATAGTTGCTAAATATTCAACTGATTTACTACCGCCAAAGCTATGTTCAAATAATTCTATTTTTTCGAGTTCATTTACTGATTTAGTCACTAATGAAACGGCTTCACCGAACGGTGGAGTATTCCAGTCTGCTTCAGGACATATTCCCTCTTTAATTATGCCTGGTATGCCTTGACCGTTGCCCAATAGATTACCCTTTATCCTAGACAATATTCGATAATCAAATCTTTTTATATTAGAACAATCTTTACAAAGATGTAAGAATTGTTCTATTTGCATAAAATTAAAATAATCTTTTTCATGGGGGCTCGGTAGCCTCCAACTATTTGTATCTAGTTCCCGGATCTTATTCATATACTCAGAGTTTTCCAAGAAAAAATTCCCGATTATCTGTAATGCTTCTTTTATTTTAACAATATTATTATTGAGGTATTCTGCTCTTTTTTGTTCGGTGATTCCTAATAATAAATCAAACTCAGCCCTCAATTCTGAGGTTGTAAGAATATAATGAACAAAGAAAATGACAGCCTCAATAAAGTGTTTTCCTTCTTCTTGCTTAAAATAAAAAGATGATTCTTGGATTAAAGTAGCTTCTTTCTCTATGCGCAAATAATGAAAATCTAGCTGGTTAATAAGTTGATTTATATATGATGTAATTGGCAACATGAAAAATCCTCCCGAGTAGTTTCTTTTATCTTCGACATATAAAGAAAAAAACCTGTTATAGGAGCTACTCAATAAGGAGGCTGTTCATTAAATCATACAATTCTTAACAAGGCGAAAAACTGGCGACGTTTTTTTGACTTTACCTGTGATAAAATGATAATAAGTTAAAAAAGATTAAGCCGCTTGTGATGGGCGGCTTTTTGCATTGCAGGGAAGTAATCCTTTTTGTAGAAGTATGTATGAAAATGGAAAAGGGGTTACTTATATGAAAGATAAAATATATGCATTATTAGCGATTAGCATTTTTGCAATATGTTTATGGTATTTTTATCAAGCTGCCATTTATGTTATTAATATCTTCGTTGGTTTGCCGAAAGAAATAATAGCTCCTATAATTGCAGGTATTTCAGTTGTTCTTGCAAGTTTGATTACTGTTATTTTGGGAAAATATTTTGAAAGAAAATATATAGTCAGTCAAGAACAACGAGTTAAAAGAACTCCGATGTATCAAGAACTTATTACTTTTATTTTTAAGTTGTTACCTGAAAAAGAAGAAGAAAGACTTTCAGAAAGTGAGCAAGTAGAATTTATTCGGAAATTTACAGAGATGGTCTTGCTTTGGGGATCAAATGAAGTTATTAAAGAATGGTCCTTATTTAGAACAAATATTATGAAGTCCAGCCAATCAACAGATAATTTATTTCTTTTGGAAAATGTTCTTATTGCTATTCGTAATGATTTAGGACATAAATCGTCAGGAATAAAAAAAGGAGATATATTACGCTTGTTTATTAATGATATAGATGATTATTTGATTAAAAAATGAGTATAAAAATTAGAGCATCCCTTTGTGGGATGCTTTTCTTATGCCCAATTATACTTCCCCGTTTAAATATCATTATCACAAGAATGTATATCAGTGAAACCGATATACAGGAAACACAAAATTAATAATAAGAGTTCTTTAGCTATATTGGATTTAAAAATAATTAAAGGAGATGTTTAAATGTCTAGAACAGTAAATATCACAGAAGAAATCATTGTAGTGTCAGAAGGTAAAAAGGATATTGGTAAACTTGCATTTTTAGGCAATGACGGTAAATTTGATCCGAGTGTTATTCCAATGCAAAGTGTAAGTATGTCTCAATGTGGAGTGAATATGTCTGCTGATTTATCGATACCTAATATTGCTTGGACAAATGTTACATGGGGGAAGAAGGAATATGATTCAGCGCAAATCTGTAATAGCGATCAAACAGGCTTTACAGTAGATGCAGATGGACTGTATTTAATCGAGGCATCTGTTTGTTTTGAAATAAATGCAACAGGTGTAAGATATATTGGAATTACTAAAAATGGTTCTTTTATAGCAAACCAAGATCTACTAGCGGCACCTCAGCTATATTATAGTTACCTTCCCGTACAATATGTAGGTAGACTTAAAAAAGGTGATGTACTGAAAGCTTACGTGTATCAATCATCAGGTGGGGCGCTTAATGTTTTATCTTCTCCTCTTGGTGGCGTAGATCAAACACATCCCGGTTGTGCTCAACCTCGATTTACTTTAACTCAATTAAGTAATTAAGAAGAATGGGAGTGAAGAGAAATCTTCACTCTTTTTATTTTTTGTAATTTACCATATGGAATTGAGGTGAAACCATGATTTGCTTCACAACCTGCGCCTGTAATATAAGCAATGATTGCATAAGAGCAACCTTGCATACTAAGTCTGCAAGGTGCAGAGATAGGACGGTGCCCAAGGATGTTAGAAAAAAAGAAAAGAGTAGTAGACCCAAAAGGGATGAAAAAAGTAAAAGCCATTGACCACTGCGAAAAATGCGGCAGGATGTCAAATGGCTTTTATAATTTAGAAGTGGCTCATGTAAAAGGTAAAGGATGTAGTGGACCGGATATTAAGGAAAATTGTTTAAAACTATGTGGACCTGCATCTATGAGTATGGGGTGTCATGGTGCTGATCACAGGGGCGAGATTACTGACGATGAATTATTTGAAATTATAGCAAGGCGTGAGGGTAAGCCATTAGAGGTTATTCAAGAGGTCGTTCAGAAGGCATGGAGATTTAGAGAATATCGGCGGGTGATGAAAAATGACGTATGACCCTAAGATGTTACCTGAATATATATCAGAGGACCTAGAAGCACCACACTATTTAATTTAAGTTGTAAATTATGAAGAAGCAAGGGTGTCTAAAGTTGTGGGTGGTTATGAAGTCGGCTTTAAATCAGCAGAATGAAACTATAAGAAAGCACTAGCTAAAGCTATGGTGATGCATAAGGATTTTAAAGTAGCAACTATTGTAAAGGCTATGGCTGAAAACGAACTATATGTGATAGAACAAGCTTCTCTACTAGAACAAGCAGAAGTATTATTGATTATGGGTAAAGCGGAGTTAGAAGGGCGGGACAAACAATATCAAGGTATAAAGAAATTAATTGATCTTGAGGTTCAGGAGCTAAGAACTTCTAGAGGATAATATTACCTTTTGCCGAAATGTGTATAAATTTGGTAAAAAGGAAGTGTGTTTTATGGAATTAGATACTAAACAAAAAGTACTAATAGCAATTTACACTGAGTATCAAAAAGATATACCAGATATGGCATCAATTACATCTAGTAATTTAGGGATTGATCACGATATATTTAAAATTGCCTTAGATAAATTAGATAATGAGGGGTTAGTTAATGGATTAAATATTCTTAAAGGCGGATATCGTAGTATTCCAAAACAAGTAATAATTCATCATGCAAAAATGAGCAGCTATGGGATAAATTACGTTGAAACTAAATTAAACATCCAACCATCTTTAAGTAATAAAGAAAAAGTAAAGGTCGTTATAGATCGTTCTACTGAATGGGGATGGGAGCAACTTAAAGATATTGGTTCAAAGGTTTTATCGGAAGTAATTAAATCCCATGCGGGTATTTAAAATATTACTAAGCGTCCTACGGGGCGCTTTTTCTGATATTTTAAAGGATAATATTACCTTTTGCCGAAGTATGTAGGAAATGGTAAAAAGGGAGATGGTTATCATACCTACTGTAAAGGATCCGGACGGAAGCAATCAAGAGGCAGACAAGATTCCCGAAATATGCCCACATTGTCAATCAAGTATTTCGGTAAAACATATTATTAGTAAACATATAAAGATTGAATCAATATTTTATCTGCAAGTAGTTTATTCTTGCCCTAATCAAAAATGTAAGGAGATCATAGTTGCGACATACGAATATAATAGCGGTCAATATTACTTGCAAAAGATTGAGCCACAAAAATTTGTTGTTAGTAATTTTCAAAAAGAAATAAGCGATTTATCACCGCAATTTGTTAAAATATATAACGAAGCTTATAATGCTGAAACGTTTGGTTTGTTAGAAATTTGTGGACCTGGATATCGTAAAGCCCTTGAGTTTCTAATAAAAGATTATCTTATAGAAAATAATCCTGATAATGAAAATGATATAAAAACAAAAATGCTATCTCCTTGTATAAACACATATATATCTGATGTAAATATAAAGTTCTGTGCAGAACGTGCTGCTTGGGTAGGTAATGACGAAACACATTATGTTCGACGTTGGGATAATAAAGATTTGCAGGATTTAAAAATGTTAATTCAGTTAACAGTTAATTGGATTATGAATGAAATTTTTACCGAAAAATTTCGAAGTGAAATGCCATAAATAAGGGTTGTATGCTCTAAGCGTCCCAACTACGAGGCGCTTTATTATATTCTGCAGGATAATACTTCCTTTTGTAGAACTGTGTATAAAATGGTAAAAGGATAAAGGAGATATGCTTTATGGGAAATAGAATAGCTGTTGTAACAATTGCTGTAGAATTTAAAAATGGCCATAATTACACAGATGCTATCAATGAAATAGGTCAAAAGAAGAATAAGTTTTCGCTTCCTCCTATCGATATAAAACGGACTGAGAGGTTTCATGTTTTTGATGGTTTGGGTTTTGATAGTGGCATAAAAGCTACTTTAAATCTTTTTTTTAAAGACAACGGTAATGGTGGGAGTGTTGCAGTACATCTTCCTAATATCCAACATGAGTTGGAGAATTTAGAGTCAAAAACATATAATTTAATCGCCATAAGCGAATCCTTATTTTGGTACCATACTTATGATACAAACCGCTAAAACCGAAATGATAAGATATTATTTATTATATTTTATAAAATAAAAATAGCGTCACTTCGGTGGCGTTTTTCTTTTACCTAAAACTAAGGAGGTACACCATACATATAGGCAGAAATGGTGATTAACTATACGCGCTCGCGCCATTACCCGCCTGCCTTTGAGACTGTTTTTACGATAAAACAAGTCTAGATATATAATATACATTATACGATGGGGTTAATATAATTAACTATATATAATAGGCGTTTATGGGTTGATTATCCATATAAAATCTTGTCGTATAATGGCTGATGGCATGTTTAGTGATTACCATCTGTATTGAAGGCAATTGGTGGTAAGAGTGAGCAAACACCTAAAAATTATCGTTCACAGCTTAATAAACTTATGGAATGGTTTAAAAATAACGGTGGTACAGGTGATCCTAAGAGATAACTTCGATTGATGCCGTTGAGTATCGAACTTATTCGCAGGAGGTAAGGAAGCTAAAGCCTGCTAGTATTAATACTGCACTGGCAGCAATTGAATCCGTTTGTGTTTGGCTGATAGAAGAAGGGCATAACATACTGTCACGACTTAGTCAGTAAAGGGGTGTTTATTGAATTGGTAGCGAAGTTAGCCGGTCATGCTAAGATTGAGGCGACTATGATCTATACTCAACTAGGTGAGCAGGAGATGCAGGCTGTGGTGGAGAAGCTGGGGTTTAGCTAATTACAGATTAGGAGGCGAATATTTTGTTAAATACAGATTCAATGTACATTGAACTTAAAGGTGATTCGGGAAGAATCGAGCAGTATAAAGAGTTTGCTGGCGAAGGTAATATTGAGATTGTTAAAGATGCGCAAAGTTATTACATAACATCACCAGAACTTCAGGCAATGTCATCTGACGTCGAATCATATAAAAAAGGGCAAGAACTGCTAGATTTGCTTCATGGCATTTCTGCTGTTATTTATGGTGGACCATTTGGTATTTCTCTCGGAACAGTAAATCGCACTCCTGGGATGCAACGCGGGTCTGGAAGTAGCTTTATTAGTGCTAGGGCAACTATAGTCAAAGCACCAAGTGAGGATTTATCACTAGCTGCAAAGAATCTTATCAGTGCAGCTAAAAATGTGCCTGTAATTTTAGAGTGTTTAAGATACTTTTGTTTAGGACATCCATCAATTTTTGATATGTATAAAATATATGAGATAATTCGAACTGACTGCGGTGGGCATGATGAAGTTCATAAGCGTGGCTATATCGATAAAACAATCTTAAATGATTTATGCAGTAATATTAATCATTCTAAGCTACAGGGAGAACAAGCTCGCCATGCTAGAATGCCAGGCCGTGATCCCAAGCCTGAAAGTTATATGCCAATTGAGGAAATGCAACGTACTGTAATTATGATATTCAATAAATGGGTGAACGATAAAGTTTAATTTCGGGATCTTTTCTTATGATCCTATAGACAGGTGTAAGGATGATTAGGTGAATAATAGCTACTGGTAGCAGTGGAAAAGTTGAGGTTTAGTTAAATAAAGTTATGATTTTGTAGTAGGTAAATGTATTTTTTTTGTAGAATAAATCAAATAAAAAAGGAGTTGATTATTTGATTTATGAAAAAACCTTAAAAAAGTGTATGCTAATGCTAAAGGCAATTTTGTTTATGCTTATTGAATTTGTCATTTCCCTATTTTCTATATTATCGAAACTAACCTTTTTGGATTATATAGTTATGAGATTAATTTGTAGTGCCCGAAGAATGTTTACCCCTATCAACAAAGCACTAATTAAAAGCAGACTTTTTAGTCAACTTTCTATGTCCATTTCATTTCAAGAGCTACAAGCCATTCGGGATAATAATAGCATATCAGAAGGATATAGAAGCTTAATAAAACTAATTACTTTGTTTACTGATATAAATGACATTGAAAATTATAAGGGTGAAAAATTTTACACCGATACTAACCAAATAATTTATGGATTTATTAGTAATAAAAGAAGAAATCCTTTGCTTAAGCATATGAAAATCGAGGTTACTGGTATATACAAAGGAATTCAACCATGTGAAAAATTAAATTTGATGCATTCTAGGACGTTTGTCCGTAGTGTTTTTAGTAAAAAGATCATTAGATTGGTTCAGTTTATCTATAGAGTAGAAACAATGTATGTTTTAGAGATAGAAATAATATAAGAGCCGTAAGGGCTCTTTCTTTTTAACTTAAAAACAGAAGTAATTGAATATTACACTCAGCCAGCGAACAGGAAATGCAGGCTGTGGTGGAGAAGTTAATTTTAGTTAATCAGCAGAGTAGGAAGTGATAGTATGCCATCAATTGTATTAGAATTTCAGAATGAGATAATTATGTCAAACAGCCGATTGACGGACTTATTACGAAAAGGATTACTTATTGCTAAAAAATTAAAACTAAGCGAATTTGAAAATTGGATAATTAATGAACTGGATGGATATAAGTCAATGGAGTATTTGCCGGAGTATAGGAAGTTGCAAGGACTTTTATATTTTAGCAATCCATATACAGGTACTCGTCCAGTAGGCATTTCAAACGGAGACTTAGAAAAAACAATAACTACACGACCTATGTTTTACTCAGTATCAGAACTAGAAGCAATGTCGAAAAAACAGAAAGAAGATGGTGGAAGTTTTGAAGTTGTATTTCCAGGTGGGATGCAATTAAAGTTGCAGGAGATGTGCGGATGTTCCTCGGACTATCGATTTGTGTTACATCTTCAAATTTATCAGATAGAGGGAATTGTTGATGCTGTTAGGAATACTTTACTAAAATGGGCGCTCCAACTTGGAGAAGATGGAATTTTGGGAGATGGTATCGTGTTCTCAGACAAAGAAAAAGAGGCTGCTGCTTTGCCTAGGTACAGCACTGTTAATTATTTCTATGCACCAGTTCAAAATTCTCAAATCCAGCAACAGACCCAGGGATCTACACAGTCATTAACTGTAGAACAGGTGGATTTTGAGAAAATTAAGGAAACAGTTCAAGACATATTGACTAAACTTGATACTTTAGGGGTGGAGGGTAGTCAGAAAGAGGATTTAGGGGTTGAATTGCAAACGATGTTTTCTCAACTTAAATCTTCTAATCCTAAAATTGGCGTTTTGAGAGAATGCTGGGCGAGTGCAAGAAACATATTAGAAGGAGTAACCGGAGGTTTAATAGCAAGTGGGCTTGCGGTTAAGATTCAGTGGTTATCCGAATTACTGAAAAGCAAACCCGGTTAACAATGGGTTTGCATTAAACAATAGAATAAGAGCCTTTGGGCTCTTTTCTTTTTATTCTAAAGAAAGGTGTAACTGATAATCTACATTCAGACAGGAGCAGGAGTTGAGGGCGATGGTGGAGAAGTTGGGATTTAGCTAGTAAATATTATTTAGGCGGTGTATTATTTTGGGTAGTAACGCTGATAATGAAGTCGGATTAAAGGAACAAGAAAAAAAGAAATGCTTTATTATAACGCCAGTTGGTCCGAATCACTCGGATATAAGAAGAGCTGCAGATGGTGTAATACAATCAGGTATAATTCCAATACTAGAAGAGTTAAATTTTCAAGCAGATATTCCACATCAACTATCCGAATCGGGGTCAATAACAAAGAGTGTTATTAATAAGATAATTGATAATGATTTAGTGATTGCTAATCTTACTGGGCTTAATCCTAATGTGATGTATGAGCTTGGTATAAGGCATGCTGCTAGAAAACCAATAGTTCATATTTGCGATCAAAATACCAAGCTACCTTTTGATATTGCACCTGAAAGAACACTTTTTTATATTGATGATATGTTAGGGATACAAGAATTTAAACCAGAATTAAAAAAATATATTCAAGCTGCTTTGGCTGAATCTGAACCAAGTAATCCAGTATATGATGCAATCCAAGCAAAATCTATAATGAAAAGTATTGAAATTAGCGATCCCTTAAGATTTGTCTTAAAAGCTATTGAAGATTTAAAAACTAAGCTTTCTAGAGAAGATAACATTAGAGATATTGATTTGCATGAAAGAGCTAGGCATAGAAATCTGATGAAAATAAATGCTCAGAAACTCGATGCTAGTTTTCAGATAATAGAATTTACTATACAAGCACCTGATATTGTTCCCGAAATATTGGAAGGTTTGGAAGATATACTTACTAAATCTTGCCCTTGGATACAAGTGAGCTTGGAGTATAATATTAATAGCTGTAAACTTATAATTAAAATCCCACTAGAAACTAATGCAGTGCCTATTTATAATCTTGTAAAAAAATATATGATTGAAAACAACTTAGAAATAGAGTGAAGTAGCTTATTGCTGCTTCTTTTTTTTGCTATTGGAAGGAGGTGACATAGTTATGGCAAAAGATATAAGAGGTGAATTTGACAATGAATTTCTAGCAGAAGTTAAATCAATGTCACCTCCACCAGTTCTAGATAATTCCCAGTTAATAACTGTACCATCAGAAGAAGCTCATAACGCACTGATCGCAAATCAGCAGCATGAACTAGCGCAGACCAAACGTGAATTAGCAGCCAACAAGCGTAAATCCTACCTCACTAGCGACGAGATTCCAGTCCGTCCCTGTACTAGCGACTGTCCTAATCGTGATCGCTGTCGTGACTTCGTGAAAGGGCGAGTGTCTGATTGTGAACGAATCAGAAGGATATAAGCGCGGTGAAAAGTGGGTTGGGAATTGAGATATGAAGATTACCTAAGGTACTCCCAGGGGCATAAATGTCTTACGGGTCTAGCGAGCCCCAAAATTTCGCTAGCCGCAGACCGTTTTTATCCATTTCGCTTTCGCATTATTCCTAAATGAGAATAGCAGTAGACATAAGAAAAAATAAGCGTTGGGAGGTGTTTTTATGACTGACAAAATGCGAAATACAGTATCAACTTCATTGCTGGCAGAAATTATTGGCGTAACGTCAAGGAGAGTGCAACAACTCACGAAAGAAATTCCATTAGAGCAAGTATCTCGTGGGACATATGATTTGCCGATTACTGTACAAAAATATGTTGTCTGGATAAAGGATAGCGCTGCAGCTAGTAATGAAGGAGAGGCAAATTTACAGATAGAAAAAACCCTCCTAACGCGAGCTCAGCGAAAAAAGGCGGAACGGTTACTGCAGTTAATGGATGGCGAATTGCACAAAGCTGACGATGTTAAATTTATCGTAGGCAATATGGTTGCTACTGTAAGATCACGACTATTAGATATTCCTGCAAAGCTATCTCCTAAGATGATTGCCCAAAAAGATATTGATATTGTTCGTGCCATTATTCAAGATGAAATATACTTAGCCCTTGAAACATTATCTGACTACGATCCAGAGCCGTATAAACGGCGCAGTCGTGAGTACGTGGAAGCGGTGGCAGATGGCGAAGCACACGAACTCGAATAGCAAAAAAACTCTAAACCTAATTAAGAACATTGCAAGAGGATTCGCTCCACCACCGCAATTGACTGTTTCAGAATGGGCAGATAAAAATAGAATACTTCAATCATCATCTAGTTCGGAGCCTGGTCCTTGGAGGACAGACCGTGTACCTTACATGCGGGAGATAATGGACTGTTTATCTGCAAATAGTTTGGTACAAAATGTTTGTCTAATGAAAGGGGCTCAGTTATCTGGGTCAGAATCAGGCAATAATTGGATAGGATATATAATTGATCAGGAACCTGGGCCTACTATGATAGTGCAGCCAACCATAGATCTAGCAAAAAAATATTCTAAACAACGGATATCGCCAATGATAACAGCTTGCCCTGTGCTATCTAATAAAATAAAGCCATCTCGGTCACGTGATGGTGATAACACAGTACTAACTAAAGAATTTCCTAACGGACTCTTAGTAATAACTGGTGCAAATAGTGCTGCGGGGTTACGCTCCATGCCAGCAAAGAATCTTTTTCTAGATGAGGTTGATGCATATAAGGATGATGTAGAAGGCGAGGGCGATCCAGTTGACTTAGTAATGGCCAGAACAAGAACCTTTAATCGGCGCAAAGTTTTAAAAGTTTCAACTCCATTAGTCAAAGGTATTTCACGAATTGAAAATGATTATGAAGAAGGCGATCAGCGTAAATATTTCGTCCCATGTCCTGAGTGCGGTCATATGCATGCATTGGAATGGGCTAATTTTATTATTCCTAAAGATGAAAATGGTAAAAGTATTCCTAAAGAAGCCCACATGGGTTGTCCTGATTGTGGCTCAGTTATAGAGGAACATCATAAACCGTACATGTTGCAGCATGGAAAATGGCGAATGACAGTGCCAGAGAATGCGAGTTCTATACGTAGGAGTTATCATATATCTACCTTATATAGTCCGCTAGGATGGTTTTCGTGGGCTGAGATTGCAGAGTTATGGACCAAGATTAACAAGAACAAAAAAAGGTTAAAATCATTTATTAATACGATTCTTGGAGAAACGTTTGGTGAAGAAGGAGAAAGCGTAGATCATGAAATATTGTATGAAAATCGCCGAACAGTGTATGAAGCAAGTTTGCCAGAAGGTGTTTTAGTCCTAACAGCCGCCGTAGATACACAAGATGATCGTCTTGAGTATGAATGTGTTGGATGGGGATTAAATAAAAACAGTTGGGGGATTGAATATGGAGTATTTCATGGAGATCCACGCCAACAAGCAGTATGGGACGATTTAGATAAATGGTTATCCAAACAGTGGTCCTATGCGGATGGCAGTAAATTAAACATCTCATGTACATGCATAGATAGTGGTGGTCATGCTACATCTGAAGTATATAAATTTTGTAAGCCACGAGAGCAACGTCGAGTCTTTGCTATTAAAGGTAAAGGTGGTCCTGGTATTCCGATAGTTGGCAGACCATCGAGGAATAATAGATATAAAACACCGCTATTTACATTGGGCGTAGATGCAGGGAAAGAGGCAGTTTATTCCAGATTGAAATTAGAGTCAGAAGAAGAACATGGTTTCTGTCTTTACCCAATGTCTGAAAATGGAGCAGCAATAAAAGGTTATGACCTTAAGTATTTCAAGTCCTTAACAGTAGAGAAAAGGGAGCTAAAATATATAAAAGGAAAACCACGTTATATATGGGTTAAGCCTTCAGGAGCAAGAAATGAGGCTCTTGATATTCGAAATTACGCTACAGCAGCCTTAGAAATATTAAATCCGAGTCTTGAAATATTAGATAAAATTCGCAATGAAAGAAATGTAACACCAAAGAAAATACAGCAATCTAGGAAACGCCGAGTACTTAACTCAGGCGTTTCTGTTTAGTTAGGAGGTAAAAAAATGGGGCTATACACAGTAGAACAAGCAAAGCAGCATTTAGACGCATGGCTAGAAGCTGATTTGGCGTTAACAACGGGAAAAGAGTACCGTATAGGAACAAGACTTTTGCAAAGATCCGATGCGTCCGAAGTAAAAGAGCGAATCAGTTTTTGGTCAAGAGAATTAATTAAGGCACAAGGATCAGGGCGAAAAAAAACTAGGCGAGTGATTCCATATGATTGATAGATTAATAAGTTATTTTGCACCGGAAACTGCATTAAAGCGAGCTGTAGCCCGCAAAAAAATGGATGCAATTAATACGGGATACTCTCACCACGGGGCGAGTGGCACTAAAAAATCAATGATTGGCTGGTCACATAGTGCGGGTAGTCCTGATGATGATATTACTCTAAATCTCGACGTACTCAGACCAAGAGCAAGAGATTTATACATGGGTAATCCGATTGCATGTGGTGCTCTTAAAACAGATAAAACCAATGTCGTTGGGTCTGGCCTTAAGTTAAATCCGCAAATTGATGCAGATTTTTTGGGACTAAGTGCAGATCAGGCTGACGAGTGGGAAAAAAATGTTAGTCGTGAGTTTGCTTTGTGGGCTGAGAACAAAGATTGTGATGCTGCTAGGATGCTTAATTTTTATCAATTACAGCAGTTAGCGTTTTTGTCTGCTCTTATGTCAGGTGATGTATTTGCACTATTACCAGTAATTCCGCGTAAAAATAATATTTATGACCTTAGGGTTCAATTGGTTGAAGCTGACCGCGTATGTAATCCTTATAACGTGTTAAGCGATGACAAAGTTTTAGCTGGGATTGAAGTCGGGGATTATGGGGAGCCGGTTGCTTATCATATTGCTAAATACCATCCTCTTAGTTTATTAAACCAAAAGGCGAATACATGGACTAAAGTGCAGGCGTTTGGGACCCGTACCGGACGCAGGAATGTCATACATTTGCTTGAAATGGAACGTCCTGGTCATCGGCGCGGCAATCCTATGTTATCTCCCGTCATTGAAGCATTAAAACAATTAGGCAGATACAGTGAAGCCGAATTAATGGCCGCAGTAATTTCAGGATTGTTCACTGTAGCTATTACATCAGAAAGCCCTGAAGGGCCAGATATTGGCGAAGATCACTTGCCAGGTATTGTATCAGGAACCTCCGTTGAAGATGATGTGCGAAATGATATAAAACTTGGTAATGGGACCATGATTGAGTTAGCCCCTGGGGAAAAAATAGAACCTATTAATCCCGGAAGGCCAAACGCTCTATTCGATCCATTTGTCACATCCATATTACGGCAAATAGGAGCTGCTCTTGAAATACCCATGGAATTACTAGTAAAACATTTCACGGCTAGTTATTCAGCCAGTAGAGCCGCACTGCTCGAAGCATGGAAATTTTTTCGACGCCAAAGAGATTGGCTATCTAGTGATTTTAATCAGCCGATTTATGAGGAATGGCTATCTGAGGCAGTTGCAAAAGGTCGCGTAAAAGCTCCTGGATTCTTTAATGATTTAGCTGTTAGGAAAGCATATTGTAATGCAGAGTGGAATGGGCCTACGGCTGGACAACTTGATCCTGTTAAAGAAGCCAATGCATCTAAAATAAAAGTACAGGAAGGTTTTAGTACAAGGCAACGTGAGACAGCAGAACTAACTGGCGGCGACTGGAATCAGAATTACCGCCAACGTGTGAGGGAGGAAAGAATGATGCGTGAAGGTGGCTTGGTAACCGTTGAGATGGCTGCTCCCCAACAAATGAACAATGAGGTGAAAGGGGGTGAGGAAGATTAAGAAAAATCGATCCGTGCTTAATTCAATACCACTTGTGACCAATGCAACGCAAAAATCCATTGATATTAATATTTATGGTCCCGTTGTTGATTCATCTTGGTGGAATGAGGGGGTAGTCACTCCGAAACAAATACAAGATGCTCTGCAATCGGCAAGTAATGTTAGCCAAATTAATGTACATATTAATTCGCCAGGAGGATCGGTATTTAGTGGACAAGCAATCTATAACATGCTCAAACAGCATCCTGCAAATGTGACAGTGTATATTGATGGTCTAGCTGCTAGTATTGCATCCATTATAGCGATGGCTGGCAATAAAATCGTCATGCCACCAGGTACAATGATGATGATACATAACCCGTTAGTTACTATGTATGGGTCTTACGAGGCAAGTGAGATGCGAGATACTGCTGATTTTCTAGATAAAATTAAAGAATCACTAGTCGCTACGTACACTTCAAGAAAAACAAATAAAACCAAAGATGAAATTATAGCATTAATGGATGCGACAACCTGGCTAACGGCTCAAAATGCAGTTGATATTGGTTTTGCTGATGAAGTCGAAGGCAGTACGCCAATTACGTCAAACCTATCTGGTAAAGTTCTCAATATTGCAGGCATGGCCTTTAACTTGGAGTCGTTTGATAACGTACCGCTAAACATTGCAAACAGTACTATGGACACCAATGAAAAACCAAATAACAAGGAGGAAAATATTTTGGATTTAAAAGAATTGCAATCGAAATTCCCTGATCTATATAACGAAATTACTGCTATGGGCGTAACCAAAGAACGCAATAGAATGAAAGCCCTCGACGAGGTGCAAATTGGTGGATTTGAGGACATCGTAAATAAGGCCCGTTATGAAACTGGGGCTACTGCGGAGCAAGTGGCTATGCAAATTATTGCTGCTCAAAAGAAAGAGGGAACCGAATACCTGAAAAACAGAACAGAAGATGTGAATGATTCAAAGGCAAATGAAGTTCCAAGTGCAGCTGCTCCTGAAAATGAAGCCAAAGCGAGTGAAGAAAAGGAAGTAACGGGGCTGCTTGATCGCTTAGCAAATATGGTAAAGGCTGGTGAAATTTAATGAATGAAAATCTAGCGATAACTACTACATCAATGACGTATGACAATTTAATTGTCGCTGGTACGTTCCCGATTGTCACTGATGCGCTGACGACTGCGAGTGGTAATAGTTATAAGCGGGGAACAGTGCTGGGAGTGATCACTACTAGTGGAAAAGCTGTTAAAGTTGACTCTAGTAAAACTGACGGTAGTGAAACAGCTTATGCAATTTTATCGCAAGATGTTGATGCAACTTCTGCGGATACGGTAGCACCTGTATATCTAACTGGTGAATTTAACAGTGATGCTCTTATTTTTGGTGGCACTGATACGCAAGCAACCCATAAATCTGCTTTACGTAAAATAGGTATTTTCATTAAAAAAGTAGTATAAGGAGGAATATATAAATGGCTATCGATTTATTTCAAACTCGTACCTTGTTAGGTGTTGTAAAACTAGTAAAACCTTCAAAGAGGTTTTTACTTAATACTTTTTTCTCAAAGGTAAACCCAATCATTACCGCTACAATTGATATTGACCTAGTGAAAGGAAAAAGAACGTTGGCCCCATTCGTGTCTCAGCGTATTGGCAGTACCACTGTAGGAACGGATGGATTTACTACTCAGACTTACAAACCACCAATGATTGCTCCTGATTATCCCTTTACAGGTGAGGACTTGCAAACTCGACTTCCTGGTGAAAATATTTATTCTGGAAACTCCCCTGATGATCGTCTAGCAGTATTAATTCTCAATAAATTAAACAGTTTTGAGGATATGATTGCTCGCCGCGAAGAATGGATGGTAGCACAAGCACTATGTACTGGTAAAATTCCCGTGGTTGGCGAAGGAATTGACCAATTAATTGATTTTAGCTTTACCAATAAAGAAACGTTGACAGCGGCTAAAGCCAAGTGGAGTTATAAAGCAAGTGATTATACAGGTAATCCAATCAAAGACTTAAAACGTTGGAAGCGAGCATTAGCGAAAGCTGGTTTTACTCCTACACATGTTATTATGGATACTGATGCTGCTGATGCATTCTTAGAACATCCTGAAATTGTTAAACTGTTTAATACCCCTACGGCTAATCTTGCTACAATCGCTCCAAGAGAGAAAGATCCAGATGGAACGACTTTTATTTGCCGAATCAATGAAATTGGTCTTGATATTTACAGTTACGAAGAATGGTATATTGATCCTACCGATAACGAAGAAAAACCACTCATACCATCTGGTACTGTAATTATGGCAAGTAATGATAGTAATGCAACTGGTTTTACAATGGCATACGCGAGCATAACAGATGTTAATCGCGGAACATTTAATTTACCTCGTGTGCCTAAAACTTGGATGCAAGAAAAACCATCTGCTCGTTATTTAGCTTTGCAGTCACGCCCATTGCCAATCCCAACTATGGTTGATAGTTGGTTTGTTGGTACCGTTTTGTAGGAGGCGTTCAATATGCCTAAACTAAAAGATTATCTTAATTCAGACTTAAAAGTTTTCTTGAATGCCGATGAATTCGCCACGGAACATAATATTGATGGACAAGACATTCTTTGTGTAATTGACGAAGATAGAGCCATACCTAATGCAAATGACGGCGTATATGTTATACGCCGTCATTTATTTATCAGTCAAACAGATCTTGGGTATATACCAATACCCGATCAGAAGATTGAGGTCGATGGTAAATATTATTATGTAATTGATTGTATAAAGGAAGATCTTCTAGAGATTATTCTGGAGGCACGAGATTCGTGATTGAATTTACTTCGGATCAAATCAGCAGGGGAGAAGCTCTATTGGGTGGGATTAAAGACGCTTTACCAAAAGCGCAAAGCAATGCTATTAATCGTAGCCTAATCACGGCTAGAGCGGAAGCAATCCGTAGTGTGAGAGAACAATATATTGTGGACGCTAGTACTATAAGAAAAACAATGGTAATTAAAAATGCTAGTCTTAATAAACCATCTGGTTCTATATCATCTACAGGCAGTCCAATTGCTCTCTCAAAGTTTGATATAAGCCCTACTAGACCAAACAGTAAGCAAAGGATTCCTGTTACTGCAAGGGTTAAATTGGGGAGTAGTAAGAAAACCATAAAAAACGCATTTATAGCGCGAACATCAAACGGACACATAGGGGTGTTTATCCGTGCAGGTAAAAGCCGTTTTCCGATCAAGCAACTTTATGGTCCCAGTGTTCCGCAAATGTTAGGTGAAAAAAATGTGAGCAAAAAAATTGAAGAGAAAGCGGCTGAGACTCTTGATAAACGCCTTGAACATGAAATTAATCGAATTTTGGAGGGCCATTCATGAATATTCCAATTATGATGAGTGAACTAATTAAAGCAGTTCAGCAGGCTACTGTCCATCTACAACTTGAAACTAAAAATAAAACCTGCCGGGCTCCGCAAGTCGTAGAGGGATATTTACCTCCTAAAAATCCAAAAGATCCTCAAGGGATAGAGGATTTTCCTTACGTGATTGCCCGTTATTTAAGTGATGAAAGTCAAAGTGAAGGATCAATGGCACAAGTAAAATTAATTTGCGGGATTTATTCAGAAGATGATCAGCAAGGATGGCGTGATTTAGTAAATGCAATGGATGCTATAAAGACTCATTTACTAAGTAAACGGTTTTTCGGAGGATGCTTTGAAATTGAATTACCTCTTAAAAGGGTAATTCCCGAAGAACAAGGAGCACCTGAGTGGGTTGGATGGCTCACTCTCAACATATCAACACCAAATATATTGGAGGTGACAGAAGATGTCAGAAGAATCCTTGAAGGAACCAAATAAGGAGCCGGACAAAACAGCATCAAATGTAGATAGTAGTTTAATATATCTTGGCCCAAACCTACCTTCTATGCTTAATCGTTTTACCGTGTATAAGGGAGGAATGCCAAAACATTTAGATAAAATGGTAACTGATTGTCCAGAAATCGAAAGCATGTTTGTACCAGTAGCGAAGCTGTCAGAAGTTATGGGGAAAATTAATCAAACAGGTACTCCTTATAACGTCTGGTATAACGCCATAATTGAGTTTATTAAGAAGGGAGTGAAATAATTTGTCATATAGACATGGAGTTTCTATTAGTGAAGTACCTACGTCAATTCTGCCGCCTGTAGAAGTGTCGGCAGGCTTGCCTGTTTTCATAGGGCGTGCGCCAATTAATTTAACGGGATCATCTGAATATGTGAATAAACCTTTATTGGCTTATTCCTATGATGAAGCTGTAAAGGCACTAGGCTATACCAGCGATTTTGAAAACTATGAATTATGCGAAGCAATTAAAGTCATGTTTCAATTATTTGCTGTGAGTCCGATTGTTTTTATCAATGTATTAGATCCGGCCGTGCACAAAAAGACAGAAACCAATAAAACTGTAAACATTACTGCCGGGGAAGTGATATTAGCCCAGCAAGGAGTGTTACTTGATAGTTTGGCAGTGAGAAAAACATCTGCGGGACAACCTTTACAAAAAAATATAGATTATGCGGCTGCCTTTAATGATGGAGGGCAAGTGTTAATCAGTGTATTAGATGGTGGTGCCATTGATGCGAGTCAAACAACCTTAGTTGTATCCTATAACTATATCGATCCCGCGATGGTCACGGAAGAGGATATTATTGGCGGTGTTAGTGCAACGACTGGGAAATTAACGGGCATGGAACTGATTAATCAAATTTTCCCTTTATTCCGTTTGGTACCGGGACAGATATTATCACCGGGATGGAGTCAAAGCCCAATGATTGCCGCTATTATGAAAGCGAAAGTGCAAAATATTAATGGTTTATTTAAGGCAATTACGATATGTGATCTTGATTCTTCAGCGGAGGGGGCAGAATTGTATACTGAAGCCCCCGCATGGAAAGAAAATAATAACTATACGGATAAAATGCAGATCAACTGCTGGCCTCTTGTAAAGCTCGGCAATGAAACATATCATCTGAGCACGCAATTAGCTGGAGTGATCTGCCGTGCTGATGCTGATAATAACGATATTCCTTATGTTAGTCCATCCAATCATAGCTTGCAGGTAAATGGAGCTATTAATAAGGCTGGAGAAGAGATTTCACTTGGGCCTGATCAAGCCGCATATTTAAATGGTCAAGGAATTGTAACGGCTTTAAATTTTATCGGTGGCTGGAAAGCATGGGGGAATCGTACAGGCGTATTTCCCGGTGCGAGTGATCCAAAAGATAGTTGGATACCAGTGAGGAGAATGTTTAATTGGATTGGGAATGAACTTATTTTGACGTATTGGCAAAAGGTTGATAGCCCAATAAACAAGCGTTTAATACAAACAGTTGTAGATAGTTTTAATATTCGTCTCAATGGTCTTACTGCTAGAGGTGCTTTACTTGGTGGCCGGGTGGAGTTTCAGTCTGCTGAGAATCCAATCACAGATCTTATGAATGGGAAGGTTCGATTTCATGTTTACCAAACTCCACCAACTCCTGCAGAGGATCTAGAGTTTACACTTGAGTTTGATACCACATATTTAGAAAGTTTATTTAGTGAATAAGGGAGGTGCGATGAATGGACGGAATTAATACAATTCCAGAAAGAATTGTAGGTCATCGGGTTTATCGGAATGGAAAAGATCTACTAGGTGTTGCTGATGTAGAGCTGCCGAAGATTCAATATATTACCGAAACCTTAAAAGGGGCGGGTATCCTGGGAGAACTGGAAACACCGACGACAGGACAAACCAAAGCATTGAAGACGAAAATAAATTTTCGAACAACTACGCCAGATATGATCAGTTTATTGGATTGTAGTGGCCATGATTTAGAATTTAGGGCTGCAATACAAAAATATGATGTTGCAAGTGGAGAACGAAGCTTTAATGCGGATCGGATTATAATTCGCGGTTTTCCTTCTGAAGGAGAACTAGGAAAATTGGAATCAGGGGCATCCGGCAATAGCTCTGTAGAACTAGAATGTGTGTACCTTAAATATGTAATCAATGATATAACGGTTCTTGAAATCGATAAATTAAATTATAAATATGTCGTAAATGGTGTAGATTCTTTAAGTGTGGTCCGTCAAGCATTGGGCCTATTATAAAAAGGTTGGAGGAAGATTTAAGATGAAACTTAATAAACCAATTACAAAAAATGGTGTTGAAATAGCGGAATTAAATTTTGATTTTAATAAAATCACTGGGAATCAAATTATAGCAGCCGAAAAAGAAGCTAGATTATTGGGAGATACTACTCCAGACTCTTGCTATAGCAAGACATTTCAAGCTATCATAGCTGCCAGAGCGGCAAACGAATCAGTTATTGTTGATGATATCTTGAATTTATCCGGTGCTGATTTCATACAAGCCACTACGGTGGCAGCAAATTTTTTGTTCGGATGGGCATTACCGGGCGCTCACCAGGAAAACTCATAAGAAAAACAGCATTATCCTTAACTGAATATGAAAAAGTCTCGTATTGGATGGAAATCCCCTTACGAGACTTTTTTGATTGGATTCAGGATGCTGTTGAATTGATGAAGGAAAGGAGGAAAAGAGAGAAGTGAGTAAAGTGTTTCAAGTAGCCTTTGAAATTGCAGGTAAAATGGGATCTAGTTTTCAAAGCACCTTTTCCTCTGCCTCTGCTCAAATGAGAACCCTAGGGGCTCAGTCGGTTGCCCTTCGAGGTGATTTAAAGACTCTTGATGCTGCATATAAGTCGGGCGTAATCAATGTGGATAGCTATAAAAATGCTCAGGCTATGTTGAAAAATCAGCTTGAGCAAACCCAGTCAGCGCAATCAAGATTGATAGCAGCACAATCACAACAAAACGAAGCTAGTAAGCGGTCTTCACAAATTCGTGGTCGTATGGTCGATACAGCAATCACTGCAGCTCCATTATTGGCTGCTACAAAACAGGCTATTGACTTCGAAACCGCAATGGGCGGTGTAGCCAAACAGGTTCAGGGCGCTAGAGATGATAATGGTGACCTAACCGATACGTATTATCAAATGCAGTCAAGTGTAATGCAACTCAGTAGAGATTTACGTATGTTGCCAGCTCCCGTAGCTGAAACAACAGCCGCTGCCGCCAGGATGGGTGTACAGGGAGTCGATGCACTGAATGATTTTGTCAAAATGTCTGTGCAAATGGGTGTAGCGTTTGATGGGAGTGGCGATCAAATTGCGGAATCAATGGCTAAGATTGCTAATATCCGAGGCATTAAATTAGACACTGCAGAAGGTCGGGCACAAATTAGGGATTTGGCTGATACCGTTAATTATCTTGATGATCAGACAACGGCAAAAGGTCCTGAAATAATCGAAGTTTTAAAGCGTATCAGTGGGACTGCAGCGCAATCCTCGTTTTCCAACAATGACCTAGCAGCATTTGCTACAACAATGCTAGACTTGGGGAAAACTCCAGAAATTGCTGCTACTGGGTTAAATGCGTTTATGAATAGGTTAGCCACCGCACCGTCGCAGGCGAAGCCATTTCAGCAAACATTAGCGCAATTAGGAATTGATGCGCGACAATTGCAGGCATCGTATATGGTTGATTCTAAAGGGACCGTATTTGGCTTGCTCGATCAGATTAAAGGTTTGGACAAGGCTCAACAGGCTGAGACACTAACGGGTCTATTTGGTGCTGAATACCAAGATGATATTTCTGCGTTAGCATCAGGCATGGACAAGTTACGCGGCAACATGGATTTACTCAATGATGCTGCTCGACAGGGTAGTATGGAAAAAGAATTCGCCGCAAAGCTAAAACTCACAGCGTCCTCGATCGATGCAGTTAAACAGTCTGCCGCAGAAACGGGTATTTCGTTAGGGCAGGTATTTTTGCCAGCAATCGTGCAGGTATCGGCATCGTTTCAAGCGGGAGCACAACATTTGGCAGCGTTTAGGCAGGAACATCCCCAATTAACAAATGCGGTTATAATCGCTACAGCTGGTTTGGTTGGATTTCGTCTTGCATGGCTGGCTACATCATTTTCTATGAATCAATATAAGGATACCGTAGCAGGAATGAAATTGTTATTAGCCAGTCAAAATGCACAGATCGTTTTAAATAAAACATCCATGCTCCTGTCAGCCGGATCAACTCAAGTAGTTACCGCGGCACAATGGGCTTGGAATGCAGCCTTGACAGCAAATCCGATAGGTCTAGTGATTGTTGGGATTGCCGCCTTAGTTGCAGCTGGATATGTATTGTATCAAAACTGGGACACAATGAAAGCCTTCTTAATTACGATGTGGAATGATCCGACAGCAGCGATTGCTCAATTCACGGGATATATTCGCTCACAGTTTGAAGAAAAATTAAATTGGCTATCTGAGAAATGGGAATGGGTTAGAAGTATATTTAGTACCCCAATCCAAGCAACCGTACAGGCAAGTGCAAATGCTGCAGGGAAAGCTAATATTTATCAAAATGCTACTGGCGGTATCTATGGCAGAGGATCATTTCTAACAACATTTGCAGAGCAATCTGCCGAGGCAGCTATACCGCTTGACGGATCGGCGCGAGCCATTTCTCTCTGGCAACAAGCTGGCGATATTCTTGGAGTAAGTGGCAATGGCGGTAATATATTTAAAATCACCTTTGCTCCAGTTATAAGCGGTGGAAATCGTGAGGAGATCATGCCAGAACTGCAACGTCAACAAGATGATTTCATGGAGAAATTACAAGACGTAGTTCATCAGCAAGGGAGGGTAAGTTATGGCTAGTACCTACACAACAAAACAAGGAGATATGTGGGATGCTATCGCTTACAAAGTATACGGTAGTGAACACCAAATGCATGTTTTAATGGATGCGAATCCAGTATATATTCCGACTGTCATTTTCCCTGCTGGTGTAATTTTGGTAGTACCCGATATAGCAACATCACAACCACAAAACCTACCTCCATGGAAAAGAGTGAGTATATGACGATAGCAAGACAGGCATGGTTGCAGTTGCAATATGAAAATGCAGATATCACGACAGATTTACAACCTCACCTGAAAGGATGGACCTATACTGACAATCTCAGTGGTCAGGCAGACGACTTACAAATTACGTTAGAAGACCGTCAACAGTTGTGGATAGGAGACTGGTTTCCAGATTTAGGCGCAAAATTAAAGGCGACAATTAAGCGGAGCAACTGGAAAGAGGATAGTAAGGATGATGAACTGCCGTTAGGTACCTTTGAAATTGATGAGCTGGATGTTAGTTATCCACCATCAGAAGTGAAGATCAAAGCGTTATCCGTATTTCAATCGACATCTTTAAAAGGTGAGGATAAAAATCGAGCATGGGAGAAAACAAAACTATCGATAGTAGCCAATGATATTGCTACAGGTGCAGGTTTGGAGCTGTTTTATGACGTACAGGATGATCCAGAATATGACCGTGTTGAGCAAACCGAACAGCAAGATTTACCTTTCCTGCAAAAGCTTTGTCAAGACGCGGGACTGGCCTTAAAAGTATCTGATGAACAAATTGTTATTTTTGATGAAGCAAAATACGAACAAGCTGATCCAGTATTGACTATTGACCGTCTGAAATTCCCTATTAAAAAATATGGTGGACGGGCAACCATTAATGACACATATTCCTCCTGTCGTTTGAAATATCGATCTCCTAAAGGGCGTAAAAACTATGATTATGAATATACTCCACCAAATCCGCTACCTACAAAGCGGGTTTTAGTGTTGCGTGAACGATTCGATAATTTAAACGAAGCGGAGAGGAAAGCGAAGAAAGCTCTTCGCGAAAAAAATAATCAGGCATGGCAGTTTAATCTTACAATTCTAGCTGATTTACGATTATTGTCCAGCATGGTCGTAATCTTAAAGAATTTTGGAAAGTTTGATGGCAATTGGATCATAACCCAGGCTACACATGGTCAAAGTAGCAGTGGTTATGAAGTGAGCCTGCAAATGCGTCGATGTTTGGAGGGCTATTAATGAATGGAAATGATATAAAAAATCTTTTTCGCACTGGAACTGTGACTGCAATCGATGAAGTAAAACAGTTAATTCGGGTCACATTTGATGATTTGGATGATACTGTTTCGCCTTGGATGCAAGTTGCAGCACGTGGTGTATCTAAAGATGATGACTATTGGGTGCCGGACATTGATGAACAAGTACAATGTATGTTTATGCCAACAGGGAATGCTGAAGGATATGTACTTTTTAGCGTACGTGGTGCGAATAATGTGCCAAGGGCTGGAAAGATGGGGCGGAGATATATTAAATTTGCTGACGGTTCGTCTGTGGAACATGATAGGGAAAGCAGTACTATGACGATTGTGTGTTCTGGACCTATCAATATCATTGCGGCAGGAAATGTAAATGTAACTGGCGATGTAATTGCAAATGGTGTTAGTTTAATCAACCATATCCATCCTGAATCCATCGGAACCGTAACAGGTAAACCGCAATAGAGGTGATGCAATGTCTATAGGAGTTTTAAGCGGTACCACAAAAGAGAATGAGCTAATAGAGGTAGTTTTTGAGTCTTACTACCAAGCGTCCGCCACTGAAAATAATAATTTGTTTGGAAACTGGCTATCATCAAAGTTCGGTATTTCAAGTTTAAATAATGTATCACAGAGTAAAGATACTTTTAAAGTTCTAACATTTGATGGATTACAGCGTGATGGTTCAGGCCGATGGGCCACTCATGAAATCATCGGGCAAGATAGAAAACCCTTACTGGAGTTCTTAGGACCTGATTTAGAAAATCTTTCTTTTTCAGTTTTTATGTCGTCTTTCCTTGGAATTAATGCATCTACTGAATTGCAAAAGCTTCGAAATCTACGTGATGGTGGAGTTATCTGTGATTTTGTTATAGGCGGAGCTTCTTTTATAACAAATAAATGGGTAATAAAAAGCTTGAGTGAAGCCCATAAAACCTATGACAAAAGTGGTAATTTACTTATTGCAGTTGTAAATATATCACTGATTGAGTATGTCAAACTGCCGGAGGAGGGATAGTGATTGGCTAATGAATATGAAATAGATGTCTCTGGTTCGCTGACATTAAACTTTGGTGCAACTGGTAATCAAGAAATCTTGCAAAACGTAGCTATGATATTAAATTCAGTTGTCTACTCATGCCCTATGGACCGTGCATTTTCATGGGATGCCAGTCTTTTAGATCGGCCTATCAACTTAATCCCATCACTGCTTTCCTCACGGCTTATTTCTGCTGTAAATAAATACGAACCAAGAGCATCTATCGTGGAAATTACATATAGCGGTGATGGTGCCAATGGTCAACTGCAGCCAAAAGTGAAGGTGAAAATTAAAAATGGCTAAGTATAATCTACCTGATATTACATTTGCTGAGAAAGACGCGAAAATCATTGAAAATGAAATAATACAAAGTTATGAAGAAGTCTCTGAACAATCCCTTGCCGTAGGAGATCCGCGTAAAAAACTATTGCAATCAGAAGTGCCGATCATTGTTGGACAGCGGTCTTTAATAGATTATTCCGCAAAACAAAATCTACTTGCTTATGCCGTTGATGATATTTTAGATCACATTGGAATTCTAGTTGGTTGCACACGATTGCCGGCTAAAGCAGCTACTTCGACTATCCGGTTTACATTAAGTGTTGAGCGTAGTCAGCCAACTACCATAGAAGCTGGCAAACGTGTTACATCTGGCGACAATATATTTTTCGCGACAGTCTCTGAAGCTGTTATTCCGCCAGGAACAATAACAATAGATAGCAAAGTACAATGTTTGACCGAAGGTACTATAGGTAATGGTTATGGGATAGGAGAGTTAAAAACACTTGTTGATCCTATACCTTATGTATCCAGCATATCAAACATTACGGTAAGCGAGGGCGGAATTGATATTGAGGCTAACGATCCTTATCGAGATCGCATTCAGCAAGCACCTGAGAGCTTTTCTACAGCGGGTCCTGATGGTGCCTATATATATTGGGCCAAAACAGCGTCCAGCACCATTATTGATGTAGAAGTTTATTCTCCCAGTCCTGGGGTTGTTCATATTTGCCCTTTGGTTACGGGTGGAGAGATTCCCGGACAGGAAATATTAGATGCGGTATTGGCAATCTGTAGCGATAAAAAAGTGCGGCCATTGACGGATAACACCTATGCAGTAGCGCCAGAGCAAGTGGAGTATACCATTGATGTTTCTTATTGGATCGATAAGCAAAATGAAAATCTAGCATCTAGTATCCGTACAAAAGTAAATCAGTCTGTGAGTGATTATAGAACATGGCAAAAATCAAAGCTTGGTCGTGGTATTGATCCGTCAGAGCTAATAAAGGTCATGAAGAATGCAGGGGCAAAAAGAGTAGCAGTGGCAACGCCAATCTATCAAGCATTAAACAAGAATCAAGTGGCAAAAGAACAGGAAAATATAACGGTCAATTATGGGGGTATTGAGGAATGAGCAAAGACATATATAATGTCAATTGGCTTGACTTAATACCTCCATCGATTTCCGCAGATCCCCAGGTACAGGCAATTTCAGCGGCAGTTACACCACAGCTGCAAGAGGTAAGTCAGTCTATTCGAGAGTGCATTATATTAGCCAGACTAGACGAATTACCGGAAGAGGTAGTGGATCTATTAGCATGGCAGCATCATGTTGACTTTTACGATGCGGATTTATCTATCAACCAAAAAAGAAATCTTGTTCGAACGTCCATCGATGCCCACCGACATAAAGGAACGCCTTATGCAGTTGAACTTGTTGTTAAATCAATACTAGAAGATGCAGTTGTGCAAGAATGGTTTGAATACGGCGGTGAGCCGTATTTTTTTCGTGTGATAAAAATCAATGGACAAATTACAGCAGATATGTACCCCAGGTTAAAAAAAGCTATAGATACTGTAAAAAATACACGGTCATGGCTAGAGGGTGTGTCGCTCTCACGAACTATTAACAGCACGCTTTATTTAGGTGTAGGCCAAAGCATCCACAAAAAGATAGATATTTCACCTGTTGCTTTCCGCATGCCCGAAATATCAAGTCGAGAATATTTGGGTGGGGCTATAAATGTACATAAAAAAATACGGATATAAAGAGGTGAGCACATGCCAAATTGGTCAGGAGGAATCCTTACAACCAAAGGCCAGGCACTACAGGCTAAAGTAGATGCAGGCCAAACAAAGCTTATAGTTACAAAAATGAAGGTCGGTTCTGGTGTCCTGCCTAACGGGCAAAATTTACAGAGTCTTAATGATTTAGTTGCTCCAGAAATGAATGTACCAATCAGTGCAGTTTTAGCAAATGCCAATATATCCACTATTGTTGGTGTTATAACCAACGCAGGGTTAACCAATGGTTTTAATGTCCGAGAATTAGGGGTATATGCCCAAGATCCAATACTAGGGGAAATTCTATACGCGATAACAACTGATTCAGCCCCCGATTATTTACCCCCTGAAGGTGGAGCAGTCACAGTATCAAGTGAATTTAGTTATAATATAGTCGTTAGTAATGCAGCCAATGTTACTGCAACAATAGATTTAAATGGGTTAGTAACTGTAAGTATTCTACAACTACATAAAAATGCACCCGTGCTTGACCATCCAGATAACTCTGTCACTGATGCCAAAATCGGAAATCGCACTATAACCGATACAACAGCTCTTGCAGGCGCAGCTGGCACGCTTACTACCTTGCTGGGGCGTATCGGCAATATGCTGAAAAGTATTACGGGTAAAGCAAATTGGTATACTGCGCCAGCTACTACGCTAGAGGCGGCCAAAGGCCATATGGACGCGCCAGCCCCGCATGCGGGACACGCGCCTAATGGCTATGGTTTAGGCGGGAGTGCGACTACCGTAGATGATTGCAATCTAGCCGTTTTGTGTGGCTTCTACTGGGTATCTGCTAGCGGTGCTAACATGCCTTCAGGACTTACCTTGGCGTCTTACTTATTTGTAGAAACGCTAGACTCTGGCAACCTAAAGCAAACACTATTTAGCAGGTCTAATGGCGCTATGTACACTAGGCAGAAGCTTTCTACTGTATGGCAGGCATGGCAGAAGCTAGCTACTTCCGACCAGATAACTACTTACGGTCTTGGGAGTGCGGCGTTAGCAATTGGAGACTGGAATAATTACAATGCTACAGGTTTTTACTTCGCTAATAATCTTACGAATGCGCCAGTATCAGGGGTTAATACCTGGTGTTGGGTTCAGACAATTAACTACAGTACTAACTATATATATCAGCAAGCTCACACTTTTGGGGCTAGTCCATGGGGCATAAGTTACGAAAGAACTTGTAACTTGGGAACATGGAGCGCGTGGAAACAGATTGCTACAATGGACTTAGTGGCCCCAGCAGGATTTGGGCTGGGGACTGCTTCCACTGTATTTACTGGGGACTACAACAGCGTAACGGCTAACGGATTCTATAGAAGTAGTACGGTGGGACAGGCTAACGCCCCTTCGTCACTTTACGTTTATTTTGTAGAAGTTACGGGGTATAACGGTGTTAATTACACCATACAAACCGCTACGAACTCCAGTACAGGAGAGGTACACACACGCGCGCAAATCGCGGGCGTTTGGTCGTCATGGAAGCAGATTGCTACAATGAACTTAGTAGCGCCAGCTGGGTATGGTTTAGGCGCAGGCGCCACGAGGTTGACCCCAGGCACAGACCTAGACACAGTGGCGGCAAACGGGTGGTACGACATAAATGCTGGAGTAAACACGCCTGGAAGCGGGATAGATAGCTGGTTTAAAGTCTTTGTTATTTGCGGGGGTGACACTAACTACGTAACCCAAAAGGCATATACAATGACCAGCGCTGTAAATTATGAATACACAAGGCAAAAAACCGCTGGCGTTTGGGGAGCATGGAAGAAAACTACTACCTCTGACGAGTCGGCGTATATAGTAGCCTCTGGTCGTGGCACAGGGTACTATTGGAGAAAGTGGAGCAATGGCGACGTCGAGCAGTGGGCTGTCGCTAACAGCTACAGTAATAATACATTTCCAATAGCTTTCCCCACGGAAGTTACGCAAATTGTCGTAACTGGTTCTGTTGACTATAGTTTTGTTGATAAAACACAATTTTACTTAGGAGACACGAACATATCAGATAGTGGTAAACCAGCAACACGTACTTATATGGCAATAGGACATTAAGGAGGTAATAACTATGTATTATTTACATTATGATGAGAGTACAGGTTTTATAGTCGCACCGTACCATTCTGCAGTTCACGGCAAAGAAATACCTCTGTATAATGCAGAACCACTCGTTACGAAGGTAGCAGAGGTAGACGAAAATGGCAATACGGTTGTAGATAAAGACGGAAACCAGGTCATGAAAGAAATAATTCAGGATCCAGGTACTGTGCAAATAGGTACTACTTTAGACTTATCAGCAATTCCTACACCGTACATTGAAATTACGGACTCGGAACACGACGACTGGATGCAAAACCAATCGACTAGAAAAATTGATATTGACACTAAAAAGTTGGTTGAATATACGCCTCCTGCACCTTCCGTGGAGGTAATTAGGCAAAATAAATTATCTGCCCTAGATGCCGAATATCAGCCACAATTTGCCGAACTATCACAGGCTTTAGGTATGGCAATGTTGTCAGAGAATACCGATTTAATCACCAGTATTAAAGCTGATTATGCAGAACTAAAAACCGAATATGACACAAAGAGAGGTGAGATAGATGATTAAAAGATGCTTTGTGTGTGGAGCAAAAGAAAATGAGGGGAAATGTACAAATTCAGGTTGTAGTCGTAGTAAGTAGGAGCCTAGGGGCTCTATTTTTATTTTTACCTATCTTATCCGGCTGAATTTGTACGGAATAAATAGGCGTTTATTTTGTAGCAAATTTTGAATGTAAGTATGTAGATAGAATTTTGGGGGTGGGGTATTGGATTTTCAGCGTGAAGTATTAGATCGTATGATTATATTAGAAACAAAAATGGACGTAGTAATAAGTGGTTGTCCTACGTGCAAAGCCAAAGTGGATGCAAATGAAATAGCACTTACAAAGAATATTGAAAGTACTAAATCAGCTCATCACCGAATTGATGAGGTATACAAAACGGCGGGGTACATTTCAGCTGGTATTGGGCTAGTTTTACAGGTTATAGCCTTCGCTTTACAAAATTTTAAAGGGGTGCATTAAATGACAAACGAATACCAAATTGCATTATGTGGCGCTGGGGTAATCCTAGTGGCTAATATTTTAGCCATGGGGCTGTTTGTGATGTATGTAAGATTGCAGGATGGTCCGTTACGCGAAGCGGTCAAGAGCACCATTTATGAGCTGGACAGGTTTGCCGATAATATGGAAAACGCTGAAAAACGCAGATCTGCAATCCAGCAAATCAATGAAATATTAGGCTGGCGACGTATTTTAGTACCCGGAGCGTTCATAGGATGGATTATCGACGCGGAGGTGGCCGCCGTCCGTAAGATGCAGAAAGCGGCAGGAACACCTGATTTATACAACGAGGAGGAATAGATAATGATAAAAGGTATTGACGTATCCCATCATAACGGTGTGGTCGATTGGCAGGCGGTGGCTGCTGCTGGAATTGAATTCGCGATCATCCGCAGCTCCTACGGTCTGCAATCAAAGGATGGAATGTTCGAGCAGAATGTAATCGGCGCTAAAGCTGCCGGTCTGAAAGTTGGCGCTTATCACTACTCGTATGCTTTGAGCGTCGAAGATGCAATACATGAAGCAAAAAATTGCCGGGAGGCAATAGACAGTACAGGACAACTATTAGAATTACCAGTGTTCTTTGACATGGAAGATGCGGACGGCTATAAACGGCGTAAAGGCTTTGCATTTAACCCGGTAGAAATTACAGCCATGTGCAAAACGTTTATTTGCAATATAGGTCTAGACTGCGGCATTTACGCCTCTTACTCCTGGCTGACTGATTATATTGACTGGCGTAGTATTGGTTGTGCCGTATGGAATGCCCAATGGAGCCAGAGCGACGATATTAAAGGTTATATGTGGCAGTATACTGATAAACTGGAAATTGGCGGAAAACTATTTGATGGAAATATCAAGTATTAGGTGGTGATAAAATGGCATTTGTAAAAAGTAACTGGAAGTATCTTTTAGGACTAGCAGCAATGCTAGTTCTGCTTTTTTTCGGGCATCAAGAATACCGCGACTGGAAGCAGCATATCCTGCAGGAAAAACAAGTCAAATCTGCTGATCCCTTCGTACTGCCTCCCCAGGTTATTCATACGACAACGGAAACAATCCGGGAAGTAGCCGTACAACCTCCCAGTCAAGAAGGAGCTATCTTACAGTTTGTAGAACGGCAAGGCAAAGTTATTGCTATTGTAAATGGTCAAGAGGTTGAAGTGCCCAATGTATCCGGTCAGTCTGACGTTAAAATAGGTGAGAATGGTGAGCTTAGATTTTCTACATCGTCTACTACTAAAATAGATGTAACAGACATGGCAAATGCTCAAGCACGTTTGATTGCTAATCAAGAATTAGAGAAACAGGCCAAAGTGCACAAGCAGGAAATGGACAAAGAAAAATCTTCGCGACAGAAAGAACGTATTGGATGGATACTTGGCACTGCTGCTGGAGGATATTTGTTAACACGTTAAAAGATATAGCCGTCTACCTTTAACTAGGTGGACGGCTCTTTTATTTTGTACCTATCTAAAATTAGGTATATGTATGGATAAAGAGTGAGAAATAAATTTGCATTCCCTAGTTGAATTTATAGTTACTAAGGAATGTGTATTAGTGAAAGCCGATATACAGGATACACACATTGAAAATAAGAGGTCCTTGGCTATGTTGGTGATAAGAAATATTAATTTAATTTGGAGGAATGAAAAATGGCTTATAATTCAAATTTACCTATGGACAATACTTCGGATATCAGAGAAAATTTTAGAGCGTTAAAGGATGATAAGATTGTTGCGGCTGCTACAGCTATTACTGCAGATACTGCTGTAAAATTAGCAAATGCGAGGAAGATATCTCTTGATGGTGATGCAACAGGTAGTACAAGCTTTGATGGTTCTGCAGATGTGACTATTACCGTGGATGTACTTACTGCAGATACATCAGCTCAGTGTACTGGTAATGCAGCTACTGCTACAAAGTTAGAGACTGCAAGGAAAATTAATGGAGTATACTTTGATGGTACAGCAGATATTACAATTACTCAACTAAATGGAAAAGATATTGCTACAACAGATCAGATTCCAACAAGTTTACCTGCAAATGGTGGGGATGCGGATACGGTAGACGGGAAGCATGCTGTGGACTTTGCACCAGCAGGATATGTTCCACCAAATGCTACTGAAACTACAGATGGCTCAATGAGTGCTGCTGATAAAGCAAAGCTTGACAGTATTGAAGCGGGAGCTCAAGTTAATCAAAATGCTTTTTCTAATGTAGTAGTGAATGGTACAACTATCCATGCCGATAGTCAAGCCGACACCATCGAATTAGTAGGAGGCACAAATATTGCGTTAACAGCGGATGCAACGAGTGAAAAAGTAACGATTGCAGTTACTGGGAAAGTAGCAAGTGCGGCACAGGCTGATACGGCAACTAATGCAATAAGTGCTGGTAATGCAGATACACTTGATGGACATCATTGGAGTGAGGTTCAAGCTGCAATTGCAAATAATAATTTTGATGCTGGTCATAGTTTTAATATTAATGGTTATCAAAAGTTTGGGAGTGGCTTGGTTATGCAATGGGGTTCATGGTCAGGAGCTACACCAACGACTGTTAGTTTCCCAATACCTTTCCCAAGGGCTTGTTTCTCGGTCTCAATTGATAATACTAGTGGTGGCAGTTATTCACTTAGCGGCATCAATATTACAACTAAAACCTTTGATAATTCTTATCCTGGAATGTTATTTCCCGCTAGTTGGATTGCTTTTGGATATTAAAAATATGCAAACAGATTAATTACTGGTTTATCCACATAAGCCCCGTCTTACCTTAATTGGTAGGGCGGTGCTTTTTTATTTAGTAGTCATATAATCGTCATCGATTGCATAGAATGTATCTATCTGTGTTATGAGGAGGTTTAATAATATGTTAGTTTTATATGGATTAGTGACTATTGGTGTAGTCACTATGAGTTTATTGGTAAGCATGTTTAATCGGCTTCCACAATAAACTCATGTTTAGCCGTCTTGCTCTTAATGAGTGAGGCGACTTTTGTTATTTTCCAACAACTACTACTTGCCTTCCGCCTCAGAAAATCTTACAATAAAAACAAACATATGTTCGTTTTAGAGGTGAAGTATGAGCAATTACAAGGTTTTTGTGGAAGTAACAGCAAAACACGATATACGGGGCAACATCCGTCCATTATCAATAAAATGGGAAGATGGGCGGGTATTTGAAGTTGATCGCCTCCTAGATGTACGACAAGCCGCATCTTTAAAAGCTGGTGGCATGGGAATGCGGTATACTTGCAGGATATGTAATAAGCAAGTCTATTTGTTTTGTGATCAGGGAAAATGGTTTATGGAACGGAAATAGCCTATATTTTATATCGTATAAATATATTTATTACATAGAAGCCGCCTTACTCGCTTGAGTGAGACGGCTTTTTGATTTTATACCTATCTAAAAGTATGGTGAGTTTTTGTTGTTTGAGGAACTTATTCAATCCAAATTTATATAATAATATAGAATACTTTCATAATAAAAAAAGGATTGGAATGAAAATGAGCGAAACTAAAGATATTTTGCCTTATCTTGAATTTCATTTAACAGATCACTGTAATTTAAATTGCAAAGGGTGCAATCATTTTTCCTCAATTGCAAACGAAAACTACTTAAGTATGGAATCCTTTCTTAAAGATATGAAAAGATTATCTGAAATTTTCTTAAACATTACTAAAATTAGAATAATGGGCGGGGAGCCTTTACTCCATCCACTCATTACAAAGTTTGTTCAAGAAACACGTCGTTTTTTCCCTTACAGCGTGATTTCAGTTGCAACGAATGGAATTTTATTACCTGCAATGGATGTTCATTTTTATAATTGTTTATTTGAAGATAATATCATATTGGATGTATCGATTTATCCTATTACAGAAAAACAGATGGTAACTTATCTTGATTTGCCAATACAGCGTAGGATTCCTATTCGGTTTACGAAGGTTAGAAAGTTTTGTAAATCAATAAATGCTTTGGGCAACTCAGATGCGTTAAGCATGTATATTCAATGCTGGGTAAGAACTTGCACCTTTTTACGGGAGGGTAAAATTTATCATTGTTGTTTACCCGCTTTATCTGACATTATCAACCAGAAGTTTAATTTAGCAATACCGAATATAGGTATAGATATACATGAAGATATTTCAGGTTCAGAGATATTGAACTTTATTAGCAAGCCGTCGCCAGTATGTTCTTACTGTAGCAAAACTGAATGGTTTCCTTGGGAACAATCTAATCAACAGAAAAATGAATGGTTAACATGTAGTGATAAATGAAATATTTCCAGCACACCTTCGATAGAGGGAATGGGATGAGTGTACTAACTAGCAGCAGAATAATACATGGAACGGAAATAGGAAAAAATCCCTATATGATTAGGGAGTTTTTTTACGCTGTTTTCTTAGATTTACGTGGAGTTTTCTTCTTCTCGTTTGCCTTTGAGGCCGCCTTGGTAGATGCAATACTTGCTTCTAAGGCTGCCATTAAATCCATATAATGAGGCGCAGTATCAGTAGTGTTAATGATTTCCTCATTAACAGCTTTATCTTCAATCATTTTGATAACTTGCTTTTGATATTCGTTTTCATACTTAGTTGGATCAAATTTTGTAATTAGGGTGTCGATAAGAGTTTTGTATTTTGAACGGTTAAACATAATATTAATTCCTTTACATATGACCTCTTCGGAATCCACCGAAGAGGTCATACAACGAAAAAGCTGCCCCTTATTCTGCACCTTACGGTGTGAAAAAAGGGGGAAAGTACTGCTTAAAACTGCAAAAAACTTTGTAAAAATGAAAGAGTAAAAACATCTAGATGTGCTGAATTTACTGGGTTTCGGAGGTTCTGTGGATAGAGAGATTTTAATTGGGAAAATGGTAAAAATGACGTTGACATCGAAGAGGTCTGCGGTTCGAGTCCGCCTAACCCCACCATCTATGAATATAGACACTACAAGGCTTCGTGAGCCCTGTAGTGTTTTTTATTTTTCTCAAAAATAGGTCAAATACAGTAAAATGTTGCTACCCTGCTTCTTACTGTAGCAACATAATAGCAACATTTTACGCCAGTGGAAGCACTCTAACCAACGAAGCTATATCCCATATTGCTCTTAAATAAATGTGATGATGTTGTATACCCTCAAGAAAGATTGTTAAGTAGGGAAGAAACCGGACTTTTTATTAGTTTAAGAGAATATGGAATTTAATAGATAATAGCTTTGTTTTAGGGAGAGATAACGGGGACAGTTCTTTTTGGCAACTTTATTGTGAAGAAATGACAAATAGGACCGTCCCTTCTGACACCTCTTATTCTCTATAGCAGTTTTTACCATATTCTTAGCAGGTTAAGCAATGTCCGGATGAAATATTTTCGTTATAATGAAAATGGAATTAACTATATAGAGGGTGAAGGAAAATGTTAACCATAACTTTTGTAAGTTCCTCGGATTTGGGGCAACTTGCCTTACTATATGAGGAACTTACTGGAACAAAAACTAATATGGTGCTTATGGAAAGCTTGTATAAAAAAATTGCAAATAATACAGATTATATTTTAATCGGGGCAAAAGATGAAGAACAACGGTTGGTGGGTTCGGTCATGGGAATTGTATGTACCGATATTGTAGGAGAATGCAAACCATTTATGGTGCTTGAAAATGTCATTGTAAGTGAAAAAAACCGCAGACAAGGTGCAGGTCGTCAATTGGTCAAATATATTGAGAATTGTGCCAGAGAACGGAACTGCTACTATATCATGCTGGTATCCTTGCTCAAACGTAAGGAGGCTCATGCTTTTTATAAATCTATTGGATATAAGCTGGGAGTTGTTCAGGGATTTAAAAAATATTTATAAAGAACACGGCTCTGCAGTTTTAGGGGAAAAGGGTCAGTAGGGCAATGGGGAGGAGATTAAATGGATTTTCATTTTTACAAATACCATGCTTTGGGTAATGATTATATTGTCATTGATCCCAACAAGACCAGAGTTAACTTATCTGAGGAAAACATTAGGTTGATTTGCCACCGCAATTTTGGTATCGGCTCGGATGGTATCTTATACGGTCCATTATTTCAAAATGATTCCATCTATTTAAGGATATTAAATCCGGACGGAAGCGAGGCCGAGAAAAGCGGCAATGGAATCAGGATTTTTTCCCGGTATCTATTTGATGCTGGCTATTTAAAATCCTACCAGTTTTATATTGAAACGTTAGGTGGAAAAGTCCACGTTGAATTATTAGACTCTAAGGCAAATCAAATAAAAGTGGATATGGGACAAGTCACTTTTTATAGCACTAAAATACCAGTGGCTGGTACCCCGCGTGAAGTTATAAGTGAAGAGTTAATTATCAATGAAAGAAAGTTTACTGTGAGTTGTCTTTCAATAGGAAATCCGCATTGCGTAATTCCTCTTAATGCTGTCTCGAGGGAACTTGCAGAAGAATTGGGTCCTATTATTGAGAATTATAAGCTTTTTCCTAACAGAATAAATGTTCAATTTCTTCAAGTGCTTGATCGTAATAATATTAAAATAGAGATTTGGGAGCGTGGAGCAGGTTATACATTGGCATCAGGTAGTAGTAGTTGTGCGGCAGCAAGTGCCGCTTTTCAGCTCGGCATGGTCGATAGTGATGTAGATGTTCACATGCCAGGTGGAACAATTAGCATAATAATAAGTCCTGATGGACATGTGCACATGACTGGTTCGGTAACAGGGGTTAGCAAAGGATGTTTCTCGGATGACCTCTTAGCGCAAATCTCTAATTGCTGACAAAAACATCATTCCATGAAGGAGCTTAAATAAAGAATCTTTTTTAGTAGAGATTGGTATTCAGATCTAGATCATATTACAGGGGATGGTCCTTATTGGCAACTTTATTGTGAAAGAATGACAAATAGGGCCGTCCCTACTGACACCCAAAGCCATACTAGATGGATTAAAAGGTATAGCTTGGCAGGATGATGAGCAAGTTGTAAAGGTAATAGCTGAGAGGATAGTAGCTGGCAGTAAGGAATCAGAGAGAGCAGAAATTGAGATAATGGTGGTGTAAAATACACAGAAAGAAAAAGCCCGAAAGCTTTTTAAAAAATAAGTATGTGTGAAGCTAGCGCGGCCAACAATCTTGTCTAGGCCAGCAACTTCGCCGAGGCCAACAAGATCTTCTAGGCCAACAGCTGTCATTAGGCCAGCATCCTTGATTAGGGCAGCAATTTCTCCTAGGCCAGCAACACCTAGGGAAACAAGAACCACTGGGATAACACCAATAGCCAAATTCCCATAAATCTGATGCATAGAGTTTTTTTCTGGAATTTGGGTCTTCTCTCCATTCATCAATATCAGGATCTCCCCATTTACGATAATCCATATTATAAAATCACCTCCTAATAACCATAGAAAGATCATTTATACACAATATGATCTTTGGTAAATAAGAGTGATTAATCTGTTATCAATTGTTATTAGAGCGTGAGGGAGGGGTGAGTATGGCATGTATCAATAACGTGATTGGATATGTAAGACATTTAGAAATAGCAATTTCAGAACATGACTTGATTGGTATGCGAAGAGCTAATGCAGAACGCTATATTGCAGCATTTAGAGAGTGTGCTGATAGAGTTAAAAAATTGTATCAAATAGAGGAAGAGGAGTAACTTAGTTTATTTTAGTGGTAGGAGAGAGGTTCTTATGGGAAGGGCGTAATAGTATTATTCAAAGGATTTCAAAAGAAGGCAAACAAATTCCTAATATTTTGCGATAGGTTTGTTCGTATTCAGGTAATATACTGAATCCTACTATATAGTGCCTCTTTAAGACAACTACGTATTGAAACCAATTATGAAGCAGTATGATGCCTTGACTACTGTAGTCGAATCTCTCAGTGTTGAAAGTGTAAACTTATGACACTGATAAGTGCAAAAAAAACAGAGCCGATCCAACCCTGCTTTTTATATTAACTATTCATCCTTATCCTGCGAGCTGTTTTCGTTTCTATCTTGGGCTAGTGGTTTGGCTGCTTCTGACTGTAAGATTCGCAAATTCTTTGTTTTCTCAGTTCTTTCATAACGAACGAAAATACCTTCTTGCCACATTTGATAAGCATATACTAAAGCACCATCGGTAGTAGTAATTAATGCATTTACAAAAGGCGTTATACCTACCTCATGAAAAATCCCTCTACTGCCAAGGAAATAGACATGAAATAAATATATAAATCCAAAGTTTAGCACTAGATCTATCATTATATATTTCCAAAAATCGCCATAAACAAAGTGAAAAAGCCAGATAGTAGTGACGCAATTTAATCCGAAAATAATATAAGAAGATGTCCTTAAAGGATAAGTTGTTTCTCCATAAATAAACCACCCTAGACTTTCCCCCGTCTCTACAGCTATTACACTAGTAAGCGCAGAGAACAGAGCGACAGGCATAAAACGCTTTATCTCCTCTTTATTCATAAAAAACAAAGTAAGCCATGGCAGAAATAGCATAGACCATGATATTGCTTGATTACTCATAAACACATCACCATCCCTAACTTTCATTCAATTTAGCTTAGTGTTTCCTTTATTTAAACAATTAATTCTTTCCCATCACAAACCTGTCATACAGACCTAAAATGTTAACTTATGACACCGTCCTAAAGAGCGTCTTATCAAGACACCATTTTCTGATCTGTCAGATTGATACTCAGGCTATCTTGTATGAATCTTTCAAACGTATGGGAGATACTCCTTTATATGACCATAAATAATAGGAGGACAAGCATAATGACTAAAGAAGAATTAGCGGAGATTCGTGGGCGGGTGGATAAGATAAGGGTGGTAAAAATTAAGATAGCTGCTCTAAAAAGAACAGCCATTTGAAAACGGTTGATTTGGATATATATGAAGTTATCTCCAATTGGCAGTTTGCTCTACAGCAAGGCCAGATCTAAAATAATTTCAATAAATAATGTATTGTATTTCCTTTGCTATGTGGAGTTACTTTATTATATAAATTATTTAATCCTTGAGCCTTTTTGGGCTCTTTTTCTTTTACTCCACCGAGGGACATTTTTTATCAAAGCAACATATTATGTAATAAATATAATAAGGAGGGTTGATAAAAAATGAGTGTGGATTCTGACCGGGATTGTTGTCATCATCATAAGAAGTGTTCAAAGTGTTGTCGTAGATGCCCAAGATGTCATTTCGAATGTGATATAGAATGTCGTGAATGTCCTGTATGTCATCACTGTTTTGATAATTGCTGCGAGTGCTGTAAGTGTGGTTGTAAACATGATCACTGCTGGTAGATTTATGGGCGTCCTTCGGGGCGCTTTTTCTTATACAAAAAAATAAACCACGCCAGGCGAAGCGTGGTTACAAGAGATTGGAAATTAGTGGATTAGTTTAAAAATTAGCAACTAGAGAAAGAGTCTTCACCGCAACAAGAGAATAACAAGATGATGATGATAATTATAATAATACAGCTGGAGCCGCCAAATCCATTGCGACCGCCGCTTCCAAAACCGAATCCCATAAGTATTCCTCCTTTTTATCTACTCACTACATTGTATGATAGCTAACTGCAGGAGGTGAGTACAATGTAGCCGGTGATCATGAATTTAATATAATTATTTAAGCAACCATCGGATAATATAGACCAATGGTTTTTTATTATATCCAAAAAACAAGAGAGGTGTGTAGTGTGTTTTATTGTAACGATATAGAATGTCATGAATGTCCTGTATGCCATCACCGTTTTGATAATTGCTGCGAGTGCTGTAAGTGTGGTTGTAAACATGATTACTACTGGTAGATTTATGGGCGTCCTTCAGGGCGCTTTTTCTATAAAAAAATAAACCACGCTTTGGCGACGCGTGGTTGCAAGAGGTTGGGGAATTAGTGGATTAGTTTAAAAATTAGCAACTAGAGAAAGAGTCTTCACCGCAACAAGAGAATAACAAGATGATGATGATAATTATAATAATACAGCTAGAACCGCCAAAACCATTGCGACCGCCGCTTCCAAAACCGAATCCCATAAGTATTCCTCCTTTTTATCTACACTCACTACATTGTATGATAGCTAATTGCAGGAGGTGAGTACAATATAGCCGGTGATAATCAATTTAATATAATTATTTAAGCAACCATCGCATAACATAGACCGATTGAAAATAACTCAAAAAGAAGATGTCATAAAAACACAGCAAAAAGCGGGCGTTTCATACGCCCGCTATGGATTGATACGTTATTATTTTAAGGTAAACCTGTTATCTCTAGGATGCTAGCCATGTTTACCAATGAATATTTGATTGCTCGCCATCGGAATAATTTTTATAATGAGTTCGATTTTCTAAAACTTTATATCCATTCAATTCATAACGATGACGCCAATTTAGCAAGGTTGATTTATTAATATCATATTTCTTAGCAATATCTAAAAGTGTAGTCTGACTCGTTTCAATTTCTTGCAATATAACTAGTTTTTCTGCTGCACTATATTGATTTATTTTTGACATTAAAATGCTCCCCTTTCGGTAGTAGGTTTTTTATTATTTAACCTGTCTACCTATAGGGGAGAATATCCAATACGCAAGGGTTGAGGTCATTTTAAACCATCACAGGGGATACGGCTCTTGCACCTGGCATAACGGCAATTATTACTGAAAATTTAAAATTAGAGTTGCTGCCGTACAGATTATTCGGCAAAATAATCTTTGTAATGATATAAAGCAGGTGATCCGCCTGTATGAACAAAGACTACATTCTCGCCTTTCTTAAAGCGACCTTGACGAATCAGCCCAATTAGTCCTGAGAAAGATTTGCCAGTATATACAGGGTCTAATAAGATTGCTTCCGTTCTAGCCATCAGTCTAACAGCTTCTACCATTGCAGACGTAGCTAACGAATATCCTGATCCAACGTATCCCTCAACACACTCAATAATTTCTTCAGGGAATTGAAGTCCAAACCGTGCTGCTGTCAATACGGCGTCTTTAATGATTATCGGGCGTTGGGTTTCATTCGGTCTGCTGATATTGATACCTACTACCGGAATGCCAGTATTATTTCCCCAAAAGCCTACTGCTAATCCCCCATGAGTACCACCGCTGCCGCTAGTGCAAACCACGCAGTCAATATTTAGACCTTTATCAAAGGCTTGCTCTAAAATTTCTTCTGCACAGGCGACATAGCCCAATGATCCTACAGCATTGGAACCGCCACCGGGAATAATATATGGTTTTCCGCCTTTTTTGCGAACATCTTCAGCTACTTTTTCCATGGCTTCCATCATATTAGACCCACCAGGAACAACAGTAATTCCTGCAACACCCATTAGGTGAAATAAAAAGTTATTTCCAGATGCATTCTCGTTGTAACTGCCAGATACCCGCTCCTCAATTACAAGGTGGCAAGGCATCCCTTCTTTACAGGCTGCCGCTAGCGTTAGGCGAGCGTGATTGGACTGAACAGCACCACAGGTAATCAGTGTATCGGCACCTTTAGCTAAAGCATCCGCAACTAGGAACTCTAGCTTGCGTGTTTTGTTGCCGCCACCTGCCAGCCCAAGCATATCATCTCTTTTAATCCAAATATTCGGACCATCTAATGCCTCGGTAAGACGAGGTAAAAATTCTAATGGAGTTTGTCCCTCAGTATAACGTCGACGTGGAAATTGTGCAAGATTCAATGTTTTTTCCTCCTCTCTATAAATCTTCTTTATCTAGTTCTAAGTATAGACTATAATTAATAATAACCAAAATAATTTATTTCTATGTTTATTATAAGTTAATGCTTATGATAAGCATAGAAATAAATACCAATATAAGGGGATTGATATAATGGATCAGTCTTTGCTTGTCTTTATCACAGTTGTGGAAAAAAAGAGTTTTACACGTGCGGCAGATGCACTACATATGACACAACCAGCGGTTAGTCAATATATTCAAATGCTAGAAAGAAACGTTGGGACAAAACTATTGGACCGTAATAATAAGTATGTGCAATTGAATAAAGCCGGGGAAATTGTCTATCACCACGCAAACGAGATCATTGGCCTCTATACACAAATGCAGAATCTAATAGATGACACGCTGAATAAGGCTAGCGGCAACCTATCCATAGGTGCAAGTTATACCTTCGGAGAATACGTACTGCCTCATATTGTGGCCTATTTACGCGCAAAACATCCCCTGATAAAGCCCAAAATCACTATAGCAAATACAAAAAGAATTTCCGAGTGGGTAGCAAACCGCCAGTTAGATATTGGAATCGTTGATGGCGAGGTTCAACATAATAATTTACACATGGAAGCATTTGCCGATGATCTAATGTATATAGTTGCTGCCGCCAATAAGCCATGTGCAAATCAACACACACAGAAGATAGCTGATTTTAAAAATGAGACTTGGATTATTCGCGAAGAAACGTCCGGAACACGAGAAGCAACGGAAAAAATGTTTTCTGGGTTAAACTTTTATCCGGAAAACATTATGGAGTTTGGAAGTACACAAATCATTAAGGAATCTGTGCAGGCAGGACTGGGTATTACATTATTATCACATTGCACAATCCAAAATGAAGTATCGTTAGGCATCCTTAAGATAATCGATGTGGTCGGGAGTCCTTTTAAACGAAAGTTTTCGTTAATTACACCTCCTACTCGATTCAAAACAAAAATTACAACAGTCTTTATAGACGTTTTGCGAGACCATAAAGGCTTACCTAACTTTTTTGGAAAACCTATTTGATACCACCCATATTCCACCGGTAGCTTCAACTGTCGGTTAGGCAACTCCGTTAACACTAAGCACTACACTTGCGCCGGAAGGGGCAGTCCCTGATACAGTTGTATCTATTGCTGTTACTATTCCTGTTACTATTCCGGAGATTATTGGTACGCCAAGAGTTTTTTTATCATTTCAATATTGTTCTCAAGTTCGGTCAACTCCGATGAACTTTATCTGACTGCTGTTGTGCATTCGGCTTTTGGGAGCTTTTGCCGCAAGCAGCTAATTGGGTAAGTATTATTATTACAAATATTGAAAATAAGATGGGTATATCACTGATCCCTAGTGGGAATATAACAAAAGAACTTTCTGATGGCAAATTTACAATTCTTTCTGAGTTTCCAACCTCTGAACTTACAGGTGGTGCTATACTAATTAAAAATGGGGAATTAAATAAAGCTTCTAAATTAGTACTGGAATACTTTAAAAAAGATGTTGCTTCCTCTCGTTATTATCACTAAATGTTAATCTTCACTCATAGCAAAAGCTCCCTGTTCTCGGGGAGCTTTTGTGTATTTATGTCCTTATAAGCTATAAGTTGGTATGACTACCGCCACAATACGGCTCCACTAGAAACACTAGAACATTGTTGACACAGTCAACTAAATGTGTTGTTGTAATTGTTGATAAAGTCCACTAAAAGGGGAGGGCCTATAATGGACGTAAATGATAATGTCATAGCAGATATAAGGTATTTCAATAGATTTTATACTAATATACTTGGTGTGTTAGATAGGACTGTGTTGGATACCGGATATTCTTTAACAGAGGCACGGGTCATTATAGAAATCGGTATGATGGGGCAGTGTATAGCAAGCAATTTGGTCGATATCTTGGAAATTGATCGCAGCTACTTGAGTAGAATAATTGCTAAGCTCGGCAAAGATGGACTTCTCATAAAGGAAGATTCTACCGTAGATAACAGAACAAGTTTGATTAGTTTGACCTCAAAAGGGACTGAACTATATAAGCAACTGAATGAAAAATCTGATGAACAAATAATGAGATTATTGCAAGGTTTATCACAGAAAGAAATTAAGGAAATACATGCTTCGATGTTGTTAATTCAGAAGAAATTGGAGAGGATTAAAAGATGATACGATTTGAGAGTGACTATACAGAAGGTGCTCATAAGCGCATTATAAAACGATTAGTGGAAACCAATGAAGAGCAGACACCAGGTTACGGAATGGATGAACACTGTGAAAAAGCCAGAGCTTATATTAGAAAAGCATGTCATGCAGAGAATGCAGGTATACACTTTTTAGTCGGAGGAACACAGGAGAATACTACTATTATCGCTTCAATCTTGCGCCCGCATCAAGGTGCAGTTGCTGAAAAAGGATTTTCTTTCTGATTCTATGACAAATCAGCAGTTTCCAATATTACCGAATGAAGTGTTAATCAAATTGAGCGAGAAATATTCTTATTCTTACTGGGAAAAAGTCGATGCAAGTCACAGTGCTGTGAGATTTTGCACCAGTTGGGCTACGAAGAAAGAAAACGTTGAAATGCTGATAAAGGATATTAAGGCATTACAATTTTTAAATTCGGCGGTTTAGAAGTAAATTCAAAGCCGTCCTTTTCCATTTTCATTACTAATGACGGGAAAATCATCAGGGGACTTAGTTTTAACTGCTTTTATCATAAGATTACTCCATGAATATATGGTCTACTATTAGGAAAACTATATTGGGTGATTCTATGCGGATATTTTTTGCGGTAGCATTTATTGTAGCTGCTTGGCGAAAAAGTAAACCTTGTTTAGAGAGGTAAGGTAAGTATGAGCGGCTTTCCAACGGATGAACAACTCGCACAGATGACAAAAGAATTGACACAGGCGCGTATTGAAAACTGGCTGGCAACAGACTTATTCACCTGGCAGTGGTGGTTTATCCTAGCTACATTCGTAATTCCCTGGATCATCTTTTACTATATAGGAGATAGAAAACAGTTACCCAAACTGTTATTGTACGGTACTCTCCTTATGTTATTAATAATTTCCCTCGACCGCTTTGGCTTTGAGATTGGACTTTGGTACTATCCGTTTAGATTACTGCCAGTTGGTCCACTGACTGCCTATATTGATGTTAGTCCGCTGCCTATTATCTATATGCTGGAATATCAGTATTTTCCAAGATGGAAGGATTTTGTTAAGGTGTCTATTGTGACTGGTTTCGTATTTTCTTTCTGTTTTGAACCTTTTCTAATAGCTGTAGGATTATATGTCCCTGTACGATGGGAGCATCATTTTAGTTTACCTTTTTATATCCTTATGCCAGTTTTGATGAGGCTGGCTGTGGAAAAGATATTTGCCTCTGCAAAAGAACCGTCATAAACAGTAAAAAAACGTTAACTTTTAAATCGAGGATTTACTTGAAAAAAAGAAGATGCCATAAAAGCACAGCAGAAAGCGGGCGTTTTATACGCCCGCTTTGGATTGATCCGTTATTCTTTTAAGGTAAACCTGTTATCTCTAGGATGCCAGCCATGTTTACCAATGTATATTTCATTGCTCGCCATGTCATGGCCGTCTTTATTGACATCAAAAGTTAAGGTATCTCCTCCTCTTACTTTGAAATCTAATTCATCAATCCCACGACCTGTGAAATGGAAGCGAATTGTGTTACGGTCACGATCTACTTTCACGAAATCACCATTTTCCAGATCCCTGTCGTCAATGTCGTAAAAGCGTCCATCGGTTCGAATTACGCCAGAAAATACATGTTGGTTACGAAAGTTAGTTGTTTTTAAATGAAACTCGTCATTGCGATTATGCCATACGGAGAGGCCAGGGGGATTTTGTTGTGGACGGCCCTCGGAACGGTCACTCCAGGCAAAAGCGGTTCCTGATAAGGTAACAAGGAAGCAGGTGAGCAGTGCTAAGCAAGATAATTTTTTCATATGTACCATCTCCTCAATCTTGATCTGATATTACTATATTACAAAACTTTGACAAAAATATGACAAAGGGAAGAATTAGGAAAAGTATAGAGAGAAATCCGCAAACATACAGAATTAACTGTACACCTGCGGATTTCTTTATGTCCCTATATTAATGAAATTGAGTCAGGGGGCGGTTCGTTGACTCGTAGTGCTACCCGATAAATGAATTTGGTGATTAGGGATTTTTTAATCGTGTTAAAAGCTTATTAGACTTACTTTGGTTAGTGTCGCTCGATTTCGTGTTCCCGGACTGTTAAGCATATGCCATGCAGTATACTGTTCGGCAAACGGATTGCGAGCGGACATGCAGTCAACTGGAATAATAACATCGTAGCCCCGGAAACTAGCACTAGTGGCTGTATGAAGAACTGCGCCGTTAGCAGCATAGCCAGTAATAATAACAGTTTTAACACCATTCTCTTGTAATATTTTATTTAAGTTGGTCTTGTAAAACTTATCAACGTTTGACCTCACAATAGGATCATCTGGTGTAGGGGCTATTTGCCTTATAATATCCGCGGGGTATCCTGTATGTGTTAGGCTATAGACAACTAGCATGCCTTCCCTGCGGACTATTGTCAATAGATCATTAATCTTAGAGATGGAGGCTAGACAACGGGGATTATTGCATATAGAGGTCTCCATATCCAAAATTAGTAGGGCACTAGTTTCCGGAGTAATCACAACTGGTTTCAGCTCAGGTGGGAGGGGAGTAGGAATGGTTTCCCATTCATCAATGATTGTTTGGTCCTCTACTCCCGCCTGGTTGTCCGATTGAAACCAGTAGTCACTATAATTATGACTATCGTATTCACACCATTCATCACATTTAGGACAATAATATCTCATATTAATCCTCCTAAGACACTCCGATACTTTACTATATATTATGCATCAGAACTGAAAAAGACAGCACCAGTCATGATGCTGCTTCCAAATTGCTATTAGGTAATTTAATGGTAATGAAAAAATAACAGATCATTATTTATGTAAAAGAAATTAGCAGCTGTCTCATTGCATGTTCAATGTGTTAAATAAAACGTTACTGCCGACAGAATTTACTTCTTAGTAAATGTAATAATATGGTATAATAACTATACAGGTTGTTGGGGGACGGTTAGCCACACCCTTTTGAAAGGGGGTGGTATGATGACAATATTTGAGGCGATGTATCTTATGATAGCATTTGCAACACTTATTGTTTTAATCATAAAAAAGAAATAACCGCCCCTCTCTAAAGTTCGCGGTTATTTCACATACCCAAGGACTGGGCTAACCGTTTCCGGTTAGGCAACTTGTAGGGGCTGGCGTGTATCGAGCACGTCAGTCCTTTTATTATAGTATACTCATTTGGAAAAAAATATGCAACCAATAGGCAAAAATAATGAGTAGAGAAAGTCATTTTTCATGGTCCATGTACTTGCAATTATACCCAGAAGTACTATAATTAGTAATAGGTGGAAATTAAAAAAGTCGCCGTGTCCTGAGAGTGGTGGAACACTCCCAGGCACGAGCAGGTGTACTCGGCACCTACACGTAACAGCTAGCTGTCTACGACGACAATTTATTATACCGTGATCTTTCCTTGAAAACAAGGGAAGGTACGTTCGGAGTAGTAAAATTGTGGGTCTTAGCAGAGGCTTAGCGTCTGCATGCAATCAAGACGAAGCAAAGCGCATGTGTAGGTTGAATAACCTCGCATGCGCTCTTTTAATTTCCCCTGAAACAAACTGTATGTTGGTTTCTTCTATCCTGAGCTTCGGATAGAAGAAACCTTCTACAGGATGAAGATGGGGGGATATAAATTGGGTTCAGTACAAGGTAAGAGAAAAGGTAAAAGTACCGCACCGGTGTGTGGCGGGGACTCCTCCTCGCCACCATGGATGGGAGGCATCTCCATTTACGAGGGACAAAATTCGGTTTCTGGAAAAATGAGGATACTGTAGATGTATAAAACCTACAGAACAACGAAAGACACAATTATGGGGGCGGAAACAGAGAGCACTGATATTTCACTTAAGTTGATTACAGATTTAGATGAGAAAGAATATGTGATGGTCAAGAGGCAAAAGGAAGTTGCTATATATAGTCTTTTGCTGGTTGGCAACGTCACTGAAATAGTTCACGGCGTTTCATTCAAAGAGTATAGAGACATTACCTATGCAAGACTAGATAAGGAATTATTAGAGCAAGGAATCAAACCCAAGAAAAGGCTATAATTTCTATCGGAAGTCTTTCACAAAAAAAGGCCGAACTAGCTTATGCTAGTTCGGCCTTAACCTTACATAAAATCATAAATAATTGAACCAAACTTTTCACTCACCATTTTGATAAACAGTTGCGCGGCTTTAGAAACGTAGGCATTTTTTTGAACCGCCACGCACATTGTCCAGTAAGGTGAATAACTTTCATCGATGTAGTAGTAGTCAGGATGATAGTCACCTGGAAATAGCTTTAAATATTGATGAGGGACAAAGGTTACACCAATGCCCTCAGAGGCTAGTCGTCTTGCGGTTTCAAAGCTTTTAGTGGTTAATGAAATGGTTGGATTGATATTGGCTTTTTGTAAGATCAGGTCAGAAATCTGCCTGATTTTTTGTTCTTTGTGTAACATGACAAAGGGTTCGCTGGCAAACAGAGGAAGGTCTATTTTCGGATACTCTAATCCTTTAACACTTACAGCGTATTGACGCAAAGGGTGATCTTTTTTGGTTGCCAGAATAATTGGGTCTTTAAATAAAGGATAAATATTTATATTTTGACTGTTGGAGTGATCGCTAAACGGTAAGGTATGCATAATAGCAAAGTCAATTTCTCCCGAGGACAAGGCCTTGTCTAGTTCAGTCGAATTTCTTTCAACAAGAAATATTTCTATATTGGAACATTGTTGCTTAAAAGCAGGCAAAATAACCGGCAATATATATGTAGCAAGATAAACGGTAATACCGACTGTAATTCTGCCCTTTTTCAAATTATTTATATCACTGACCTCGATTTCAAAATCGCTATAGATCTTCATGATATCAGTAGCAATTTGATAATATCTTTCTCCCGCAAAGGTCAGAAGTAGACCGGTATTTGTACGTTTAAACAACTTGGTGCCGAGGTTAGTTTCAATCTTTTGGATACAATGGCTGAGAGAAGGCTGGCTCAAAAATAGCTTTTTTGCAGCTTTGGAAATACTTTGCTCTTCTGCGATTGTTTTTACATATAGTAATTCACGTTCTGTCATAGTAGTTCATCTACCTCTTCTATTTTATTTAAAGAAATACTTTATATTTTTGCAATTTCCAGGAAGGCAGCTTTCTATTTACCGCTATTGGGGAGCGAGTTTGTTAGCGATATAGAAAAAAACTATAGGAGATATAAAACAATAAGTATTTGAGTATACCCAGCCCTCATTATATAATTTGAAATATAAAAAAACAAGAATTTTCACAATACATATATTATTGAAGAATTTTTCATGTCCATGTTCTTAGATGTAAGAATTCCATTGGACGAACACAAGACAATATTACAAGCTTGCAAGTGAAGAATTGTAAGGATGAAATTTTTGGATTTTTTTTATTACAACTAGGTATACCGTGAATAGTAAATGTCAAAGTAATACAAAAACATTAGTAGAAAGAAGCGTGATTTGTATGGTTGAACTATTAGATAAAGGTGTTTATCTTTTGCAGGGACAGGTAATTTTAGAAGATGCCGATAAGTTAGGACTACAAGAAGTTAATAATCGTTTGGCTTATGAGGGACTTGAGCTGCTAGCAGAGTCCGGTATTAATCATGAACAAGCTCGTGCTGGCACAATTGCCCATCAAATCCTTAGCGCTCATAATACGATCGCTGACAAACAGAATTTGAGAATAAAATTTGATGCCTTGACCTCCCATGATATTACCTATGTTGGTATTATCCAGACAGCTTCTGCCAGTGGTATGAAGGAATTCCCTGTGCCATACGTTTTGACAAATTGTCATAACAGTCTATGTGCTGTTGGTGGAACAATCAATGAAGATGACCATGTTTTTGGTTTATCTGCGGCTCGGAAGTATGGGGGAATTTTTGTTCCCGCACATCAAGCGGTTATTCATCAATACATGAGAGAAATGATGGCCGGTTGCGGTAAAATGATCCTCGGTTCTGACAGTCACACTCGCTATGGTGCACTGGGAACGATGGCAATTGGTGAAGGCGGTGGAGAACTTGCCAAGCAACTGGTAAAACGTACTTATGATATCGCTTATCCTGATGTGGTTGCGGTATATCTTGAAGGTTCTCCAGTGCCAGGTGTCGGACCTCAGGATATTGCCCTTGCTATCATTAAGGCCGTCTTTAAAAATGGCTTTGTTAAAAATAAGGTCATGGAGTTTGTAGGGCCTGGCATTAGCAATCTTACGGTAGATTACCGTAATGGAATTGATGTTATGACTACTGAAACTACTTGCTTAACTTCAATCTGGCGCACAGATGAAAAGGTAAAAGAATATTTTGAAATTCATGCTCGTCCTGAAGCGTATAGCAAATTAGACCCTAAATCAGTGGCTTACTATGATGGTTTGATAAAAGTAGATCTAGGCCGCATTCAACCGATGATTGCGCTGCCTTTCCATCCTAGCAATGCATGGACTATTGCTGAATTCAATCAAAATTCACTTGCTATTTTAAAGCAAGTTGAAGAAGAAGGTCGCAAGCTAATTAATAATCCGAACATTAAATTCCAATTAACAGATAAGTTAGTAAACGGTCGATTGAAAGTAGATCAAGCTGTAGTTGCTGGTTGTGCTGGTGGAACTTATGAAAATATTGTGGCTGTAGCCCAAATCCTTGGAGAAAAATCCCTTGGCGATTTCCCTTTAAGCGTTTATCCATCTAGCCAACCAGTATTTTTGGGACTGATGAATAATCGTTCTATTGAAAAATTAACAATCGCAGGTGCTAGCATCCGATCCGCTTTCTGTGGACCTTGTTTTGGTGCTGGTGACGTTCCGTCCAATAATGCCCTTAGCATTCGTCACACCACGCGTAATTTCATAAATCGTGAGGGCTCTAAACCAGATAATGGTCAGTTGTCTTCTGTAGCATTGATGGATGCTCGTTCCATTGCGGCTACTGCCTTGAATGATGGCATATTAACTGCAGCCACTGATGTTGCAACGTTGCTGTCACCGACACCAGCATATAAATTCAACCAAGAAATATACAAAAACCGAGTGTATCAAGGATTTGGTACTCCACGTTCTGAAGAAGAGTTAGTGTTTGGACCTGGTATTATTCCATGGTCTAAAATGCGTCCACTGACAGAAAACTTGTTACTTAAAGTAGCAACAGTCATTTATGATCCAGTTACTACGACTGATGAATTAATACCTTCTGGTGAAACTTCATCCTACCGATCGAATCCTCTGAGACTTGCTGAGTTTACCTTGTCTCGTAAAGATCCAGCTTATGTGGGGAGAGCTAAGGCAATTCAGGCAATTGAGTTACAACGCCAAGAATTGCTAGCTGCGGGTAAAGTTCCAGAGGGCATGGATGAACTATTCTTACCTATTTTAGAAAATGGTCATATGAACCCAGAAGAGGTACAAGAGTTAATCAGCAAAACTGGGCTAGGAAGTCTTGTCTTTGCAATCAAGCCTGGTGATGGTTCGGCCCGCGAACAGGCTGCTTCCTGCCAAAAGGTTCTGGGAGGAGATGCTAATGTTGCCATTGAGTATGCTACAAAACGATATCGTAGTAATCTGATTAATTGGGGAGTGGTGCCCTTCACAATAGATGAAGCTGATAAATTTAAATTCACAGTGGAGGATTTGCTATACATTCCCAAGATTCGTCAGGCAATAAAGAATGGTGACGAAAGAGTGAAGGCTTACATTGTTAATGCGAGTGGCAAAGTTGCCGTTGAGTTGAAACTTGAAAATCTTTCGAAAGATGATAGAGATATTATTTTGGCTGGATGCTTAATTAATTATTATGCCAAATAAAAGATGATTAGTGGTAGAGGATGGCTAGCCATCCTCAGCCATGTTCTTTAACGGTAAGATTGTTAATTTTTTTTTAGATTTATTGTTTGGAATATTTAGAACAAGCGAGTTGCGACTCATTGAGGAGGGAAGCTGGAGAATAAACTACATATTAGGGTGCTTGTAATGAAACATAAAATATTGGAGGTTGAATATGTTAATTGTACTGAGTATTATTGTTGTTTTTATTACAGTTTATTGCTTAGTTAAGCAGTATGAGACACGTCTGGTTCTATTCTGTTCAGGTGTTATACTCGCCCTTATGGGTGGTGACGTTATGGGTCCATTTAAAGCTTTTTCCCATGCCATGCTAGAAAGCAAACTATTTGAAGCTATTATATCCGTGATGGGTTTTGCCTTTGTTATGAAACTAACCGAGTGTGATAAACATCTTATTAATTTACTAATTAAGCCTTTGAAAAAGGCTGGACCACTATTGATTCCAGCAACGACGCTAGTTACTCTATTTATTAATACGTCAATTACGAGTTCTGCAGGTTGCTCAGCAGCTGTGGGCGCAATATTGATCCCCCTCCTTATGGCGGCAGGTGTTCATCCAGCAATTGCTGCTGCGTCTATATATGCGGGAACATATGGAGCCATATTTAACCCAGGTTATGCACAAGTAGCGATTATTGTCGATGTAGCAAAATCTACGCCAGTAGCTGTTGTAGCCAACCATTTTACAGCACTGCTCACTGCTGGAGTTATTGGTGCTTTTAGTTTGCTTGCAGTCGCCTACGTGCGTAAAGAAAACAACGGCTATGAGCTGCCCGCAGAAAAAATGGTAGAAGATACTACAGGTACCTTTAAAGTGAATGTGATACGTGCTTTTATTCCGCTTCTTCCTATCCTTCTGCTAGTGTTGGGAAGCATGAATGTAATTCCAGCTTTTAAGCAATTGCAAATTTCTCACGCTATGATTATTGGTGTATTTTGCGCCTTCATCGTGACAAGGGTCAGCCCACAGAAAATTTCCAAAGAATTTTGGAAAGGTGTAGGAGATTCTTTTGGTCATGTATTTGGGATTATTATTTGTGCCTTGGTTTTCGTGGGCGGTCTGAGCTCAGTTGGTCTGATTCAGGCGTTGATTAGCCTTATGATTTCTAATCCTTCCATTGCTAAAATAAGCTCAGCAGTCGGTCCATTTCTATTAGGAGTCATGAGTGGTTCTGGTGATGCAGCGGCAGTTGCATTTAATAAGGCGGTCACTCCTGAGGCTGCTAAGTTTGGTTTAACGTCTATGGATATGGGAAGTATGGCTGCTATTGGTGGTGCCCTTGGACGTTCCATGTCACCAGTTGCTGGTGGATTGATTATTTGTTCAACCTTGGCTGGTGTTTCACCTATGGAAGTTGCTAAACGCAATGCTCCTGGTATGATCCTAGCTTGTATCGCTACCCTAATCTTGTTGTTATACCGGTAGAGATAGGCAAGACATACAATATGAGATCCTTCGGGGGTGCTTTTCTTATGCAAAAAAATAAACCACGCTTTGGTGAAGCGTGGCTGGCAAGAGCTCAGAGTTTAGCGGATGTTACATTAACAACTAGAGGATGAGTCTTCATCAAAATAGAATAATAATAAGAGGATAATAACCCAGCCGAAACTACCGAAGAATCTATTGCGGGGAAAACAACCAAAGCCCATATGTATGCCTCCTTTGTAGTTACTAATACAATGTATGATAGTTAAATGCAGGAGGCGAGTAATGTAGTCGATGATAATCAATTAATTAATACAGTTACTGAAAGTAGCCACCGGTTCAAACATAGACCGGTGGCTATTGCTATTCAAATAGAAGAGAGACGAATTCTACAATAAAGAGCTACTGACATATAGCCAATAGCCCATCACATCAATTTCAATAACCTAGCGGATACCTAAAAAACGATTTTTTATTAACCAGTGGATAATATTATTAGTAAGTGGCGTAGTTATGGTAAAAACCGACTTCTACATTGTCTAGGCTGGCGAGGGCTTCATCGGTCAGGACAGCAGTTGAGAAATATAGGGTAAGCAGATAGGAGGTAAGGGCCTTGTTGTCAATGCCCATCGTACGCAGCGACAGACTCGGCAGAATTTCATCAGGGATGCCTAATTGGTGCAGTCCGACGACCCCTTGTTCTTCCTCTCCCAGGCGCATTAAAAGTATGCTGGTTGTTCCCACATAGCACCCGCTTTTTGCCTTGCCATTTACCATCAGCTTATTACAGGGCACGATAGGTACACCACGCCAAGTCATGAAAGGAGAACCATGGAGCGTTACGGTAGCAGGCGGGACGCCACGTTTAGTACATTCACGCCCGAAGGCGGCAATGGCTTTTGGATGAGCTAGAAACAGGGCGGGCTTTTTCCAAACTCTTGAGAGCAATTCATCCATATCATCAGGAGTAGGAGGGCCATAGCGAGGTTGTAAGCGCATAGATGGTGCTACCGAATGAAGCAGACCGAAGTCTTTATTATTGATAAGTTCCCATTCTTGTTGTTCTTTCATGGCTTCTACGGTCAGCCGTACTTGCTCTTTTAGTTGATCAATCGGGTCGTTGTAAAGATCGGTAACACGGGTATGTATTTTTAAAACTGTTTGTATGATACTCAGAGGATATTCCCTCGGTTCTTCGATATAATCGACGAAGGTTTCTGGTAGTATACATTCACCTTTGTGTCCGGCCTGGATACTAATCTTGTGTTCGCCATGTTCGTTGACTTTGGAGCTCCATTCAGCCTTAACTTGCGCGGTATCTTCCAGTCGTTTGCCAAGCTCTGGTTTTTGGCGAACAAGGGCTTCAAATTCGGCTTGATCCAGTGCCAGAACAGAACAGTTGGATAAAGCCGTGATGGTTGCGGTACAGGGCTTGGTGTCCAACAAAGCAAATTCGCCAAAGAAATCGCCAGTAGATAAGATGGCTAGCTGCAACTTTTGTCCACGGTCTCCTACTGTAGTTGCTTCGACAGCTCCATTGGCGATAATAAAGAGTTTAGTACCTGTTGCCCCTTCATGGATGATTTCTTGATGCCGCTCATATTGTTCTAGAATAAATTTATTCGCCAGTTGGTCCATTTCCTCATCTGTGGTGTTAGAAAATAAGGGTATTTTTCGCAGCTGATCAGCTGCCACGCTGAATTCACCAGTATTTTTCGTAACATGAACTTTGCCTTCTTCTTTAAACAAAACTTTTATTCGATTGGCTCGGTAGGTTCCGGAATTAACTTGAACCCAAGGCAGGAATTGAAGAATCCATCGTGGGGTAATTTCCTCCATCATAGGAAGTGACTTAGTAGTGGTAGCCAAATTTCTGGCCACTTGGGTACTTAGGCTTTCCTGGTCATTAATTAAATCGCTACTCATTTATTTAGCCTCCTTGATTCTATTGAATGGATTTTCGGATGGCCCAAACCAATTTTTCGATTTCCGAAAAGGTATTATAAAAGGCGATTGATGGCCTTATTGTGCTCTCTAAACCAAAACTACGCAGTGAGGGCTGGGCACAGTGGTGTCCAACACGTAACGCGATACCTTGTTTGTCTAGAAATTCAGCGATTCTTTCGGAGGGAACACCTGGCACGACAAAGGACAAGATACCGGCTTTATGGGTTGATGTGCCTACGAGGTGTAGTTTAGGGATGTTGCCTAAGGCTTCTGTGGCATAGGACAATAGATTTTTTTCATACCTTTCGATTTTACTAAATCCCAGATTGGTGAGGTAGTCGATAGCAGCCCCTAAACCGACTGCTCCTGAGATATGACCGGTTCCCGCTTCGAATTTGTTAGGGAGGGAGTTGAACGTGGTATTCTCAAAGGTGACGTCTTTAATCATATTACCACCGCCTTGCCAAGGTGGCATTGCTTCAAGTAGATCTTTCTTTCCATACAACACACCAATTCCTGTCGGACCGAACAGTTTATGTCCGGAAAAGGCATAGAAATCAACCCCCAAATCCTGAACGTTAGTTTGGAAATGGGGCAGACCTTGCGCTCCATCGACCAGTACCGGGATGTTGCGGCTATGGGCCATATCAATGATGGTTTTGATGGGTATGACTGTTCCTAGGGAGTTGGAAACGTGGGGGATGGCAATCAAACGAGTTTTAGGACTGAGCAGTTTTTCATATTCCTCTATAATAAGTTCGGCGTGTTCATTTACGGGAATCACCCGTAATATGGCGTCTTTCTCCTCGCACAATAATTGCCAAGGCACAATGTTGGCATGATGGTCCAATATACTGACGATAATTTCATCACCCGGCCCAACGATCCTCCGTCCGTAACTTTGGGCAACGAGATTGATGGCTTCCGTAGCACCTCGCACGAACACAATTTCATCTGGGGAACTCGCGCCGATCAGATTCATAACTTTTTTTCGAGCCCCTTCATAAGCGTCAGTAGCTCGTTTGGCTAATGTATGGGCGCCGCGGTGTACATTTGAGTTATCTTGGGAGTAAAACTGAGCAACAGCGGTTATAACGCTTTGCGGTTTTTGGGTTGTGGCGGCATTGTCTAACCAGATGAGCGGTCGACCGTTTACTTGTTGGTGAAGTGCCGGAAAATCTCTGCGGATAGCCTCAACGTCTAACTCCTGACTAGTAAGTGTCAATGGAGCCGAACTTGGGGTCAAAAAATAGTAACTCCCAGTTTCATCGAAACTTGCCGGTGAATCGGGTAAGGAGGATGATGCCAATGAATTGCGGATTTCTGTTAGAAAGTTCGGCTGTGTTAATTGATGGGAATTGATGCACTGCGCGGGAAAAGCAGTTTGCATACAGCTTTGCTTGGCTAGTTGGTCAATCGGGCTCCAGTTCCAGTGATTTTTCGCTGATACTAGGCCATCCTCTTTCGTCATAAATACCCCCCCTCTGTTGACTGAATACTGGCATTTGCAGTGCGCTGCGAACAAAGCAAATAAGTATCTGCATAAATAATATTCGGATGATTGTGGTATAGAACCAAATTATACAAACGAATGAAAAGATGCGGCAATTTTGTACAAATTGTCGCATCTTCTATCTGGTTTTATTGGTGATTAGGGAATGATGTGATGATCAGGAAATTGTTTATCAATAAGGGGTGGAGAATGTAATAATTTAATACAAAAAAAAAAGTAGAGAAAGCAAAAAAGAAGTATCTGGGGTAGTAGCTGATAAAAGTCCGAAAAATCACCTGTGAATTGCATATATTTTTAAAATTAAAGGATAATATTGTCTTTTATTGAATAAGATGAAAGTATATTTGGAATTTTCGGAAAACAATAAGGGGGTGATTGTAATAGAAACTACCACTAGAATATTTAGTAAGGATGGAACTGCAGCAATTGTTATATCTGATGATAGATTTCTTTTCTTAAATCTAAAAACAAAACAAGGTAAAACGATTGGTACAACAAGAAAGGAAGCACTAGAACAATTACGCAATATGGGTAAAATTGACGATTTCCCAAATATATAAGGCTAAGCATCCTTCGGGGGTGCTTTTCTTATGAAAAAGAGATAAACCACGCTTTGGTGAAGCGTGGTTGGCAAGAGGTTGGGGATTTAGTGGATTAGTTTATAAAAATTAACAACTAGAGGAAGAGTCATCACAGCCACAGAATAATAACAAGAGGATAATTATAATAATTATACAACTGGAACCGCCGAAGCCATTGCGGCCGCCTCCGAAACCACCGAAGCCCATATGTATTCCTCCTTTTTATTTATAACACATTGTATGTTAGTAAAATGCAGGAGGTGAGTACTATATAGCGATTATAATCAAATTAATTTAATTACTTAAGCAGCCACCAGAGAAACCCAGAAGGTGGCTTTTTTATTTTTCCAACTTAGGAGTTCTTCGTGGATTCAATAGCCATAGTTTTATGTGTCTTTACAATGAGGGATACCACAGTTTGGGAAGTTTATGATTGACCATTGCTCAATCATACTTAGAGCAGGAAAAAGATTTTTGCCCATTTCAGTTAAGAAATACTCCACACGAGGAGGAACTTCAGGAAAAACTTTTTTTTGAATAAGACCGTCGATTTCTAGTTCGTTAAGTTTCTCAGTAAGCACCTTCTGGCTGATGTTGCCAGTAATTCTTTGAAGTTCTAGAAATCTTTTCGGACCTTCATGTAAATGACATAGAATAACAGCTTTCCATTTTCCTCTTATTAATTCAAAAGCTAAATCTAAATGACATACAAATTTTTTATCTCTATAATGTAGCATGATTTCTCCTTCTCAAAATTGTGGACCGATATAGTAAAAGTATATCAGATTTGGAGTTGAGTGCAAATTTAATTAATGGGGAGATTTTTTTTGAGATTAACTGTTGGAAAGCCTTGATAAAATACATTTCATACATTTAGGTAAGTTAACATACTTAAAAGTGCGTACTTGCCCGGCATAAACGTATAAAGTAAACTGAGATTGACAAAAAAATAATGAGTATCTGGAGGGGTAAAATGATTAATCAAGTAGAAAGAAAAAACCGATCCTAAGTTGTGATAACAAAACTGACGTAATTCTATCGAAGCTTAACTATTTGATGAAAAAATCAACTGATAAGCACATCGTTCAAACTATAATATTTTATATTAAGAGGAGAATTGAAAATAAATATGAAAAAATTTGCCTTATTTTTAGTGTTAATTACACTATTATCCAGCAGTGTAGGGTTTGCCAATAATCCAAAGGAGGAAAGCAGTATGAAATCTTCAAATAAAATATTAATGGTTGTTACTAACCGAGATCACTTCAATAATTTCCATAAAACTGGTCTATGGTTGGAAGAATTTGTAGTCCCCTATCTAGAATTTCGAGCAGCTGGTTATGAGATTGTGGTGGCAAGTCCGTTGGGAGGAGCCTCTCCGGTCGATCCCCAGAGCATTCCCGAAAAAGTTCCTGCCGAATGGAGTTCTGCAATACAAGTCCTAGAATCGACTGTAAAACTTGATCAAGTTGATTATACACAATACGATGCTATCGTATTACCGGGCGGTCATGGACCTTTATTTGATCTACCAAGCGATCCTACCCTTGCCCGTATCTTAAGCTATTTTAACGCGGAAAATCGCATCATTGCTGCCGTATGTCATGGGACTGCTGGATTGATGGGTGCAACGACACCAGAAGGAAAGCCTTTGGTCGCAGGTAGAAAAATGACGGGTTTTACTAACGCTGAAGAGAAAATTGCCCAATTGGACAAATTAGTTCCATTCCCACTGGAGAGCAAACTTAGAGAATTAGGAGCTAATTATGTTTCAGGAGATCCTTGGAGCGATTATGTTGTCGTTGATGGCAACCTGATTACCGGACAGAATCCTCAATCCAGCGTTACTTTTTCCAAAGCAATTTTGGAATCACTGGTGAATAAATAGACAGATTTGGGCTGGTGTACAGTCTTCAGAATATGAAGGGCGATAGGAAAGATGAAAAAACTTTTTGATAAAACGAAACTATTAAATACGGATCTTAAAAATAGGTTTTTTAGAGGTGGGCTTTGGGAAGGATTAGCTGATGCCAAAGGACATATGACACAAGAGTTATTTAACATATATGAAGAGTTAGCAAGGGGTGGAGTTGGAACAATCATAACGGGATATGCCTTTATTACAGAAAATGAGCAACCTAACCCAAGAATGATGGGAATATATAATGATTCGTTCATAGAAGAATATAAAAAGCTGACAGATATGATTCATGGATATGGAACAAATGTAATTATGCAAATAGTTTATGGAGGATCTCAATCGAAGTTTAACACAGAGGGAAGAATTATATGGGGACCTTCGAGGGGTGAAAATGAAGTAACGAAAGTGATTCCAACGGAAATGAATAAGGAAGATATAGGATCTTTAGTAAGCGCATATGGCGATGCTGCCTTGAGAGTAAAAAAGGCAGGGTTTGATGGCGTAGAAATGCATGGTGCACATGGGTATTTATTAAGTCAGTTTTTATGTCCGTATTATAACAGAAGAACCGATGAATACGGTGGCCCGATAGAAAATAGAGCTAGAATAATATTTGAAGTATATAAAGAAATAAGAAATAGAGTAGGGGATGATTTTCCTGTACTTATAAAAATAAATGCAGAAGATTTTATGGATAATGGATTAACGGCAGAAGAAAGTTTATATGTATCTAAGAGGCTAGCAGAGTTAGGTATTACGGCAATAGAAGTTAGCGGTGGTAACGAATCATCTGTAAATGTACTAGAAGGGAACTTAGGTCCTGCAAGAACTAAGGTAGTTGTTAATAAAGAAAGAGAATCGTACTTTAAAGAATATGCAACAAGGTTAGCACATGAAGTAGAGATACCAGTAATATTAATAGGAGGAAACAGACATTTTAATGTGATGGAAGACATATTAAACAATACTAAAATAGAGTATTTTTCATTAGCAAGACCGTTGACTGCAGAACCAGATTTAATCAGTAAGTGGGTTATTGGGGATACTAAAAAACCTAAATGTGTTTCCTGCAATAAGTGCTATAATACGACAGGTCATAGATGTATATTTAATATTTAGTTAATATAAAGGTCCTTAAAAGCAGAAAAAAGCTAGTTGAAGCGCTTTAATCAACTGAGCTATCACCAAATATAAAATAGGCCAGAGACATTTATTTGTCTTTGGCCTTATTTTATGACTGCTTGTTCAGATTGATAGCTTTGCTATTTTTAAAGCGCTCTCCATGCTTTTAGTCGATGCGATAAAACCTGCCTTGTGACAAAATATAGCATCATCTATTTTAATTATAGAATTTATTTCTTCACTTGATTTGCCTCTAATGGATTCTAATAGATCTTTTCTTGCTTCGAAAGTATCAACGGTTTTCTTTACAGTCTGAATCTTATAATCGGCATTATTATCATCTGGAGAAATAACGAACAATACCTCATTATTTATATCTATTTTAAGTAATTGTTGGAGCCAAGGGCATCCGTTTTCTAAAACCATTATTTCATTAATAGTTCTGTTTTGAAAGGCTTCATTTACTATGGTCCTTGCTTTTATAACAGAAACTTGTTTACTTATTATTCTTCTTAAAACCTCAGTAGCATAGTGAACGGCTTCTTCAAATGCCTCATCTTTGGAATCAGTTGAATCCCACGTAGGATTAAAACTTTGGATAATATCACTTATTGAAGTTACTTTAATTTCTGATTTTACATCTATGCCATTATCTGTAGCGTCAATCCCCTGGACTAAAGTTTTATCAACATAATCAAAAATTGAACTTATATCATTTTCTTCTAATTGAGAATTAAACTTTTGTATTACTCTTGAACCAAACTCTCTCCAGATTAGACCACAAGAGGCATACGGAATATTATTTTCTCTTATTTCTTTATTTATTTGGTGATGGTCGAATTCTCCCAAGGATATATCATAAACCAGATCTATTTCTTTTAGTATATTTTCATCTCTTGTTCTTGTTACCTTTATATCCCCTAGTAGTAACCGAAGTATAGCGGTAGCCATAACATCGTCTGCATGAAATTTTCCGCTGTGTGTTCCTAAAGTTTTAATATTCTTTTCATTAATCATCATTTACCCTTTCCTATTCGAACTATTTATTATCATTTATATTTATATTATAAATATAGTATAGCATTGTTTAGGAAAATCTTATGCAATAACATGAATTTAAGTAAGTTTTCTAACAGTGATTTAACGTAGTTTTTAGACGTTGTGAGCCCTGTAGTGTTTTTATTTTGAATATTTATAATTCCCATAATAGTGTTTTTTGACGAAATAAACTTTTAAATTTACAGTTATTGTAAAACGGTGTATATTAATCATAGATTAGTAAGTTAATGGAAGGGAATGATTATAATGGCAAATACATATTATCATAACGGATATTGTGAACCAACAGATAAAGAAAGTAATACGGTGGTTAGTGATATAGTTATAATTGGTGGTTATGTTTTATCCATGATAGCTTTCACAGCTATAATATGGTATGGAGCTTCTATAGGAATTTATGTAGATCCTACATCTATTTCCTAGTAATTGAGGGTTTGAAAGAACTAACTTTAGGAGCAATAATTATGATAAGGTTAAAGAAAATAGGTGCGTTTATCGTAAGGCAATTTGCAAGGCGGGGCGAATTTATACAAAAAACATGGTTTTATGAATAAGCGAATCCATTGATATATGTCAGAAATTTTGAAACCATATATAGGAAAACGTAATCCTACGACAGGATATTTTCTTGTACGATTAATCCCGTCTTGCCTTGGTAAGATGGTGTTTTTTATTTAAATGGAAAGTGAAAAAATGAAGAGGACGACATTGTACCGCGATGATTTTTAGTAAATATGCAATCGAAGCAGTGACATCCGCTAACTTATATAGCAATACAAAAACTACACGGCCTAGTGAGCCCTGTAGTTTTTGTATTCTTTAACCATATATTGATGTTCGTATTATTTAATGTGGCAACTTCTTTTTTGTATCGGTGCATACTGGCAATATCTTAAGGAACCATATGGCATTATGGCGATTATAGCAGGTTCTCTAGCTGCTGGCTCAGTAACGACTTGGATTGAGCAGAACATGGGACGCCTCCTGCTCCTCCGGCTATTTCTGAGGATATTAAAAGAAAGTATGCGGAAGAAAATAAAATTTGGGATTAAATCAGAAAAAACCAGCAAGCAAATTTACTTGCTGGTATTGAAACAGAGTTTATTGATTTACGGGTCTGCTTGATTTTAATACAACTGATAAAGCCATTGAAGCTACTTTTTTAGAATCACTCGATGATGCTCCAAAATTTTTGGCTATGCTTTTAATTTCATTTTTAAACTTTTCCTCATCAAAATCAATAATCATAATGTCACCCCCTTTCGAGGTGAAATTTGGATCAGTATAAAAATTGAGCAGTGCTCTTTATTTAAGATATGCGTATTTAACATAAGAGGTGAACCAATGATTTGCGCTAAATGCGCAAGTCAATCGACTTAATAATGCGCAGTGAATTGATCATGCCGGATATATAACTAGGAAGACTAATACCAAGGATTACAGCTCGGAATAAGACTAACCATCAAGATCGGTGTTACCAAAGGCATAAAAAAAGGCTCTCTAGAAGAGAGCTGAGAGAAGAATGGGAAAGATTGTTAGCGACGTGAGTATGCGTCAATAGAATTATCACCAATAAATAGGAGTTCTATACATTATGCTTGTCCCTATTGCCCTTAAACATTGGAATGTTATAATAAGAAAAATAAGTGTTTCAAGAACATGGTATTGTAGGTGTAGTTTTATGGATATAGGATTATTTAAGACCTTTTTATTGGTAGCTGAATTGCTTAACATTACGAGGGCTTCAGAACAGCTTAGTTTCTCACAGCCAGCTATAACTGCTCAAATTTGTAGCCTAGAAGATGCTTTTCGTGTGAAGTTATTCGAGAGAACCGGGAAAAGGTTAACATTGACTGACGCGGGTAAGAAGATGATAGACTATGCTCAGCGGATTGTAAGCTTGTATGAAGAGACACAAAACGTTATGGCAACTTTTAGTCATGCGAGCGAAACTATTAGGTTAGGTGTATCAACACAAATGATAAATTATTTTTTGCCTTTCGTTTTAAAGGAACTCCAAGGGCAAATGCCGTCTCTTAACATTAGTGTAGAGATCTGCATGAATACGCAAGATGTTTTAAAAGGGATATTAGAATGTCGTTATGATTTTGGTTTTATACACGGAGAAAATACATTTAAGCAAATTAGACAGCATGGAATATGGACGGAAGATGTTTTATGGGTGGCAAGTCAAGAGTTTATCAAAAACAATGAAGTAAAAGATAATAATGATTTACCTGTTATCAACTACACAGTAGGAAGTGTATTAAGAGGAAAGTTAGATGAATTGACGGGAAATGAAGATTTACAGTCGCCGATTGAGTATAGTGATTCCGAGGCAATTAAACGTGCTGTTATAGCTGGATTAGGTATTTCTTATTTGCCAACAACATTGATAAAGGATGAGATAGCGATTGGGAAATTAATTGTCCTTGAAAGAGAACCGTTAATTCAGTTACAGATATCGTTAGTATATCATCACGATAAAACTTTCACACTTCCGATGTACGCTTTGTTATTAGCTTTAGCTAATCAACCTGGTGCAGATAAGACTATAAAGGAACTTCTATAGACAATAATAAGAAGTTTCTATAAGTAAATTAATAACTTGAATTTCCTTTTTATTTATAAATTCTGTAGTATAAATTTATAGAGTAAAATGAGGGGGAATTCAAGTGATAACGATTGGGATATTAGGCGGAATGGGACCTATGGCAACAGCCGATTTATTTGAAAAAATAATCAAAAATACTCCAGCAAGTACCGACCAAGAGCATTTAAAGGTCATTGTTTATAATAATCCCCAAATACCTTCACGTATTAATGCGATTATAAATGGAACAGAAAGCCCGCTGAAAGAACTTATCTCTTCGGCCAAGTTACTTGAAAAAGCAGGTGCTGAAGTTTTGGTGATGCCATGTAATACAGCTCATTTTTGGTATCAAGACATTCAAAAAGCTGTGAATGTTAAGCTAATTAACATGATTGAAAATACAGCAGATTATGTGAAAGTTCAAAAGTTAGATAGCACTGAAAAGTTTATGCTGTTTGCAAGTGTCGCTACGGTTAAAACAGAAATGTACCAAAAAGCATTTTTGGCAAAAGGGTTAGTTGTACTTACTCCAAATATTGAAGAACAAAAGATTGTATCGCTAGCAATCCAAGAGGCAAAGGCAGGGCGAATCGAAGACAATTCAAATAACAAGTTACTGTCAGAAATAATTTTTAAGTATCAGCAAATGGGGGTAAGCGCATTCATTGCGGGATGCACAGAAATACCCTTGCTATTTCCTTGCATTAGTGGAAATTATCAATTGATTGACCCAACTAAGATATTGGCACAAACAGTTGTTAATCAAGCAATGAAAATCAATTTGAAATCATCTCCGACGGACCTATATTGCAATCTCTAACGATACCAAGAACCTCTAGGGAATCTAGAGGTTTTTTTGCTATGACTAAACTTTAAATTGTCAGGCATGAATGGCCAAATTTCTTTTGCACCCCACTGAGTTAATTAGACCAAGACATAAAAAAGGCTCTCTAGAAGAGAGCTGAGAGAAGAATGGGAGAGATGTGTCAACGACGTGAGTATGCGTCAACATAATTATCTCCGATAAATAAGAGTTGTATACACAAAGGATGAGGGAGGAGGATAAAAAATATTAGAAAGGGCTTCGCTGCAGCAGATTGCTGTTTCATAATAAATTAGACAATAGTTAAAATAGAAACTCAAAGTTGGACATAATCTGATCAAAACTTTTCTGATCTTCATCTAGTTGGCTGAGGTTACCGTCACCTTCTACCCTAACAATAACCCCTTTTTTGTAGAAAAGGTAGCTAACTTTATATACCGATTTATTGTTATCAACAGTTATAAAACGTATGGCATTGCGGTTGTCAATCATTATATTGTGCTTATCTTCTAACTTACCTGCGTTTTCAATAAGAAAGTCTGCAAATCTGTCTATCTCTTCCTCGCTAGGTTCTATTTCAGTATATCCAAGAGAAATATAAACTTTAATCGTGGAACTACTGGGTGAAGTTGCCGCGAATAAAGTTCCATGAAAGTTGCTGATTTGCCAGTCGTTGGGCAATGTGATGCGAAATGTATTGTGGAATCGATCCTCATACACACTTCCTTCGGACGCAAAGGTGCAATTTGTCATAAATACAGTAAACAATACAACAAATAATAATATACGTTTCAAATGAAGACCTCCTATTTTTCAGCATGATTCTGAAGATTTTATTAAAGTAAATACGTTTCCCTTTAGTTAATGGGCTTCCCATATTCCACCAATATATCGGTAAATGCTTACTATTTCTTAAGTTTGAGTAAGAGTGAGTAACGTGATACTTATAGCTAATCTGATTTTTTCTAAAATTTTTTTAAATAGAATGCCATCATTGCAGGAGAAAGATGTATTTTATGGTAATTATGCCATTATAAGTAATAATCGTTTAGGAGTGTGATTGTTTTGAAATTAAAAGTATCTATGATTGTATTTTTTCTTCTACTTAGCATATCAATACCAGTACTTGCGTCATCTAAAATTGACCAATATATGTCAAATGCTAGATTTTCATCTGTTGTACCTTTAGAAACCGTATTAGATAACGGTGTTAGCATTAAGTTTGTTACATTAATGACTGGATATCTAGTTGAAGATTGGGGTAAGTCATATTATACTTCAAAACAAGGATTACTCGGTGTACCTTACACTGCGACAGTTGAGGGAGTTCGTATATCTATTAATAACCCAACAACTAAAGTAGCTATTATGAAATGGAGCGAATCGAATTTATCAATAGATTCTTTTTCGGGTATTCCCTTTTTGGATGGTATGAAATATCGGGATGCAGGAAACCCAGCATTTACACCAAATACAATTATAATGCCTGGACAGATTGTAGAAAAAAGCCTTTTTATTTCGAATATTACATATGCTGCAAGCATGTCTACAATGAAACATGAATGGCAAGTCATAGGAGTTCCAATACGCAGGGACGGAACAACAAAAGCAACAGTAACTTTCAATTTAATTCTAGGTAATGATCAACCACAATACCATAGCATATCAACACCTCCAATAATTATTCAATAATCAAATATGCAAAAGTCCTTACAAGTGTAGAAAGCATATTAACATGATAGAAACCGCTTACAAATGTAGGCGGTTTTATTGTTGCTATTTGTATTAATTTGAATAAAGGAAATAATTACATTTTATCCAATATATGTAAAATATAAAATGGATGAAATGGATGTGGATGAATGACTTCTCCAGTAACTCGAATAACGCCTATTTATAAGACCGAATTGAGAAAGCAACCCTATCAAAATATCTATTTACCAAATAGGAAACCGAAGGAAATTTCTAAAGAAGTATTAAATAAAGAAATATGTAAGGAATTAGGTTCTAAAATTTCAGTGAGAATTTAAGATTTAAATCTGTTAGCGTCCTCTGGACGCTTTTTTTTGTGCAAAAAATTAAAACCACGCTTTGGTAAAGCGTGGTTGCAAGAGGTTGGGGAATTAGTGGATTAGCCTAGAAAAATTAGCAACTAGAGAAAGAGTCTTCACCGCCACAACATAAGAATAAGAGGATAATAATAATAATAATAATACAGCCGGAACCGCCAAAGCCGTTGCGACCGCCTCCAAAACCTAAACCCATAAGTATTCCTCCTTTATCTTTACTCATATATTGTATGTAGTTAAATGCAGGAGGTGAATACAATGTACCTTAATAATTAATTTAATATAGTTTTTAGTAAGCCACTGGATGAAAGAATTAACGGTGGCTATTTCTATTTTAAATTCCAAGAGATTTAATCGTAACTTGCGAGGTACAGAGTGGCACTAGAGGATTATCTTAATCGTCTAAAACAAATAATTAGATTATGTGCATATAGGGAAAAAAATCCATAAAAAATAGAATTTGGTGAGGTAGTTTAGTTCCCTAACGTGTGAAAAGAGTATAATAGAATTAGTAGAAGTAGACACTAAAAAGGCTGCCTTTCGTAGGTAAATAAACTAGATAACGAAAAGTCGTAGAATCGTTATGATTTTAGCTAAGATACACAAAGAACAAAGGCGAAGGAGATACGACGATGGAGAGAAAAACAATATCAGATACAGGATGGAACTTAGATAGCAGTTATGCCCGTTTGCCGGATATGTTTTTTACTAGACTAAACCCAACCGCTGTACGCTCACCGCAATTGGTTATTCTCAATTATCCGTTAGCTACGTCACTGGGGTTGAATGCCGAGGCACTGCAAAGTGAAGATGGCATAGCGGTATTTGCTGGCAACCAGATTCCAGAAGGTGCTTCGCCTCTGGCTCAAGCTTACGCGGGGCATCAATTCGGAAATTTTGCTTTGTTAGGGGATGGGCGGGCTCTGCTGCTTGGCGAGCAGATTAATCCTCTAGGTCAGCGGGTTGATATTCAGCTCAAGGGTTCAGGAAGAACGCCATATTCCCGCCGGGGCGACGGTCGAGCGGCACTTGGGCCAATGCTGCGCGAATACATCATCAGCGAAGCAATGCATGGTCTTGGTATTCCTACCACTCGCAGCCTAGCGGTGGTGACAACAGGTGAGACCTTAATCCGCGAAACCTACCAGCCTGGTGCAATTCTGACCCGTGTGGCTGCTAGTCATCTGCGCGTCGGCACCTTTCAGTATGCTTCAAACTGGGGCACTATTGAGGAACTCCGGATCCTAGCTGATTATACATTGCAACGACATTTTCCAAACGTTGACATTGCTCCGAACCGCTATTTTTCTTTGCTTCAAGAAGTGATCAAACGGCAGGCCGTATTGATTGCCAAATGGCAACTGGTTGGCTTTATTCACGGGGTGATGAATACCGACAACATGACCCTTAGTGGCGAAACTATAGATTATGGTCCTTGTGCCTTCATGGATATCTATGACCCAGCAACGGTATTCAGTTCTATTGATTTACAAGGTCGCTATGCTTATGGCAATCAGCCGCATATTGCTGGATGGAATCTCGCGCGATTTGCTGAAACCCTATTGCCATTGTTGCATGACAATCAGGAGCAGGCTGTCAAGCTAGCCCAGGATGCAATTTCAGATTTTACTGAGTTGTATCAATCTAATTGGCTTGCGGGAATGAGAGCAAAACTGGGAATATTTAATGAAGAAGAACAGGATAAAAATCTTATTGAAGACCTTCTCGGTATGATGAAGAAGTATCGTGCGGACTATACCAACACCTTCCGCGCATTAACTTTTGATATGCGGCCCAATATGGAACTGTTTGGCACCACAGAATTTGCTCAATGGCATGAGTTGTGGCAGGCGAGGCTAGGCAGGCAGCAGGAAGCGGAAGCCTCTTCGCATCAGTTGATGCAAAATAGCAATCCTACGATAATCCCACGTAATCACCGGGTAGAAGCCGCACTAGAAGCCGCGGTGCAAGGAGAATACAGTGTAATGGAGCGGCTTCTTGATGTTCTTTCATGTCCTTACGCACACTCCCCCGAACAGGCTGATTACTCTACACTGCCAGCGCTATCAACCCGTCCTTACCGAACTTTTTGCGGTACCTGACATAGAAGCAAAGGGAGGATGTAGAGAGTACCATATAGGAATTCAAAAAAGCCACTACTGGTCATTTGACTGGTAGTGGTCTTTTTACCTTGCAAAGCGGCACTGCTTTTAAAACGTCTCCAGAGGCCGCTATAAAACATATTATAGTAGTTACCGTTTTTTACTTTAGGTATTTGGGTGATTGGGCTGATCTATACTAGCAATATAGGCAGCATTTTTTATATCCTGTTGTTTGTCTTTGGTTGATCGTTGTTGTTGCGAGTTACTGGCTTGTTGCGAGTTACTGGCTTGTTGCGAGTTACTAGCTTGTTGCGAGTTACTGGCTTGTTGCGAGTTACTGGCTTGTTGCGAGTTACTAGCTTGTTGTTGTGTCATATGATCACCTCCTGACCATATTATTTACGCATAGTGATCGAGCTATGCAATTGGTATTGGATATACGTCGTACCTATTGGTAGCACGGTGTTTTTTATTTTGAAGATTGTGTTATAAAAAATGATAAATAAAGTATGTATATAGTAAGGCTTTTCAAAAACATATATAGTTATGGGAGGGGGAGAAATGTGGTTCGATGGGCCTGATGTGTTTGAAGTAGGGGTTATTTTAACTCTGGTAGCTGCTTTGTGTATTTTTTGGCTAACTCATTCGGATCGTGCTTAAAGAAATTATTATCTTTTTTTGACCAAAAATTTTAAAATGCCGTTCTCATCTCAGACACTACAAGGGTTAACGAGCCATGTAGTGTTTTTAGTTTACTGCTTAAAATATCTTGATTAATCAAATATTACTAACTCATAGGCGATTATAATTAGTACAATCCAAGGGAAATAATGTGAAGCATTGGATAATAAAGTACACGTAGTTGTTAAATCCATTATAAAAGTCTCCTCTAAAAATAAAATAGATTCTAAATATACCAGTAATTAGGTTAAATGTAAAGTATTTACATTTAACCTTTTGAAATGCTTCTAGAGGAATTTTATTGAAATCGATAATGGAATGTTTTGAAAAATAGAAAGATGAATTATGATAATAGATGTTATGTATCTTAAATATTTAACAATATACCATAATTATGCAGGAATTTAACAATATTGAGCGAAAATTAACTAAAAAGTATATAATTGGCAAACCTTCTGAAAAGAAGGGACGCAAAGCTATGGGTCTAAGGACGATTAAGTCTATGATTGCCAGGTTGCATTTCTTGAAATGCAACCTGGCATTTTTTTGTGCAAAAATTGATGTTTGTTGCCAATTTTCCATCGAGAGGAATTAACCTGTATAAGTGTTGCAGCAAGCTTTCAGGTGAATGAAACGTATGTAATGGGACAACCAGACGCGACTATGAAAATACATCTTATCAGGGCGGTGAGTTTTTTAAGTGAAAAAGGTTTTTATATTACTGTTTTCGGTTGCAACGATAGTCGTTATACCAATAAATGAGCCCGGGGGAAACGTGGTATATGCTTCAAATGAAATGAAAATCGAGGGTGACAATAAACTTGTAATTCCAGGAAATACAGAAAAATTCAAAGCTGAATTTGCCTATGAAATGGCACAAATTACAGGGAAAATATTATCTACCCCAACCACAAATGTCGAGAACTTTAAAGTTGAATTTGCGTATTCAACTGCTAAGGTAACAGCAAAAATAATGCCGATTTTACCTAACAACCAAAGAAATGAATTCGCATATAAAATGGCACAAATCACAACAAAAATAATTGGTGACCAAAACCTAGATATTGAAAAAGCCAAAGCTGATTTTGCGTATGAAATTGCGCAAATGACAACGAGAATTATAACGAATCCAGACAAACTCACTACTGATAAAAACACAATGCTTACACTAAATAATGACTATGTTGATCCGAAAACAATGCTTAGGAATAATGCTGATATTGAGCCAAAAACAGTGGTTCAGTTAAATAATACAGTAACTAAGGAAAAAACAAAAAGTAGTAATACAAATTATATCTCACCGGAAACGTATACAGGCCTTGTAGATGAATTGAGTCATATAGGTGACCGGAGCAATCAGTTGGATAACAAAGTAAAGATTGATGGAGAAATTCGTTATCATTACGCATTGAATAGTGGTCCTGGGCAATTAGATCGGGATTCATCTGGAATTCGTGCCCGTATTGGTTTTAATAGTGCAGTGAATCAGGATTGGCGTGCTTATGGTATGCTAGAAGGTCAAAAGAATGTAGTAAATTATAATAATGACTTCAAGCTTTCACATCTATATGTGGCGGGAAAAAGCGGTGAATCGATAGTGACAGCAGGTTCGTTCGGTTACCTTATGGCGGACGGTAATATTTATGATAGCGATTTTAAAGGCGTCAAAGTTGAGTTTGGAGATCCGATAAAATACACGGTAAGTTATGGCGAAACCGATTACACGAAAAAAACATTGATAGCAACCGCGCGGTATAACGATTTTGATTACAATCTTGAAGTCGGTGCTCATCACTACCAAAAGGATGACGGAGATCACAGTCAAAACACAATCTGGACTCTTGGTGGGAATTATAATTTCAGTAATTTTGGTGTAGGGGCCATGGCTTTGGGATCTACTTTGACAGATAGCAAAGGTTATGTGCTTAGTGCTAACTATGGAGAATTAAAAACATGGAGGCCGGGTACCTATGGAGTATTTGCCAAATATTATAATCAACCCCAGGGCACGTATATTGCTCATGGAATGAATGGCACAGGTAGCTCTATGAAAGGATTTAAAGGCTATGGCTTAGGAATGAACTATACTTTGACAGAAAATGTTGTTACAGGTATCGAATATTATGGACTAAAAGACAAAATCAGCGGAGATAAAGGCGACACATGGTGGAGCCACTTAACTCATTATTTCTAAATTAATAGGTAGGTGAAATGAGATAGGGATGGAAATATTTGAAAGAATACGAACGAAAAAAGATTTTTTAGCAGTTGTAGGCCTTGGTTATGTGGGATTACCTGTTGCTGTTGCGTTTGCTGAGAAAGTCAAAACGCTGGGATTTGATACGAATCAAGAAAAAATTAATATTTACAAAAAGGGAATTGACCCTACTAAGGAAATTGGTGATGAGAAAATTCAAAGTACGGCATTGGATTTTACCACGGACCCAGCTAGGTTAAAAGAAGCCAAATTCATCATTGTTGCTGTTCCAACGCCTGTCAATGGAGATAAAACGCCAGATTTGGCACCGATTGTTAATGCCAGTAAAATAGTAGGGCAAAATTTATCAAAAGACAGTATTGTTGTTTTTGAATCTACAGTATATCCGGGCGTTACAGAAGACGTTTGTGTACCTATTTTAGAGAAAGAATCAAATCTGGTATGCGGAAAAGATTTCAAAATCGGTTATTCTCCAGAAAGAATTAATCCTGGAGATCGAGTACATAAACTTGAAAATATTCAGAAGATCGTATCTGGTATGGATGAAGAAACCGTGGAAAACATTGCGGCTGCCTACGAGTTGATTATTCAGGCAGGTGTTTATAAAGCACCTAGCATTAAAGTTGCGGAAGCAACAAAATTAGTTGAAAATGCCCAAAGAGATATTAATATTGCTTTTATGAATGAATTGGCAATGGCATTTAATCGAATGGGCATTAATACCAAAGAGGTCATCGATGCTATGAATACCAAATGGAATGCTTTAGGTTTTTATCCAGGATTGGTAGGCGGACATTGTATCGGTGTCGATCCGTATTATTTTATCTATCAAGCAGAGGTGCTAGGTTATCATTCCCAGATTATTGCGGCCGGTAGAAAGGTTAATGACAATATGGGGATTTTTGTTACTGATAATGTAATAAAGAAAATGATTCAATCTGATATCAATGTCAAGAAATCGAACGTTTATATTATGGGAATTACCTTCAAAGAAAATTGTCCGGATATGCGCAATTCAAAAGCCGTTGATGTTTTTAAATACCTTGCTTCCTATGGAATCAAGGTAAAGGTGGTAGATCCGGTCGCTGATAAGGCTGAGTTCAAGAAAGAATTCAATATGGAACTTGTCGATATAAAGGATGTTCGAAATGCTGATTGTCTGGTGTTCTTAGTAGCACATCAGCAATTTAAAGACTTACAGATAGAGGACTTAGAAAGTATGTTAAAACAACAAAAACAACAAACAAAGCATGTAATTATTGATATCAAGAATATATTTGACAAAAAGAACATAGAAGAGAAGGGCTACTCTTATTGGAGTCTTTAATGATAAGGGGATGATATACGTGAAAAACAAGAAAATTGTATCATCACTGGTTCTGCTTATAGGTATTTGTCTAATGGGGGTGCTATTCTCCAAAGACTTCTTTACAACGCAGACAGCCGGCGACTATCGCAATATTACCGATGTCCAAAATTCCTATAATGCCGATGCAGAAACTGCACAAGCCTTAACGCAGCTTAAAACAAGTCAAGAGAAGGCAACGGTTATTACACATAGCAATAGTGGACAGCGCCATATTGCATTAACTTTTGATGGATTAACAGATCGCACAAGTGTACAACAAATTTTGGACTTATTGAAAAAATATAATGCAAAAGCGACTTTTTTTGTTGATGGGATGCAGACTGCCGAAGATCCCCAGACTGTTGTAAACATCAAAAAAGAAGGACAAAGAATCGAGAATTATACACTCTCAGGTATGGTTAAAATGGAGAATCTCCCCGTAGAAAGAATAGTTAAAGATTTTTGTCGGGCGCAAAAGATTATCAAAGTAACCACTGATCAGGGGCCAAATCTTTTAAAATGCAATGAAACCAAATATACGGATCAATTGCTTCAAGTGGTGAAAGCCTCTGGGTTTAACAGTGTTGTAAAAAGCGATGTTTTCTTAAATGTGAAACAAATAAACTCTCTTCCTACAGCAGACAATTTTGTTGGTAATATCAAACCGGGGAGTATTGTTTCCATTAAACTAAAAACTAACCCCGAGCCGGTTGTTAATGAACCAGGAAAAACAGACTTAAAACCAGCTATAGACAAACAGCCAGGTTTAAAAGTGTTGCCACAATCGACAGACTTGGGAGAAAAAGAAATTATTGATGCGGTAGAAAAATTATTAATTGCGTTGGATAAGGCAAATTATACTACAGCCTATGTGGAGGATTTTTCAAAAACCAATACTACCCCAAAACCAGTAAAAACCACCCTATTGCAGAATCGTAATGATGTTAAAGTAAATAACGTTTTTTCCTTTATGCCTAAAATCACTGACTTTTTACGAGAACAGATCGCGGATTTGTTTACCTGCCGGACAGCTTATGCAGCAGAGATTGTAGATAACAATGCTAAAGAAATTAAGATAGTTTTAACCACAGAACCAGCTCTTTCCTATACATTCGGTGGACTGTCCAACGAAGCAGTAGTGAATGATGTACTTGGAAGATTGAACAGCCTTGGCATTAAAGCAACCTTCTTTGTGGCGGAAATAGAAATGAAAAAATATCCCGAAACACTACGGAGGATTATTGCAAACGGGCACGAAATCGGTGTTGCGATACGGCCAAAAGATGGGGAAACAATCGATGAAACTCGCAACACTATTATGCGTGGCCGTAATACCTTGCAAGAACAGTTTGGTGTGAAAACCAACTTGGTAAAACAACCATGGGGTGCCGTAGCAGATACAACAAAAGAAGCCGTTTTTAGCCTGGAATGCAAATTAATTGGTCAATCAATCAATGTTGTGCAAAGTAAACATAAAGATTACACCTCCGCAGATCAGGTTATGGCGGAAATTTTCGGTAAGTCCATATTTTCTTTAGCCCGCGGACAGATCATACATTTTAGAATGGATTACTATACCAATGATCGATTGGTTGGTGATTTGATGGAAACAATCAAACAACGCAAAGTGGATAACATTGCCTATGCAACATTTTATGATAATCCTGCAAATAATCCTGCAAATTATTCTCAGTATAAGATTAAGCCAGTCGGAGAAATTCTTAGTAATACAAAATTTACTTATCAATACCCAGTAGATCCGAAGAACATTCCAGTACGCTTAAGAAATGATCTTCATAGGTTAACGATTGATCAATACAATTTCCTCGACGAAGTTTCCAAACGCTATATTGGTAACGCGGATGTTACTTATGAAGATCGTATGCTCGGTTTTTCAAAAATGGAGACTCGTCATCTTGATAAGAGCGGTTTAGTACAAACAGAAGACAATGTTATATTCCTAACCTTCGATGACTGGGGGACGGATGCGGCAATCAATAAAATTTTATATGTCCTGCATAAGCATAATGTCCCAGGGACATTCTTTGTTCTTACAAACAATGTATTGAATAACCCTAATTTGCTCCGAACAATTGCCGTGCAAGGTCATAATATCGGGAGTCATTCTGACAAACATAAGCCAATGGTGGTTCGTGATCCGAAAACAGGTAAGCAAGTTATAACCCAGAATAAAGAAGAATATACCAAGGATCTTGCCACAGCATATCAAAAATTGCGGGATGTTACAGGTGATGTAACAATCAACGGCAAAACCGCCTTGACCAGATTCTTCCGTCCACCAACGCTAGCAATCAGCAAGATGGGGGCTGAAACATTGTTTGAAACCGGTTACGAGTATATTATTTCTGGTTCGTGTAGCACATACGATTATAAGGCCCAAAGTATTCCTGAGCTTGTTGAAACTATCAAAGAAGGAGTATATGCAAAAAACGGTAGTGTAAAAAAGGGTGCTATTTTAACTATGCATATGGGGGATAGCTGTATATACACTCCAACAGCGTTAGATATATTGCTGACTGCAAATGAAGCAAAATCTGATACTGATCCTTCCAAGTTTAAAGTTGGCAGGCTATCCGACTATTTAATTGATGGCTATTCGCAAATAAATCGAAAAAAGTCACTGAAATTAACTAGCCATGATAAGGATTAAAAATAGTCGGGACAAGAAAATTTATGGTGAAATGGCGAGATTGATTTATTTTATGCTGGTGCAGCGTGGAAATGGCAAGGAAGTGAACTATGAATAAATTATTTCAACAACAGATAAAAGAAGAAAAGGATGTTTTACTTGTTGCCAAACCTGACCGCAGGCTACTTTCAAAAGTGCCTGACAAGGAAGGTGTGCGTACAAATCTAGATAGGCGCCAAGTAAAAGATAATGAGGGTTCTAGCGATATTTCAAATCTTATAGAACATGAAAAAATGGGCAGACGTTATCTAGTGAATTATGATGTTTCAATCGAATATGTTTCTGCTGACAAAAAAGTAACTTGCCACGGGAAAGGTACTGATATATCGACTACCGGTATGTTAATTGAAGTCCCCCATGAGGTTGCTCAAGATTTGAGTCACGCATCGCAAATCAAGCTAAGGTTTATCATAACACCCGGCAGTATGCCGGAAGGATATGAAATGAAAGTCAATATTGCTGCTAAATATATTCGCTTTGACAAAAATGCAGACGGGAAAACCTTATGTGGAGTAGCATTTTTAGAATCACTAGCCCAGTATGCAACCAAGAAGAAAAATTGGTATATGTTATCGGTAGCCGCATTTTTCCTATTTTTTATTAGTGCTTGCATTCTTCTGATGAGGGCGGAAAGTGTACTTTATTTTAAGTTTAATAAAATTTTGTATATGTATAGCATTATTGCAGCAACCTTTTTGCTCACTAGATATTTGTTCGGTTCTTTTTATCGACCTGTTCCCATTGATAAAGACTTTACACCAGGCGTTACGATCATTGTTCCTTGCTTCAATGAGGAACAATGGATACAAAGAACGATTTCAGGTTGTATTAATCAAGATTACCCAATCGACAAATTAGAAGTTATTGTTGTAGACGATTGCTCTAACGACCAATCTTTTAAAAAAATTAAAGAAATCGTCGAAGAACTAAAAATCAAAGAACAACGTTATGATATCGAAAACAGGGTTTATTGTGTTCGTCAGGAAGTAAATGCAGGTAAGCGGGAGGCCTTAGCAAAAGGAACTTTAATGGCCAAGCACGAATTAATTGTATTTGTTGATTCGGACAGTTTTTTAGATCCCTTTGCGATTCGTAATATCGTCCAGCCATTTAAAGATACGAAAATGGGTGGCGTTTCTGGTAGAACCGATGTTGCTAACACGTATACTAATGCACTCACAAAAATGCAGGCTGTACGATATTTCATTGCCTTTCGTATTATAAAAGCGGCAGAAAGCTATTTTGATGCAGTCACATGTTTATCCGGTCCTCTCTCTTGTTATAGGAAAGATTTGATTGTAAAACATATGGATGCGTGGTTAAATCAGCGATTTTGGGGAGCAAAAGCCACTTTCGGTGATGATCGAAGTATGACCAACTTTATATTAAGAGAAAACCGTACAGGCTACCAAGATACTGCAATATGTAATACGATTGTACCGAATACATATCGTATTTTTCTGAAGCAGCAGATGCGCTGGAAGCGTTCGTGGCTTAGAGAATCGCTAATTGCAGCTGTATTCATGTGGAAGAAAGAGCCCTTTATGGCGTTATCTTTTTATATGGGCGTGCTCGTGCCGCTCTTAGCACCCCTTATCGTTCTTTATAATTTAATTTACATTCCACTTACACACAGGGTGTTTCCGTTAACCTTTATCATCGGTATTTGTTTAATGGCATTGCTTATGAGTATGGCGCAATTGTTTCTTAGAAAAAGTTCAACTTGGATTTACGGGTTATGGTTTTGCTTATACTACGAAGCCGTACTTTTATGGCAAATGCCCATTGCTTGGTTTACTTTCTGGAAAACAACATGGGGAACACGCATGACTCCAGCAGATCTTGCAGAGCTGTTAAAAAAGAATAGTAAAAAGCAAGAGAGGGCATAGATGATGACGATATCAAATGAAAAATTCACTGCCCAAAAAGACAGAAGAAAATTTATACGTGTCGTGATACAAATTATTATCATCCTTGCAGTGATTGCTATTTGTATAACAACTTTTTTTACCCTAAGAGCGTATAAAACTTTTACGCCACAAAATACAAAAATTTCAGGAGATAAAGGCTTTATTACTCTTGCCTATTTTGGTGTAGAACGAATAGGCAACCAAAACCTAATTGGAGTGGAGCGTTTGCATGAACATTTGCAAGCGCTAAAAGATTTAGGTTATGTAACTATCACACAACAAGATGTTTTAAATTACTATCAATCAGGAAAAAACTTGCCCGAGAAATCATTACTTTTGATTTTTGAAGACGGCAGGAGAGATACTGCAATTTTTTCGCAAAAGATTTTGGAAGAAATGAATTTTAAAGCTACAATGCTGACATATCCGGAAAAGTTTGAGAAAAAAGATACTAAATTTTTAATGCCAGAAGAACTAATAGAACTTGAAAAGTCAACTTTTTGGGAAATGGGTACCAATGGATACCGACTTGCATTTATTAACGTATTTGATCGATACAATAATTATCTAGGAGAATTAGATCCATTGGAGCACGCTAAAGTTGCGCCTTATTTAGGACGTAAATACAATCATTATTTAATGGATTATATTCGTGACGAATACGGTATTCCAAAAGAGAGCTATACCAAGATGAAAAGCCGTATTGCTTATGACTATGAAACCCTGCGAGATATTTATACTAAATCAATCGGGTATGTACCTGGAATGTACATTCTAATGCATTCCAATACAGGGAGTTTCGGCAATAATGATAAAGTAAGTGCTGTAAATGAATATTGGATTAAAAATTTGTTTAAGATGAACTTCAACAGAGAAGGCTTTTCCTTCAATCAGAGAAACAGTAGTATTTATGACTTAACAAGGATGCAGCCACAGGCGTACTGGTACACGAATCATTTGCTAATGCGTATAAAATACGATAATAATCAAGACTTAGAATTTGTCAAAGGCGATTTGAATAAACAAAAATCATGGGAAACTCTTAAAGGGGCACTAGAAATCAAAGAGGAAACTATGATCTTGAGCTCTTTGCCAAAAGACAAAGGTTTGTTGCGCTTAAAGAATAGCAGTGATTTTGATGACATGAAACTTTCCGTAATGTTGAAGGGAAATAAACTTGGTTTACAGAAAATATATCTTAGAGCAGATGAAAATTTGAATCGATTCTTATCTGTACATATTCTCAATAATGTTTTATATGTTACGCAGAAAAATGGCGATTCCGAAAAAGAACTATTTAAATTAAATTTAGATAAACATGATGGTAAAGAAAGCCTGTCAATCCCTGAAGATAAAAAAGCGGCTGAAATGCGGGAGCTAGAAACTTTCGTAAAATATGCTAATTCTGCTGAGAAGGCAAAGATTTACTCAGAACGATTAAAAGATAAAAACCTAGAAAACGCTGCCACAGTGACAGCGGGCGCAGAGGAATATATACCTGACCTCAGTGTTCATGCAAAAGGCGATCGTAATGTATCACTCTCTCTCAAGGGAGATAAGATAAGTATTATGATAGATGGTAAAGATGCTGTAAAGGATTTACAAGTGTTTAATACCAAAGCGGGTGCTGTTTACCTTGAAACGGCATGGGGCGGTTATGGCTGGAGTCAAAGAAATTTGGCGGATGATGTATATGACGGTGTATTTGAAAAACTAGTTATTACAGAAAATACGGGTGCCGAGAAAGAAAAGATTTTATTTGACAGCAGTCTGCACGGACTTGATGCCGTCGAATTTAAACTTAAGAAGTTATGGGAAACGCTTATAAACTGGTTTATTGTCAACTTGTAATAATAGGAGGAAGTAAGTGGGTGGGCAGCATATTTTGTAAATTTTTAAAAGCAACTATAGTTGCATCTGTCTTTCTTATCTTAATAGGCTGTAATTATAGTAGTCAATCTGCTGTAAATGCAGTGGCAAAAGAACCAACGAAAAGAGCGGCATGGTTAGCTTACTGGGATTTAGATGCCGGGGAAAAGGATTTAGAAAAGATCGGAGATAAACTGAATAAACTCTCTTATTTTGGCGCATATTTTGACAAAAACGATTGCCTATTCATACCAAAAGAACTTAGTGATAAAAGAATGGAACTAAAAAAGAAGAAAGAAAAATATGAGACGTATCTTACTTTTGTCAATGACAAGCAAAATCTTGATGGATCGGTTGTAGTGAAAGATATAGAAGTTCTTCGCAGGCTATTTTTGGATGAGACGTCTATGGAGAAACATATTGATGAAATCATTGCGTTGACTTTGCAAGGCGGATATGATGGCATTGAAATTGACTATGAAAAAATATGGAAAGACGAAAAAGTCGGACAGTCCTTCTTGAAATTTACAGATAAACTTTATGAAGCAGCCCTGAAAAATAATTTAAAACTAAGGCTTGTACTGGAACCAAGTGCCCCTTTCTCTTCCGCCGAATTTTCCAAAGGACCAGAATATGTAGTTATGCTTTATAATCTTTACGGATTGCATAGTGCTCCAGGGCCGAAGGCCAATAAGGAATTTATTCAAAAAATGTTGAAAAGGATGGAAGCTTTGCCTGGTGAAAAAACAGTAGCATTTTCAACGGGCGGTTGCCTATGGGGTGACAATGGTGAAAAAAGATTTTTGACGGAAGTAGAAGCAAAAACCCTTGCAGTGACATATGGTGTTGAAACCAAAAGGGATGAAGAGAGCCAATGCGTAGTGTTTGAGTATAAAGATATGGGGGTTACATATCAAGTCTGGTATGCTGATGTGAAAACTCTAAATTACTGGATCGCTATCGCTAAGGAACAAGGGGAAAATAGCATCAGCTTATGGCGTTTTGGCGGCAATGTAGACATTAACAAAATACTATAAGTAAACTTATACCTTGCAGGATAATATTACCTTTTACCGAAATGCTTATAAAAATGGTAAAGGGAGTGATCTTTGTGTCTGCTAAAGTTTATGCGGCTATCTATGTGAAGGGCAAAAAGGAAAAAATAAAAGAAGATTTAAAAGCGTATTTTTCTAAAGAAAACATTATTAGCGAAAAGACTTTTGACAATGTCGATAGTGTTCACATGTCTGTTAGGAGTGGTTCCGAAGAGAACTTGTATCATTTGCATTTAGAGGTAGATGAGGATGAAAGTGAAAGAGCAATGAATCTTCTACATGACTGGCTGAAGAAAAACAAGGGTGTTCAAATACACAGAACTCCATGCATAGAAAAATAGCGTCCTATGGGACGCTTTTCTTGTACGATTTTTGGTTACACTACATATGAGGTGGTGTAAATGGATGAGGTACAAAAAATCGAGCAGATAATTGAAGAATTACGTACTCGATTACATGGACAAGCGAAAGGGAAATGTCTTACTGATCCTGAAGTCGTGAAAGCGAGTCAAGAGCTTAACAAGATGTTAAATGAATATGAGCGGTTATTAACAAAAAAATGTAAGTTAGAGCCATAAAAGGCTCTTTCTTTTTTTATTAAAATCAAATGAGGCGTGTAGTGCTATTGAATCGTCTTTATACTGCTGTTTAAAGAAGCAATGCTATTTGAAAGTTCAATAATATTAGAGAAATTGGCAACTGGGTTAACTGCCTGTTGCTCAATTATTTCTTGTAATACAAACATAGTGAATAATGCAATAGCATTACCAGTGAGCGGGGCTAATTGGGGAAATTCAATTGCCCTATTCGCCTTTTTCTCTAATTCTTCAAGATTCAAAACACCACAAGTGGCTAAACAATCATGGTTTTTATGGCAATTCATCAGTTTCGCCTCCGCCTTCATTGATACTTCTAATATATTCATCAGATTGGATTTTGTACCGATACGAAAGTAAAGGGTTGGAAATTATAAATAAGTTACTTGATTCATGGTAATAAGGAAAACCCCTTAAGCTAATTGCTTAAGGAGTTATTTGTTTAATTATATTTAGGTTTATTGCCCCCAATTCGACAGGACATTAGGATCATAGTAAATTGTACCACCGTTAAGCGTTAAAAATCTACCTGCAATAATACAACCAGTTATTACGACACCGCTATTTATAGATAAATCTTGTCCGGCAATGACAACGGCTTTATTTAGCACAACATTGGAATTGATAGTTATGTCTTGATCTGACATTATTTGTACGTAATTAGTAGGTGGAGGGGTACCTGTTCCACTGTTAATCTGTATCCCTTGGTGTGAGAATATCTTAATGTTTCCTATAAGGTTTACGTTACTATTTATATTGAATCCTTGATCTGTAATAAGTGTAAGAGTTGTTGTCGCATCGGTTTTTAAAAGTGCAGGATTAGTGGAACTATTACCACCTAAATTACCTCCGCCGTGAGCAAAAATAACAACATCGCCACCACCTGATGCAATAATACTATTGCCGTTATTATTTATACCATCAGGCATATAATAGGTACCTTTTGTAAGGTTGAGAGTTGATTTTAAAGGGGTTAATAGCGAAGGAAATTTATTATAAGAACCGTTATTTGTATCGACTGGCATCTTTGGTATCTCCATAGACTTATATATCAAAGGAAAATGAGCATTATTGTTAATTTGATTTATATTTGCTTGAGTTGAAAGCATGCCCTCTTGGTCTATTTGCCCGTTATATATGATATGGAAACCTTGGTTTACAGTTAATTTATTTCCGCCGTTATATACTGCATAAGGGAAAAGTGACTTGGAGACCTTTATTGTTACTGCCTTTCTAAGACCATTAACAATTCCAGTAGATATAATTGTGTATGTTTTATTTTGCTCAGCGGAAGCATTATCTTGAATTGTTGGGATAATTGTCACATTATATGTTTTATTTTCATCAGTAGCCACCGATATAGAGGTATTGAGCCATGACCAGTCACTACTCCCGCTTAAAATGCCGCTTTTTGCACGCACAGCCCCAGATTCGGCAGCATATTGTGCTTCTAACGCATTTTTGTTTTTAGTCATTAGTTTTACATTGGTTTCAGTTGCAAAGGTTAATCCTGATACGATAATTCCCATAAAAATCATAAACACTAAGCCCATTACAATGACGCTGCCACGTTGATTATTAATCATTATATTCCACCTGTCATAATGTTACTGGTGATAGTAATATCGTCATCTTTACCAGATGAATTGAATAGTATTCTCACTATATAATTCTTGGTAGTACCTACTTGTTCAAAACTCACATTCTGGATGTTTTGCGAATTTATAATATTTGCCACAACGGCATTCCGAGTAAATACAATTTTTTTAGTACTGTCGTCAAAATAGATACATCGAGGCTCTTCAGTAAGCTTCATTTGTGCCCCTATATTTTCATAAACGTTATATGTATAGTCTATTTTTTTCTTGTTTCCAGATAAATTTGTTATGGTAGAAAACTTTAATTCCTCTGAAATTAGCGATAGAGTTGTATTTATAATTGGTATTACTTCAGCTTGGTGTATGGTATTTTGATAAATTCTATTTGAAGCTATAAAGAGTTCTAACATACCAGACGCTATAATACTAAAAATTGCCATACCAATAATAAGCCCTATTAGTGTATATCCTTTATTATTTTTAAAATTCATTTACTGCCACCTAATTTGCATAGTAGTAATTTACAATGCTGATATGCTTATCGCCACTTTGTTCATGCCAATCTACTACAATTTCAACAGGGGTGATACTTTTTCCTAAATTGTCGTTGGTGGCAACGTTAATGATTGGCTTTACTGTGAAAATTCCATGTGTTTCTGTGGTGAATGTAGAATCGCTTACCTTATGGTTTTCTGCATACTGTTGGGCAATAGCCAATGCCTGACCGTAATTTTTAGCGTATGTATTTGATTTTGCCGACATTATATATGTGCCAGCTAATGCCAAGATAGCAACTACAAGGATAACAATACCGAGTATTGAATCAATAAATATCCAGCCTTTTTCTGACATAAATAGTTTTTTCATTTACTATTTCATCCTTATTTTGTGTATTTTTCTGCCAGTCAAATGAGGAACCGATTAAAGAGCGAAAAAGATTTCAGTAAATGTTCATTTTTCGATATTTTTTACTACCATCTTTGTAATTAATGTCATACATATAATTACCATAAATAACATTATATTCCTGCATGGAAATTAAAATAAATAAAAATTCAATAAAATTGTCCGTTGCCATTTATTGAAGGGTAAATAGGGAAAAATGTCGAATTATAGCATTTAAATAGAAAGAGGTGGATAATATGTTTAAAAATGCAAAAGTTCGCACAAAGATTCTTTTGGGATTTGTTTTGGTTTTAATCATGATGGTAATTAGTATGGGAATTACGTTCTTTTGTTTAGGAGAGATGACACAAGCAACAGATTATATTGTAGAAGATGCCATTCCTATGGGCAGAATAACAGAGCAAGTGTTTATGGACCTTCTCAATCAGGAGACTGGAGTGCGTGGGTATATTGCGAGCAATGGTGACGAAAACTTTTTAGGGGCGTTTAACAATGGCCGTAAAAACATCGCCGTCTCACTAAAAAATCTGGAACCCTACCTCACCAAACATCCAGGTATGAACAAAATTATCAAAGAAGAAGCTATACCCGCGATAGATGCGATTCACAATTACTTTGATAGTCAGATCAACTTAGTTAAATCGGGTAAACTGGAAGAAGCCCGAAAGCGTCTTGGAGAGGGGAAAGCCTTATTTGCAAAAGCCCGTGAAGTCCATGAGAAAATGAATGCAGATATTGACGTTATTACAAAACGAGACTGGGATAGCTCATTGGCAGCAAGTTCAAAAGCTAAGTGGAGTGCCGGCTTAATCTTTATTATCAGTTTTATATTGAGTTCAACGATAGCGCTGTTACTTGCCAGGGAAATAGCTACTCGTCTTCGGATTGACGTGGAGGCACTACGGGAAGTTGCATCTGGAAATCTTGGGATAGCGGAAATACATATTAAAAGCAATGACGAGATAGGCGAAATAAGTTTAGCTATTAATAGAACTGTTAAGAGTCTGAGAACTCTTGTTAATACAGTAGCTCAATCGACACACCAAGTAGCTGCCTTATCAGAAGAGTTAACTGCAAATGCTGAGCAGTCAGCTCAAGCTGCTACCCAGGTAGCAACCTCCATCATGAGCGTCGCCAGCGGTGCGCACCATCAGACAGAGGTAGTTGCTAAAGGTTCGGTATTTGTCGAGGAAATGTCAGAAAACGCACAGAAAATTGCCTCCAATACCACTGAAGTGGCCCACGCATCTCAAAAAGCAGAGGCAGCTGCAAAAGAAGGTGCTTTAGCTATAGGCAATGCCATAGTGCAGATGACAAGTATCGAAAAATCTGTAACTAATTCAGCGATGGTAGTCACCAAACTAGGTGAGCGATCCAAAGAAATTGGTCAGATAGTTGAGACCATTTCCGCCATTGCAGGGCAGACTAACTTATTGTCACTAAATGCAGCAATTGAAGCGGCTCGTGCTGGTGAACAGGGAAGAGGGTTTGCAGTAGTGGCGGAAGAAGTGCGAAAGCTGGCTGAGCAATCGCAAAGAGCTGCGAAACAAATTGCTACTCTTATTAGTGAAATACAGGATGAAACCGATAACGCTGTACAGTCTATCAATGAAGGAACTCGTGAAGTCAAATCGGGCACTGAAATAGTTAATTTTGCAGGCTCGTCATTTGATCAAATAGTATCGTTGGTCAACCAGGTAACTAATCAGATCCAAAATATTTCGGCATCTACTCAGCAAATGGCGGGGGGAAGTCAGCAGGTCGTCGATGCGATGTATGAGATAAATGAGGTGAGTAAAGAAACTGCTGGCCAAACCCAAACAGTATCAGCAGCAGCGGAGGAACAATCCGCCTCTATGGAAGAAATCGCTGCTTCCAGCGAATCCCTTGCAAAGCTAGCAGAGAATCTTCAGACTGCAGTTCAGGAATTCAAGCTTTAAAAGTCTTGTATCCTGTGACTAAAGTGTCTAAAAAAAGCTATTAATAGTAATAAATAACAAGCTCCTGCGAAGGTATAATCAACCTTGCAGGAGTTTTGTTTATTACTTGTAAATGAAATAGACTTACAATGTTATTTAAGATTGTAAGCCTAGCTTAGTCGTGCTTATTTTTTATGAGTATATAAATATAAACATTCATATACTATATCAGAGGTGAGTGTGTGAAAGTGTATGCTTATATTGACACCTATTACGACCCAGCACATGGGTTTCAAGTACATGTGTTACAGTGTTTACGAGAAAAACCCAAGGACATTGATGTGCAGGAATTCGAAGTGGAAAGCACAGATAAGCTGTTTTACGACGGTGAAAAAATAAGGGTACTTAACTGAGGCTTAATAGCCTCTATTTTATTATTACGTTCTGGACTAAAAGAAATTCCCCGACGAATAGAATTGTGGGAGATCACAATTTAATGTAAGTCGCAGTAAAGGTTGCTTTTGAAGATGAAAAATGACATATTAATTACAAATATGGTAAAGATATCCACAAAATACATGCGTTACCAACAGGGTTATCCACAGGACCAGGAGGCGTGACTTAAAGTGATCCACTTACTTGATGGCCGTTAATGCGGAAGTGGGGAAGCTTACTAACTTACTCAGATAAAGAATCATAAACGTTTTGGTTTGATGTAACTGCGGGATCATCTCGTAAGAGTAATTTCTTTTTGTCATTCATGATGGCTGCATCCATTTCTTTATTGACTAACATTAGGTTAGGTTTGTTACTTGTTTTAATGTTGTCCGGAAATTTAAGATAGGAGCCATTATCTCTATAAGTCATATTTATCACCTCAGAATTAGTCTATGGATTCTAGCTATTTCTATGCTATATTTTGACGCCTACTTAGTAATTAAGAGCAAACTGTTAAACGTGAAGGCCAAATAGTGATATATGCACTATAACAAGGGAATTTTTCATGGAATAAAGTTGCAATAATTACGGGGTAACCATTAAAGCAAAAAAGCAGGCTATTTGGCCTGCTTTTTTGTAATAATTCATGGAAAAATGCCTATACCGTCTAATGAGTCGCTTTTTTATCCTCTTTTGTTTTATTAGGAGGTGTGGTTCCAGTATATATTTTTTTTAATACTTCTTGCTGTTTATCCCACTCATTAGTGCGGTCAGGATGCTTTTCACCCATACTATCACCTCACGATTAGTTTTCCCGAAGTTTTTTATTACATGTGTCAAATCGAAATAAAAAGAAAAAGCCCGAAAGCTTTTTCTGTAAAAAAACGATAAGAAGCTAGACTGGCCAGCAACCCTGTCTAGGCCAGCAATATTTTCTAGGGCTACAAAATCTACGAGGAGAACAAGCAAAACCGAAGCCTAAGCCTAAACCTAACGCGAGGCCTAACGCTAAGAGGGCTTGGCGCTCATCATTGGATCTGCTTTCCCAATCTTCAATTTCTGGCTCTTCCCATTTACGATTGTCCATATTAAGTATCCCTCCCAATGAAATAGAAACATTATCTATACATAATATGATCGATGGTAAATAAGAGTGATTAAAGCAAGAAAGGCTCTCAAAGTGAGAGCTGATTAGGTTTATTTTGTCACATTTAGTAAGACAAATCTTACTCTTTTATAAGTAGCTTTTTACGTTATATAATGAAGACGAAAAGAGGTGATATTCATTAGGCCTAATGAAATGTCAGCCCAATTGTTTGAAAGAATCACGAGTAGCAATAAGCCTGTAAAGATTTCTGCATTGGCAGAAGCTTTGCATAGTACTTCACGGCAAGTCCGCTATAAGCTGGATAAAATGGATGAGTATCTGAAAGATAATAAGTTTCCCCAATTCATTCGCAAACAAAATGCAGGAATTTCCTATGCTGCTTCCCCAGAAATAGTGAAGACAATAATGGAAAAACTGCAAGAAGTGGAAGTTTATCATTATGCTTCTCAAGAAGAGAGAGTTGATAGTATCTTGGCTATTTTGCTCCAGCAGCAAGACTATATAACCATTGATGATTTTGCAGAAAAACTACATAGCAGCCGCAGTACAGTAGTCAAAGATTTGAATAAAGTCAGAGAGTTACTGAAAAGCAAGCATTTAACGCTACTTTCCTCAACGAATCACGGGATAAAAATTACGGGTGAAGAAAAATATCTTCGACGAGCATCCATTGAGCTTTTGATGAAAAGCTCAGAAAGCCAGGGGATACTAAGTAAAGAAATGTTGCCTAGTTTAAAAAGATTGAATTTATTTTCTCAATCGGAAATTGCTACGATGTTCTCCAATACAAGTATACAAGTGATTGAGGATTGTTTGATTGAGGCGGAGAAACAATTAGAAACTACATTCTCTGATGAAGCTTTTTATAGCTTGGTCGTCCATATAGCAATCGCCATTAAAAGGCTAAAGCTTGGTAGAGATATTGTGATGTCTTACCAAGAACTCAAAAACTATGAAACAACGAAGGAATTTGCTGCAGCCTCTTATATCGCCAGTAGATTAGAGAAAGAATTTGAAATTGAAATTCCTTATGATGAAATCGGCTATATTACGATTCATTTGCTAGGCAGCACCGTATATGTTGCCAATCCTTCATCAAGTGAAGATTGGGCAACTCTACAAATATTAACAGGAAAAATTCTAGGTGAAGTAAGCGAAAATCTTGAGCAAGAATCTTTGATTCATGATGATCAATTATTTAGCGGTTTGCTTGAGCATTTACGACCTGCAATATACAGATTGAAAAATGGTTTAAAGTTAAAAAATCCGGTACTTGAGGAGATTAAAAACAGATACTATTATTTGTTTAACATTGTAAAGAATAGTATGTCTCCCGTGGAATGTCACGTCGGAAAGCTATTTGATGATGAAGAGATCGGTTATTTTACCTTGCACTTTGGGGCAGCTTTAGAAAAATTGAAGCCTAAGAACGAGGTAGAGAAGAAAATTCTAGTGGTTTGCAGTACAGGAGTAGGTACTGCAAGGTTGTTATCTTCTAGATTGTTACAATTGTTTAATGTAAATATCGTGGACACAATTGCTTACCGTCAAGTAAGTCAAGTTCTCAAGTATCAGCAAGTGGATCTGATCGTTACGACACTGCCAGTGAAGTTTGACTTAGTTCCGTGGGTACAGGTGAATCCATTGCTTCTAGACAAAGATATCGAGAATTTAAAGAAATATTTGACACAATATCACTTTCAGCCAAAGAATGTATTTGTGGAAACGGTTAAACTGATTGAAGAGCACTGCGACATAAAAAATTATGATGCGTTACTTTTAGGGCTGGCAAAGATTTTAAAAGCGGACATTATAGTGGGGCAGAAGGGAGTTGTACAACCATTGTTGAGAGAGTTATTGACAGCAAATATGATAGAGTTAAAGGTTGAAGCAAAGAATTGGGAGGAAGTGATTTATGCTGGTGGAAAAATTTTAGAGGCTCATGATTTGATTGAACACAGGTATGTGGATGCCATGGTCAATACAGTAAAGAAAATGGGGGCGTATATTGTTATAGCGAAAGGGATTGCCATGCCTCATGCAAGGCCGGAAGATGGTGCCAAAAAAGTGGGAATGGCATTGCTTACCCTAAAAAATCCAGTGAACTTTGGGAGCAAGGAAAATGATCCTGTTAGTGTAGCGATCTTCTTATGTGCCGTAGATAATATTACTCATTTAAAGGCTTTAGCGGAGTTAATGCAACTACTAGACGACGATGATTTTAAAAGAATGGCAGATGAAGCTAGCAGTAAAGAAGAACTTATAACATATATCAGTAGCAAAACGAGAGCGGAGGAATGATCGTATCATGCTTACGATTTTAACTGTATGTGGAAATGGGATTGGCAGCAGTATTATGTTAAAAATGAAAATTGATGAAATCTGTGAAGACCATCATATCAAAGTTTCTGTGGAATCGGCTGATTTTAATTCGGCACAAGGAAAAAAGACAGACCTGATTATCACGGTAAAAGAACTGGCCTCTCAATTCGAGGGGCGTGAAGTAGCGGTGGTGCGAAGTTACATAAACAAGAAAAAAATTGAAGAAGACATTCTTGAAATTCTTTTGAGATTACATGAAAGTAAAATGTAGGGGGTATGATTTATGTCCACATTGACTATCATTCTAGAATTTTTTCGAGACGTTCTAAAACAACCCGCCTTATTAATGGGGATCATGGCGCTGATCGGGCTGGTTGCGTTAAAAAGGCCTATGTTCAAAGTCATGACAGGGACCTTAAAGCCAATATTGGGTTATCTGATGTTGGGGGCAGGTGCGGATTTTATCGTTGCCAATTTGAACCCTCTAGGGAAAATGATTGAAGAAGGTTTTCATATTACCGGTGTAGTTCCTAACAATGAAGCGATTGTTTCTGTAGCACAAAAAGTACTGGGTATTGAAACCATGTCGATTCTGTTGGCTGGATTGGTTATTAATCTTATGATTGCAAGATTTACCAAATACAAATATGTATTTTTAACTGGGCATCATAGTTTCTTTATGGCTTGTCTTCTCTCGGCAGTTTTAGGTGCTTCGGGGATGAAGGGGATCGAGCTGATCCTTATTGGCGGTTTTATTCTCGGGGCATGGAGTGCCATATCACCAGCGATTGGGCAAAAATATACATTAAAAGTGACCGATGGTGATGAGATTGCCATGGGACATTTCGGTAGTTTAGGCTATTATTTATCCGCATGGGTTGGTAAATTCGCTGGGAAGGCAGAAGAAAGTACAGAGAAAATACAAATTCCCGAGCAATGGGGATTTCTTAGAGATACCACCATATCCACGGCACTTACAATGATGGTATTTTACTTAATTGCAGCCTTTGCTGCAGGGCCGAGCTTTGTAGCAACTTTAGCTGGTGAGATGTCACCTTTCTTATTTGCTATCATGGCGGCACTGAAATTTGCTGTTGGCGTTACCATAGTGTATGCTGGGGTCAGAATGATCCTTGGTGATTTAATCCCTGCTTTCCAAGGAATTGCGACAAAGATAATACCCAATGCCATTCCTGCAGTGGATTGTGCTGTATTTTTCACCTATGCTCCAACAGCAGTAGTAATTGGCTTTATTAGCTCCTTTATTGGCGGAGTTATAGGCATGTTGCTGTTAGGTATTGCTGGAGGCGTGCTTATTATACCAGGGCTTGTTCCACATTTCTTTTGCGGTGCAACCGCTGGGATTTACGGTAATGCTACAGGCGGTAGGAGGGGAGCTGCATTAGGGGCTTTTGTAAACGGTTTAGCCATTACTTTTCTACCTGCATTTCTGCTTCCTGTCCTTGGACAATTAGGCTTTCAAAATACTACCTTCGGTGATGCTGATTTTGGCTTCTTGGGTATTTTGTTAGGTAAGGCATCTAATGCGATAGGCCCAGCAGGGATTTATGTCATTGTAGCGATTTTGCTTATTGTTTTACTGATTCCAAACTTTATTAAAACAAAAACTCATGCGATAAATAATGTGCAAGGTTAATGAATCTCTTGAGTTCATTACTAGCTCAAATTGGTAAGTGGGAAGGCGTGCATTCTAGGAGAATCGCACGCTACTTCTCTCAAAAATAAGTAAAGGAAAGAATGAAAAATATGTCTGATGAAGTTACTAAAATAGTAGATGTGGTAGGAATCGGAGTCTCAACGCTGGACATGTTTACCGTGGTTGATACATTTCCGACGACTAGAGAAGTGCAAAAAGCCGTAACTATGGTTCTTGATGGCGGCGGCCCAGTTGCTACAGCAATGGTGACTTTGGCGAAGTTAGGTGCTAATACGGTTATGATTGATAATCTGGGAGGGGATTGGAGTGGTTCGCTAATTTTACAAGATTTTAAAAAGTATAATGTTAGCACAGATTGTATAGAAGTTTTCCCAGAACATTCTTCTTCCGTAGCCAATATATTGGTGCAAAAAAGCACGGGAATAAGAGCAATCATTTATCATCCCGGATCGGCTCCAGAGCTAAAAGATATTTTAAAGTATTCCTCGGTAATACAAACAGCTAAAGTACTGCATATCAATGGTCGGCATTTAGATGCGAGTCTGCAGGCCATTGATATTGCGAAAAAAGCAGGAGTCAAAGTATCATTTGATGGTGGGGCAAACCGATATCACCTTGGTATGCGGCTTATTGTGCCAAAGGTAGATATTTGTATTGTCGCCAAGGATTTTGCCCTTGCCTATGCTAACGGTACTTCAATTGAACATGCTGGGGAAATGTTGCTGAAAAACGGTCCAGAGCTTGTCGTAATTACAGATGGAGTAAACGGCAGCTGGGTTTTTAGCAATGACATCGGTAGCTTTCGTCAACCTGCCTTTAAGATCGAAAATGTAGTAGATACAACAGGATGTGGCGATAGTTACCATGGGGCATTCTTATATGGATTAATCCAAAACATGTCATTGAAAAAAACATCCGAGTTTGCTAGTGCAGTTGCTGCCCTTAATACCCAATCCTTTGGCGGAAGAAAGGGATTGCCTTCGTTGGAAACCGTTGAGAAATTTTTATTAAGCTATAAGAGTTAAGTATATGACATGCTCCTAAATCCACGGTAAGAATTAACCCCCTTTGGAGAAAAATCCAAGGAGGGTTAATTTTTATATTTGCACTTTTATGAAAGTATACCCGGCCGAATTTGCGCTATGCTTTTAAGAGAGAACCAAACCACTAAATAAGGATGCAATCATTGCAAGTAATATCCAGATATAAATAACTATAGCAACTAGTATTTTCCATGGCGTCTTAGAACGAAAACCCGGTAATTTTCTCCAATTTGGTAATGGTTGTTCAGTTGCTAAAGGCATTTTATACCCGCAATGAGGACAATGGGAAAAATCAAATGTAGTGTTTATACCGCACATCGGACATTTCATGTTAACACCTCTGATTAATGTTCCGCATTTGTTATAAGATTATAAGAAAATGTTATTTGCTTTTATATTTTCCGGCTATAGTGTTCTTTACATAATCTTATGGTGATCTTTTTCGGCTTAATTACATAGTATGTAGTAAAAGATTATTTGAGGTGGTTGGGAATGAGTTTGGAAGACTCGGTTATGGCTTCGGCTATGGTTGTAGTTTTGGTTTCAGGCATGGATTTGGTCATATCTTCAGAAATGACTTCAAACCTGACTACAATTATGGTTTCAAGTATGGACTTGGTCAAGGTTTCGGGAATTATAATTGGTGCTAAACTTCTTACAAAATATTAAGAATAGTAGAAAATACTAGTCATCCCACCTTTCATTAGGTGATGGCTTTTTCTATTTTAAAATTTATGCCAAATTAAAATAGGATTATTGGGAACGCTATTTATAAGGAGGCGATTAAAATGTTATGGTTTTTATTAATTGGATTGATCTCTGGATGGCTAGCTGGCATGATTTCCAGAGGTGGAGGTTTTGGTCTTTGGGGTGATTTGGTAACAGGTGTTGTAGGTTCTTTTATTGGTAGTTTTGCCTTTAATCTTTTGGGCATCGGCGCATATGGTACAATCGGATCAATAATTTCAGCTACTGTAGGGGCCATTATACTTTTATGGGTTATACGGATGTTTAACGTAGCAGCCCCCGCACAGAAGAAAAAATGAATTTTCTTTTTAACCATCTACCTACGGGTGGGTGGCTTTTTTTATTGCCAATAATTGTTACTTGCTTTTTATATTTCCTAATTCTATAATACTTTAGAACATATGTTCGATTTAAAAAGAGAGGTAAGATAGATGAAGCGCACCATCTTACACGTAGATCTTAATAATTTTTATGCCAGTGTAGAGTGTTTGTATAGGCCTGAAATACGCAGCAAACCTGTTATTGTATGCGGTGATATTGAGGCACGTCATGGCATAGTTTTGGCAAAAAACTACCCTGCCAAGGCCCTAGGAATCAAAACCGGTGAGGCAAATTGGGAAGCAAAGCAAAAGTGCCCAGAATTAGTAATGGTACGAGCAGATTTTGCTAAATATCTGCAGTTTTCTAGAATGGCGAGAAAAATATACGCAGATTATACAGACCAAGTTGAATCATTTGGAGTCGACGAAGCTTGGCTTGATGTTTCTGGTACAGAAAAAATATTCGGTTCTGGCTTTGCTATTGCAAATCAAATTAGGCAGCGCTTACAGGATGAGCTTGGACTTACAGGATCTGTCGGCGTATCATGGAATAAAATCTTTGCTAAGCTTGGCAGTGATCTAAAAAAACCAAATGCTACAACGGTTATTGCAGAAGAAAATTTTCAGCAGGTTGTGTGGCCCCTGCCAGTTGGCGAACTTTTATATGTTGGTCGCGCGACTAGACGTAAACTTGCAAATCGCGCTATATATACCATTGGGGAACTAGCCAACCGGGATCGGAATGATTTAAAGCTATTGTTAGGAGTCTGGGGAGAGACGTTGTGGCATTTCGCAAACGGCCTTGATTCAGCTCCAGTAAAGCAAGTAGGGGAAGAAACTCTTATCAAATCGGTAGGTAACAGCACGACAACGCCAAGAGATTTAGTAAATAATCAAGATGTTAAATTAATTATCTATGTGCTGGCAGAGAGTGTGGCAGCTAGGTTACGAAAACACGGTCTTAAATGTAAAACGGTTTCTATCACTGCACGCAGTAGTGAACTATTATCTTTTGAGAGACAGGCCAAAGTTCCCGATCCAACGTTTTTGTCGAATGAGATAGCAAAAAGGGCGATGGAATTATTTCAAGCAAATTATCGATGGGATAAGCCAATTCGTAGTCTTGGAGTTAGGGGGAGTGATCTAGTAACAGCTGAGGGGCATGTGCAGCTTGGTTTATTTGAAAATAGTCAGTTGGATGCAGAAAACTTGGAGTTTACTATAGATAATCTACATAAACGTTTTGGACATTATAGTGTCCAGCGTTGTGCTATGTTACTTGATAGACAGCTTACTGGTTTCAATCCCAAGGAAGATCATGTTATACATCCAATATCATATTTTAGGTAGGTGCTAAAATGGGAAAAGTTTTTGTACAAGTCACAGCGGAACATGACGTTAATGGCAAAATTCGTCCTTTAACGATTAAGTGGGAAGATGGACGAATTTTTGAAATTGATCGTCTGCTTGATGTTCGGCAAGCTGCATCACTCAAAGGCGGGGGCATAGGGATGCGGTATACTTGCCGGATCTATAATAAACAAGTTTATTTATTTTCTAATGAAGGTAAGTGGTTTGTAGAACGGAAATAAAACAAGCCGGAAATGATCCCGGCTGTCTACGTGAGTTTTAGATTCTAGAATTGTTTTTCATTTCATATGTTAGAACATGGGGGTGTTGTTTAATGTGTAATGAGGAAAAATCTAGTGATTCATTGCTTGCTGATATTGGACTAGATATACAAAGGGTTTTATGGAGTTTATTTGAGTGCTGGAAAAATGAAGGCACTGAAGCTGACCATGTACAAGTATTTGAGTTATCAGTCGAATTTGCATGTGGCGAGGTTTATCAAAAGGTAGTTCACTCTCAGGAAGGAAAAACAGAGACTTTTTATTATAAAAATATATACCATCCAGTTGATGCTACCATATGGATAGTCGATAGTGAAGAGGGTGCAGTCATGATGAAAACAGAAAAGAAGTGATTAAATTGGTAGAGGCTCGAAAAAAACTCCTGCAAAATTTCCAATGCGAAAATTGCAGGAGTTTTCTATGTACTAAATGGATTCAAATAATTCTTTAACCGTATTCAATTCTTGACGAATTAAGATGCCTTGTGGACAATGACTTTCACATTTGCCACAGTCTACGCATTTGGATGCATGGGCTGCAGCGCCTACACGGAAATTATATAAATGCTTAAACCGATCTTTTAACTCTGGTGTACCGCCCGAGATCAAATAGTCATTGAGAATTGTAAAACAACCTGGAATGTTTACGCCTGCAGGACAAGGCATACAGTAGGCACAGGCTGTACAGTTGACTTTTATTCGTTTTTTGAAAAGAGTTTTTACTTGATTAATAATGCCTATTTCCTTTTCTGTTAAAGAATTTGCCTGGGCATCTTGGGTAATTTTTATGTTTTCAGTAACATGATCCATAGTTGTCATCCCACTTAAGGCAACAGAAACTTCTGGATGATTCCAGACCCAACGCAAAGCCCATTCCGCTGGAGTTCGCTTATTATCTGCCTGATTGAAAAAGGTAAGAGCATCTTCAGGGAGATTTTCAGCAATCTTCCCCCCACGAAGTGGTTCCATAATGGCAATACCTAGTCCCTTTTTTGCTGCATATTCTAGGCCTTCTTTGCCAGCTTGATAGGTTTCATCCAAATAATTATATTGAATTTGGCAGAAGGACCAATCATAATAGTCTACGATTTCTTTAAACAGGCCAATTCTCTCGTGGAAGGAAAATCCTGCATGTTTAATTCTACCATCCTTGATGGCTTGGTCTAGAAAATCACAAATTCCAGCTTCCTTTAATATAGGCCATGTAGTAGCATTCAGTGTGTGCACTAAATAAAAATCAATGGTATCTGTCTGAAGCCTTTCTAATTGCTCATTTAAGTATCTGTCCATATCTGTTCTTGTTTTTATTAACCAGCTGGGGAGTTTAGTAGCTAACTTCACACGCTCTCGATAGCCATCCTTTAGTGCTTTTGCAACAAAGGGTTCACTTTCTCCGCCATGTTCCATGCCTTTGCCATGATAAGGATAGGCAGTATCGATATAGTTTACGCCTTCATCTATCGCATGACGAATCATCTTGATTGCCTTGTTCTCATCAATATGAGTCGTATCACCATCAATAATAGGAAGTCTCATACAGCCAAATCCTAAAACGGAAACCATTTCATTTGTCTTGCCATACTTTCGATATAACAAATTAATCACCCCTACCTGTAATAATGTTAAATGTAATATAGATAAAAATGGAAACAATATACTTAGTATATCGCGAAGTAGATGAATTGTCTCTAAAGATAAAAAGAATTTATACAAGAAATATAATGGTAGTAATCCTGCAGTTCTCATAGGGATAACATAAACTAGTTGCTCAAAGCGTTAACAAAGTGTATACATTACTTAAGAAAAAGTACCAGGTATCGATTTTCTCTTTCACGCCATACTATATAGCGTAAAGCATTCGTTAAAAGGAATTCTTGCCTGCGATATTCGTTATCTTTTATATGTCCAACCTACTGTTAACATTAGGGAATCTAATGTTATGTGGATGTCGGGCCACCTTTGAGTGGATGGCAAAAGCATACTAGGATGCCCACCTGCGAGTCGCAGGTTTGGACATATAAAAGAAACGATATTGCGGGCTATATTCTGCCAATAAGAAAAAAGATTTACCTATGGGTAAGTCTTTTTTTATATTTATAAATGCGAACCCCACTCAAATGAGTGGGGTTCGCATATTTGAAGTAATGTTTTTATATAAGAAAACTAAACAATATAGTTAATTTTTTAGGTAGTAATACTAAAAACTTTTAGTACTAATGTACTAACTAAAGGCATATTCTCAAGCATAGGGAAAAGATGGAAGTCGCTGTACAGATGGTGATAGTCGAAGCTCATCAGCTATTTTAATCTTAACAAAGAAGATAAAATTTTTAATTAAAGAATGGTATGGATAAATACTCTATATGCGTACTATTCATAGCCAACAGAGGAGTAAAATGAAGAAAAAAAATATTACTGATATAGCAAATAGAGTAGGCGTATCGCCAGCGACTGTATCGAATGCACTTAATAATCGGAAGGGTGTTAGTGAAGAAACAAAGCTAAAAATTGTTAGAGCCGCCAAAGAACTAGAATATTACAAGGAATCGGGTAAGAGGCAAAAAACTATTCGCTTTGTTATTTATAAAAAACATGGTCTGATTGTATCTGATACTCCATTCTTTTCATCATTAATTGAGGGAATTGCAAATGAGTGTAGGAACCAGGGATACGAATTATTGATTTCCCATGTATATCATAGTGAGTGTGAAGAAATTATTCATACGGTTGCCGCTGAGTATTCTCAAGGCCTAATTATTTTAGCTACTGAAATGTGTCTAGCAGATTTAGCTCCTTTTTACGATTTTGATATACCCATCGTCCTATTAGATAGTTATTTTAAAGAAGAAAATTTTGATTGTGTACTGATTAACAATAGGGATGCTTCCTATCGAGCTACAAAATATTTGGTGCAAATGGGACATACCCAATTTGGGTATCTTCATAGTACGTTACCTATTAATAATTTTTACTATCGAAAGGCTGGATTTAAAGATGCGTTACAAGAGTTTAAAATCCAAAGTAATGCAGAATTTGAACTTTTCTTGGAACCAACTATGGAAGGGTCTTATAGAGATATGAAGGCTTTGTTAGAAAAAGGTGATATTGAATTACCCACAGCTTTTGTTGCTGATAATGATATCATTGCTTTTGGTGCAATGCGAGCTTTAAAGGAGAGAGAGATTCGAATTCCAGAAGATGTATCCATAGTGGGTTTTGATGATATGCCATTTTGTGAAATTACCAGTCCCCGGTTGACGACTAGTAAAGTTTTTAAGCAAGATATTGGCAGTACTGCAGTTAAAAGACTACTTCAAAATATAGAAGGCAATAAAGAGAGGGTTACGCAAAGAATCGAGGTGAATACGGAACTGATCATTAGAGATAGTGTTTTACAATTAAGATCTTAAATTATAAAAAAGGGGTAGAGGGTATGAGAGAGAAAATTAAGCTTGGTTTTGCTCCTACACGGCGTTTCGTATTTAGTAAAGAAGATGCCCATAAGTTTAAAAAACTGATCTTAGAAAAAATTTCTCAGTTTGATATTGATATCGTTGATCTGGAAGGCATAAATAAAGAGGGACTCTTGTTTGATAATGATGAAGATGCAAAGAAAATTATTAAACGATTTAAAGAGGCCGAAGTAGATGCTGTATTTTTTCCTCATTGTAATTTTGGTACAGAAGATACAGTAGCGCGAATTGCAAAGGCTTTGCAAAAACCAGTACTCCTATGGGGGCCTAGAGACGAAGCGCCATTAGCAGATGGAAGTCGGCTGAGGGATACCCAATGTGGGTTATTTGCTACTGGCAAAGTACTGCGACGTTTTAATGTTCCCTATACATATATCGTGAATAGCACATTGGAAGATCCTGTGTTCACTAGAGGATTTAAAAATTTTATTGCTGCCAGCAATGTAGTGAAAAAAGTGAGAAGCTTGCGAATCTTACAAGTGTCTACCCGTCCAGCTGGCTTTTGGACAATGATTTGTAATGAAGGGGAACTTCTCGAAAAGTTTGGGATTGAAGTTTATCCAGTAACATTGCAAGATATTAAGGACTTAACTGAGCAAGTGGAAAGAGAAAAGGCTATAGAGCTTACAGACACAATTCAATTAATTACCTCGAAATTAGATTGCAGTGAAGTAGATGATGTTTCCATCACAAGGGTAGCGGCATTAAAGGTTGCTTTATCAAAATTGATTAAAGATCATGGGTGTTCTGCTATGGCTATACAATGCTGGACAGCATTGCAAAATAGTATCGGTATCATGCCTTGCCTAGCCAATGCATTATTGACGGATGAAGGTATACCAGCGGTATGCGAAACGGATATACATGGGGCAATAACGGCTGTGATGGCCCAAGCAGCAGCTATGGATACAACAGCGCCTTTCTTTGCTGACTTAACAGTTAGGGATGAGAAGAATGCCAATGCCGAATTATTATTTCATTGTGGAAATTTCCCCATATCTCTGGTAGATAAGGAATGTACACCTCGATTTAGACATCATTTCTTATTTGATTCTCATGCCCCAGGCACCCATGAAAGTGAAATCAAAGGTGGAAATGTATCAATTGTTCGTTTTGATGGTGACCATGGTGAATATTCCTTATTTTTGGGTAAGGCAAAGGGTATAAAAGGTGCATTTACTCGAGGGACTTACTTATGGATTGAAGTTAACGATTGGCCTTTGTGGGAAGAAAAGTTAGTGACTGGCCCTTATGTACATCATTGCGTAGGTATACACCAGGACGTAATTCCAGCTCTTTTTGAAGCCTGTAAATATATACCTGGTTTGCAGCCTGATCCAGTGGATCCAACTAAAGAACAAATTGAAGCATTCTTACGTGGCAAAAATTAACATTTGAGGAGGATGAGCCTGTTGGTTACTACGGAAGAGTTAAAGGGAAAAGCAAGACAAATACGCCAAGATGTAATCGAAATGGTTTATAAGGCAAAAACAGGTCATACGGGTTCCTCACTATCCAACGCGGATATTTTGACTACGCTATATTATAGTAGCATGTATATAGATCCACAAAATCCACAGTTAGCTGATAGAGATCGATTTATTCTCAGTAAAGGGCACGCAGTTGAATCTTACTATGCGATACTTGCCGATAAAGGCTTTTTCCCAAAAGAAGAACTTGAAACCTTTAGTCAGTTTGGTAGTAGGTTACTTGGGCACCCCAATAATAAAGTTCCAGGAGTAGAAATGAATACTGGCGCATTAGGACATGGTCTTTCTATATCTGTGGGTATGGCATTAGCAGCTAAAAAAGATCAAAAATCCTATCGAGTATTTACCTTGATGGGGGATGGGGAACAGGCTGAAGGATCTATATGGGAAGCTGCTATGGCGGCAGCACATTATCGACTTGATAATTTAGTTGGTATAATTGATCGCAATAAATTACAAATTTCAGGAACGACAGACTTTGTAATGGGACTGGAGCCCTTAGAAGAAAAGTGGAAAGCCTTTGGCTGGGAAGTGATCTCTGCCGACGGACACGATATAGAAAAAATGCGCAGCGTATTCGAAGAGGTGCCAAGGATAAAAGGGAAGCCGACTTTGGTTATGGCATATACAACCAAAGGCAAAGGGATATCGTATATGGAAAATGTGCCTCATTGGCACCATGGAGTACCTACGGCAGAAGAATACAAACAGGCGCTACAAGAACTATCAGGAACGGAGGGGTGCAAGCATGAATTCCATACCAAATAGACAAATCATATGTGATGCACTCATTGCTTTTGGCAAAATAGATAGGGACATTCTTGTTCTTACGAGTGATTCTCGGGGATCAGCTTCTATGACCAATTTTGCCAAGGAATTGCCGGAACAGCTTATTGAGGTAGGGATTGCTGAGCAGAATTTAGTTGGGATTGCTGCAGGCCTTGCTGCTTCGGGCAAGAAACCCTTTGTCGCTTCACCGGCTTGTTTTTTAACCATGCGTAGTATCGAGCAGATAAAAGTAGATGTTGCTTATTCAAAAACGAATGTAAAGCTAATCGGTATCAGTGGTGGGGTAAGCTATGGAGCCCTTGGCATGTCTCATCACTCATTACAAGATCTTGCGGTAATGCGGGCCATTCCAGGCGTTGCTATTGTACTTCCCGCTGATCGATTTGAGACAAAACTGGCGGTCGAAGCTTTACTTGTCCATAAGGGGCCTGCTTATATGAGAATTGGCCGTAATGCAGTTGCCGATGTATATCAATCTGAAGAGTATGAATTCCAAATTGGCAAGGCAGTCACTTTGGCAGAAGGAAAGGATCTTACAATAATAGCAACTGGGGAAATGGTGAAAGTAGCAGTTGATAGTGCTGTTGAATTGAAACATATGGGAATTAATTGTAGGGTCTTAAATATGCATACCATTAAGCCGTTAGATGAAGAAGCGATTATTAAAGCAGCTAGAGAAACAGGCAAGATCATTACGATAGAGGAACATAGTATTTTTGGTGGCTTGGGCTCAGCAGTTGCTGAAGTGGTAGCGCAGAATCATCCAGCACCGGTAAAAATTCTTGGTATTTTGGATGAACCTGCTATAGCTGGAAAAGCTCAAGAAGTATTTGCGTATTATGGTCTTTGCGTTAAAAATATTAAAAAAATTGCTTTGGAATTATTGAAGTAAAGTGGGGTAGGAAAGAATGAACAATGGTTATATCCTTGCCCTTGACCAGAGTACATCGGCTTCAAAAGCGATGATAGTAAACAGAGAGGGATTAATTGTTGCCCAAATGGCACGAGAACACAAGCAACATTATCCTAAGCCAGGCTGGGTTGAGCATGATCCTATAGAAATCTATCAAAATGTGAAAGGTATCTTAGTTGATGTACTCAAAAAAGCCAATATTTCATCAACTAGTATTGATGTTCTTGCGATTACCAATCAGCGTGAGACGGTAGTCGTTTGGGATAAAGACACTGGGATCCCCGTTTATAATGCGATTGTATGGCAGTGCCGAAGAACCCAGGAAATATGTTCCAAGCTAAAAGAGCAAGGGCTGGAACGTATGGTAAAAGATCGGACTGGTCTTTTGCTTGACCCTTATTTTTCGGCAACGAAGGTGAAATGGATTTTAGAGAATGGGGGTTCTCCCCTTATAGGGCAGGCACAGGCAGGCAAACTATTAATGGGTACCATTGATACTTGGCTCATCTGGAAGCTTACAGGCGGAAAAGTTCATGGGACAGATTATACGAATGCCAGCAGAACGCTTTTATTTAATATAAAAACTCTTCAATGGGATGACGACCTTCTTACTATTTTTAATATTCCAAAAACAATGATGGCAGAGATAAAATCTTCTAATGCAACTTTTGGTTATACCGAAGCTGGGGAACTTTTTCCGCATAGTATTCCTATTTCCGGTGTTATTGGGGATTCGCAGGCTGCTCTATTTGGGCAAAATTGCTTTGAACCTGGTTCGGTAAAGGCAACCTACGGTACAGGTTCATCTGTACTCATGAATATTGGATCAGAATATAAGGTAGTAGGGAATGGCTTGGTAACATCGATCGCTTGGGTAATTGATGGAAAAGTAGAGTATGTATTAGAAGGGATCGTTCATTGTTCAGGAGATTCTTTGAAGTGGCTAAAAGATGAATTAGGGATATTTACTGATTTTTCTAAGCTGCAAAGCATAGCGGAAAGTATTGAAGATAATGAAGGGGTTTACATGGTCCCTGCCTTTGTTGGACTTGGTGTACCTTACTGGGATGCAGATGCCAGGGCCGCGATCCTTGGTATGTCTAGGAGAACAGGCAAACAACATATTATAAGAGCCGCCTTAGAATCTATCGTTTATCAAATTAAGGATGCTATTGAAACCATGCAAGCAGAATCAGGTATATATATCAAGGAATTAAGGGTAGACGGTGGACCAACGGAAAATTCATTTTTAATGCAATTTCAAGCTGATATGCTCAATATCCAAGTCGCAAGAACGAAGGTAGCAGAATTATCCGTAATGGGTGCTGTATATATGGCGGGGCTTGGAATTGGCATTTGGAACAGGATGGATTTAGAAAAGTTAAGGCAGGTAGGAGAATGCTATACTCCTATGATGGAAGGGCATGTGAGGGAACAGTATTATCAGGGGTGGAAAGAAGCGGTCGCAAGGGTTCTAACCAAGTAGATGGATAGCTTTAGGTCTATATTCTTTTTCTCAGGGAAAAGAGTATAAATAAAATCATATCAAAGGGGGAGAAAAGATGAAAAAGATCAGTAAGTTTATGTTCCTTGGTCTCTTAATCGTCAGTATGCTCGCTCTCTTAGTTTCCGGTTGTGGCGGACAAAAACCCGATGCTGCGAAGTCAGCTGAAAAAGAATCTCCTAAATCAAAATTAGTAGTTATCATTACTCCATCTCATAGTAATCCATTCTTTAAATCCGAGGCCGTAGGTGCAGAAGCCAAAGCAAAGGAACTTGGTTACGAAGTATTGACATTAGTGCATGATGATGATGCTAATAAGCAAAATGAAATGTTTGATACGGCAATTGCGCGTAAAGCAGTTGCGATCATTTGTGACAATGCTGGTGCAGATGCAACTGTGGCTGCTGTGAAAAAGGCAAAAGATGCTGGAATTCCTACTTTTCTTATCGATCGTGAAATTAATGTGACAGGTAGTGCCGTATCACAAATCGTTTCTAATAATTTTCAGGGAGCTAAGTTAGGTGGAGAAGAATTTGTTAAGTTGATGGGTGAAAAAGGAAATTATGTTGAACTTGTGGGTAAGGAATCAGATACAAATGCAGGTATACGTTCGAAAGGCTATCATGATGTAATTGACCAATATCCAGAATTAAAATCTGTTGCCCGCCAAAGTGCAAATTGGAGCCAAACAGAAGCTTATTCAAAAATGGAATCTATTATCCAAGCTAATAAAGATATTAAAGGTGTAATTTGCGGTAATGATACCATGGCAATGGGGGCAATAGCTGCTATTAAGGCTGCCGGTTTGAAAAACGTAATCGTAGTAGGTTTTGATGGAAGCAATGATGTAAGAGATTCCATTATTGCTGGTGATATCAAGGCTACTGTTCTGCAACCAGCCTTTCGTATCGCACAGATGGCTGTAGAACAAGCTGATAAATTTCTGAAGAATGGTTCAACAGGAGAAAAAGAAAAGCAATTAATAGACTGTGTCTTAATCAATGGAGAAAATGCTAAAAAATTAGAAACCTTCGCTGTAAAATAAATAAGAATTAGGGAAGGAATATGTCAGGATAGGCATAACACACTATCCTGACATAATGTAATCAATTGACAATTTGATGAGGAGAAATAGTATGGAAAAAATAATTAAATCTATCTGTAAATTGCATGCTGAAACGGGTTTAAAAAGTCATTGCACTAGGAAAATCAATATTACTATGTTACTTGTGATATGTTTATTCTCATCGATCTTGTTTTCTGGCTGTAAGCTTTATACTGTGGTTCCTCATGACAAAAATAAGAATAGTAAACAGGGGACCACTTTTTATTTTCAAGATGAAAGCTTTGATGCCAATCAATTTGTAGATTCCATATGGGATAGCAAGGTGCTTTTGACAATAAACGAAAAGGCAAATGATGTAGGTGAGGTTATTAAAGAAACTAAAATTAGTGTGGATGAAGCTGGTAAGAAATATGGAATTAGGAGTGCACAGGAAGGTAGTCCGTGGAATTTTATTGTCAAAGGCAAAGGGAAAGTTCTAAATGTTAATAAAGAATCTAGAGTTGGCACGTTAGATATAGATATTGCCCCTTTTGATGGTAAAACGGATTTTAAAATACAGCTAGGACCTGTTATTAAAGGTACAGCAGTACGCGATTCTCTTGAATTTATTAAATATGATGATTTTAAAAACCAAATGGTTTTTGCAGAATTATCAAATGCTTTTCATAAAAAAATTACGGAGACGCTCTTAGGAAAATTTGACGCTACCCTTGCTAAAGGAAAAGAAGTGAATTTTATCGGCGTTTTCACCTTTGCGTCGTCGAGTGAAATACTTCTAACGCCAATAAAAATGGAGTTAGTGGAAGGAGGTAAATGATGGGTGATGAGCTGTGCTTAACGGCCCGAGGCATAAGTAAAATATATCCTGGTACCGTAGCCTTGCACAAGGTGGATTTTAATGTATATCGGGGCAAGGTGAATGTAGTAATTGGAGAAAATGGGGCTGGTAAGTCGACTTTAATGAAAATCATTGCCGGAATTGAAAAACCATCGGAAGGTAGTATTTATTTAAACGGAGAGGAAATATGCCTTAATGATACACGTGATGCATCAGCAAAAGGGATCGGTATTATTCACCAGGAATTAAATTTGTTTCCTAATCTTACTGTAGCACAAAATATTTTTATGGGTCGGGAAAATACAAAATATGGAATAATCTTAGATCATAAAAAACATATTGAAAAAACAAAGATTCTTCTCGAGAGACTTGAACACCCCATTCATCCCGATACTTCCGTAAGTGATCTAAGGGTAGGTCAGCAACAAATAATTGAAATAGCGAAGACCATGGCTCAACAAGATTTACATGTTTTAATTATGGATGAACCAACTTCATCACTCAGCACAGCTGAAGTAGAAGTTTTATTTCGATTGATTAAGGAATTGAAAGAACAAGGAATTTCTATTATATATATTTCTCATAGGTTAGAAGAAATTATGCGTATCGGTGATTATGTTACTGTGCTTCGTGATGGTAAATTGATTGAACAAGATCAAGTTAAGAATATTGATATTCCTTGGATTGTAAGAAAGATGGTAGGTCACAACAATACCAATATGAATTATAAACAAGAAAAGCCAATTGGCGATGAAATTCTACGTGTTGAGTCCTTAACCTTACCTCGTAAAGGAGGCGGTTATACGCTAGATAAGGTTACTTTTTCTGTGCGCAAAGGGGAGATAGTAGGGATATATGGCCTGTTAGGCGCAGGACGCACAGAACTAATTGAATGTTTGATGGGGATGCACCCAGAAGCTACAAGTGATATCTACCTAGAAGGTAAAAAAATTAGGCCAAAGTCGATTTGGGAGCAAATTCAGAAAGGATTTGCCCATATACCAGAAGATCGACAAAGAGAAGGGTTAGTGCAAACCCTTTCTATCGGAAAAAATATGACATTAGCAAGTTTATGGGATTATACGAAGGGCATCCATTTACTCCCTAAGAGGGAAAATGAGAACATAACAAAAGCTATTAAAAATTTGGAGATTAAGGTAGCAGATAGAAATTTACCAATCCTTTCGTTGAGTGGTGGCAATCAGCAAAAGGTTGTGATTAGCAAAGGAATTCTTACTTCACCTAAAGTGCTGCTATTGGATGAACCCACAAGGGGAATTGATATAGGTGCCAAAGCCGATGTATTTAAAATTGTGAATAAATTTGCAGCAGAAGGTATGGGTATTATTATAGTGGCCTCAGAATTGAAGGAAATTATAGGAATCTCTGACAGAATCATTGTTTTATCTAACGGACAAGTAACTGCTGAATTAAGTGGGGATGAGATTAGAGAGGAAGCTCTTGTTAAGGCTTCAGGTGTAGGGCATCACGCAACGAAAGTTAAGAATATTTCTTAAGAGTAAAAGGAGACTACCTACTATGAGCAAAATAATGAATCAGATAGAAGGAGTACATACAAAAAACGTGTCACTAGGGATGCTTTTATTAAAAGCTAGAACGTTTATAGCCTTAATTCTTTTAATTATTATATTTAGCTTTCTTACACCAAGTTTTTTGTCGGCAAATAGTCTAATACTCATAGCTAAGCATGTTGCCCTCTATGCTTTGTTGGGCATTGGTATGACCCTTGTTATTATTAGTGGTGGAATTGACTTATCAGTGGGCTCTATTGTTGGGCTTGCTGGGATGATTGCGGGCGGGCTTATTCATGAGGGATTACGGCTTAATATGTTTGGAGTTACTATTTATTTTAATGTATTTATTATCATGCTCTTTGCATTATTGATGGGAACAGGTGTAGGGGCTGTCAACGGACTGCTAATTACTAAATTTAATGTAGCTCCCTTTATAGCAACCTTAGGTACCATGTACGCGGCTAGAGGATTTGCCTTAATTCGTTCTAATGGAGAAACTTTCCCCAATCTAGTGGGTAATTCCAGCTTGGGTAATGAAGGCTTTCCTATCTTAGGTGCGGGCAGTGTTTTAGGAATACCTATTTCCATTTGGCTTATGATTCTTGTTGGCCTAGCTGTAGCGTATCTTCTTAAGAAAACACCTTGGGGCTGGCATATCTTTGCCGTAGGCGGAAATGAAAAAGCAGCTAAACTTTCTGGGATTCGAGTAAATCGGGTTAAAATGTTAGTCTACATGGTTTCTGGTTTCTGCTCTGCCTTGGTAGGGCTAATTGTATCCTCCCAGTTGGTAGCAGCTCATCCAGCCACCGGAAATACCTGGGAAATGAATGCGATTGCCGCAGCCGTATTAGGGGGAACATCTATGGCTGGTGGTATCGGAACCATCGGTGGGACACTCATTGGTGCATTTGTTATTGGCGTATTAAGTGATGGTATGGTTATGATCGGCGTTTCCGAATTCTGGCAGATGGTAATTAAAGGTCTGGTTATTGTAATTGCAGTTATTGTAGATCAATTTCAAAGAAATATGGAAAATAAACTGGCTCTTGAAGGGAAAAATAGTTAGGAGGAGTTACTGTGTTAAAAGGGATTCCTGATATTATCTCACCAGAACTTTTAAAAATATTACATGAGATGGGGCATGGCGATGATTTAGTCATTGGAGATGCCAACTATCCTGCAGCCAGTAATGGTAAAAGGCTCGTTCGCTGTGACGGTCATGGTGTTCCTCAATTACTGGATGCAATTTTGCAATTTTATCCTTTGGATAGTTATGTAGATCATCCTGTTTCCTTAATGCAAGTGGCGCCGGGGGATACAACGATTCCAGAAATTCATGAGGATATAAAAACAGTGGTTAGTAGGTATGAGGAACGGGGTGATAAAGTAATCGAATATGTAGAGCGTTTTGCCTTCTATGAAAGAACAAGAAAGGCTTATGCCATAGTTGCAACGACAGAGCGTAAATTGTATGGTTGTATGATTATCAAAAAGGGTGTAATAAAGTAGAGCCGATTCAATTGATATAGAGTATTTATTAATAATTTTAAAAAAAGATTGGCAATGTTTCATAAGAAATATTGCCAATCAGGTGTTATACTTTCTGTTCCGCGAAAAAAAGCCCTTGCATCTAGCAAGGGACAAGAAATATCTATTAACGTATTCTTTTCTCTATGGCGTTTTGCCAACGCTCTAGTGCCTGAGCGATGATGCTTCGAGGACAAGCTGCATTCAACCGCATATAACCTGCATAGGCATCACCAAACCAATATCCGTCATCCAGAGCAAGTTTTGCTTCGTTAATCATGAAGTTGTGAAGTTCATCTTTATTCATTCCTAACTTACGACAATCAATCCAGACTAGATAAGTGCCTTCTGGGAAGTTGGGATGAATTTGGGGGATATTTTTTTTGCAAAAATCTTGAATAAAGGAAAAATTGCCTTCAATATACTCCTTGACTTGCTGTAACCATTCATCACCATAACGGTAAGCTGCTTCTGATGCTACTAAACTAAAGCAGTTATTTCTTCTTATATCTAGGTTTCCTAATATTTCATCAAATTTATTACGATCATTAGCATTGGGAAAAATGGTAATAGATGCCTGTAAACCTGCTAAATTAAAGGTTTTACTAGGAGCAATGCAAGTATATGTGTTCTTACGGAATTCCTCAGAAATCATGGCAAAAGGTGTATGCTTATGTCCAGAAAATACTAAGTCAGAATGAATTTCATCAGCAATAACAACAATCCCATGTGCTAGACAGATCTCGCCTAAGCGAACTAACTCGTCTTTTCTCCACACTCGACCAATTGGGTTATGCGGACTGCATAAAAGAAGCATCTTAGCGCCACTTTTAGCTAAGCTTTCCAGATGATCATAATCCATTTCATATTGCCCATTCACTAGCTTTAATGGATTTTCTAGGAGTGTCCGTCCATTGTTTTTTACCACATCAAAAAATGGATAATAGACTGGTGGCTGAATAATAATATTATCCCCTGGTTGTGTAAAGTGCTGAATCAATAAACTTAATGATGGCACAACACCTGGACAGTGGATCATCAACTGCGTATCCGTAGTCCATTCATGCTTATTCATAAGCCATTGTTGAATTGCTTGAAAATAGGAATCCGGTCTGGAGGTATAGCCAAAAATTCCTTGCGCTGCACGAGATTGAATTGCTTCAATGATAGGATTAGCCACTTTGAAATCCATATCAGCAACCCACAAGGCAATGAGATCGTCCTTCCCAAATTTTTTCCCCAATTCATCATACTTAGCAGCAAAGTTACTGGATCGGTCCAGTACCGTGTCAAAATCATATTTCATATTTGATCATCCGCCTAACGTATTAGTGATTTGGGATGAAGTATTACTATCATTCCTTACTACTAGACATTCTTCTTAATAGCTTAAATTCCTTTTAGCGGCTGATAATTATCAAAAAATGATGTTCTATGACATGTTTAGTTTAATTATAAATACTAACAGAATAATTTGGAAATACATATATAGGAATTAGCTTTATATGGTATAATTAGTTTAATATGGATATTGTGGAGGTTGGTCAAGGATGGCTGTTGCAATTAGTCGCTATAAATTATCTCAAATCTTGCCAGGCATGGAAGTAGGACGACCTATATTAGATCGAAATGGCATGGTTTTGCTAACAGAGGGTACTATGCTAAATGAAAATCTTTTGAAACGCTTATCAAGATTAGGTTTATCTGAAATTGATATAAAAGAGCAGTCCTTAGTCGATAGTGGATCGATCTTGTTCGATAATGAGCAGCTTAAAATTTATCAGAATGCCGTTAGCAAGGTGAAAGATCTGTTTAGAACGATAATAGTTGATAAGAAGGTGCCATTGCGTCAATTTCAAAATATAGCTTGCAACCAAGTAGCTCCTCTTGTTGCTTCTCAATTTGCAATTAATTACTTAAATTTGGAGGGGCCTCGCGAGGACTATACTTATTGTCACAGTATTAATGTTGCTTTACTATCAGGACTTATTGGCAAGTGGTTACATTATAGCCCCGAGGCAATAAATCAACTCATTCTCGCAGGATTATTACACGATGTAGGAAAAACTCAAATACCCATATCAATATTAGGAAAGATAGGTACCCTAACGAAAGATGAGATGCAGTTAGCACAACTTCATGCCACTCATAGTTATCGTTTGCTAAGCAGTATACCAGGAATTTCTCCCTCTGTCGTCTTTGGAATCTTACAGCATCATGAACGATTAGACGGTAGCGGTTATCCTGGCAATTATAGTCATGAAAAAATACATCCTTATGCTAGAATTATTGCAATTGCAGATATTTATGACGCAATGACTTCTGATAGAGCGTATAATAATAAAGTAACTCCTTTTTTGGCGGCAGATGCATTAGCTTCAGGCATGATTGCCAAATTAGATGTTGGAATCTGTACTACTTTTCTTGAACAGTTCCGCTATAGTATCTTAGGAAACTCTGTACAGCTAGCGGACGGACAAGAGGGAGAAATTGTGCATTTGGGAGAGTTTCTAAATCCAAATCCAATCATCAAATGTTCTGATGGAAAAATTATCCAACTTGATAATTGGAAGGGAATTTCAAAAGTAAAGCCTGTGGCTAGTCTTATTAGATAACTGCTTAGTATATAGTTATTTTCAAACTTTTTACACCTTTCCTTTATAGGATAGGTGTATTTTAATACGTTCTTTTGCGATAGGAATTGTTGACAAAAGTGAGGGATGAGATTATACTTCATTCGAAATAGATATGAAATTTGTTAATTTTACATAGTATTAGGAGAGGAGGGGTATGATGCATTGGAGATCATTTACTATTGGTGCTATGGTAGTGTTTGCTTTTATAGGCGTGTATTTGTTTTTTAATGGAGTTCCGGATTCTTCACAATCATCTCCTAGTCCAGTAGTGGAAACACCGATTCCTTTTGATGCTGTGAAGATCACACCACTTAGAGTTATTAGTGGAAAGGAAGTTCCTTTTGAAGGTAAAATAGAATTGAAACAAGTCATTGCAGGAAAGTTTGCTCAGAAAATAAATGTTGTCAATTTCCAAGCTAAAGGTGAGCATGCTGAAAAATCAAAGCTTATTATTTTATGGGAGAACGGTGAGGTCGAAACAATTTATCCTGGCACAAGGGATCGCGTTTTACCCCCTGAAAGAAGGGCAATCCAGATAACAGTCGTAGGATATAGTGTGCGGGAAAGGCGCATTTTTCAAGACTCCAATCGTAAAGGGTATCTTACTTGGGAAATCCATTATGAGCCTACTGAACTGTAAAATTGAACTTTGAACTCACGTGTTGCAATAAGAAAGGAAATTATGATGTCATTACATTTAGAATTAATTTATTTAGAAAATAGCGGTTTTGTCGTAGAAACAGATAAACATGTTCTGGTTTTTGATTATTATCAAGATGCTGCAGGTACGGTTGCCCAATTAATAGCAGCGGGGAAAATGCTATATGTTTTTTCGTCTCACAGGCATCATGATCATTTTAATCCGATCATTAGTACGTGGCAAAATAACGTAGCAAAATTTTTTTTGAGTGATGATATTGACAACTTACCTGGCGTTAATGAGGAAAAAATTGAGTATATGCGTCCCTACGAGACGAGTGTGCAAGATGGCATAAGAGTCAAAACATATGGGTCTACCGATGTAGGGGTTTCTTTTGCTGTGGAAGTGGATGGTTGGCGCCTATTTCATGCTGGCGACCTTAATTGGTGGCATTGGAAATGGGATCATAAATATAATCTTATGTTGGCTAAAGATCTATTTATAAAAGAAATGGATAAATTAGATGGTTTAAAGCTTGATATAGCTTTCTTTCCAGTAGATAGTCGGTTGGAAGAATATCGAGCAATTGGGGTAAAAGAATTTTGCCGTAGAGTAGATGTAGGACAATTGGTAGCAATGCATACGCGTGGAGAAAGATGGGCACCACCCATTGGCTTTTTTGGTAAGGGAAAGTCGGTTGCTACTTGGTGCCCCGTTTTTTCAGGGGATAAGTTAAAAGTAACAAAAGAATAGTTCTCGTAACTCTTATTATTAAAAAACTTTAAATTGGATTGCTCATTATCGGGTTGGAGAAATAATGAGCAATCCAATTTAATTTTCCAAATATTCAATAAAATTGTAGAATATATAAAGTATGAGTGATATAATAATACTAAGGAGATGATAATATGCTTAAGAACTATCCATCAACTTCCTTATTTATATTATCAGTAGCAGTCTTCTTGGGTATTTTATTGATTCAACCAATCGTTGGGCCGTGGCATGTGTCTTGCTCTATAACGTTAGAAGTATTAAGATTTACGGCATCTGTTACTTGTGCATTTTTCTTTTTCTGTGCTGTGATCGAAAATGCTCATAATATGTTTTTTAGAAATCGGCACCATTAAAAAAAATTACTTCGAAAGGTCAATAAAGCTACTAAATATAGTTAGTGCTACAGGCCCAACAGCTGTCCTTTATATGGACAGCTGTTTTTTGCAAGTAAAGAGAGATGGACTATTGCCTATATATTGGATATACTAAGAAAATATAGTCTATATACTACTAAAGAACAATCAATGGGCATCTTGTAGCTAGTAAGAAAGGTTTATTAATAATAAAAGTGTAATAAAATATTTATGGGATGATCATAATGTCTAATAAGCGTGTACTATAGCAATTGTGGGATGTTCTAATAGCTGTGTATTGCTAAGGAGGAAAAAAGATGGTAACGACAAAGTTTAAACGAATTCATTTAGTGGTGATGGACTCTGTAGGAATAGGGGAAGCACCTGATGCGGCGAAGTTTGATGATGTTAATGTAGATACGTTTGGTCATATTGCTCAAGCATGTGGTGGCTTAAATATGCCTAATATGGGAAAACTCGGTATTTCAAACATACGGGATATTGAAGGAATTGAGCCTGAAAAACATCCTCTTGGTTATTATACGAAAATGCAAGAGTTATCGAATGGCAAGGATACAATGGCAGGCCATTGGGAATTCATGGGACTTTTTACGGAAAAACCATTTCGCGTATTCCCTCAAGGGTTTCCCAAAGAATTAATTCAGCAAATTGAGGAGAAGACGGGACGGAAAGTGATTGCTAATCGGCCAGCAAGTGGTACCGAAATCATAGAGGCTCTAGGGGAAGAGCATATGAAAACAGGAGCACTCATTGTTTATACCTCTGCTGATTCTGTTCTGCAAATTGCTGCACATGAAGAAATAATTCCAATAAAAGAACTCTATGAAATCTGTGAGTTTTGTCGCAAAATTACGCTGGAAGAGCCTTATAAAGTAGGACGCATTATTGCTCGTCCTTTTATTGGAGAGCCAGGTAAGTTTACTCGTACTGCCAATCGCCATGATTATGCGCTAAAACCTTTTGGTCGTACAGTGATGAATGAGTTGAAAGATGCTGATTACGAAGTAATTGCTTTAGGTAAAATTTCTGATATCTATGCTGGTGAAGGGGTCACGAAATCCATTCATACGATATCGAATATGGACGGTATAGACAAATTACTAACCGTTTTTGATGAAAAATTTACTGGTCTTAGCTTTCTAAATTTAGTAGATTTTGATGCCTCATACGGACACCGTCGTGATCCTCGTGGTTATGGACAAGCCCTGGAAGAATATGATGCTCGTTTACCGGAAGTGCTGGCTAAAATGACGAATGAAGATTTATTAATTATTACTGCCGATCATGGAAATGATCCAACTTATCGCGGTACAGACCATACACGGGAATACGTACCTTTACTTATTTATTCCCCTCTTTTTTCTGGAGGGAAGGAGTTGCCTATAAGAACCACATTTGCGGATATCGGTGCTACTATAGCAGAGAACTTTAATGTAAAGATGCCAGAGTACGGTACTAGTTTTTTACAAGACTTGACATAAAGTAATATAAAACCGAATAAAAATGCACCACTCACTCAATAGTGTGGTGCATTTTTGTGTCGGATACTAGAGAATCCTATTCAAACTTTACCACCAGACACTGCGTAGAAATAAATTTAGAAGGGGATCAAAAGAAAGTGGAGAATATTAACTATAAAATAAAGATGATAATAAAGTTAACGTAATTTTAGGGGGATAACTATGAAGAAATGGAGAATTTTCGTTCTTGCCTTGTTGGTTGGGCTTTGTTTTACCAGCTATACGTATGCAACTTATTCGCCTAGTTTTAATGATAGACCGACTGTGTTTGATCCAGGCAAGATTAGAGGATATTTTCTATGGCAAGATAAAGAGGGGGTTCATTTGCGAACTACATCCAATGGGGGCATCCATAATTTTAGTGGAACGGTGCGTACCGACGGCCGATTTAAGAATGTTTTAGAAAGCTATAAAGGCGATAGTGACTATCTTGAAGTGAATAAAAGCCAAAATAAGATAAAATACAATATCACGGCTTCTGAAGAGGAAGAGGGAATTGATTTTCAGCTTTCTTATGGGAGTTATATAAAATTTAGCTTATCCTTAGATAGCGAAGCTATCAATCCTAATGAAGTTTTTATAGGAAAAGATGGATGGCATCCCGTCAGTCATGATTTTACTATTCTGTATGATGGAGATTATACAAAATACATAGATGGACAAACTATTCTAATCATTGATAGTAGATTTGGGTGGCCAAGAGGGCCAGGTCAAGGCAGAGATTAATAAATAATAGGAGGTATGCTAATTATGGATGAAAATAAAGATAACATTACAGTTATAGGAAATGAAGAAGCTAACTCTGAGCAAGAACCTCCTAAAAAGAAAAGTAGATGGGGTTGGTTTACTAGCATCGGCGGTGTTCTACTGCTTTTAAAAGCCTCAAAGATATGGGCAATCATAAAGGGAGCGCTTATATTCCTTAAACTCGGTAAATTCCTTACTACAGGCTTGTCGATGATGCTAACCGTCGTTATATATACTTTTATATATGGCTGGAAATATGCAGTAGGGATTGTATTATTGTTGTTTGTACATGAAATGGGACATCTGGTTGCGTCTAGAAGGTTAGGTATCAATACGAGCTTGCCAATGTTTATTCCTTTTCTCGGTGCAATCATCCAAATGAAAGAAGCACCGAAAGATGCAAAGACTGAATCTATCGTTGGCATTGCTGGTCCAATTTTCGGAGCCTTGGGAGCATTTGTATGTCTTTGGATTGGAGAAATATTTGACTCTATGTTACTATATGCTTTAGCTTATTTCGGCTTCTTTTTAACTGTTTTTAATTTGATTCCAGCCCATCCACTTGATGGTGGACGTATTGTAACTGCTATATCCTTAAAGCTTTGGCTCGTTGGTATTCCTATAATGCTCTTTTTTTCCTTGTACTTCTTCAACCCTATCGGAATTTTAATTTCTATATTGGCAGTAAAAAAAGCATGGGAAGTTTGGAAAGATCGAGAGAATCCGTATTATGATACTGATCCAGGATTTCGTCTAAAAATGGGCTTTTCCTATTTTGCTCTTTTTGCTCTGTCAGCCTATTATACTTACAATTTACATGAAACGCTGAATAGACACTAATTTTAGCAAATGTTACTTATTTACCACCCAAAGGAAACTTATTAAATTAGCTTTTTAACTCCCTTGTTTTAACCTAGGATATTTGGGATAATAATAAAAAGATTGTAACTTTGACAACGTAAGAGAATAGGATTGATTTTAAGTTTGGAAAAGAGGATTATGAATGATTAAAGAATCCATTTATGGATTGACATTAGATCAACTGGTAATATGGCTTGGGGAGCGTGAACATAAAAAGTCTAGGGCAGTGCAAGTATGGGATTGGCTTTATAGGAAGCGGGTGAGAAGTTTCTCAGAAATGACGGATGTTAATAAAGAATGTATTGAATTATTAGCAGATCATTTTGCCATCCAAACCCTAAGTGAACATTTACGCCAAGAATCAGAAGATGGAACGATTAAATTTTTGTTCAAGTTACAGGATGATAACCTGATTGAAACCGTGTTAATGAGGCACAAATTCGGTTTGTCTGTTTGTGTTACAACCCAAGTAGGCTGTAATATAGGATGTAGTTTTTGTGCAAGTGGACTACTGACGAAAAATCGTGATTTATCCAGTGGCGAAATTGTAGAACAAATTATGAAAGTCCAGCATTATTTAGATAAAAGGAACCAAGATGAAAAGGTAAGTCATGTTGTGGTAATGGGTATCGGAGAGCCATTTGATAATTTTAAAAATATAGTAGATTTTTTGCTGATTATTAAAGATCATAAAGGACTTGCCATTGCGGGAAGACGTATTACCGTATCTACTAGTGGTCTTGCAAACAAAATTATAGAATTTGCCGATGCTAACTTGCAAGTAAATCTGGCGGTTTCATTGCACGCACCCAATGAAGAACTTCGAACCCGGATCATGAAGATAAATCGTATCTTTTCAATTGAAAAAGTAATGCAGGCCGTTACTTACTATTTGAAGAAAACGAATCGTAGGATTACGTTGGAATATATTTTATTAAAGAACGTGAATGATAGTAGAGAACATGCCCTAGAGCTTGCTCATTTGATTGGTGATAAAAAGCATCTTACAAATGTTAACTTAATTCCTTATAATCCAGTGGATGAGCACAGCCAATATCAAAGAAGCGACCTAGATTCTATGCGGGCATTTTATGATACACTAAAAAAGCAAGGTATTAATTGTAGCAATCGCCTGGAGCATGGAACAGATATTGATGCTGCTTGTGGGCAGTTAAGAAGCAAACAAATCAAAAAAATGTAGAAAGTAACCTAATATAGGAGTTTGTATTCGGATGATGAGGTGAAAAGTGAAAATAGCGATATTGGTCAGGGAAGAAACTATGCAACGTTGTACAGGTAGGGGATGTCTTAACGCTTTCTTTCAGAGAAAGGATGCCTTTGAAAGATATGAAGAAGATGTTCAGCTTGTTACTTTTTCTCATGCTGGTGGTGATATTGATCATAAAATTGAGACAATGATAAAAAACGGGGTGGATGTGGTGCATTTATCTTCCTGCATGCGAGGGAAAGCAGCGAATTATGAAACTTTGGCAAAACGCCTTGGAGAGCACTTTGATGTTATTGGATACACCCACGGATCAGAAGAAGGCAAGGGACAAAAAACAATAAACATTAAGAAAAAGTTATAATGGATGAACGCCTGTATCCTCGAAATTTTGAGGGTACGGGCGTTTTTCATATATCAGTGGAGTATATACAAGTATCACTGGACGCCAAGTGGTCGCAATTTCACCCCAATTATGATGAAATGATTCAAGTATATAACGATACCATTAGTAAGCTTGAAGAAGTTCATACTTCATTGGCAGGAGCGGCTGATAGTGATGGATTGATAGGAGCCTATAACCGTAGATCTTTTGATAAAACATTAGAATTAATTAAATGTGAACTACAGTCAGGATCCCTTACCCCAGTAGGAATTATGCTATTAGACCTGGATAACTTTAAGCGCCAAAATGATACAAGTGGTCATATAGCTGGTGATGATATTTTGAAAAGGTTTACAGATATAGCGCAATCAGTTGTAGGAAATCGAGCCATATTTCGGTTCGGTGGAGATGAATTTGCGATTATTTTACGCAATATCCCAGATACAACGTTTATGTTATATGCAGAACAAATTGGCTAGTAATTGATTCAAATTATAATGGTCACGCAGTTTTGAAAATAAGAATAAAAAAGAAAACAACTACTGAAATGTAGTTGTTTTCTTACATGGAAAATTTGGTTATGTTGGTTAAAGTTTTATTTTAGCAGGAACAACTATCGTTATCGTTAAAGCAGCACAGCAGCAAAAGGATGATGATTATAATCACAACTCCACCGTTATTATGACCATGACCGCCGCCGCATCCAAAACCCATAATAAACCCTCCTCTTATAATCCATATGTAGTACTTACGCTGTATTGTATGATTAAGATAGAAAAATGTTAAAGAATATTTTGCGTCTAAAGTATATAGGGTACACTTCAGAAAATGAATCTTGTTATATGCTTGCTTCTTATTTAGAAATGAAAAAACGCGGAAAAATCGTTTGCGATTTCCTCCGCGTTTTTTTCATTACATTAAGTGACTTTACGTTTAAAGTAGTTACTGTTGTAAACGATTCTTTAAAATCACTAAGCGAGCTGGGATTTTAATAACTCCTGTACCCAAGCTGACACCTAAGAGGACAAGAAAAAGAGCAACAAAATGATACCAGTTTAGTTGTTCTCCTAAGAAGAAAGCCGAGGCAAGAACACCTACTATGGGAGAAGCATTTTGGAAAAGGGAGGCTGTGGAAGCTCCTACTTTTTGTATCGCTGTGTTCCACCACAAAGCCCCTAATGCCGTACTCAAAAAGCTCGAAGACAGTAGCACAATAATTGGCCAAAAACCGAAACTGCCAGGGTAGCTCCATTCAGGGTTCACAGATAGCCCTAGTATCAATAATCCAATAGAAGCTAAGGTATGGCTATAAGCTGTTACGACTAAGGGAGAAACGGATACAGTAGCTTTTTTAACAAATAAAGAACCGATTACAAAGGTAATGGTTGCAATTAACACAACTCCATCACCAAAAAGTGTGGCACCGCCTTGTGATTTACCTGAGACGACCAGCAGCAACCCGCCAAATCCCAAAAGAATAGCAATTCCTTTTTCCCAGGTAAATTCTTCTTTTAGGAGATAGCCAGCAGAAGTAGTTGTAAACAATGGATTTAAGCCCAAAATAAGAACAGCATGCATTCCGCTGGTAGCAGTTAACCCTATGTTAAGTGCAATTTGGTGGAGAAAAATACAAAACGTGGAAACCCCAATAATAGGAAGCCATTCTTTGTGAGAAAGCTTTTTGTATCCATGTTTTTTAAAGACGAGAGGTAAGAGTAAGGCGCTTGCTAGACATAAACGAATAGGAGCTAATGCCAATGGCGGGAAAAAACTAGTGAGATATTTAATTGCGACTACATTGAGTCCCCATAGAATTACAACTAGAATCAGCAGGAAGAATACATGCCGATTGTCATTTACCTTTGTCAAATTCCGTCACTCCGATACAAATTATAATTCCTTATCTTATCACAGCATGCTAGAAAGGAAAAGTATAATTTCTTGTATCATTGTTTAATGGTAATAAAATGGCGGGAAAAAATCCGTTTTAAAAATGAAAATCTTTAAAGCCTAGGACTAATTCCTCAATAAATTTATCAGTGGCTGCTGATAAAAATCTGTCTTTTCGATAGATAAGTCCCATTTCTTTTTTCATAGCAGGGTTTGCTATCGAAACAGTTTGAATGCGTTCATCTGCAAAACTGTTGATGTAGGATCGAGGAAGAATCGTGACTGCAATATTACGGCCTACGATCTCAAGCAAGTGTTCAAAGGGCATCATTTCGATTATTGGGTTAAACAAAAAACCAAGTTCTTCTGTAGCATGGTCAATAAATTGCCGGATGATGTACTTGGGAGGGAGTAGCACAATGGGGATTGATTTAAGCATATCAAGGTTCACTGATTTTTGTTTGCTAAGTTCGTTTTTTTTGCATACGGCTAGACATAATTCTTCTGCGTATAAATAAAGAGTTGCTAGCTGCAGGTCGTCTAATGGTAAAAAAGCAATTCCAATATCTAACTCATTTTTAAGTAGCTTTTCTTTTATTTCTTCTGTTGATAGTTGGACAATGGAAAATTTAATACCTGGATAACGAGTATGAAATTTTACGATTGAAGAGATCAGTAGATGACTTCCGGAACATCCTACAGCAAGGCTGCCCCTTTCTAAACCTTGTAATTCTCCGATGGCAGTATGAGCTTGTTTCAATTCACCAAAAATTTGCAAACAATGTTGATATAGAATTTCTCCCGCCTGGGTGACAAGAACCTTTTTGCCAACTCTGTCAAAAAGAAGGGCATCCACCTCACTTTCTAAAATTCTAATTTGTTGACTTAAAGTAGGCTGAGATATGCCAAGCTTTTCAGCAGCTTTCGTAAAGTGAAGTTCTTTATACATTGTCATAAAATACTCCAAATGCCTGAGTTCCATTGTTTTCACATCCGATCATAGTTTATAACTATGATTATACTAAAAATTATTAGATTGATCAATTATAGGCTGTTGCATATAATGAGAGCAACCAATAGATTTTAGTTACGGAGGATGATTGTTATGAAATATAAAGAATTTGTATTTCTTTTAATATGTAACTTATTATGGGCAGGAAATTTTATATTTGGTAAATTTGTTATTCAAGAGTTCTCTCCACTCTGGATTACTTTTCTGCGTTGGATGATTGCAGTCAGCATTCTAGTTCCCGTTGCAGTGGTACATGACAATTTGAACTATACAAAGATGAGAAGTATACTGAAAGAATCTTGGCCGGCGTTAACTTGCATGGGGATATCGGGAGGAATATTATTCAATGTATTTACTTATTCAGCCTTGCAATATACTTCTCCAACGAATGGATCGTTAGTTTTTTCCTTAACACCTGCTATCACAATGATTTTTTCTTATCTTATTTGGAAGGAAAAAGTTTCGATAATGCAGATGGCAGGGTTAAGTATTTCCTTTTTGGGTGTGGTGGTTTTATTGACAAGTGGGAATATACTGCAGGTGTTTCAAATGGATTTTAATAGAGGAGATTTACTCATGATAGGAGCGGATCTTTGTTGGATGATATATGCCTTTTCATGCAAGAAATCAGCTACTGTACCGCCGATTACTGCGATAGCCCTTTCCTCATTCATTGCAATATTCATTATGATTCCCTTTCTTATGCTGCAGCCTCTTGATTTTCATCAGGTAACTCGTACCGGAATAAACGGGGTTCTTTATATAGGTGTTTTTGCCTCGGTGTTTGCGTTTATCTTATGGAATATGTCCCTTCGCATAGTTGGTGCTAGTAAAGCAAATCTTACAGTCAATTTAATCCCTGTTTATACGGCTGCTATTGCTATTTTTATCGGAGAACAAGTTTCTGCAGCCCAACTATGGGGTGGGGCAATGGTATTAACAGGATTAGTTTTAACAAGTCAAAAACGCAAAGAATTGATTTGTATTCGTGTCAATAAACAAGAGGTTGATTTGGGTGAGGTTACTATCAAGCGCCCTCATTGTGTAAATTGAGTTTTAAATCGGATGTGAGATTAAAACGACCTAGCTGTAGATTAGAGCCTTCATATCTAGGTCGTTTTTTCTATGATAGTGCGTAATGAGTGATTGCTAAACGCAAATAACAGAAATATATTGACATAATAATTTAAATTGCATACAATATAGTTGTAAACAATGAAAATTTGTAATAGAAATATAATAATTGCAACTCGTAATGCTAGGATGTGAAACTATGAGTAAGAAGGTAAAACAGGTAGATTTATTAATTATTGGTGCAGGTGTAGCTGGATTAACAGCTGGTATTTATGCTGGTAGGCTCAAGCTTAATACTTTAATTATCGAAGATGAAATCATTGGCGGGCAAATCCGGGACGCTTATATTATTGAAAATTATCCTGGGTTTAGCAGTATTAGTGGCAGTGATTTAATTGATAAAATGCAAGAACAGGCAATTAATTCAGGGGCAACGATTGATGAGTTTGATAGTGTAGTATCGGTAAAATTAACGGACAATGAAAAAATCATTGAAAGTGAAAATTATATATATAAGCCAAAAGCTGTGATTATTGCGGCTGGTGCCAAACGCAAGGAATTACCTATACCGGAAGAAAAGAAATTTCGTGGAAATGGTATCCATTATTGTGAAATATGTGATGGACATTTATACGAAGGAAAACATATTGCGGTTGTTGGCGGTGGAAGTTCAAGTGTTGGAGCTGCTATATTTTTGTCTAAATATGCAGAGAAAATTACCCTAATTCACCGTTCCGAGTATTTAAGAGCAGATAAAAAAAATCAAGAAGAGTTATTTAATAACAAAAAGATAAACTTTTTGTGGAATACACAAGTGAAACAGGCTATGGGTAATGAGTTGTTAGAATCTGTACTTTTAGAAAATGTTAATACAAAAGAAAATACAGAATTAAAGTTGGATGGAATCTTTGTAAATATTGGTTCGGTTCCTAGAACTGCTATGTATAAAGAGTATATAAACATAGATAGTTATGGTAATATTGAAGCCAGTGAAACTTGTGAAACAAATGTAAAAGGTGTTTTTGCAGCGGGAGATGTGAGGGTTAAAGGGGTAAGGCAGTTAACAACTGCTGCAAGTGATGGAACCATCGCTGCATTAATGGCTGAAAAGTATATATTACAACAATAAATAGGGGAATTAGGGTGGTAAAATAATTCGGCGTAGACAATATTGTCTACGCCGAATTTAGATTAAAGAATTAGTCACTGTATTCCATTTGCGTATTATCTATAGAAGTTTTGTGTATTGTTGTAAACAAATTCAAGAAATGGCGGGCGGCAGTAGATAGATAGCGATTTCGCATCCAAATGACAGCAGCAGTTGTCTCGATGCTAGGGTTAATAATTGTTTTAAATACTAGATTCGTATTTGGGATAAGATCAATAGCAGCTCTTGGTACAACTGCTATTCCAACATCTGCATCTGCCCAAGCTAAGATAGGCATCACGTCGTCACTTTTACATAGGAAATAAGGCTCAAAACCAGCTTGTAGACAATGATCAGTAATCATAGCTTCAAATTTACGATGAATCATTAAGGGTTTACCTGCAAGTTCTGAAAGCTGGATAGAATCTGGGGGTTCTCCTAAGGAATTAGGATTATTTTTATTGAGTGCGGCAACCAAAGGCTCATTAGATAACTTAATGGATTCATAGATTGCATCATCAAAAGAAAATCGGACTAATCCTATTTCAATTAATCCACTATTGAGCAGTTCAATAATTTGGCTAGACTCTCCTTCCCTTAACTCAAACTTCAGACTAGGATATTGATTCCGAAAAATACGAGCCACTCGCGGCAAAATTGTTGCCACTGAAGAGGAGGCTGTGCCGATGGACAAGGTGCCGTGGGTACCAGCCTCTATTTCTCTTATTTCCTTAACGGTAGTATCCATTAGCTCGAGTAACTGCTCGGCCTTTTTTCGCAAGAGATGTCCTGCTTCTGTTAACTGAATCTTTCGGTGTCCTCGTTCAAATAGCTTGGCCCCTAGATTATCCTCTAGTTGCTTCATTTGGCGACTAAGAGGTGGTTGAGCAATGTGCAAAATCTTCGCAGCTGTTGTAATATTGCCTTCTTCAGCAAGGGTAAGAAAATATTTCATTTCTCGAATACTCATCATAGTGGCCAACTCCTTCGCAAATATATACTTAAAAAGTATGGAACTTACATGATATTAGTATTATTAGTATGGAATTAATTCTGTTATAATTGTAAATTAAAGAACTATTACTAGTCAAATTTTGATTGATTCTGGATAAATGCTAGTTGGAATAAAACCTATTTTACTTATGGAAGGAGTATCTGGCATGGAAAGTGTTTTGACTACTTGTCCTTATTGTGGTACTGGCTGTACTTTTTATCTCAATACGGAACATGGTGAAATTATTAGCGTTAAGCCTAATCGCGAGAATGCCGTAAATAAAGGAAAACTTTGTTCTAAGGGTTATTTCGGCTTTGATTTTGTGCATCATCGTGACCGATTACAACAACCCTTGATTCGAAAAAATGGTGTATTGGTTGAAGCTACTTGGGAAGAGGCTATTTCACTTATTTCCACTAAATTAAAACATACAATTCAGGAATTTGGTTCTGATAGTATAGCGGCTTTCAGTTCAGCTAGGTGTACGAATGAAGAAAACTATCTAATGCAAAAACTGATGCGCGCAGTGGTTGGTACCAATAATATCGATCATTGCGCTCGTCTTTGCCATTCTCCTACGGTGGCTGGACTAGCTACGGCATTTGGGAGTGGAGCCATGACAAATTCAATTAACGAAATTGAAACAATGGGGCCTAAAGATGCTATTTTTGCCATAGGAACCAATACAACAGAATGTCATCCAGTTATGGGAGTTTTCATGTTGCAAGCCAAAGCACGTGGTACCAAACTGGTAGTAGCTGATCCTCGCGAAATTGATTTAGCAAGACATGCGGATGTCTGGTTACAGCATAAGCCTGGAACGGATGTAGCACTACTGAATGCAATTTCACAGGTCATTCTTAAGGAAGGACTAGAAGATCGTGCTTTTATAAAAGCTCGTACAAATAACTTTGCGGCTTTTAAAGAAACCGTAAAACGATATACACCTCAATATGCTGAATTAATTACAGGTGTTCCCGCAGAAAAGATTATTAAAGCTGCTAAGATTATTGGGCAGGCAGATCATACTGCAACCTATTATACAATGGGAATTACCCAGCATACTAGTGGCGTGGATAATGTACTGTCTGTTGCCAATCTTGCAATGATCACAGGCAATCTTGGTAAGGAAAAAACAGGGGTAAATCCTCTTCGCGGACAGAACAATGTGCAAGGGTCTTGTGATATGGGAGCTTTACCTAACGTGTATCCGGGATATCAGCCTGTCAAAGATAGTACTATCAAAGCAAAATTTGAGGAAGCCTGGAAAACATCACTCAGTGATGAAATTGGCCTGACGATTCCTGAAGTACTGCATGGAATTGAAGAAGATCGGGTAAAAGCACTTTATGTATTTGGTGAAAATCCCATGCGGAGTGATCCTGATATTAACCATGTAAAACATTGTTTAGAACAGGTGGATTTTTTGGTTGTACAAGATATCTTCTTAACTGAGACAGCAGAACTGGCAGATGTTGTGCTACCTGGAACGACCTTTGCTGAGAAAGATGGTACTTTTACGAGCACGGAAAGACGAGTACAACGGATTCGTAAAGCAATTGAACCAAGAGGTAACAGTCGTCCCGACTGGAAGATTATTGGCGATATAATGAATGCTATGGGAGATTTAACAGAGTATTCTTCTCCGCAAAAAATTTACGAAGAAATGCAGAGCGTGACTCCATCTTACGCTGGAATTACCTACTCACGCATTGAAAAGGGTGGGATACAGTGGCCTTGTAGTGATATAGAACATCCTGGAACACCTATTTTGCATGTCGGGGCATTTAATCGAGGGATTGGAGCGTTTACTGCCGCTGATTATCGAGATCCAGCGGAATTGCCTGATCAAGAGTACCCGCTTATGTTGACAACTGGTAGGGTAGTAGCCCATTATCATACTGGTTCCATGACTCGCCGAAGCTGGGGACTACACGGAACCCACCCTGAGGGATACTTAGAAATTAATCCTCTAGACGCAAAAAGATTAAATATAGAAGATGAGGAATTAATTCGGGTTTCTTCGAGACGGGGTTCAATAACAACCAAAGCTCAGGTAACGAAAAGAGTTCCAGAGGGACTAACATTTATAACCTTTCATTTTACGGAGAGCCCTGGTAATATGCTTACCAATAGTGCCTCAGATCCTGTTTGTCAAATTCCAGAATTTAAAGTGTGTGCTGTTAAAGTTGAAAAACTATAAAAGTTTAGAAGTAGCAGCGACAATGAAGGAGAGTACTTTCAAATGAAAAAAGAACTTCTGCCGGTAACACCCATTATACTAGCTGGTGGAAAAAGTACTAGAATGAAGGAAAATAAGTCTTTTGTTCAACTAACGTCAAAACCGATGATTGAAGTAGTATTGGAAAAGGTTTTAGCCATATTTTCACTACCTCCTATAGTAATAACGAATTCTTTTACAGAGTACTCCTACCTTGGTGTTAGACTAGAAAAAGATATTTTCCCACAGAAAGGGCCTTTGGCTGGGATTCATGCTGGTCTAAGTTATTCGTCTACCCACCAGACATTTATCGTAGGATGTGATATTCCTTTATTAGATCCTGCATTTATTCAATATATGCTCTACCAAGGCGATAGTTATGATATCGTCATTCCCGAAGAAGATGGCTATACACATCCTTTGCATGCTAGATACAGTAAAAACTGTATCCATTTTATTGAAAAGAAGTTGAAGCAGAATGAGGGAAAGATAATTTCGTTTTTCCCAGAAGTCAATGTGCGTTATATAAATAAAGTAGAAATCGCAGAATTCCCTTTCGCATGGCAGTCACTGATTAATGTAAATACCCGGGAGGATTTAAAAAGTGTTCAGTTTATTTTGAAAGGTCTTTTTAAAATATAGGAAGGAGGCTGTTTTCTTGAGTATTCATTTGAATTCATTTGTGTTAGCAGATCCAAAAAAATGTATCGGCTGTAAGGTTTGTGAAATAGCCTGTGCTGTAGCGCATAGAAGTGAAGAGATAAAAACCGTAGGCAATATGGACATTCCGGTTATGTCAAGGTTATATTTGGTAAATACCGCTGATGTTACGATGCCAATACAGTGTCGACATTGCGAGGATGCACCTTGTGCAAATATTTGCCCTGTTTTTGCTATTACGCAAGTTGATAATAAGATCATTATTAATGAAGAGAGTTGTATCGGTTGTAAAACTTGTATGATTGCTTGTCCTTTTGGCGCAATCGAACTTGCTCCTGCTTTTAAAGATGGAAAACCAGTGTTTCAAAGCCTTTTGACCTTGGATAGTGAAGAAGAGCTTAGTAGTAAACAAGCAGCAGTCGCTAGCAAATGCGATTTATGTAATGACAGGCTAAATGGACCTGCCTGTATAGAAGCTTGCCCTCGTCAAGCCCTTACCTATGTGAATGTTAAAAAAGAAAAGCAACGTCGGTGTACAGAAACAGCAAGTAAAATGGGTGCAAATATCAAAAATATTATAGTATAGGAGGATTAAGCATGGTAGACAAAGATACAGACATTATTAAAATTGATGAAGAACTTTGTACAGGATGTAGACGATGTGCTGAAGTATGTCCAGTAGATGCTATTGAAGGAAAACAAGGAACTCCTCAGTTCATTAATGTTGAAAAATGTGTAATGTGTGGACAATGCATACAAATATGCAGCGCTTATGCTTCTATATTTGAGGAATATAGAACTTCTCGTGAAGACAAACTGCGTGAACGTAAGATGCCAGTAACCTTGGAAGAACCAATATTTGCTGCATATAATATTGGTGACTTGCCAAAAGTGAAAAAGGCTTTAACCAATACAGAAGCCTTTACTATGGTTCAGTGTGCACCAGCAGTAAGGGTTGCGATTGCAGAGGAATTTGGTATGCCATTAGGAAGTCTTGCACCAGGAAAGCTAGCAGCCGCTCTACGGCAGTTAGGTTTTAAACGGATATATGATACTAATTTTGCTGCGGATTTGACAATCATGGAAGAGGGAAGTGAACTGGTTCAGCGTATTACAGAGGGTGGTCCTCTGCCTATGTTTACTTCCTGTTGCCCTGCTTGGGTAAAATTTGTGGAACAAGAATATCCAGAACTCATACCCCATTTATCAAGTTGCAAATCACCCCAACAGATGGCAGGAACTATGTTTAAAACCTATGGCGCACAAGTCGATGGAATTGAACCAGAAAGCATATACAGTGTTGCCATTATGCCTTGTACTTGTAAAAAGTTTGAGTCTCAGCGCCCAGAAATGAATACAGATGGCTACCAAAATGTAGATGCAGTTCTTACAACAAGAGAGCTTGCTTATTTAATTAAGGAAGCAGGAATTGATTTTAGCAGCTTGCCAGAAGAGGATTTTGACAAGCCACTGGGTATGTATTCTGGTGCTGGTCACCTATTTTGTGCAACTGGTGGAGTTATGGAAGCTGCTATTCGTACTGCATATGAATTAATAACAAATGAGCCGATCCCTAATGTAAATATCCAATATGTTAGGGGCAGCCAAGGGGTTCGAAGAGGTGTTGTACATGCTGGCGATGTAAAGGTTAAAACAGTTGTTGTCTCAGGGCTAAAAAACGTTGCACCAATACTTGAAGAGATCAAAAAAGGGAATGCTGATTTTCATTTCATGGAGGTTATGACGTGCCCTGTTGGCTGCGTTAGTGGTGGCGGACAACCTAAAGTGCTATTACCCAAAGATACTGAGATCGCATATAAGAATCGAATAAGCAGTACCTATCGTCACGATGAGGAGCAAACTTATCGAAAGTCCCATGAAAATCCTGAAATAAAAGCGATTTATAAGAACTTCCTTGGTGAACCTCTAGGTCATAAATCACACCATCTTTTGCATACCGAGTATAAACAAAGGGGGTATTGTAAATGAATACCTTTATTTTAGGTAATCCTGAAAAATGTATTGGTTGCAAGGCTTGTGAGATTGCATGTTCTGTTGCTCATTTGCACACTAGTGTTGTAAAAGCAAATGAAATGAACCTTCCTTTTGTTTCCCGTTTAAATCTAGTCAGAACCTCTTCTGTTACCATGCCTATTCAGTGCAGGCAGTGTGAAGATGCTCCTTGCGCAAATGTGTGCAGCGTTGGTGCTATTGTGCATAAAGATAATTGTAATGTAGTTCTTGAAGAAAAATGTATTGGCTGTAAGGAATGTATGCTTGCCTGTCCATTTGGCATGATCGATATGCAACCTAAATTTGCAGAGGGAGAGGCTGAATTTCAGGTAGGACTAAAGGTAGAATCTATGGAAGGCGATGAGAAGAAGGCCTATGTTATAATGCAGAAATGTGATTTGTGTAAGGGACGTGCCAATGGGCCTGCATGCATAGAAGTTTGTCCAGCAGATGCATTTGTAATAGTAAATCCAGATTTTATTAGGAAGAATATCCATGATAAGCGAGTTTCAAGTGCTCAAGAAATTGCAAAACGTAAGTACACTGGAAATTCTTAAAAAGATATAAGAGGTGTATCCATGAGTCAAGATTCTTACCGAATTCAAAAATACCCAGCAGTAAAACTAGAAGAGGGTAATTTGGTTGCCGTTGAGCAATTGGTTTCTGAGGAAGCTCCATTAACCATTTACCTTAATGGCAAAGAGCTAGTAACAATGCTCTGTTCGCCTAACGAAGAAAAATATATTACATTAGGCTTTTTAGTTTCGGAAGGAATGATTCATGATATAGAAGCCATAACGGATTTAACGATAGATAGTGAACGAGGGTTTATTTGGGTAGAAGCAGATACAGTTTTCCCGAATGTAGCAAATACCTATCTTAAAAGGTGCTTAACAGCTTGCTGTGGTCGTGGGCGAACAGGGTTCTACTTTGCAAACGATGCTCGCACGATTAAAAGTATTGAAAGTAATTTAAAAATAAGCGCCGCCGATATACTTAGATATTCTCTAATGTTAGAAGAGTTATCAGCTACCTATCATATGACACACGGGGTACATTGTGGGGCGTTGGCAGCACAGGGAGAATTTTTGCTGTACTCGGAAGATATTGGACGTCATAATGTTTTCGATAAACTTTATGGTAAATGTTTAGAGATGAAGATATCAACTGCCGATAAGGTGGTTGTATTTAGTGGTCGTATTTCATCGGAAATCCTTATTAAAGTGAGTAAAATGGCTATACCGTTGATAATTGCACGAGCAGTGCCAACTAGCTTAGCTATTGGTCTAGCAGAAGATCTTGGCATTACTCTTGTTGGAGCTGCTAAGGGAGAATCTTTTTTTGTATATACTCATACTGGCAGAGTAACGGCTTAATCTACATGCCACTTAGTTCTGTATGCCATTACTGCTATGTATAATAATTTATATAAAGTGGAGAAGGATAAATTTAGAAATTAATAGATTGGGATCTTGCTTTTATGAATCAGCTATGTGATGATTATAGTTAAATAGGTAAATAGGCACTCAGAGATGGACGAGTCTTCAACCGGTGTACTGGTATAGGGGAAGGGATCAATGGGGTGCCTGTTTTTTTCTTATGAAAGGAGGGCTGTGATTGTGGAGTTTTTTCAGTGTATGTCACTTAAAGAAGCGCAACATGTAATTATTGAAAGTCTTAAAAAACATACTATTTTTAGTGAAACAGTACATTTAGTAGATGCTTTGGGTAGAATTGCCGCAGAGGATGTTATGGCTAAGAATGATTTACCACCTTTTAGTCGTTCCACTGTAGACGGATTCGCTGTACAAAGTGGTGATACCTTTGGGGCCAGCGAAGCTGCTTCATCACTTTTTTCTATTATTGGTGAAGTTTCTATGGGAGAAGAAAGACAAATGGAAATATTTCCCGGAAATGCAGTGGCTATTCCTACGGGCGGAATGTTACCAGTAGGAGCAGATGCGGTAGTTATGGTGGAGCATGTTGAACAACCCGATTCTAAGAATTTGTTGGTATTAAGAATGATTGCCCCTGGAGAAAATGTGATTGAAAAAGGGGAAGATGTTCAAGCAGGTACTACTATAATAAAGCAAGGACAGAGTATTGCTCCGCAACATATTGGTATGCTCGCTGCGTGTGGCTATGCTAACATTTCAGTATATAAGAAACTAGAAGTAGGGATTATTTCGACTGGTGATGAATTAGTTGGTATTGAAGAACCTATAAAATTTGGACAAATTAGAGATGTCAATTCCTATGCGTTAGGTGCCTTGTTATTGGAGATGGGCTGTGCAGTAACACAAATGGGGATCGTAAAGGATAGCTACGAAAACTTCTTTTCCGTTTTATCAAAAGCGGTAGATACTTATCAGCTCGTACTTATTTCTGGAGGAAGCTCTGTTGGAGCAAGGGACTATACGGTTAAGGCAATTGATGCTCTTGGCACTCCAGGGGTATTAATACATGGAATCGCTGTTAAACCTGGCAAACCTACTATTTTTGGTATGACAAATGATGTGCCAGTATTTGGCTTACCAGGACATCCAGCTGCTGCCATGACGGTTTGCAAACAGTTGGTTAAGATAGCCGTGAGGAAGCTAATGGGGCTTGAACAAAATGTAGAGTTTTTTGGAATCCCAGCATGCCTAGCTCGAAATGTCGCTTCTGCACCAGGGCGGGACGATTTTATTACTGTAAAGTTAACAAAGGAAAACGGAACGTATATAGCAAGCCCTATTTTAGGAAAATCAGGGCTAATTCGTATTATGGCACAAGCTGATGGTACAATACATATCCCAGCAGACAAAAGTGGAATTTATAGTGGAGAAATTGTAGAAGTTATGCTCGACAAACAAGAAGATTGAAGGAGGAGGGAAAAACTTGCATAAGAATAAAGCATATCTGAATTGTTTGCAGCGAGAGCAAGCGCAAGAATTGTGGTATCAAAAATTAACAGAGTGTGGTTTTTTCAAAAATCTTCCTAGGGAAACTATATTGGTAGGAGATGCAAGAGGGAGAGTGACAGCTAGTTCTATTTACGCAAAACAATCTGTACCTCATTATAATGGTGCAGCTATGGATGGAATTGCTGTTTGGGCGTCAGATACTTTTGGTGCCCAGGAGAATGAACCGAAACGTCTTACGCTACTTACTGAAGAACAAACTTTTTTATCTGACTGTTGTTATGTAGTTGATACTGGGGATCTAATGCCACTAGGTACAAATGCAGTGGTAATGGTGGAAGATGTATACTTTGTAGATGGTGGGGCGGAAATTATTGCAGCCGTAGCACCGTGGCAGCATGTACGCATTATTGGTGAGGATATTGTTGCGAATGAATTAGTACTACCTGAGCACCACGTAATTTCGCCTGTTGATATTGCAGCCCTATTAGCTGCAGGAGTAGAAAAAATCGAAGTTTTGAGTAAACCTAAAGTAGCTGTAATTCCAACTGGTGATGAAATTGTTGCTACGTGTAAAGAATTAAAACCTGGTGTCATTTTAGATGTTAATTCTCATATGCTTTCTGCGGCAGTAGCCGAATGGGGAGGCGAGCCAGTTCGGATGAATATTGTTAAAGATAATATTCATGGAATTAAAAGAGCAATTTTCGCTAGCTTACAAGTTAATGATATGGTTATTGTAAATGCTGGTACCTCTGCAGGCAGGGAAGACTATACTTCGACAGTTCTATCCGAGCTAGGAGAAGTGTTAGTGCATGGTGTGGCAATAAAGCCAGGAAAGCCAGTTATCCTAGCAATCTGTCAAGGAAAACCGGTGATTGGTTTACCGGGATATCCTGTGTCCGCCATGTTAACAGCTGAGTTATTTATTCGGAATATTTTAGTTGCAAGGCAAAAACTGCCACCATACGAAGAGGATAAAATAGAGGCAGCATTAGTTAAGCAAGTAGCTTCTACTCTTGGTGTGGAAGAATACGTAAGGGTATCGGTTGGAAATGTACAAGGCAAAATGGTGGCTGCACCTCTAAGCCGTGGCGCAGGCTTAATATCTTCATTGACTAAAGCACAAGGTATAATTCGTGTTGGACAAGGTAATTTAGGAATAGCAGCAGGGACTGTGTTGCCTGTAAACCTATTACACAAAGCAAAACCAGCCAATACAATTCTAGCAGTTGGCAGTCATGATTTGGCCTTAGAATTATTAGGTGTTTTTTTGAGACGACGTAAGGAAAGTGTATATTTATCATGCGCTAATGTTGGGAGCATGGGAGGAATTATGGCAATCGCTAATAATGAAGCCCATATTGCAGGGATTCATTTGCTAGATGAAGCAACTGGGCAATACAATATGGCTCAAATGGAAAAATACTTGCCCAATAAAAATTTGCATTTAGTTCATTTTGCTATGCGGCAGCAAGGGCTCATGGTTTTACCGAATAATCCAAAAGGGATAGAAGGATTAAAAGATTTGACAAGGCCTGAAATTACTTATATCAATCGACAACGTGGCTCGGGTACAAGAATGTTACTTGATTATGAGCTCAAAAAAAGTACAATTCAGTCCAGTCAAATACGTGGATATGAAAAAGAGGTAGGAACCCATATGGCTGTGGCAGCTTCGGTGATAGCAGGAGCAGCAGATACTGGGCTCGGTGTTCAGGCAGCAGCGCACGCTTTAGGGCTAGATTTTATACCTGTATCACAAGAACAATATGATTTGATTTTGAATTTTTCTACTGATGATGAACATATGAACATCATCATAGATATTTTACAGTCTCCAGAATTTCGCTATGAGGTGGAATCCTTAGGTGGCTATGATCTACGCGATGCAGGAAAGCTAATTCACTTTTCTAAAGAAAATTAAACTTAGTGTAGCGAAACAGCTTCATCTACCGCGTTATGCACTTATTCAAGGGCTAAATAATGAATTATATACAAAGTAGGAGGAATATGATGCGTAAGTTTATCGGTGTTTGTTTACTTATTGTTACAACTATTTTTTTTATCGGGTGTGGAAATGCTCCATCAAAGACAGAGACGAATGCTGGGAAAACAATTGTAAATAAGGATGTAATATTGGCCACTACAACAAGTACACAAGATAGTGGGTTGCTGGATATTCTAATTCCCGCTTTTGAGAGGAAAACGGGGTACAAAATAAAAACAATTGCTGTTGGCACTGGACAAGCGTTAGCCATGGGGGAAAAAGGCGAGGCTGATGTATTATTGGTCCATGCGCCAGCTGCAGAGAAAAAGGTAGTAGATAGTGGCGCAGCTATTCATCGTATTTTGGTAATGCATAATGACTTTATCATCGTGGGGCCAACGAATGATATTGCACAGATGAAAGGGAAATCGGCTAAGGATGCCTTGACAGCAATTGGTAAGAAAGAAGCTGTGTTTGTATCTCGTGGTGATGATTCTGGAACAGATAAAATGGAAAAGAGTTTATGGAAATTAGTAGGGATCAAACCATCTGGAGCCTGGTATCAAGAAGCTGGTTCAGGAATGGGGCAAACTCTAAAAATTGCAGATGAAAAACAAGGTTATACCTTAAGTGATCGGGCTACTTATTTGGCACAAAAGAAAAATCTTTCTTCGCAAATTCTAGTAGAAGGCGATGCCACATTGCTTAATATTTATCACGTAATGGAAGTAAATCCAGAGAAATTTTCTAAAGTAAATAATGTAGGTGCTAAGGCATTTAGTGAATTTTTATTATCAAGTGAAGGTCAAGGGTTGATTGCAGGATTTGGTAAAGAGAAATTTGGACAGCCATTATTTTTTGCCGATGGTGGTAAAACAGAAAAGGATTTTGGGCTATAGAGGAAATTTATGGATATGATTGTCAAAGGATTGATCCAAGGATTGCAACTTCTGCTCAGTGGTGATAGTGAAGTCCTAGAGGTTGCAATTCTTACGATTAGAGTATCTGGTATAGCAACAGCCATAAGTGTACTAATAGGAATTCCTATAGGTTTGTGGTTAGCTTTAAAAGATTTCTATGGCAAGCAGGCCGTCAATAGTATCGTTAATTTTGGGATGGGGTTCCCGCCTGTAGTAGTTGGTTTAGTTGTTAGCTTATTTTTATGGCGCTATGGACCTTTGGGAGAACTAAGTCTCATGTATACACCCTTAGCGATGGTTATAGCCCAAGCCATTATTGCGACTCCTATTGTGATTGGTTTGAGCTTTGCTGCTATTGTTAGTCTTAATCCAAAACTGCGTTGGCAACTTATATCTCTAGGGGCTACTCGCTGGCAAGCAAGCTGGCTCTTGATTAAAGAGGCACGTCTAGGCTTAATGGCCGCTGTAATTGCTGGATTTGGTCGCGTGATTTCGGAAGTAGGGGCCTCTATGATGGTAGGGGGCAATATTAAGGGGCAAACAAGAGTGTTGACGACAGCGACTGTTATGGAAGTGGGTAAGGGAAACTATGATTTGGCTTTAGCAATTAGTATGATTCTATTATTGATTGCGTATAGTATTGTAGTTATGTTGACTTATTTGCAGCATAAGGGAAAGAGTGAATAAGGATGAATGAGTGTATATTGGATATGCAGCACGTAAATGTGGATCGAAAAACACGTAAGAAAGTGCTAAATATTGATAATTTTCAAATGAAGCATGGTGAATTAGTAGCTGTAGTTGGGCCAAATGGTGCCGGTAAGAGTACTCTTTTACAAGTTATTAATCTATTGCATTCTTACCAAGGAAAAATACAGTTATTTGGGAAAGATAGCAATAAGGTGGATAAAACTACTTTACGTCGCCAATGTGCCATGGTATTTCAAGATGCATTGCTCTTGAATGATACTGTATTTAACAATGTAGCCTTACCGCTAAAATTTCGTGGGATGGCGACAAGTGAAATAAGGCAGAGCGTGTACCAGGCATTAGCCGATTTTCGTTGTGATCATTTGGCAAATAGGCCGGCTCGTTCTTTGTCTGGAGGGGAAGCTCAGCGAGTTTCTATTGCCCGTGCCTTAGTAACCCTTCCAACACTGTTACTATTAGATGAACCTTTTGCCTCTTTAGATAAGGCCACACGTGAAGAGATGATAGGAGAGATAAGACAACTAGTTGAGCGAAAAGGAATATCTGTACTATTGGTTAGCCATGATTTTACAGATGTGCTGCAATTTGCTGAACGGGTAATTGTAATGTTTGCTGGTAGTATTGTACAAGATAACAAACCAGAGGTTATACTTCGTAGGCCGATTAATCAACAAGTAGCAAAATTGGTAGGCATGGATAATATTATTCCTTGTCACATAGAAATGAATGATCAAAACAGATTAATAAAATTGACCAATGGAACTTGTTTCGCCCTTTATGGGGAAGTTAAGGATTCTGTCACAGCGTGCTGCCTGCCTGGGGATTCTCTTTATCTTTGCGAAGGAAATTTTCCGGGGCAGCAGGAGCAGTGGATTGAATTAGAAGGAGTAGTAGAACGAATCATACCAGGATTAGGAGCGTATCAGGTCATTGTCAAAATAGGCAAAGATAATGTAACAGCCAGATTGCCTCGCAGTCATATTACGAGCAATCTTCATATTCACGATAAAATTAAATTAACATTCGATCCAGCTGAAGTGCATTTGATTTAGAAGAGAGTACAAAAATACCCAAGTTATTTTAACTTGGGTATTTTTGTACTCTCTTTAAGCTGGGTTATGTTGATGGTTTTCCACGAACCAGTCAATTAATTTTCTCGCTACGCTAAGTTTGTCGGGTATATCTGGGAGATTATGTGCAGAAAACCAACCAGCATCAACGATTTCTTGATTATCAATGGTTATTTCTTCGGTTGAACATTGAGCGGTAAACGCAATCATAAGAGAGTCAGGGAAAGGCCATGGTTGGTTACCGAAATAGCTGATAGAATGTACTTCTACACCAACTTCCTCTTTTAATTCCCGTTGTACGCAGTCTTCTAGTGATTCTCCTGGCTCAACAAATCCGGCAATAACGCTATAACGATTGGGTGGGAATCGATTGGAGCGTGCCAGGAGAATTTGGTTATCCTTAATGACAGCAACGATAATGGCTGGAGAAATACGAGGATATACAATATGACCACATTGTACACATTTCATAGCCAGTTCATCGGTAGATACCGTCATTGTGCTCCCACAACAACCACAAAATTTACTTGTTCTCATCCAATTAGTAATGTGAAAAGCCCGACAAGCAAACCAAAAACATTCTTCTTCCATATTTCCGTAAAGCTGTCTTACTTTCTTTAATGAAAACCCGACAGTAGGTATGCTTTCGTTATCTAAAGTTGCAACATAGCATTCCATTCCGTGAAGCGTACCTATGCACTGGGCATTAGTGGGCTGTAACTGTACTGTTGTTAGATCCGATGTGGTTAAAATAGTTGTTAGACCTTCTTCTTCTTTAATAAGAAGGTCGTCATTATAAAATAAAAACCAGTAAGCGTTTATCAAAGTCATTTTATCTACCACCTTAGCATTCATTATAGAGTACAGGTATTATACTATCACAAATTTCAATAAAATGGAGACGAAATTTTTGGCTAGTTTATTTCAGTATGATTCACTGGTATACTTAGGGATGGTAGTAGATTTTACTAAGGAGGGAATTGTATGACAACCACTTTGTTAAAAAATGCTGTGATTGTGACAATGAATTCTAATCGTGAAATTGTACAGGGTGACATATTAATTGAAGATACTTATATTAAAGACATTGGACAACTTGATGTAAAGGCAGATCGGATTATAGATGTAAAGGGCCAAATTATTATTCCAGGACTCATTCAAACCCATGTTCACTTGTGCCAAACTCTATTTCGGGGCCAGGCGGATGATTTAGAACTAATGGATTGGTTAAAACTGCGTATATGGCCTTTGGAAGGTGCGCATGATTCTGAATCTGTTTATTGGTCCGCTTTACTTGGCATTGGTGAGTTATTTCGCGGTGGGACGACAGCAATCATTGATATGGAGACAGTACACCATACGGAATCAGCCTTTCAGGCTATTTTGGATTCAGGAATAAGAGCAGTAAGCGGTAAGTGTATGATGGACAGTGGTAACTCTGTGCCTGCAAGTTTAATGGAGAATAGTAATGATTCCTTGCAACAAAGTATTGATTTACTTGAAAAATGGCATAGAAAAGGGAATGGGCGATTACAGTACGCCTTTGCACCCCGTTTTGTAGTGTCTTGTACTGAAGGATTATTACTAGAAGTTGCTAAATTAGCGAAACAATATAAGGTTAAAGTACATACTCATGCTTCAGAAAACAAAGGAGAAATTGCTCTTGTTCAAGCGGAACGCAATATGCGCAATATTGTGTATCTGAATCATTTAGGTCTGGCGAATGAGGATTTAATTTTGGCCCACTGTATTTGGCTAGATGATGAAGAATTTTCTATTCTTGAAGGACAGAAGGTAAAAGTGGTTCATTGCCCGTCATGCAATCTTAAACTTGGATCAGGTATTGCAAGCATTCCAGAAATGCTAAAGAGAGGAATACATGTATCATTAGGGGCAGATGGTGCTCCATGTAATAATAATTTGGATCAATTTATCGAAATGCGCACAGCTGCTTTAATTCAAAAACCTATTTATGGTCCTACTGCTATGCCGGCATGGCAAACATTCGAAATGGCTACTGTAGCAGGCGCTAAAGCTATGGGACTGGAAAAAGAAGTTGGTTCTTTAGAAATAGGCAAAAAAGCTGATATAGCTATAATTGATCTATGTAAATTACATTGTTCCCCTTGGGAAAGCAGTAATATATATGCACAATTAGTCTATCAGGCCAAAGCAAACGATGTAACATTGACTATGGTAGACGGCCAAATTGTATATGAAAAAGGTTGTTTGATGACAATGGATGAGGCGCAAGTTATTCAAAAATCAAATATTGCAATAAAACGAGTTAGTGAGAGGGCTGGAGTTCTCTAATTTACATAAATTCATTTAGAAAGAAGTCATATCCTTTGGATATGGCTTTTCTCTATTAGAAAGGGAGTAGTATAATTATGTAATAGAGAATCATACGAAGGAAAAAAAGGTAATATGTGGAATAAGAGTTATAGTATCTATTTACTTAGTGACAACCTCATAAGAGTTAGTATTTTTATCATTTGAAATTTTATACAAGTATTTTTATATTATGTTAATAATCAACGTAGGAGGTTTTGTTATGAAGCGACTTATCGTAATCAAGGGGGCTGGTGACATAGCGACAGGTATAGCTTGTCGCTTATTTCGTAGTGGGTTTCCTATAATTATGACTGAATTAGCACAGCCTACGGTCATTCGAAGAACCGTTGCTTTTGCGCAAGCTATTTTCTCAGGTCAGGTTATTGTAGAAAATGTTGTGGCTGTAAACACTTCAATGGAAAATTCTTTAGAAGTAGTTAAACAAGGGCAAATCCCTGTAGTAGTTGATCCACAAAGTAGCATTACGAATGTACTTAAACCGTGGGGAATTGTCGATGCTATATTGGCAAAAAAGAATCTTGGTACTCAAATAACTGATGCCCCTGCTGTAGTAGGAATAGGGCCTGGATTTACTGCTGGCCTTGATGTACATGCTGTCGTGGAAAGTATGCGAGGTCATGATTTAGGTAGAGTTATTATAGAAGGAGAGGCTTTACCTGATACAGGAATACCTGGGGAAATCGGAGGTTATACCCGGGAACGAATTTTACGAGCTCCTTGCCAAGGGGTTTTTAAAGGTATTAGCAGAATTGGAGATTACGTAGTAGCAGGGGAAATTGTGGCTCACGTGAATAAAGAACCAGTTATTGCAGAAATTTCTGGTATCTTAAGGGGACTTATACAAGATGGCCTTACTGTTAAAGCAGGTATGAAAATTGGAGATATTGATGCTAGATGTGTACAACAACATTGTTTTTCTATTTCGGATAAAGCGCGAGCAATTGGCGGTGGCGTCTTAGAAGCTTTGATGCAATTAGAATTAGAAAAAAAGATGTAATGATAAAAGGGGCAGAGAAATGAATAATGGGGGCAGGCTGTTGTGAAAAAAACAATTTTGCAAGAAATTCAGGATGTCGTCATTCAGTATGGAAAAGTTATCTCCCATGTTATTAAAATGGATGTGGAGATTGTTGATGCTAATTTATTTCGAATCTCTGGCACTGGAATTTATAATAACCAGATCAATATAGATATGTCTAAAGAAGGTTTTGTCTATAAGCAAGTTCTCGCTACAGGAAAAACCCAGTTGATTGAAAAGCCTGGAGAGCATATTTTCTGTACCTTGTGTCCCAAACAAGGACGTTGCGAGGAGAAGATGGAGCTATGTACTCCGATTAAGTTAAATGATGAAATTATTGGTGTTATTGGTTTGATTTGCTTTAATGAAGAACAAAAAGAAAAGCTATTAGATGATATAGACTTTTATCAATTATTTATACTGCAGATTGCCGAATTTATAAGTGCTAAAGCATATGAACAGCGTGAAAGAGAACGAGATCAGGTTATTACGACATTATTAATGCATGTGATTAATAATGTAGACAAAGGTGTTCTTATCTTAAATCAAAACAACCAAATTATTCAGATCAATAACAGTGCGGTAAAACAACTACAACTAACTTCAGCATGTATCAATGAGAAGGTAGCCATAGAATCTACTGGGGACTCTATGTTAGGTGTAGAAGAGTATAAAGTTACTATTGCTCAAAAGAAGTTTAAATTAATGGGGGATTTACAGACGGTATCTCCTGGTTTTGCAGTGTATGATAAAATTTTTATTTTTAATGAAATGAAAAGTGTAAAATCAGATATATACGGTTTAACAAATGTGGCTAAGTCCGTTAGTTTAGAAAACATTATCGGCGAATCTGAAGCAATCAAACAATTGAAAAATAAAATTCGCAAAGTAGCTGATTCTAATTCTACAGTACTAGTTTCCGGTCAAAGCGGTACGGGAAAGGAGCTAGTAGCAAGGGCAATTCATGCTGAAAGTAATCGAAGCACTAAGCCATTTATTGCTGTAAACTGTGGAGCTATCCCAGATACTTTATTGGAAAGTGAGCTTTTTGGTTATATCAAAGGCGCATTTACAGGAGCAGATCCTCGTGGGAAAATTGGTAAGTTTGAACTCGCTAATAAAGGCGTTATCTTTCTGGATGAAGTTGGTGATATGCCAATATACTTACAGGTTAAGTTGCTACGAGTGTTACAAGAACGAAAATTAGTGCGAATTGGATCGAATCAGTTAATTTCCTTTGATGTTCGTGTGATTGCCGCTACAAATAAGGACTTGAAAGCTTTAATTAAAGAGAATAAATTCCGTGAGGATTTATTCTATCGATTGAATGTCATACCTCTTGAAGTACCATCTCTTGCCCAGCGAATAGAAGACATTCATATGCTTGTGACAAACACGATGGCCAAATATTGTGGTTTATTTCATAAGGAAGTAAGAACAATTGACCAGGCCACCATGGAGATCTTAATGCGGTATCCTTGGCCTGGTAATGTACGAGAATTAGAAAATACCATTGAGTTTATGATTAATATGGCAGATGATTTAGGGGTCTTAACAAAGGAAACTCTGCCGCGTAATATTCGAGAATACAAAAATTCTAGGGGACAAGGTAATGAGGGGGCTATTCGTCTTTTACGAGAAGTAGAGCAAGAACACATTATGAAGGCAATTGCTTTTTATGGTGATAATACGAAAGGAAAGCAAATCGCTGCAAAACAGTTAGGGATTGGTATAGCGACTTTATATCGGAAACTAAATGAAAGATTATAACTGGTATATTCTATCGGTAGAATTAATACTATGCTAAAGATGGCACTATTTTCCTCGTTAATTCCTAGTTGATCTAGATAATCTCAAAATGATAATACCTAATATACAACTGCCACAGCTAAGTCTAGAGTTTTTTGCAATAGATAAAGGACTGAAACGAGTAAAATGATATTTCTTATCATAATGATAAAAAATATCATTTTGGTAATAGACTTTATGAAGCAAATGATGGACGCAACTTTTGTGGTGGCATCGTTTCAGTATTACTCTAGTCTAGCACTTTTTTATTCTTGTGTTTTAGCCTGCTGGGGCAATGTTTAAATATATAAAGATAGAATTTTCAAGTCTATAAATACTGGCATACTTATTGCAATATATCTAACTAAATAGAAAATCTTCATTTCCGATGGTTAGATACTTTTTTGTTACGAAAAAGGAGTGATGACCCATGCAAAGTGTAGGAAAAGATTTTCCTAGAATTGATGGATTTGCTAAAGTATGCGGTAAAGCAAAATATGTAGATGATTTTTTTGAAAGGGATATGCTCCACGCGAAAATTTTTCGTAGCACAATTGCCAATGGATGGGTAAAAAGAATTGATGTCAGTAAAGCAAAAGCAATGTCCGGTGTGGAGGCGGTTATAACTTTTGCAGATGTTCCCAAACATACATTCCCGACAGCCGGTCATCCCTATAGTAAAGATCCAAAACATCAGGATGTGGCTGACCGCCATCTTTTAACCCAGCGGATACGTCTATACGGGGATGAGATTGCAGTCGTAATTGCCGTAGATGAACTGACAGCTGAAAAAGCCTTACGTTTTATCGAAGTTGAATATGAGGAATATAAACCTATTTTAACTGCCGCGGAAGCATTAGAAGAAGGTGCTATTGAAATTCATGAAGGAACTAAAAATATCATAAAAAAAACTGACTTTTGCCTAGGAGAGCTGGAAGAAGCTTTTTTAGAATCTGATTATGTTTTTGAAGATGAATTTGTAACAAGTATGGTACAACATTGCGCTATGGAAAATCATAGTGCTTATTCTTATATAGATGAGAACGGCAAAATTGTCGTAGTTTCCTCTACACAAATCCCCCATATTTGTCGAAGGATTATCGGCCAAGCGCTAGGAATTCCATGGGGAAGAGCGCGTGTTATTAAACCTTACATTGGTGGAGGATTTGGTAGCAAACAGGATGTAGTTGTTGAGCCTCTTGTCGCCTTTTTAACAACGGTTGTGCATGGAAGGCCCGTAAAACTTGAGTTTTCTCGAGAGGAAACCTTTATAGCCTCTAGGGTGCGCCATCCTATTACATTTAAATTTAGAACAGGCGTAACGAAAGACGGTACCATCCTCGCTCGCGAACTAAAGGCGATTTCGAATAATGGCTCTTATGCTTCTCACGGACACTCGATTGTTTCTAATTGTCTTACTAAATTTAGGCACCTCTATAGTCAAAAAGCAATTAGAGGAGAAGCAACTACTGTATATACCAATCTACCTGCTGCGGGTGCTATGAGGGGATATGGAATTCCTCAGGTTACCTTTGGGTTGGAATCCCATATGGAGGATATTGCTAGAGAACTTAAGATAGATCCTATAGAGTTTCGTTTAAAAAATAGTAACAAGGAAGGATACGTAGACCCTCTAACTGGTATTTCTGCCCGTAGTAATGGACTTGATGAATGTATTGCTTTGGGTAAAAAACTAATTGGCTGGGATGAAAAAAAGGCGAATTCGCTGAAACAAACAGGATCAAAACGACGTGGTTTAGGGATGGCATGTTTTTGTTACAAAACTGGGACCTATCCTTTTGGGCTAGAAATTGCAGGTGCCAGAATTATTCTAAATCAAGATGGTTCTATTCAGTTACAGATAGGTGCCACTGAAATTGGTCAGGGTAGTGATACAATTTTTGCTCAAATGGCAGCCCAAACTATCGGAATACCAATGGATATGGTTAGTGTGGTTTCTACTCAAGACACAGATATTACACCTTTCGATACAGGCTCCTATGCTTCAAGGCAGACCTATGTTTCTGGTATGGCTGTTAAGAAGGCGGCAGAAGAAATAAAAATGAAAGTATTGAATTATGCTTGGGGAATGACGGATATACCAGCAAGTGCGCTCACTCTTGTAGATGGCTGGGTTGTTTATATACATAACGGAGAAAAAGTAATGTCGATTGCCGACGTGGCATTAGATAGTTATTATGACGCTGTATTTGCCGCACCCATTACTGCGGATGTCACGAATAATGCTCGAACGAACGCTTTAGCCTTTGGTTGTACCTTTGTTGAAGTCGAAGTTGATATTCCGATAGCAAAGGTAGAGGTTCTTGCAATCTATAATGTACATGATGCAGGAAAACTCATTAACCCTAAATTAGCCCATGCTCAAGTTCATGGGGGAGTGAGTATGGCGCTAGGGTACGCGTTGTATGAACAAATGTTATTTGACTCTAAAACAGGAAAACCATTAAATAGTAATCTTCTTGACTATAAACTGATGACGACCTTAGATACACCTGAAATTGGTACGGCTTTTATAGAAACCTATGAACCTACAGGGCCATATGGTAATAAGGCTCTAGGGGAACCGCCTGCTATATCACCAGCTCCTGCCATTCGTAATGCAATCTATGATGCCACAGGTGTGAAATTATATGAAGTTCCGATGAATCCACAGCGCTTGTTTGAAAAATTTAAGTCTACAGGCTTACTGTAGGAGGTAATTAGAGAATGTATGACATAATAGCATACGAAGAAGCTTCTTGTATTGAGGAGGCTATAAAATTACTAGTAGCCAACCCGAATGCAACGCTAATCTCGGGTGGCAGTGATGTGTTAATTAAGCTACATGAAGGTCGAATGCATGATGCTCATTTAATTAGTATTCATGGCATAAAAGAACTAAGTGGTGTCTCTATGTTAGAAGATGGAACTATTGTTATTGGTTCAGGTACTAGTTTTAGCAAAATCTCAAAACATCCTATAGTTCAGCAATTTATCCCTGTTTTAGGTGAGGCTGTAGATATGGTTGGCGGTCCACAGATTCGTAACATTGGGACCATTGGCGGTAATATTTGTAATGGGGTTACCTCTGCTGATAGTGCTTCTACCTTATTTGCTTTTAATGCAAGATTAGAGATTCAAGGGCCGGATGGCGTACGTACTGTTTTGATTAAAGAGTTCTATAAAGGACCAGGTAAAGTTGATTTACAGCATGAAGAAATACTAACAGCCATTTTTATTACACCTGACAATTATCGAGGATATGGTGGACATTATATAAAATATGCAATGCGTAATGCGATGGATATAGCAACATTAGGTTGTGTTGCTCTTTGTAAAGTAAAGGGCATACATCAAATTGAAGACTTTAGGCTGGCTTTAGGTGTAGCAGCTCCTGTTCCTATGCGTTGTACCGAGACGGAACGGCTAATAAAAGGTGAATTTTTTACGGAAGAATTAATAGAAAAAGTAGGGAAAACTGCTCTAAAAGAAGTTAATCCAAGAACTTCTTGGCGTGCCTCTAAGGATTTTAGATTACAGTTAGTAGAAGAGTTGAGCAAAAGAGCCTTCAGGCAGGCTTTTAAAAACGCCGGAGGTGAACAATAATGCAATTAAAAAAAATTACATTTAAAATTAATAGTAAAGAAATCACTATTGAAGTAGATGTAAGAGAGTCCTTGTTGGATGTTTTGAGAAACAAACTTCATATGACGGGTGTAAAAAAGGGATGTTCTGTTGGTGAGTGCGGTGCTTGTACTGTACTTATTGATAATGTGGCCTTTGATACTTGCATCTATCTTGCAGTTTGGGCGGATGGTAAGGAAATTAGAACCATAGAGGGAGAAGCGAAAGAAGGAAAATTGTCTAAGGTACAGCAGAGTTTCCTTGATGAGGCAGCTGTACAATGTGGGTTTTGTACGCCGGGATTTGTGATGTCTACTACAGAAATGCTTGAAAGTGGAAAAGTGTTTTCAAAGGAGCAAATAAAAAAAGAGTTGTCAGGGCACATGTGCCGATGCACAGGCTATCATAATATTATGCTTGCAGCAGAAAAGGCTTTACAACCCGCAAACAAACACGGTTCGGAGTGTCATGGAAAATGTCATAAGTAAACTAGATACCATCTATATGCAGGCGAAAAACATTTTATATAGAGGGTACCTAAAGGGGAGGGAGAAAGAAAAGACATTGAAAGACTACTTTCTTAGAAGCTCGTATCAGTTGGTTCGAAAAGTATACTTGGGGAGGTTTTATGATGATACCCACCAGTATGGTAACCAAACAGAGTTTTTTAGATCAGTTTTTTAAACTTAGTCAGAAAAAGACGGACATTAAAACAGAGATACTAGCTGGTATAACTACTTTTGTCGCATTGGCTTATATTATTTTTGTAAATCCCAATATTCTGGCTGATGCTGGAATTCCTAAAGAAGCAGCGATTGCTTCTACGATTTATGCAACGGCTATGGCTACTTTACTCATGGGCTTATGGGCTAATTATCCTATTGCAGTAGCACCTGGTATGGGGCTTAATGCTTTTTTTGCTTATTATGTGGTTGGTGTGTTGCATCTTCCTTGGCAAGTCGCTTTAGGAGCAGTATTCTTTTCGGGTCTATTATTTTTAATATTAACGATGGGTGGAATCCGCCAAGCTATTATTAAGGCGGTACCAATGAATTTAAAATGTGCTATTGGTGTTGGTATCGGTTTATTTATTGCTTTTATCGGCTTAAAAAACTCCGGTATCATTATTGCCGATAAAGCAACTTTTGTCACAGTTGGGAAATTAACAACAATAGAGCCTTTATTATCCTGCATAGGTTTAATTTTGACAGCAGTCTTGATGGCTCGGAGTGTAAAAGGTTCCATGCTAATTGGTATTCTTACGACTACTATTCTGGGAATGTTTTTTGGTGTAGTCCCTACCCCAAAGGCTATAGGAGATATTATGAGTTTCCAATTCCCTAGTATGGGCGCAACTTTTATGCAAATGGATATTGGCGGTGCTTGGGAATATGGTATTTTTTCAATTATTTTTACTTTTACTATAGTGGAATTGTTTGATAATATGGGAACTTTAATTGGCTTAACTCGCAAAGCAAAACTAATGAATAACAAGGGAGAAATTGAGAATTTAGATAAGGCATTGACTACTGATGCTGTAGGCACAATTGGTAGCGCTATTTTTGGTACTTCCACTGTTACTTCTTATGTAGAAAGTGCTGCCGGTATTGCTGAAGGAGGCAAAACAGGACTGACAGCCATAACTGTAGCACTATTATTTGTTGTATCACTATTATTTGCGCCCTTAATCGGCTTAGTACCAGGCTTTGCAACAGCTCCAGCCCTAATCCTAGTAGGAGCTTTAATGATGGCAGAAATTAGCCAGGTTAGTTTTGAAGATTTTACCGATGGCTTCCCAGCTTTCATGACAATTATTATGATGCCGTTGACTTTTAGTATTGCTAACGGTTTTGCGTTTGGCTTTATCAGTTATACTTTTGTCAAAGCATTGACGGGGCGGGCAAAAGATGTTAGTTGGATTATGTGGGCAGTTAGTATTGCATTTTTAGTTAATTTTTATATGCGTCTTCATTAAGGGGAATAAGGTGATAACAATGAAACCAATAGAACAATTAATCTCTGTAGCCCAAGGCCATGTTCCTGCTGATGTAGTGTTAAAGAATGCACAAGTCTTCAATGTGTTTACTGGAAAATTTGATAGGGGTGATGTAGCCGTCGTAGGCGGCTACATTGCTGGTATTGGTCAATATGAGGGTCAAATAGAGATAGACATGACTGGAAAGTTCATAACACCTGGCTTTATTGATGGACATGTTCATATGGAAAGCTCGATGGTTAGTCCTAGAGAATTTGCTAAGGTAGTCGTTACGATGGGGACGACTACCCTTATTGTCGATCCTCATGAGATTGCAAATGTTGTCGGGGAGCAAGGTATTGAATATGTTTTGGACGTTGCCGAGGAACTTCCTGTACATATTTTTATAATGCTTCCATCTTGTGTACCTGCGACTAACCTAGAAACCTCAGGTGCAAATTTAACCGTACAAGAACTGGCTCGGTTTATAAATCACTCTAGAGTATTAGGACTTGGAGAGCTAATGGATTTCCCTGGAGTTCTAAGGCGAGATAAAGACACACTTGCGAAGATAAGGCTGGCTGAAGGTAAGTTAATTGATGGCCATGGACCAGAGCTTTCAGGTAATAAACTTACTGCTTATATTGCTGCTGGCATTGGGTCAGACCATGAGTGTGTAACTCCTGAAGAAGCAATAGAAAGAGTAAGACAGGGAATGTATATTATGCTGCGTGAGGGTTCGGCTGCTAAAAATCTTCTGAATCTATTACCGATGGTTAATGGTTATACTGCTAGGCGCTGTATGTTTGCGACAGATGATCGGCACCCTGCTGATCTCATTAACCAGGGTCATATTAACCATATGGTGAAAATGTCCATTGATGCAGGAATTGATTTGGCAACCGTATTACAAATAGCCACTATTAATCCAGCAACCTATTTTAATCTGAAAGATATAGGAGCCATTGCACCTGGTTATTATGCTGATCTACTAGTGTTTGATGATTTAATATCCTGGGTTCCTACTCTGGTTTATAAAGAAGGACAAATAGTAGCCACAAAGGGTAAAAGTGTTTTTAATGTTTTGAAAATGAATGATAAGAAAATATGCAATACAATGCACTTAGGAAATATTAGTCCTGTACAATTAAAAATAAAGGCTAGTTCAAGAGTGGCTAGAGTAATTGGTCTCATTCCACATCAACTCATTACCGCTTCTCTCGTAATAGAGGTGCCGGTGATCAATGGGGAATTTGTTCCTGATAGGGATAATGATATTTTGAAATTGGCGGTATTTGAGCGCCATCATGGTACAGGAAATGTTGGTGTGGGCTTAGTTAAGGGGTTAGGGATGTCAGCAGGAGCGATTGCCTCTACCGTGGCCCACGATTCACATAATGTAGTAGTGATTGGCAGTGATGATGATGACATGATTATGGCGGTGCAAGAAGTAGAAAAAATGCACGGAGGTATCGCTATTGTAAATGAGGGAAAGGTGTTAGGAACATTAGCCTTACCTTTAGCTGGATTAATGTCAGAAGAAGATCTTTATACTGTTCATATAAAGTTAACTGATTTGCATAATATTGCCCGTGGCCTTGGAGTAAATCCTAATTATGATCCTTTTATGACGTTAGCCTTCATGAGTTTACCTGTGATACCATCATTAAAATTAACGGATAAAGGATTAGTGGATGTAAATAAGTTTGCAGTTGTTCCAGTGTCAATTTAAAAATGTAATAAAAATAAGAGCGGATTACCCGCCTTTATTTTTTAATCAATATGAAATTGATTAATCCAATGAAAATGTTATTAAAATGATAAAATGCTCTAGGTTTTATTTATACTATTAAGAATTTCATGTTTATCAATTTGATAAACAATATCAATTTGATAAAAAGTGCATTGGGATTATAAATTGAGGTTTTATTTAGTCTGTTTTTTTGCCTGTACTTTACTTAAAAATCTAGGATTATATATAGGCAACCAACTATTAATAGTCTTGTAAGAAATAGTTGGTAATTGGCACGCTAATTGCAATATAAGTATAACAGAATAGTGGAGTAGAGGTGCAAATATGGAGCAGAGCATTAAATGGACTATCAATCAAATGGTAAAGGAAAAAGAGAAAGTCTCAATTGATTTTTTAAATCAAGAAGAAATCCAAAAGGCTAGATGTTTTCATGCCAGTTTTCCTGAATACAGTCCGACGCCACTGTGTAGTTTAGAAAAGTTGGCAAAGCATTTAGGAGTCGCAGGGATATATGTAAAAGACGAATCCTTTCGTTTTGGGTTAAATGCATTTAAAGTACTTGGTGGATCGTTTGCCATGGCTAACTATTTAGCTGAGCAGTTGGGGCAAGAAATTAGTCAATTAAATTATGAAACATTGGTATCAGTTGAAATACGTAATCAGTTGGGAGATATTACTTTTGCTACAACGACGGATGGAAATCATGGTCGAGGTGTAGCTTGGACTGCGAATCGATTAAAACAAAAATCAGTAGTATATATGCCGAAAGGATCATCCATCATACGTCTCAACAATATTAAGGCTGAGGGTGCAGAGGCCTACATAACTGAATTTAATTACGATGATGCTGTACGGATGACATCAGAAAATGCCAAAAAATTTGGCTGGGTAGTTGTTCAAGATACTGCCTGGGAGGGGTATGAGAAAATACCTGCTTGGATAATGCAAGGATATGGCACTATGGCAGTCGAGGCTTTAGAACAGTTGCAGGCAATGAAAGTCTATAAGCCAACACATATTTTTATTCAAGCTGGTGTTGGTTCACTAGCTGGTGCCGTGCAAGGATACTTTGCTTCTGTATTTGGCGAAGAACGTCCTAAAACTATCATTGTTGAATCAAACCAAGCAGACTGCTTATACCAGTCGGTTTTGGCAAACGATGGTCAGCCACATATTGTTACAGGAGATCTTTTTACGATTATGGCTGGTTTGGCCTGTGGCGAACCCAACACCATTAGCTGGAATGTTTTAAGAGATTATAGTGACATGTTTGTTTCCTGTCCTGATTGGGTGGCGGCAAAAGGAATGCGTATGTTAGCAAATCCGCTGAAAGAAGATAGTCGCCTTATCTCAGGAGAATCAGGCGCCGTTACCGCAGGATTGTTAGCAACTATAATGACAAGTGATAAGTTGAAAGAAATGAAAAATAAGTTAGGTCTTGATGAAAACGCAAGAATACTTCTTTTTAGTACAGAAGGAGACACTGATCCCGAGAAATATCGTAGCGTTGTTTGGGATGGCGAATGTCCTGTAATTGAGTAAAAAAACTAGTGAGGTGATAATATGCTGTTGATTGGCAATGGGCGAGTAATAACGCGCGATAGGCATCAGCCTTATCTAGGGGATGGCTGCGTTGTAATTAATGATACTATAATTATCGAAATTGGTCCGACGCAAAAAATGCGTGAAAAATATCCTGGTGCCGAATTTATTGATGTTCAAGATAAAGTTATCATGCCTGGGATGATTAATACTCATATGCATTTATATAGTACTTTTGCCCGGGGGATGTCTTCAAAAGAGGCGCCGCCACAAAATTTTGTGCAAATTTTAGAGAGATTATGGTGGAGATTAGATAAAGCATTAACCATAGAAGATATCTATTATAGCGCAATGGTTGTACTAATTGATTGTATTAAAAATGGTACGACGACGATTTTTGATCACCATGCTAGCCCAGGTGTAGTGCGGGGGAGTTTATTTGAAATGGCAAAAGCAACTAAGGCAGCTGGGATTCGTAGTTCGCTATGTTATGAGGTATCTGATCGTGATGGCAGCAAAATTATGGAAGACGGAATACAAGAAAACATTGAATTTATTAAATTTGCCAAAGGTCAGGATGATTTACTGCGAGGTATGTTTGGTCTGCATGCATCTATGACGTTGAGTAATGATACTCTTAACAAATGCTCCAGGGTTATTTCAGGGGCAGAAGCAGGTTTTCATGTGCATGTAGCAGAAGATGCTGCTGATCAAGTCGATGCTGAAAGGAAGTATGGAAAAAGGGTAATAGAAAGATTGGCTGAGTATGATATGGTTGGAGAGAAATCCATCGCAGTTCATTGTGTTCATATCAATGAAAAAGAAATTGAGATTTTAAAAACTAAAGATGCGAATGTAGTTCATAATCCAGAATCGAACATGGGTAATGCAGTAGGCTGTGCTCCTATTCTTACTTTAATGGAAAAGGGCATTGTCGTAGGCTTAGGTACAGATGGCTATACCACTGATATGTTTGAATCTTACAAGGTCGCTAATCTTTTACATAAACATGATCGAAAAAGCCCAAGTGTAGCTTGGGGTGAAGTACCAAACATGCTATTTGAAAATAATCCAAAGATTGCTATGAGTTATTTTTCACGGCCCATTGGTAAATTAGCTGCTGGCTGTTACGGAGACGTTATTGTAGTAGATTATGATCCCCCTACAGATTTAAACGAGACAAACGTTAATGGGCATATTTTGTTTGGCATGTCTGGTCGAGGGGTAGTAACAACGATAATCAATGGCCAGGTTTTAATGAAGGATCGGAAGTTAGTGAATCTTGATGAGAAAGAAATATGTGTTAAAGCACGAGAGTTAAGTTCTAAATTATGGAATCGTTTATAAAATATTATGTTTGAATAAAATGCTTTTTCTATAACAGTAAGTATGTACAGAAGAAAATAATGGAGTGATAAAAATGGCGCAAGACCGATGTCATCCAGTAGATGAAATGTTGCCGGTAGGCCAACTATTTACCTATGGTTTGCAGCATGTTTTAGCAATGTATGCTGGTGCTGTAGCTGTTCCTCTTATTATTGCCAATGCTTTAGGGTTAAGCAAAGAACAACTTATTTTTCTGATTAATGCTGACTTATTTACTTGTGGAATTGCTACTCTCATTCAAACAATCGGTTTTTGGAACATGGGTATTCGTATTCCAATGGTGCAAGGGGTAACATTTGCTGCTGTCACCCCGATGATTATTATTGGTCAAACTCATGGAATACCAGCAATTTATGGCTCCATAATTGTAGCAGGTGCTGTCACGTATTTTATTAGTCCTTACTTTAGTCGCCTAATTCGTTTCTTTCCACCAGTTGTAACTGGAAGTATCATAACCATCATTGGTATTAGTCTCATGCCGGTGGCAGTAAGATGGGCCGGAGGGGGTAACCCAGCAGCTAAGGATTTTGCTAGTATAGAGTATATTGGACTTGCACTTTTTGTTTTGTTGTTAGTGTTAACATTTTACCGTTATTTTAAGGGATTTATGAGTAATATTGCAGTGTTATTAGGGCTAATTGCAGGTACAGTAGTGGCATTTTTCATGGGAATGGTTAATCTAGAACAAGTTTCTCAATCTGGCTGGATCAGTGTTACTACGCCCTTTTGGTTTGGAGTACCCACTTTTGATTTAGCTTCTATTGCTGCAATGGTATTGGTTATGCTAGTAGTCATGACGGAAACAACAGGTGACTGTATCGCTATTGGTGAAATTGTTGATAAACCGATTAGTGAAAATGATCTTACAAGATGCTTACGGGCAGATGGTTTTTCTACTATGTTAGGCGGCATATTAAATAGTTTCCCATACACAGCTTTTGCCCAAAACGTGGGGTTGGTAGGGTTGACAAGGGTTAGGAGTCGTTTTGTTGTGGCTGCTGCTGGCGTTATTTTAATAATATTAGGGATGTTCCCTAAATTAGCAGCCGTTATTGCGGCAATTCCCAATCCGGTGTTAGGTGGTGCAGGTGTTGCCATGTTTGGCATGGTTGCTGCAAGCGGTATAAGAACACTTGCCAAAATTGATTTTAATGGAACTCATAATATTATGGTAGTCGGAATCAGCCTTGGACTGGGTATGATTACGTTAGCAGTTCCTAATTTTTATCATAATTTTCCCAGTTGGTTGCAAGTAATTTTACATAGCGGTATTACTACAGGTAGCATTGCAGCCATTATATTAAACTTAGTGTTAAATGGAACACAAAATAACAGTGTTATTATAAAAAAGAGCGTTAGAAATTAAGCTTAATGATGTAGTATTATGCTGTTGGAGGAGGCTAGTTTCATGTCTCATACAATGAAAGTTCAACCTTTTGATGTTATGCTTACTTGGATTTTAAGAGAATACGAAGAAAGGCAGTCTATCTTTGGGATACATCACTCCTTATTTTATGTACCTAAGAAAAATAGTCCTTATGCAATTGAAGATTTATATGGGAGTTATCTGGCAACCCCTATTGGTACAGCGGCGGGACCGCATACCCAATTAGCTCAAAATATTATTTGTACTTGGTTGTCTGGCGGTCGGTTTATAGAACTCAAAACTGTTCAAATTATGGATGAACTAGAAATATCTAGGCCCTGTATTGATATGGAAGATGAGGGCTATAATGTTGAATGGTCTCAGGAACTGAAATTAGATCAATCTGCAAATGAATACATAAAAGCTTGGGCATTAATTCACATCTTACATAGATTATTGGGTTTTTCTGAAATAGGTCCTGTTGGTACAATCTTTAATATGAGTGTGGGTTACAATTTAGAAGGCATAAAGAGCCTGGAAATGACCCGCTTCATGAATCGTATGGCTGATGCCAGAGAAGAAATTGCTCAAATTCAGGCAATACTTAACGAACAATTTCCCCAATTTGCAGATGTTGAAATTCCAAACCAGCTTACCAATAATGTGACTCTTTCAACGATGCATGGTTGTCCTCCTGATGAAATCGGCAAAATTGTCTGTTATTTGCTAGAAAAGCGGAAATTGCATACTACTGTAAAACTCAATCCAACTCTCTTAGGAAGAGAACGTTTACTGCATATTATCCATGATAATTTAGGTTATCAGAATATTCAAATTCCTGATTCCGTATTTTCTCATGACTTACAATATGAACTTGCTATACAGCTGATAAAAATGTTTAAAAAAGTTGCTGCAGAACAAAAACTGACTTTTGGAATAAAATTAACGAATACATTAGCTATGACAAATTATAAAAATAATCTGCCTGGTGACGAGATGTATATGTCCGGGCGGGCGTTGTATCCCATAGCAATGAATCTATATCAAAAAATTCTTAAAGAGTTTCAAGGTGATCTACAAATTTCATATTCTGCTGGTGCTGATGCTTTTAATTTGACTGATATTTTGGCATCTGGGGCAAAAACGGTAACCGTTGCGTCTGACTTACTGAAACCTGGAGGGTACTCTAGACTTCTCCAGTATCTAGAAAACCTAGAAAATGAAATGACGAAGCGTAATGTGAAAACTCTTGGAGAATTGGCCAGTAATAAAGTGAAGAACGTAGAGATTGCAGCTAAGGAGGCACTTAGCAATCCGCGTTACAAAAAGGACTATCATCCTTATGATTTGCCGAAAGTTTCATCTGAACTTGAAATGTTTGATTGTATAACAGCTCCTTGTAAAGAACAGTGCAGTCTGGGGCAGGATGTTCCAGAATATCTTTGGCTAATTGCGAATGGAGAGTATGATAAGGCGCTAGAAGTAATTTTAGCTCGTAACCCTCTTCCGGCAATAAACGGCTATATCTGTACACATCTCTGCCAGACGCGTTGCACCAGAAATAATTATGATGAACCAATCGCAATTAGAGCCTTAAAACGATTTGCTGTTGAAAAAGGTAAGGCTCAGATAGCGGTAAAAGGCAAGCTAGGGAAAAAAGTTGCAATAATTGGCGGAGGTCCTTCTGGGCTAGCTGCAGCTTCCGTCTTGGCAGCCAATGGTATTGACGTCACTATTTATGAAGCAAAAGATAAAGCGGGTGGGATGCCTGCCATTGCTCCTGAGTTTAGGATTCCTCAGAAGGTAGTGCAAGAGGATATTGCTCGTATAAAAGATATGGGAGTGAAAATAGAACTTTCTCATCCCATTATTACGCAGCCTGAAGAGTTATTAAAGAATGGTTTTGATGCTGTTTATGTTGCTTGTGGTTTCTCAAGAGATACTCCTTTAGATATTCCAGGGGCAGAAGGTAGGGGCGTTTATGGGGCACTCGATTTATTAGATCGTATAGCTAAAGGCGATAAGCCAGATTTAGGCTCAAATGTTTTGGTCATTGGCGGAGGAAATACCGCTATGGATGCGGCCCGTACAGTGCAACAACTTATTGGTAAACCAGTAAAGGTTGTTTATCGCCGGACAAAAAAAGAGATGCCTGCTACGGATGAAGAAAAGAAAGACCTGTTAGAAGAAGGCAATGATTTAATAGAGCTAGCCACGCCAACTGAAATTATTTTACAAGATGGTCGGGTAGTAGCCCTTAGGTGCATAAGGAATCTGTTAGGAGAGCAGGATGGAGATGGCCGAAGAAATCCAGTGGGGATACCAGGTAGCGAGTTTGAAATTAAGGCTGACTCTATAATCATAGCGATTGGTCAGAGTTCAGATGTTCCTTTTCTTACTGGAAGTGCTGTATCTTTACGTAAAAATGGTGCAATTGTTGTAGACGTTAAGACTGGTATAACAGATAAGGACAGTGTTTATGCAGGAGGCGATGTAACTCGAGGGCCAGCTATTGTAGTTCAGGCTTGTGCCGATGGAGGCCGCGCGGCCGAAGCTATTTGTCAAGAATTTGGCGTTCTACTTAAATCCGGAGATTGTCCTTCGACATCGCTTTCTGAGGAAGATATTTTAAAAGTAAAACAAATTCGAGTTAGAAAACAAGTACAGCAGAAGCCAGAGATGCTTTCAGTCGCTGAGCGTATCGATTTCAAACTTGTTGAACAAACCTTTTCGGAAGAGGCGGCACGCAAAGAAGCTAGTCGCTGCATGCAGTGCTCGGAATTTTGTGATAAGTGTGTTGAGGTTTGCCCTAACCGAGCGAACTACACCTATATGATTTTGCCAATGAGCATAACGTTGCCTACAATTGCTTATCAAGATGAGAAGCTAAAAGTGATAGGGGAGCGAAAATTCCAGATAAATCAAAACCGACAAATTATCCATATAGATGATTTCTGTAACGAGTGTGGTAATTGTGCTACTTTTTGCGTTCATCTTGGCAAGCCCTACAGAGATAAGCCAAGGTTATTTCTCAGAGAACGTGATTTTATACAGGAGGATAACAATGCATTCTACATTGAGGGTAATATCATTCGTCAACGTCTAGATGGAGTAGAATCTAAGCTTATAGTAGAGGAAGATGGTTTTTTCTTTGAAAGCCCTTTAGCAACTATTCATTTATCTGCTGACTTTGCAATTAAGGAGATGGAACCAAGAGTAGATTTTACGAGGACATTCCCTATTCAAGAAGTAGTCCATATGGCATTGATTTTTCAAGGTGTTACTACATCACTGCCTTTTGTGTTAAATCAATTGTAATTCGTAGATGAAATGTTTGAAGGAGGCTTTAAATTATGAAAGTCGATTTTGATAAAGTATTAGAATTAGCAAAAAAATATGAGCCAGAAATGACTAAATTTCTAAGAGATATGATAGCTATTCCCAGTGAGAGCTGCCAGGAAGAAAAAGTAATATTACGCATTAAAGAGGAAATGGAAAAGGTTGGCTTTCACAAAGTGTATATCGATCCCATGGGGAATATTTTTGGTTATATTGGTCATGGAAAACATGTAATTGCAATGGATGCCCATATTGATACAGTGGGTATTGGTAATCCGGAAAACTGGAAATATGATCCTTATCAGGGATATGAAGATGATGAGATTATCATTGGTCGTGGTAGCAGTGATCAAGAAGGTGGCATGGCTTCTATGGTTTATGCTGGAAAAATCATCAAGGAACTTGGATTAGAAAATGACTATACCTTAGTTGTAGTTGGTTCGGTGCAAGAAGAAGATTGTGATGGTCTTTGCTGGCAGTATATCATTAATGAAGTTAAGTTAAAGCCCGAATTTGTTGTCATTACAGAGCCGACTGATGGTAAGATTTACAGAGGGCAAAGAGGAAGAATGGAAATAAAAGTAACGACTCAAGGGATAAGCTGCCATGGCTCAGCTCCTGAGAGAGGGGATAATGCCATTTATAAAATGGCTAATATTCTTACGGAATTAAGGGCTCTTCATGAAAATTTAGTAGATCATGATTTCTTAGGTAAGGGTAGTTTAACCGTATCAGAAATTTTCCATACCTCTCCTTCTAGATGTGCAGTTGCTGACAGTTGTTGGATTTCTATTGATCGAAGATTAACGGTTGGAGAAACTGGCGAATATGCAATCCAGCAAATTAAAAATCTTCCGGCAGTAAAAGCTGCTAAGGCAGATGTGACAATGTACAAATATGAAAGACCTTCTTATACCAACTTAATCTATCCTACAGACTGTTATTTTCCAACATGGCTTATTGAAGAAGAACATCCTGTTTGTTGCACCCTAGTCGATACTTATAAAGCGTTATTCAGAGAAGATCCTAAAGTGGATAAATGGACCTTTTCTACCAATGGTGTTTCGATAATGGGACGGTATGGCATTCCCTGTGTTGGATTTGGTCCAGGCCATGAAGATCAAGCCCATGCACCAAATGAACGTACTTGGAAGAAAGAATTGGTTAACTGTGCAGCTGTATATGCAGTGATTCCTACGATGTATGTTACGCAATATGTTGATAAAATGCCCGTTTATACGAAAAACACGGTAAATAATCTTTAGTAACAAAAAATATAAAATTATTGGAGGATACTAATATGCAAACAATTTTTCGCGGAAGACATTTCATTAACTTGGAAGATTTCACAAAAGAAGAAGTAGATACTATGCTTGAGGTTTCTCTTGATCTTAAGAAAAAATTTGCAATGGGTGTTCCTACTAATTATTTACCAAACCAATCCATGTTTTTAATGTTTTTTGAACAATCTACTCGTACTAGAAATTCTATGGAAGCTGGTTTTGCTCAACTTGGTGGTCACGCAGGTTTTCTTGATTCTAGCAGCATGCAAATTGCTCATGGCGAAAGTGCTAAAGATACAGCAATTATCCTTTCGCGTTTTGGTCATGCGATAGCGTGTCGCTACTGTAATTGGGGATATGGTAACAAATATCTTAATGAAATGGCAAAATGGTCAGAAGCTCCTATCATGAATCTTCAGTGCGACCTCTATCATCCATTCCAAGCCTTGGCAGATTTAATGACTATGAAAGAAAAACTTGGTGATTTAAAACGTGTTAAAGTTGCAATTATTTGGGCCTATGCAGAAAGCCATAAAAAACCAATTTCTGTACCCGTATCACAGCTTCTTGTTTTCCCGCGTTATGGTATGGACGTATGGTTGGCCCATCCAAAGGGATGGGAACTTCCTGAATGGGTTATTGAACAAGCGAAAGAAAATGCTGCAAAGTACGGCGGTACAGTAACAATTACGAACAATGAAGCCGATGCCTATGAAGGTGCCCAAATTGTAATTCCAAAGAATTGGGGAAACTGGGTAAATGATCAGACGGGCCTTGCTGCTTCAGGATCTGTAGCTGTTGTTGATGATAAACTTATGGCGCAAAAATCTTGGAAATGTACAGAAGCTAAAATGGCAACAGCCCACAAAGATGTTTTATATATGCATGCTCTACCTGCTGATAGAAATAATGAAGTGGAGGATTCAGTGATCGATGGCCCTCATTCGATTGTATATGATGAAGCGGAAAATCGCCTTCATACAGCAAAAGCCGTTATGACCCTGTTAATGGGTGGAAGATAATTATGAATAAGTTGGTTGTTATCGCTATTGGAGGCAATTCTTTAATACGCGACAATGCCCATCAAACAGTAGAGGATCAGTATGGTGCTGTTTGTGAAACTGCAAAAAGTATTACAGATATGATAGAGCAGGATTATGACGTAATTATTACTCATGGTAATGGTCCTCAAGTCGGCTTTATTCTACGAAGATCGGAGATTGCCACAGAATGGGCAGGAATGCACCCTGTGCCTTTGGTAAGTTGTGGGGCAGATACGCAAGGTGCGATTGGTTATCAGATACAACAAGCTATGGACAATGAGTTTAAAAAAAGAGGTATTGATAAATTAGCTGTTGCGCTTGTTACCCAGGTTATTGTTGATCCGCAAGATCCAGCGTTTGAAAAACCGACAAAACCAATTGGTTCCTTTTATACAGAAGAACAGATGCAAAAGATCAAGGCTGAAAAACCCAATTGGATAATTGATAATGATGCTGGTAGAGGATATCGCCGCATGGTTGCTTCCCCTCTCCCACAAGAAATTGTAGAAGGTGCCATTATCAGGAAACTAGTTGGGGAAGGATATTGTCTTGTAGCAGCTGGTGGCGGAGGTATCCCCGTTACAAAGGAAGAGGATGGGACATTAAAAGGTATAGATGCGGTGATAGATAAGGATTTTGCTTCTAGTTTACTGGCAACACAAGTTCATGCTAATGTACTCATTATTTCAACAGGTGTACCTATGGTGTATTTGAATTACGGTAAGGACGACGAAAAAGCATTGGAGAAGGTTGGTTTAGCTGAATTAAAGCAATACGTAAAGGAAAAACATTTTGCTCCTGGCAGTATGTTGCCAAAAATTCAAGCCGTAATCAATTTCTTAGAAAATGGTGGGGAAAAAGCAATTATTACGAATCCTGAGTCATTGAAAGCAGCCATTGCCGGAAAGGCGGGTACTCATATTTTTCCATAAGTTTTAGATTGTATGATATGAGAGTGCACTGGCTTACACATCATGGTGAATTTAATCAATTTCAAGATTACAGAGATACTTCTAGGGATAAGTATCTCTGTAGTTTTACTGGAGGAGTTACTATGGGAATTATTTTGTGCGGTGGAACCATTGTAACAGCTACGGATTATTATAAAGCGGATGTTCGCATAGAAGGTGAAAAGGTTGTTGCTATTGGTAAAGGAATTGCTTTATCTGAAGATATAATCGTAGATGTAAGGGGTTCCCTTCTCTTTCCAGGAGGTGTTGATGTTCATACACATTTTGATCTTCCAGTAGGAAATACTGTCACTGCTGATGATTTTGCTAGTGGCACAAAAGGTGCAATCATCGGTGGAACAACGACGATTATTGATTATGCAACCCAATGTAAAGGTGAAACCCTTAAAGAAGCACTGGAGAATTGGCACTTAAAAGCTAAGGGCAATTGTTATGGAGATTATGGATTTCACATGGCAATAACGGATTGGAATGATAGGGTAGCTGAAGAAATAAGCTGGCTGTCACAAAGTGCTGGTGTTACTTCAATTAAATTATATATGGCGTATAAAAATGTTCTACAAGTAGATGATGATATCTTATTTCAAGCGTTAGCTAGGAGTAGACAGTATGGGGTACTTGTATGCGTCCATTGTGAAAACGGAGATATGATTTACAATTTGGTAAATCAATACCGTAGACAAGGACTTATAACACCGAATTATCATCCTGTATCTCGTCCTATAATCGCAGAAGAAGAAGCCGTCACCAGAATAATTGCTTTAGCTCAAGTAACTAAATCTTCGGTTTATATTGTACATATCAGCTCTAGCGATGCGCTGCAAGTTGTAATGAAAGCAAAGGCTAAAGGAAATCAGGTTTATGCTGAAACCTGTCCTCAATATTTAGTGTTAGATGAAAATTATTATACTAGAGCTGGTTTTGAAAGTGCTAAATATGTAATGTCCCCTCCCCTGCGAAAGAAAACGAATCAGGATTTCCTTTGGCAAGGCTTGCAAAATAGAATGATAGATGTTGTTGCTACAGATCATTGTTCTTTCAATTTCCTTGGACAGAAAGATGTAGGTTTACATGATTTTAGTAAGATTCCAAATGGTATCCCTGGCGCACAGAATCGCTTAGGAATACTGTACACCTATGGTGTTCTAACGGGTAAAATCGATTTGCATACATTTGTCAACGTAACGGCGACTCAGCCCGCTAAAATCTTTGGGCTATTTCCTCGCAAGGGTACAATCGCAGTAGGCAGTGATGCCGACATTGTGGTATGGGATGTGAATGATACCTCCCTCATTGGAGCAGAAAAACAGCATCATAAAGTCGATTACACGCCTTATGAAGGTTTTCAGCAAAAGGGTAAGGCTGTACATGTATTTTTAAGAGGGCGGCATATTGTAAGAGATGCTAAGTTATGTGATATAGATCCTCAGGGAATTTATTTGCCACGTACTCCGATTGGATAAGGATAGGCCCGTCTATAAAACTTGAAAGGTCGTGGAGTATGTTCAGAATAAATATTAACAATAAAATTTATTCTGTAAAGGAAGACATGAACTTATTAAATTTTCTACGAGATGAAGCTTCTCTGACATCTGTTAAAAATGGGTGTGGCGAAGGGGCATGTGGTGCTTGTATGGTTTTAGTTGATGGCAAAGCTTTTCGTGCCTGTCTTTTACGTATTGCAAAACTAGGGGAAAAAAAGGTTATTACTGTAGAAGGCCTATCCCAGCGTGAAAAAGATATATATAGTTGGGCTTTTGCTCAAGCTGGAGCAGTACAGTGCGGTTTTTGTATTCCGGGAATGGTGATAAGTGCGAAAGCATTGCTAGACGGAAATCTTAATCCAACAAAAGCCGAAATTAAAAGAGCCCTGCAAGGGAATATATGTCGCTGTACAGGTTATATAAAAATTGAAAAAGCTGTTGCCATGGTAGCTAAGGCTTTACGAGAGGATACTATTCCACAAGTGAAGGCTAACTATCGAGTTGGGGAAAATATGCAACGTGTTGACGCTGCTGAGAAAGTATTAGGTACTGGCATTTATGTTGATGATATGAAAGTGGAAGATATGTTGTATGGTGCTGTATTAAGAGCCAAATACCCAAGAGCTTTGGTGCAGAAAATTGATATTTCTGCTGCGAAATTATACCCTGGTGTAAAAAAAGTGTTAACCGCTAAGGATGTACCAGGCCAGCGATTTTTAGGTCATATCGTTCCAGATTGGCCAGCATTGATTGCTGAAGGGGAAGAAACTCGTTATGTAGGAGACGCCCTAGTTTTAGTGGCAGCTACCTCAAAAAAGATTGCCGATGAAGCGTTACGGTTAATTGAAGTAGTTTATCAAAAACTAGATCCAATACTTAGCCCAAGACAAGCACTGGAGGTGGGGGCACCTCAGATCCATTCAAAGGGCAACCTGCTAAATAAAACAATTCTTAAACGGGGCAATGTAGAAGAAGCCATTGCTAAAGCAAAATACGTTATAACACAAAGATATACGACTCCTCCGACAGAACATGCCTTTTTAGAACCAGAAAGCGCTTTGGCTGTTCCGTCTAAAGAGGGAACATTAACAGTATATACAGGAACACAAAGTGTGTATGACGATCATCATGGCATTGTGGCAGTACTTGGGGTAGCAGATGATAAAGTACGAGTAATTAGTAAATTGGTGGGTGGTGGGTTTGGCGGAAAAGAAGATTTATCAGTACAACACCATGCAGCCCTTCTGGCTTGGCATACTGGTAAACCCGTTAAGCTGACATTAAGTCGCCAGGAAAGTATTAGGACACATCCCAAACGTCATGCCATGGAAATGGAATTTACGACGGCTTGTGATGAAAATGGAAAACTTACAGCGGTAAAAGCCTTTTTGCTAGCGGATACTGGTGCGTATGCTTCTTTAGGCGGACCTGTGTTGCAACGCGCTTGTACCCATGCTGCAGGACCTTATCAAATTGAAAATGTAGATATTACAGGTATGGGAGTATATACAAATAATCCACCGGCTGGAGCTTTTCGTGGATTTGGTGTAACGCAGTCTTGTTTTGCTATGGAATCAAATCTGAATTTGCTGGCAGAACAAGTAGGAATATCTCCTTGGGAAATTCGTTACCTAAATGCCATTGAGCCTGGTAAGGTGCTGACTAATGGACAAATTGCTGATGAAGGTACTGCTTTAAAAGAAACTCTGTTGGCGGTACGAGATATTTTTAATGAATATCCTGATGCGGGAATTGCCTGCGCTATGAAAAATAGTGGACTTGGCGTAGGTGTACCCGATGTAGGGCGAGTCAGAATCAAAGTGGAGCAAGGTAAAGTTATTATTTTTACTAGCGCAGCTTGTATGGGCCAAGGTCTGGCAACAACATTAATTCAGATTGTTTCGGAAGCAACGGGCTTACATGCCAATTTTATAGAAACCTATCCTGCTGATACAATGATGACCCCAAATGGAGGTACTTCAACAGCGTCTAGACAGACTGTGTTTAATGGAGAAGCTGCTAGGCAAGCTGCTCTTCTACTTAAAGCTGATCTTGAAGTGAACGAGCTTTCCCAGCTAGAGGATAAGGAATATTATAAGGAATACTGTGGAGTTACAGATCCTATGAATTCAGATAAGCTGAATCCAGTTAGTCACGTTGCTTATGGCTATGCGACACAAATCGTAATTTTAGATGAAAATGGTAAAATAAAAAAAATAGTTGCTGCACATGATGTAGGAAAAGCAATTAACCCAACATCGGTAGAAGGGCAAATCGAGGGCGGAGTAGTAATGAGTCTGGGTTATGCCTTAACAGAGGATTTTCCTCTAGAGAATGGTATGCCTACGGCAAAGTTTGGAACATTGGGTTTGTTTCGCTCGATTCAGGTACCTGACATTGATTGTATTCTTGTAGAAAAAAATCCATCATCTCTTGCTTATGGAGCTAAAGGGGTAGGAGAAATTGTATCTATTCCTGGTGCGCCTGCAGTCGCATGTGCTTATTATAGGCGAGATGGAAAAATTAGGAATTCTTTACCGTTAAAGAATACTGCGTACAGTAAAAAAAGGATAATTTGATACCATTACCGTGATAGGTTATAATTGTATAAAAATCCATAAAGGGAATTTAGTCCAAGTTCCCGAATAATAGTTTTTACCAAATAGATGAGGTGGTAGTAATGGACCTATGGGATGCAATCGGTTGCAAGGAACCTTCTCTTATTGCTTGTACTGGAGCTGGTGGAAAAACATCAGTTATGCTATCACTCGTCAATGGGGCCCAGCAGCGTAAGGTCCCTGTTTTAGTTTCCACAACAACAAAAATGTTTTATAGCCAGGTAGTAGATCTCAATCCTATTTTCACTGGTGAATTTGATGCGGGGGCAGCTTTTGTTGCCTCTCATTTATGTCGTGGTGGGATTGCTGCTTGGTTTAGTAGAATGGAAGGCGATAAAGTAATTGGATTACCGCCCAAATGGCTTGATAGAATAGCAAAGCAAAAACCCAGTTCCTATATCATTGTTGAAGCTGATGGTGCCAGAGGATTATGGCTCAAAGCTTCAAAGGGCCATGAACCAGTAATACCTGATTGTACTAACATAACGATTGGTATATTAAATCTAAAGGCTATAGGACAGCCTCTTACCAGTGATATAGTTCACCGTTTAGATTTAGTTTTAGCATTATTGCAAAGAAAGAAGGGTGCAATTACTAGATGGCAGGATATAGCAACACTAGCTCTTCATAATCGTGGAATTTTTCAATATAGCCAGGGAAAAAAGATTTTGTTATTAGCTGGAGGTAGTGCAGAGCAAACCAATAATGTGAAGCAGATTGTCAATCATTTGACGACCTATAAAGCAGGAATAGATAAATGCATTGTAACCGAAGGACACGGGGCATTTTTACAGCCAATTGAGGTGCATGATTTATAATGAAAAATATAGGTGTTATTATTTTGGCTGCAGGTTTTGCTAGTCGTATGGGTAAGCAGAAGCTATTACTGCCTTTGGGAGAAAAACCAATATTAATGCATGTAATTTCTACTGCTATGAGCACAGGTTTTGCCGACTGTATCACTGTCATCGGTGAACCAAAAGATAAACTGGCAAAGTTGTGCACTCAGTTACATAGTGATTGGGTCTATAATTCAGAACGGCATACAGGTCAGGCATCCTCTATTGTTTTAGGACTTAATAAATTACAATTGGATTTAGATGGGATCTTATTTTTACTAGGGGATCAACCGTTAATTACACAATCCTTATTGCAGGCTCTATTTGATAGTTTTGCATCTACGGGTAGTAATAAATCTATTATTGTACCTAGACATAAGGGACAGCTATATAGTCCCGTTTTATTTGGATCTTGGTGGCGTCATCATTTAGCAGCTTTATCTGGCGACTGTGGTGGACGTAGTCTTATTCGAGAAAATCCTCATTATGTAATTCCTGTAGAGTGGCCTGATGGTAAGCCTTTTTATGATGCAGATTCCTGGGAAGACTATCAATCCTTATGTAAGCTTTGGGTAGATCATGCTGTAGATTAGTTTTATTCCCCTTTGCTGTTATAGGGGACTTTATTTTACATATCTAATTAAACCTGGCCTATGGCAAAGGAGAGTAAGGTAACGATATGGATATTTTTACAAAATTATTGAAACAGATCGAACAGTTTCAGTCAGCGGATATTATAACAATAGTTGATTCACCAAAAGAAGATCAGTTAGGGCAAATGCTGGTTATATCGAATAGCGGTGAGATAGATGGAATGCTTGTCAATATGGAATTTACTAGCCAGATTGTCAATGAAATAGCAAGTTTAAATTGGCAGCATCCAAAGATCATAGAAACAGAGTATTGTGGGCAGTATCGTCTGTTTTGGGATCGATTAAGCACCCGTCGAAGGGCCTTGGTACTTGGCGCGGGGCATATCAGCCAACCCTTGGTTGAATTGCTACATCAAATAGATTATGCTGTAACTGTCATAGATGATCGTCCTGATTTTGCCAATATAGTTTCTTTTCCTAAAGCGGAAAGAGTGATCTGCAAAAACTTTAGTGTAGCTTTGGATCAAATCGACTGCCGAGTATATTCTGCAATTATTATTGTAACTAGAGGGCATCGCTATGACCTGGATTGCTTGCATTCAGTTCTTCATTATCAAGTGCCATACCTTGGTATGATTGGTAGTCGGCGGCGGGTTAGTGGGATCATGGATAGATTAGCTAGGGAAGGTATTGCAGAAGAAACATTATCTCGACTTAGAGCTCCTATCGGTCTTGATATTGGTGCCCAGACACCAGCCGAGATCGCTATTAGCATTGTTGCTGAGGTGTTAGCAACAATACGAAATGGAACATGCCTGCCCCTTAGTGGCATACGGAGGTGAGAAAGTGGATGAAATGATTCTTAGGGCTATTTGTAAAGTTAAGGAAGAAAAGAGTGCAGCTGTATTAGTAACTATTATTGGGACTCGCGGCTCCACACCTCGTAAAGCTGGCACCAAAATGCTTGTATATCCTGACGGAAGAATGTTAGGAACAATTGGCGGGGGCTGTACCGAATCAGAGGCTCGCTTGCAGGCTCTTAGGGCACTCGACGAAAATCTATCATTTACTTATCATTTGTCCTTGCTCGATGAGATGGCTGCTGATGAGGGCATGATTTGTGGTGGTACTATGGAAGTATTTATTCAAGTGCTCTAAAAGTAAAGGGATAGCAAAGTTCAGACAGGAGGCAATTTTATGATTAAATTGACTGAGTACAGCAAGAATGGCGGTTGTGCTGCAAAGATTGGTCCAGGGGACTTGGCGAGCGTACTACGTCAGCTGCCTAAAGTATCTGACCCTCGTCTTTTAGTTGGCATTGCTACTTCCGATGATGCTGGTGTATATAAATTAAATGAAACAACGGCATTAATTCAGACCGTTGATTTTTTCACACCCATTGTTGACGATCCTTACACCTTTGGACAAATTGCCGCAGCAAATAGCTTAAGTGACGTATATGCAATGGGGGGGAAGCCACTTACTGCGATGAATATAGTGGCTTTTCCAGTATGCAAACTTGATCCTAAGGTTCTTTTGACTATTTTGCAAGGCGGTCAAGATAAGGTATCTGAAGCGGGAGCTCTTATTGTTGGTGGTCATTCAATTCATGATGATGAACCTAAATATGGATTAAGTGTTACTGGGGTAGCGCATCCTGATAAAATTTTAACGAATGCTGGTGCAAAGGCTGGTGATGTGCTACTTATTACAAAAGCCATTGGAACAGGGGTGCTGACGATGGCAGCACGTGCGGAAATGTTTGCTGATGGTGTAGCGGCAGCAATTAAGAGTATGGTGAGACTAAATCGAGTAGCCGCTGAAATAATGACAAGATTTACAATTCATGCATGCACAGATGTTACAGGATTTGGTCTTTTGGGACACCTTCATGAAATGGCTGATGCAAGTAGAACAGCCATGGAGATTGATACAAAGGCACTTCCCTTACTGCCAGAAGCAAAAAAGGCAGCAGAAATGGGGTTGGTACCAGCTAGTGCCTATAATACACGTGCTTTTCTAAAAACTGTCACCTTTGCACATAGTGTACCAGAATGTATAAGGGATTTATGTTTTGATCCTCAAACTTCTGGTGGTCTATTGATGAGTGTTCCAGAAGAAATCGCTGCGGCCTTATTAATAGAATTAAGGGAAGCAGGAATTGCAGAGGCTGCAATTATAGGATGTGTTACTAATAAAAAAAGGGGTGAAATATATGTCTATTAACTTAGATGCTCGTGGCCTTGCTTGCCCACGACCGGTTATTGCTACCAAAAAGGCATTAGAGGGAATAGAAGACGGTGTCGTTATTATACTTGTTGACAATATGGCGGCAAAAGAGAATGTAGCAAAATTTGCGATTGCCAATCAGTGTGAAGTAGCGGTAGATGAAAAGGATGGAGTTTATTCCATTAAAATTATAAAGGGCCAAGGAAAGGGTGAAGAAAAATTGCCCCAAACCCCCTCTCAAGACGATAGTGTATTCCTTATTACACAAAAAACACTTGGACATGGTAGTAGTGAATTGGGAGAAGTTTTAATTAATTCTTTTTTTTATGCTTTGCTAGAAAAGGAGCCTTTGCCTCGAACTATCATGTTTATTAACGGTGGGGTATATTTAACGACGGAAAATTCACCAGTTTTAGAACATATAGCCTCTCTGAGTGCAAAAGGGGTACAAATCCTATCCTGTGGGACATGCCTTGACTATTATGAACTAAAAGATAAATTAGCTGTTGGTGGAATAACTAATATGTATTCTATTATAGAAGAGTTCTCGTCTGCGGCAAAAACGATTACCCTGTGAGGTGGCATCATGTATGAGGAATATGACCGGTTACTTTCCTTTTGTTCCGTACGTCATGCTATTCGGGCTGAAGAGCTCTTGACCAAATGTGGTATTAAGGTTGTAGCCTTACCAAAACCACGAGAAATTGATATAAACTGTGGTCAGTGTATATTATTTTTGTATGAACAAGAGAATGAAGTAATGGCGATCCTACGAAATAAGAATGTTTTCTGGGCAGAGTTATATAGTAGAGATGGTAAGAATAAAGAGTATGTAAAAATTGCAGAGTATGAAGATTAAACAAATTAATCGTTGTTGGCATATTTACAAAAGAAAAGGTATACAATTTCCTGTTGAGGAATTGTATACCTTTTTTAGTAATCTCAAGAATAAATACAGGAATTCTAAAGAGTATAAGAGTATGTATTTGTAGTGATATGATTTCAAATATACTGTTTTATTTAGTGCATTTGAATTATAAAATTTTCAAGGGGTATTTAAATTATGGGATTTTTAAAAGAATACATAGGCAAATATGGTAAGTCTTTTTTCATTGCAGTTTTTTTTGTAATGATTGAAACTGTATGTGATCTTCTGTTGCCGACGATTATGTCGCAAATTATTGATGTCGGTATAGCTGATAAAAATATAGACTACGTATTTTCAAAGGGAAATTTAATGATTTTCATTACGGCATTAGGCGCTGTTGCTGCTTCTGTTCGTAATGTAATATCGAGTACTGTTTCACAAAAATTCGGCGCAGAACTTAGATCAGATGTATATAAAAAAATTCAAAGCTTTTCATTTGAACAGATTAATAAATTTGATACGGCTTCGTTAATAACAAGATTAACAAATGACGTTTTGCAAATACAAGTCTTAGTAAACGGACTTATGAGGATTTTCATTAAGGGACCTTTTTTGTGCATAGGGAGTCTAATTATGGCTACACGCCTAAATTATAATTTAGCAACGGTGCTAGCAGTGGTTGTTCCTGTTGTTGGAGTGTTAATTATAATTAATATGAAGATTGGGTTTCCTTTTTTTACAAAAGTACAACAGGCTCTAGACAAAGTAAACAGTGTGATTCGAGAATATTTGTCTGGTGTTAGAGTGGTAAAGGCATTTAATCGATTTGATTATGAAGTAGATAGATTTAATAAAGCGAATAAAGAGTTTCAGTCTAGATCTGTACAGGGCTTGCGTGTAATGGCTTTATTTGGTCCTTGTATTATGTTGACTGTAAACTTTGGCATCGTTTCTGTACTTTGGTTTGGGGGGATACGGGTTAACTTAGGCGAAATGCAAGCTGGCCATATTATTGCTTTTATTAATTATATGACACAAATTCTTTTTTCCTTATTGCTTATTTCCATGGTTTTCAATATGTTTGTAAAAGCCAAGGCCTCTGCAGAACGTATTAGTGAGGTGCTTACTCAAGAAAGTAATACAATGTGGGAAATCCACCATGAAAGACAAAGTGATATAAAAGGGAGAATAGATTTTGAGAATGTATTCTTCTCTTATGAAGGAGTATTAGGGCAATTTATTCTTAAGGATATTAACTTAACTTGTATGCCTGGAGAAACTATTGGCATTATAGGAGCTACGGGGTCGGGTAAGAGTAGTCTTATCAATCTTATCCCGCGTTTTTATGATGTTACTTTGGGTTGTATCAGAGTAGATGGTGAAGATATTAATAGTGTAAGCCCAAAAAGAATACGAGATAAAGTAGCAGTCGTTCCCCAAAAAACAGTTCTATTTACGGGTACTATTATGGAAAATATAAGATGGGGAAAAGAAGATGCTACAATGGAAGAGATTCAAAAAGCGGCAATGATTGCTGAAGCACATGATTTTATTTCTGTATTACCAGAAGGCTATCAAACACGATTAGGGCAAGGGGGAGTTAATTTTTCTGGAGGACAAAAGCAACGAATATCTATTGCACGGGCTTTGGTGAGAAAGCCAGAAATCCTTATTCTAGATGATTCTACAAGCGCAGTAGATGTAGTTACTGAAAGAAAAATTAAGGAATCATTAGAGAAATATGCAAAAGATCTGACCTGTGTAATCATTGCACAACGAATTTCCTCAGTTATAGATGCAGATAAAATAGTAGTGCTAGAAGAGGGGGAAATTATTAGCATAGGGAAACATAATGAATTACTAAAAACTTGTGAGGTGTATCGAGAAATATTCCAATCACAATTAGGTAAGGAGATGTAGTTATATGTCTCAGTCAAAGGATGGCAAGGAACAAAGTAGTCGGATAACAAGTGGTATTGGAAGGCGAGGATTTGGCAGAAGCCGTCAAGGAGAACCTGTCGTTAAACCTAAAAATTTTACAAGGACTCTTAGGCGGTTATGGCTTTATCTGAATAAAGAACGTAAGCTGCTAATGCTTATTTTTATTTTAATGTTAGCGGATTCTTTACTGACTCTTATAGGTCCTTATTTGATTGGTATGTCTATTGATGCTATGTCTGCTTCAATGAACATGGTTAATTTGAAAAAACTAGAAATTATAGTAATAACACTTGTTTTTGTATATGTTTTAAATGGTTTTCTTTCTTTTTGTCAAGGGTGGATTATGGCGGGGGTTTCTCAGCAGGTAGTTACCAATCTTAGAAGTACATTATTTGGAAAAATGCAAAAGCTTCCTATTGTTTTTTTTGACAAACATTCTCATGGAGAATTAATGAGCAGGCTATCGAATGATATTGAGAATGTAAGTAGTACGATATCTCAGTCTACAACTCAATTACTATCTGGCTCTATTGCGATTATTGGTTCTCTGATTATGATGATAGCATTAAGCCCTTCCCTAACATTAGTTAGTTTACTTACTGCACCATTGATTATTTTACTTGCACGGATCATTGCTAAAAAAACTAGTAAATTATTCAAAGAACAGCAGATGCAACTCGGCAGATTAAATGGACATATTGAAGAAACCATTTCAGGAATACAGGTAGTGAAGGCATTTAATTATGAAGATAAAGTGATAGCAGAATTTGATGAGATAAATACAAAGTTATGTGACGTCGGATTAAGGGCGCAAATTTGGTCCGGGTTCCTTATGCCCCTAATGAATGTAATTAATAATATTGGATTTGCTCTTATTGCTATTGTTGGTGGTGTATTAGCCATCGATAACTTAATAACGGTTGGCGTTATCGCTAGTTTTTTAAGCTACTCAAGACAATTTGCCAGACCTTTAAATGATATAGCTAGTTTATTTAACCTTTTGCAGTCAGGTGTGGCCGGTGCAGAAAGAGTGTTTGAAATTCTTGATGAACCAGAGGAAGCGCCTGATCGGCCTAATGCTGTTGTATTAGAAAAGGCAATAGGAGATGTAGTATTTAAAAATGTAAGCTTTGGTTATAGAGCAGATGTATCCGTGTTGAAAAATGTAAGCTTTGTAGCAAAAGAAGGTAGCAGCACAGCACTTGTAGGTCCTACAGGTGCTGGGAAAACTACCATTGTAAATTTAGTTACTCGTTTTTATGATGTCACAAATGGTGAAATATTACTGGATGGACGTGATATAAAAGACTATACCAGAGATAGTGTAAGGAGAAGTTTTGGTATTGTACTTCAGGATGCCTATTTATTTTCCGGTACTATCAAGGAAAATCTAAAATATGGCAAACCCGATGCTAGCGATGAGGAAATGAAAGCTGCAGCTGTAATGGCTAATGCAGATGCCTTTATTGCACGTCTTCCTGAACAATATGATACACTGCTGTCGGAAAACGGTGGCAGCTTAAGCCAAGGGCAGAAGCAACTTTTAGCGATTGCCAGGGTTATTTTAACAAAGCCATCGATACTGATCTTGGATGAAGCGACAAGCAGCATTGATACTCGCACTGAGCTTCATATACAAGACGCTTTACTAAAAATTATGAAGGGTCGTACAAGTTTCGTTATTGCTCATAGATTAAATACTATTCGTGATGCAGATAACATATTGGTAATTGATCATGGTGAAATAGTAGAAAAAGGGAGCCATGATTTTTTGATATATAAGAAAGGAGTATACCATGGTATGTTCTTTAATCAATTTCAATTAGAAATTGAATAGGGCACAAGATTTTATGAAGAACTGCATTTTGAAGCATAAAGTCGTATAATGAAAGTTGTTCAATCTAAACAAAGAAGACAAGATTTAATTCATGTTAAAAGTCTTTGCATCTACTGAATTCATATGGTATTATATATTCACTGTAGTAAACAAATTGCCTGGGGTGTACGTTATCTTTTATATGTCCAACCTACTTTTTTAAATAGGGAATCTAATGGTATTTGGCTGTCGAGCCACCTTTGAGTGGATGGCAAAAACATATCTAGGATGCCCACCTGCTAGCTGCAGGTTTGGACATATTAAAGAGACGATATTATGGGCGTTCATTTTTTCTATGGAGAAAAGACTTGCCATTTGGTAAGTCCTTTTTTTATGGTAGCAGGAAGTAGCAAATCTTCTTATTCATGGTATTCTTTAAATAAAGAATTAGTATACGAAAAAATCCTTAATATTCCATGGTCGATGGCTTTGCATCTACTCAAGTGATGTGGTATCATATAGTTACTGTAAGAACAGCAATATGCCTGGGATGTTTGTTATCTTTTATATGTCCAACCTACTTTTATAAATGGGGAATCTAATCGTTATGCGGATGTCGGGCCATCTTCGAGTGGATGACAAAAACGTAACTAAGATGCCCACCTGCGAGTGGCAGGTTTGGACATATAATAGAAACGATATCATGGGCTACATAGTTAATAGATGGAGACCGTATTGAATTATTTCAATACGGTCTCTTTATATATATGTCTAATATGTTTTAATTTTAAGTTCCCTATTTTTGCAGGATAAATCAGGTAATAAACCGCCTATCATTCGTAGATAGGCGATTTTACTATAGTTACTGTAGGAGAAGGTTATTTACAGATCATGACTATAATAGGATGTAGTTTTCCATCAAATTTCTTTCGATAATTAATAAGATTATAAAAAATATTATTAATTTAGCAGGAAATACCTTTCAGAAAATTGAATTAGTTTATCCAATGGACAAAGTTGGTAATAGAGATAAGTTAATGGATAGAATTGAAAGGTATCTTGATAAATAAGATAAAAGGTGAGTGAAGAAATATGTCAGCAGTTCAAATTAAAGAAATTATATACGAACAATTTGGTAATTGTATTGAAATTTCTAATGAAGTAATTAATTTAGTAGTGACAGTGGATCACGGACCAAGAATCATAAGAATCGGCTTTATTGGTGGCGAGAATGAGTTTTGTGAAAATAATGATGCCACTCTTGCTACTTATGGGGATGAGGAATGGAAGATAAGGGGAGGCCATCGCTTATGGCACAGTCCAGAATATTTTCCACGCTCCTATATTGCTGATAACGAACCGGTAGAATGGCAAACCATTAAGAATGGAGTTAAGTTGGTACAAAAGGTTGAACCTTGGGTGCAGATAAAAAAGGAAATGGAAATTGAATTATCAGCAGATTGTAATAGAGTTGTTGTTACACACCATTTGACAAATAAGAATGCATGGCCTGTTGAATTAGCTGCATGGTCCTTGAGTGTCATGGCTACGGGTGGTATGGAAATAATACCTCAGCCATCTAGAGATACTGGATTTTTAGGCAATAGAGTGGTGGCTTTATGGCCGTTTACCAAAATGAATGATCATAGAATTTATTGGGGAGATAAATATATTGTTTTAAGTCAAGATCCTAAAATGAAACCTCCTTTTAAACTTGGGATTTCTAATGAGGATGGATGGGCTGCATACTTTAATCATGGTAATTTATTTATAAAAAGGTTTAATCATATAATAGGGAAGAAGTATCCAGACTTTGGTGTGTCGTTTGAAACCTATACGACTGACTTTATGTTGGAAATGGAGTCTCTTTCTCCGTTAACACTACTAGAACCTGAATCAACACTTACTCATATTGAAGAATGGGAGTTAATTCAAAATGTAGATAGGCCTAGTAATGAGGAATCTAGTATTGACGCCGTTGTCAAACAATATATTGCTAAATAATTGAAAGAATTAAATAAGTAAAAAAAACGCAAAAATTCTGTGAAATAGGTATATTTCGCAGGATTTTCGTACGTTAATGGCAAATGTCTAAAGTATAAAAGAGTCGTTAGTGAGAGTGGAATTAAAAGAGTAGCAAGACGAATTAGAATAGCGTCTACATAAAAGCGCTTACATATCGTCATTCTTTTATTTCATATGTTACTTGCTCTTAGAAAGAAAGGAGAATCGTATATAATATGCTTGGTATGGAATTTTTGGTAATTCTAGGATGTTTGATTTTAGGTACTCGATATGGAGGTATGGGACTAGGACTAATTAGTGGTATTGGTCTTTTTATTCTTACTTTTGTCTTTCATTTACAACCTGGACAGCCTCCTGTCGATGTTATGTTAACCATTTTAGCGGTAATTGGTTGTGCATCTGTCTTACAAACTGCTGGCGGTTTAAATGTCATGATGAAGGTTGCGGAACGTATACTCCGCCGACATCCTGCGTACATCACGATTTTGGCTCCAGTTACTACTTGGACATTAACTTTCTTATGTGGTACTGGTCACGTAGTCTATACTATGTTTCCTATTATTTATGACATTGCCGTAAAGAAAGGTATTCGTCCAGAAAGACCCATGGCCGTTGCTTCCGTTGCCTCACAAATGGGTATCGGTGCATCTCCAGTATCGGTTTCGGTAGTTTCAATGGTTTCAATTTTGGCGCAAGCTCATGGTGTAGGTAAAGCGATTGGTATTCTTGATTTATTATCTGTTTCAATTCCATCTACCTTAATCGGGGTAATCGTAGCGGCTCTTTGGAGTATGAACCGTGGTAAGGATCTTGATAAGGATGAGGAATTTCAAGCTAAGCTCAAAGATCCTGAACAAAAAGCATATATTTATGGAAGTTCTGAGACATTGTTGGATAAAGTGTTTCCAAAGGAATCCTACTGGGCAACTTGGATTTTCTTTGCTGCTATTGGTGTTGTAGTATTGTTTGGTTCATTTCCAAATTTACTTCCCTCCTTTGGTCCCGCTGGTAAGATGAAACCCTTATCCATGAATCTAGTGATTCAGATGTTAATGTTGATCGCAGGTGCTATTATTTTAATTGTTTGTAAGGTTAATCAAAGAGAAATTTCCAATGGACCTGTCTTTAAGGCTGGTATGGTGGCGATTGTTTCAGTATTTGGTGTTGCGTGGATGAGCGAGACTTTCTTTCATGCGCATTTTGATTTGTTAAAGAGTACTTTAGCTGGAATTGTTGCTAGCAAACCTTGGATGTATGCGATTGTGCTATTTCTAGTTTCAAAATTAGTAAACAGTCAAGGTGCTGCTGTTGCTGCTATTGCGCCATTGGGTCTTAGCTTAGGCGTAGATCCCAAAATGATGGTAGCTTTCTTCTCAGCTTCTTACGGCTATTTTGTATTACCAACTTATCCAAGTGATTTAGCTTGTATTGGTTTTGATCGTTCCGGTACTACTCGTATTGGTAAATTCATTATCAATCATAGTTTTATTGCCCCTGGTCTAATTGGCGTTGGAGTAGGGTGTCTTACTGGTTACTTATTAGTTAGTATATTTATGTAATATTATTGCCCTAAAGCTATAAAAAAGTCTCTCATCATCTTGATGAGAGACTTTTTTGGTTAATTAAGATTTGAGGTGCCTAGAAATTTTTAAAACAATGAACTTATTTAATGCTCAGTTTTTAATTTTTGTATTTGCAAATATTTTTTTTGTAACTCTCGCTCAATTAGTTCAATTTCTCGTAGAAGGCTAATAACTTGTGGGCCGTCAGCTTGGCCGTAGATAAATACCTTTTTACCGTAATCTTTAAAAAGACGATCTTGTTTTACTTCTAAATATTCCATTTGGACCCGGAGTTCGGTGACGTCTTTAGCCCATTTGAGGTCATCCCCTAGTTCCTCCCATAAGGTGGCAAACTTTTTAGAAAATAGTTCTTTATATTGAATTACTTTTTCCTTATCCATATTATAACCTCCTTATATTCCAATTAGATATTCTATTGGCGGTTTATGAATGAAAACCTCTTTTATTGCGAATAAATTTATAAATTTTGGTAAAAGGTATTGATGTATTAAAAAAATTATACGATAATGACTATGTAAAAACTATCATTATTTGCTATAATAAGGAGGAAGTACTGTGTGTCCTTTTAAGTGTGACTGTATCATTTCCTGTCCACCAGAGCTCTATTGTGATAGACATAAAACATGTGCACGGTACATAGCAGCAAAGGAAGTTGGCATTGCAGCTGTACCAGATGAGATGTCAGCGATTAACTATGCTTTAATTCAGACACTAAAAAGATAGTTGTTGTAGATATATATAACAGTAAATCTAATACCGCCCGTTTGGGCGGTGTTTTGATTTGTTCTTTATAGTGATGATCTGTAGCATCATAGTAGTTATTTTAGAAATAAAGGAGATTTTTTTATGAATGAAGTTATTAATACTATTAAGACTCGACGAAGCGTACGTATTTACCGAGAGGAACAAATTAAGGAAGAGGAATTACAGATGATCCTAGAGGCTGGTTTATGGGCACCGAGTGGCCATAATGCTCAGCCATGGCATATTGCTGTCATTCAAGATAGAAAACTAATAGAACATATGAGTCATGTTGCTACGCAAGATATGGCTCAATCAACTTTACAATGGGTGGCCCGTATGGGGCGTAGTGGGCGAAATCTCTTTTATAATGCTCCAACTGTGCTTATTGTATCAGGTAAGAAAGAAGAGGATACTATGCTTAGTTCTGTTGTAGACTGTTCAGCTGCAATTCAAAATATATTATTGGCTGCGGAGTCACTAGATATCGGTTCTTGTTGGATTGGGTTAATTCGATTCTTTTTTGCTCATGAGATGGAAGTTGAGAAACTACAGTTACCAGCAGGATATAAGCCTTTATATGCTGTTTGTTTGGGATATAAGGCACGAATGAATGGTCGAGGCCCAGAACGTAAGAATGGAACTGTTAGTTATATTCGATAATTTAAAAGTAATAAGAATAGCTTATTGTTTTTTTAGATAGTAGAAATAGAGTATAATGGAATAATCTATAAATAAATAGTAATTATATGATATAAAGAGGAGATAAGATGAGTAATTCATTTGAAACAATAGGCATAACTACATCACTGATAGAAGGATTGGGTAAGGCTGGAATCAATGTTCCTACTGGGATACAGGAAAAGGTAATTCCCTTGGCCTTAATTGGAAAGGACATCATAGGGCAATCGGCAACTGGTACAGGTAAAACATTAGCATATTTATTACCTTTATTCCAAAAAATCGATACGACGAAACGTGAAATGCAGGCTATGATTCTTGCACCTACTCATGAACTTGCTATTCAGATACAACGGCAAATTGAGGTCTTAGCGAAAAATTCAGAAGTACCTATAACTTCAACCCCGATTATCGGAAATGTAAATATCGCGAGGCAGATTGATAAATTAAAAGAGAAACCTCACATTATAGTAGGATCTAGTGGTAGAATATTAGAGTTGATACAAAAAAGAAAATAACATCTCAGACAATAAAGACTATTATTATTGATGAGGCGGATCGATTACTAGACGATAGAAATGTTGATAGTGTGAAAGCTGTACTAAAAACAACATTAAGAGATCGACAGGTCTTGTTATTTTCGGCGACGATAACTCCGCAAACGTTGGTATTAGCTACAGGAATTATGCGTGATCCGGAGGTTATTACCGTTGCAGAAGAATCTAGTGATAGACCTGATATTACTCATATGTATTTCGTTGCAGAACAAAGAGATAAGGCAGAAGTAGTACGTAAAATGGTAAGATTAGTAAATGCTGAACGTGCATTGGTTTTCATCAATAAAAGTGAAGATATTGAAGAGACTACGGCAAAACTTGTCTATCATGGACTAAAAGCTGCTGGTATACACGGTAGCTCTATAAAAGGTGATCGTAAAAGATCTTTAGAAGAATTTCGGAAGGGGAAAGTTAATCTTCTGGTTGCTTCAGATGTAGCAGCACGGGGATTAGATATTGTTGGTGTAGATTATGTGTTTAATCTGGATCTGCCTGAAGATCCGCAAATATATTTACATCGTGTAGGCCGCACTGGGCGAGCAGGTAAAAGTGGTATTGCTATCTCTATTGTCACTAAAAAGGAAGTTGCCTTGATTCATAAATATGAGAAATTCTTAAAAATAAATATAGCACCCAAATATATGGAACATGGCAAAATATTTGATAGTGGCAAAACTCGTAAGTAGAATTGTTTTGTAAAAATGATTAATAGAATAGACGTATAAAGTAATTTTAGACTTGGCGTAAAGCTAAGTCTTTTTTTATTATATATTTTGTTTTGTATGCAAATATAATGTGATACATATAATAAAGTAGGAAAGGAGTGAGGGTGGTGAAATTGCTTTCTGTTGGCTTAAGCGGAACAACCCAAGATATACGCGAGAAACTCCAACTGGATTGTAAAACGCTAATAAAGGACGGATATAGAGTAGCTATTGATGAAACGAATAAAGGACATTATACTTTTATTGGTTGTAACGTAATGGAAGGTGAGTTGTCTTTTCGTAATTATGAACGAATAAAGAATGCCGTCAAACATCATGTTGCCCAAATGCTGGCCGAATTGATTATTTCACGAGAAGAAAAAAAGATTGTTTACAAAATTATCGAACATAATTACTATTATTTTTCTGAAGAAGAACGTAAAATTATTTACGATAATGCATTGCATTTACTGAATGATAACTATGGTGTAGTTGCAGATTTTGGCTTTGGCATGCGTTGTAAAAGTATAGTAGAAAAGATTGGGGAATATCTTAATTCTCATCATGAACTGGTTTTGGAGGGATTTGTAAATTTTAGATTAAAAGAATATCGAGAAAATTTAGCAAAAGTGGTAGATACAGCTGTAGATGATTTTATGATGGAATTGGAATACAAAGAATTTATTCGTGTATTGCGATATTTTATTACAATTCAAGAGCCGCAAATGGAAGAAGTACACGTTGTGATTATTAACTGTGGAACTTATAAAATTTTGGATGAACAAGGAAACCTAATTAACAATCAAATGTTAGAAACATTTGCATCGAATAGTGATGAAACAATTAATTATGAAGATTTGTTAATTACAGCTCTTATTACAATAGCTCCTTACAGCGTTATGGTTCACGTTGATGATAATTATCGGTCTGCTACCCAAGGTGTAGTAGATATTATAAAAAATATTTTTGAGGGTAGGTTTATGGTATGTAATGGGTGTGATTTTTGTATAAAAGCTTATAAGGAATATTTTACACCTCCTAGTTGAAACAGTTACTATAGATCTTGACAATCATATTGAAAATAGATATTATTATTTTAATAATTAAATTTGTAAAAGTAATGCAAAGGACAAGACAATAGTGTAACTGTTGTTTCAGAGAAAAGATGTCGTAGGCTGTGAGCATCTTTACGTACACCATTATTGTTACCACCTTTAAACTGCTATGCTGAAAATTTTATGCGATTAATTACGTAAGTACTTGATTGTCTTTATAAAATAGTAAGCTGTGCCGGGGTAATTCCCGTTATCAAAAATTAAGATGGGCTTTGGCCAATCAGGGTGGAATCGCGGGTTATAACTCTCGTCCCTATATGGGGATGAGAGTTTATTTTTTTGAGAAAGATGCATGAGGAGGAAGGTTTAAATGAAGATTCAAATTACGCTAAAAGATGGAAGTATGCGTGAGGTTGAGCAGGGAACAACCCTAGCTGAATTTGCAGCATCTATAAGCCGTAGTTTAGCCAAAAGTGCTGTAGCTGCAAAGGTGGATGGCCATGTAACCGATTTGCCAATTAAATTAGAAAAGGATGCGAAAGTAGAATTTCTTACTTTCCAAGATGCTGAAGGACGTGATGCCTTCCGCCATACATCGTCACATATCTTGGCTCAGGCTGTAAAACGTTTGTTTGATGATGCAAAAATAGCAATTGGCCCAGCAATCGCTAATGGTTTTTATTATGATTTTGATATGGCTTCTGCCTTCACAATAGACGATTTAGCGAAGATTCAAGCTGAAATGGAGAAGATTGTTAAGGAAGACCTCCCAATTGAAAGAGTGGAAGTTGACCGTGATGAGGCTATTCGTATATTTGAAAACCTAGGTGAAGATTACAAAGTGGAACTGATTAGAGATTTGCCTGCTGATGTAACGATATCCATGTATAAACAAGGGGAATTCATTGATTTATGTGCTGGTCCACATCTTCCATCAACAGGAAAAGTAAAGGCAATCAAACTACAGAGCGTAGCTGGCGCTTATTGGCGCGGTGATGAAAAACGTAAGATGTTGCAGCGAATTTATGGTACTTCTTTTGAAAAGAAAGCGGAGTTAGATGAATATATTACTATGTTGGAAGAGGCTGCGAAACGAGATCATCGTAAGTTAGGTAAAGAACTTGACTTGTTTAGCATACAAGAAGAGGGGCCGGGATTTCCATTTTTCCATCCTAAGGGAATGGTTCTTAGAAATGAATTGGAAAATTTCTGGCGTAAATTACATTTTAAATATAGATACCAAGAAATTAAGACTCCGATTATTTTAAATCAAAAGCTATGGCAACAGTCCGGTCATTGGGATCACTATCGAGAAAATATGTATTTTACCAAAATTGATAATGAAGGATACGCAGTAAAACCAATGAATTGTCCAGGAGGAATTTTAGTATATCGTACCCAACACCATAGTTATCGGGATTTTCCTCTTAGAACAGCTGAGTTAGGTTTAGTACATCGTCATGAAATCTCTGGAGCGTTACATGGGTTAATGCGTGTGCGGAGTTTTACCCAAGACGATGCTCATATTTTTATGTTGCCAGCACAAATTAAATCGGAGATACAAGGCGTAATTGATTTATTTGATACTGTGTATAGTACATTCGGTTTGTCTTATCATGCAGAATTAAGCACAAAACCAGAAAAAGCAATGGGTTCTGATGAAGTATGGGAAGTAACGACTAATGCTCTTAGAGAGGCTTTGGAAGAACGGGGTATGGAGTACCGTGTTAACGAAGGCGATGGTGCTTTCTACGGTCCTAAAATTGATTTTCATCTTAGAGATTCTATTGGCCGTACTTGGCAGTGTGGTACGATACAATTGGATATGCAGATGCCAGAAAAGTTTGATCTTACCTATGTAGGGGAAGATGGGCAAAAACATCGTCCTGTTATGATCCATCGTGTAGCGTTTGGTAGTATGGAAAGATTTATCGGAATTTTAATCGAACATTATGCCGGCGCCTTTCCGACTTGGTTATCACCTGTACAGGTTAAAATTTTACCGATTACTGACCGCCAAGCAGAATATGCTCGAGAGTTAGCAGCTACTATGTTTGAACAAGAAATACGTGTAGAAGTAGATGAGCGTAGTGAAAAAATTGGTTACAAGATTCGTGAAGCACAGTTAGAAAAAGTTCCTTATATCTTAGTTGTTGGCGACAAAGAAGTGGAATCAAATAGCGTTGCTGTGCGTAAACGTGGTCAAGGTGATATTGGTGCACAAAATGCTACTGAATTTATTTCCACTCTGTTAAAAGAAATAAAAGAAAAACAATAAGTTCATTTTTAGTGCTTGACATTAAAACTATCTAATGCTAATATAATTAAGTACTCAAGATATTGAGTTAAGCAGAAGCCATCCGCTTCTCACCTTACAACGCATAGGCAGTTAGTGAGGTTATGACAGCATATTTGTTTTATTATGCTTTTGTTGCGGGTGGTATTTATACCATCCGTTTTATTTATATGTAGCCAAATTTATCAGGGGGTGAGCGACAATTAGCAAAGACACATTAAGAATTAACGAGGAAATCAGGGCTAGGGAAGTTCGTTTGACTAGTGCGACTAATGAACCATTAGGAATTGTCCAACTAAGGGATGCGTTGCAGATGGCAGCGGAACAACATCTTGATCTAGTGGAAGTAGCGCCAACAGCTAAACCACCAGTATGTCGTATTATGGACTTTGGTAAGTTCAAATATGAGCAACAAAAACGCGACAAAGAAACTAAGAAAAAACAAAAAGTTGTAACTGTCAAAGAAGTTAAACTACGTCCAAACATTGAGGATCATGACTTTGATGTTAAATTTAAAAACGCTCAACGCTTTCTTGAAGATGGTGACAAAGTTAAAGTAACCATCATGTTCCGTGGACGGGAATTATCCCATCCCGAACTAGGGAAGAAAGTTTTGGATAAAATGGCCAGCCAAATTAAAGATCTTGCCAATATTGAGCGCGCGGCTCGGCTTGAAGGAAAAAATATGATAATGATTCTGGCGCCTAAGCCACAGAATTAAGAAGGGAGACCAATTATGCCAAAAATGAAAACACGTAGAGCTGCTGCTAAACGCTTTAAAATTACTGGTAGTGGTGAGTTCAAACGTTCTAAAGCTTTTAAACGTCACATCCTTGAGAAAAAAGGTCCAGCTCGTAAACGCAATTTGCGTAAAGCTGGTTTGGTTAGTAAAGCTGACCACGAACGCGTAACGAAAATGCTTCCTTACGCCTAAAATTGACATATATTAAATAGGGGGTACAGCACATGCCAAGAGTTAAAAAAGGCGTGACAGCACATAAACGTCATAAAAAAATTCTAAAGTTAGCTAAAGGTTATAGAGGTTCTAAGAGCAAACTGTTTAAAAAAGCAAATGAAACAGTAATGAAAGCTCTTTATTATGCTCGTCGTGATCGTCGCGCGAAAAAAGGCGAATTCCGTAGATTGTGGATTTCTCGTATTAATGCTGCAGCTCGTTTAAATGGTCTTTCTTACAGCAAATTGATTAGTGGTTTAAATAAAGCTGGTGTAGAAGTAAACCGTAAAATGATGGCTGATTTTGCAGTAAACGATATGTCTGCTTTTGCTAAGCTTGTTGAAATTGCTAAAGAGCAAGTTAAATAGAAAAAAATCCTAGACTTTGGGTCTAGGATTTTTTTTATGCATTATAGCCTTAAAATATTATTTTAAATATTCTTAATATTGCAGGTTTTTAACGATGCATCGCGAATAAAATAAATTAACTTAAAGTAAAATTTAACCGTTGAGGAGGGATTTTATTTTGGCATTGGTAACAATGAATGATTTGCTTCAAGATGCACGTAATCGGAAATATGCAGTTGGCGGTTTTAATGTATTTAATCTGGAGACACTATGTGCTGTTGTGGAAGTTGCGGAAGAATTGAAGACTCCCTTGGTGCTCGGCATAACAGAACGATTTTTTAAGTTTGTTGATGTAGATACCTTAAGTGCGGCTATGGTACGTGCTGCACAAAAATCATCTGTCCCAATCGCACTTCACTTAGACCATGGTTATACCTATGAAGGAATTATTAAAGCAATACGCTGGGGTTTTACGTCTGTGATGTTTGATGGATCATCCTTGTCTGTTGTTGAAAATTTAAAACGTACAAAAGAAGTTACACGTATAGCCCATTCCCTCGGCGTATCTGTTGAAGGTGAATTGGGCTATGTTGGTTGTTGTGAACATGCTGAAGATATTAACGAAGACAATATTGTTACATGTGATGTAGCGGCAAATTTTGTGGATAAAACTAATATTGATGCTTTGGCTGTTTCGGTAGGTAATCATCATGGAGCATACCGAGGTACTACAAATTTGAATATTGCTAGATTAAGTCAATTAAATTCCGTAATTAATGTTCCCTTAGTTATGCATGGAGGCTCTAGGCTTAGTAGTGATGATTATTTAAACTCTATAAAATATGGAATAACTAAAATTAACATTCCTACAGATACATCTATGGCGGCAAGTGAAAAACTTAGAACAGAACTGTTAGAAAATCCAGGAGCTAATTACATCTCTTTAATGTCTGCGGTTAAAAAAGGAGTTAAAAATTCAGTTCGTAAATATATGTTGCATTTCAATTGTATTTCCAAAGCAATATAGCTTATACTATAATATAAAAAAACCTACCTTATAGAAAAAATAGGTAGGTTTTTTCTATGAGTAATGCTACAATGATAAGATATGCAAAGTTCAAATATGGGGGTAGCTCATAATTTAGTTTCTAGTAATATAATGGATTGCATAGAACTTTCTCCTAGTTTAGGTATTGTGGAAGTTAGTATACCTAGGGCGCCTATAGGAAAAACTCTAGCTGAAACGAATTTAAGGGCAAAATTTGAAATTAATGTTGTAGCAATTAAAAGAGGCGAAGCTTTAATTATTCCACCACTGCCAAGTGAAAAATTTAAAGAGGACGATGTTTTAGTAGTTGTTGGTGGTATTAAAGGAATACAACGTTTGGAGGATCTTTCTTGAGTGAAATAGTTACAAGTGGACAGAATAAATATATTAAAATGGCAACATCATTAAAACAAAAAAAATATCGTGATGAATTAGGACTATTTATAGTAGAAGGGATTCGTTTAGTAGAAGAGGCTGCCAAGTCCAGTTGGTTAGTTGAGACATGTATTTACACGAGTGAAGCGCAAGAAGAACCCCGCGTTCAAAAAATACTAGAACAGTTGCAAACAAAAGAATGCCGAACAATTGAAGTTTTAAAAACAGTTTATGATAAAGCGTCTGAAACTAAAGAACCACAGGGGCTTATGGCTATTGTTAAAAAGTCTGCACATCAGCTGGTGGATATGCTAGGAAAAGTTGAAAATCCTCTTTTGGTAGTGCTTGATGAGGTGCAGGATCCGGGAAATGTGGGTACGATAATTCGTACAGCTGCTGCTGCTGGTTGTACTGGAGTTATCTTGACAAAAGGTTGTGCAGATGTATTTGCAGGTAAAGTAGTGAGAGCTAGCATGGGTTCCTTATTTAATATACCTATAGTTGAGGGTGTCACTCAAAGTGAAATTATATCGTATTTAGCGCAATATAAGATAGATATTCTGGCAACTTCTTTAGAGGCTTCTCGTATTTATTTTCAGGCAAACTTAAAAAAACCAGTAGCTATTGTATTTGGTAATGAAGGAAATGGTGTTAGTAACCATTTCCTACAAGAATCTAAAGAAAGGATCCATATCCCCTTGGTTGGAAATGTGGAATCATTAAATGTTGCCGCATCGGCAGCAGTTATTTTATATGAAGCAGTGCGTCAACGCCAATGATAACCCTATATTGTAATTACTGGGATAGTATGCTATAATTCCTTTGATAATAGAGTTTTCCTACTATCTCGAATTTGATAGTAGATTAAGCGTAAAATTGAATATGTATAGTAGCTTTTGCTGCTGTACTTGCTTAAGTGCAATGATAGAGAGAGTATGTTAGCTCTAATTGATACAGGGAGGATACTGTCATAGATTGAGAACAGTCCCAAATCGCTAACAGAAATTCACTCTGGAGTATCTGTGCTGAAGGGGTAACTTGTGTAAGCCAGACGTTATTTTCTGCGTTAAAGAAGCTGAGTACTAAATTAGGGTGGTACCGCGGGAGTAAGACTTTCGCCCCTTAGAGGGGTGAGGTCTTTTTATTTTTTCCAAATTATGTTTTAGGAGGTATATATGGAACAAGAATTACAATCTTTAAAGCAACAAGCTTTAGAAGAATTATCACAAGTTGATAATCTGGACACGTTAAACGAGTTAAGGGTTAAATATTTAGGGAAAAAAGGTAGTTTGACAAGCGCTTTAAAGGGGATGGGAGCATTAAGTGCGGAAGAACGCCCGAGAATTGGACAAATTGTAAATGATATTAGAGTGGAATTAGAAAATATAATTCAGGATAAAAGTGAAAACTTTAAGCAAGCTGAATTGACAAGAAAATTAGCATCTGAGAAGATTGATGTTACTTTGCCTGGTCGTAAGGTCAATGTAGGGCATAAACACCCTCTAACTGTGACTTTAGAGCGTATTAAAGATATCTTTATGCGAATGGGATTTGCTATAGCAGAAGGACCAGAAGTTGAACAAGATTACTATAATTTTGAAGCACTTAATCTACCTAAAGACCATCCAGCTAGGGATATGCAGGATTCCTTTTATATAACGGAAGAATTTTTAATGCGTACCCATACTTCACCGGTGCAAGTTCGTACCATGCAGGCAGCTGAACCTAATCAGCCTATTCGTATTATTGCACCTGGAAAGGTGTATCGCCGAGATTATGATGCAACCCATTCTCCTATGTTTCATCAAGTAGAAGGCTTAGTAATTGATAAAAATATTAGCTTCGCTGATTTAAAAGGAACATTGGAATTGTTTATTCACGAAATTTTTGGTAAGGATGTTGGCGTACGTTTTCGTCCAAGTTTCTTTCCTTTTACCGAACCCAGTGCAGAAGTTGATATTTCTTGTGTAATGTGCAATGGCAACGGATGCAGGGTTTGCTCAGGTACAGGGTGGCTTGAAATACTAGGTGCAGGAATGGTACATCCTCGTGTACTGGAAATGAGCAACTTTGACCCAGAGAAAGTAAGCGGCTTTGCTTTTGGCATGGGGGTAGAGCGAATAGCCATGTTGTTATATGGAATAGATGATTTACGATTATTTTATGAAAATGATTTGAGATTCTTAAGACAATTCTAGAAACAGATAAGTGAAGGGAGATAGGTATGCAAGCATCAATCAAGTGGCTTAAAGAATATGTTGAGTTTAAAGAAACACCAGAAGTATTAGCGGATATGTTAACGATGGCTGGTATTCCAGTAGAAGGGATCACTTATTTAGGAAAAGATATTGAAAATATTGTAACGGGAAAAATTATTGAAATAGAGAAACATCCAAATGCGAATAAGCTATCTATTTGTAAACTGGACGTAGAAAAGGAAATTTTAATTATTGTTACTGGGGCGACGAATGTTTCAGTCGGAAATGTTGTTCCTGTAGCATTAGTGGGTGCTAAATTACCCACAGGATTAGAAATAAAAGCTAGTGAATTACGTGGTGTAATGTCTTATGGTATGTTATGTTCCACAACAGAACTTAATATTGATAGTAAATTATTATCACCCAAGGAAAAAGAAGGAATTTATATCTTGCCCGATGATACCTTAATTGGTATTGATATCCGAGAAGCTTTAGGAATGGATGATGTAGTTTTAGAGTTTGAGTTAACAGCTAATCGCGCTGATTGTTTCAGTTTGATTGGCTTAGCGCGAGAAATTGCTGTGCTCACAGGTGGAACGTTGAAGAAACCAATGATTCATTTGCATGAAAAGGCTGAAGAGAAGGCTGTGAATCTAGTTAAGGTTGCAATAGACGAACCTTCTTTATGTTCCCGTTTTGCAGTGCGGGTTTTACAAGATGTAAAAGTTGGAGCATCACCAAAATGGTTAAAGCAGCGACTACAGGCTGTAGGAATGAGGTCAATTAATAACGTAGTGGATGTAACAAACTATGTTATGTTAGAAATGGGCCAGCCAATGCATGCCTATGATTATAATTTACTGTCAAAACATAGCTTAACCGTACGTAAAGCGCAAACAGGAGAAAAAATTACGACTCTTGATGGAGTTAAACGAGAGCTTACTTCGGACATGCTGGTTATTGCCGATCAAGTACAAGCGGTTGGTATTGCAGGGGTAATGGGTGGTCTAGCTACTGAAGTTACCGATAATACACAAAATGTAGTATTAGAAGCTGCTTCTTTTAATGGAGTAAGCATTCGTCGTACATCAAGAGCCCTTGGTCTACGTTCCGAGGCATCCGGAAGATTTGAAAGAGGCGTTGATACAGTTAATAGTATTCGGGCCTTAGACCGGGCTGCAAAATTATTGGAAGATATGGGAGCCTGTAAGGTATGCCCAGATATTGTAGATAGTTATCCTAATATGCTTTTACCAAGACAAGTTAGCTTTATTCCTCAAAAAGTAAATGCTTATTTGGGAACTGCTATTGATAAGGCTGTTATGTTAGATATATTACGCCGTTTAGAGTTTGCCATCGATACAAATTCTGAAGGTGAAAATATAATTGTAAACGTACCTACATGGCGTGGGGATGTCCAATATCAGCCAGATATATGTGAAGAAATTGCCCGAATTTATGGTTATAATAAAATCCCAACGACTACCCCTGGCGGCAATATACTGCGTGGCGGACAAGAATACGCTCAGTCTATTGTGGATTCCATTAAAACTACTTTAACTGGAGCTGGATTGGATGAAATTATCTCATTGAGTTTTACCCATCCACAAGTGTTACATAAATTAAATATAGTAGAAAATGATTTGTTACATCAAGCGATTAATGTACTTAACCCTATTACAGATGACTTTCCAATACTGAGGACTACTTTACTTGGTGGTGTATTGGAAACGATTGCTCGTAATCTTGCAAGGAAAAATGATGATATAAGAATCTACGAACTCGGAGCTGTGTATTTACCTGAAAAATTACCATTAGATTCTTTACCTAAAGAGCCTTTAATGTTATGTGGTGCATTAGTTGGTAAACGTAATGAACTTTCCTGGAACCAAGGAAAGGATAGTGTGGATTTTTATGACGCGAAAGGGACTGTAGAGGTATTATTATCCAGCTTAGGAATTCAGGATTATGATGTTGCTGCTGGTGAACATATGTCATTACATCCTGGCAAGACAGCAATATTCCGTAAAAACGGTAATGTCTTAGCAACGGTTGGTGAACTGCATCCAAAGGTAATGGATAGTTTTGGTATACAGCGTAAAGTATATATTTTTGAAGTTAGCGTAGAATCAGTAGTTAATTGTGTGAATTTACTTACCAAGTATCAGTCTTTGCCTAAATTTCCAGCAATCAATAGGGATTTGGCACTGGTTTTACCATTAGAAATTTCTGCGGATCAGGTGAAACAGGCAATTGTCGCTAGTTCTGGCCCTTTACTGAATGATGTACGATTATTTGATGTATATGTTGGTGAACAAGTTGCAAATGGGTTTAAGAGTTTAGCTTTTTCATTAACTTATCGAGATAAAACTCGGACGCTTACAGATGAAGAAATTGAAGTGTACTATAAAAAAACCGTTGTTTACCTAGAAAAGACATTGGCGGCAAAAATTCGGAGTTAGCATAAAATGTCTTTGCTGAAAACACAAAAAACACTTTACCTGTGACTGTGATTGTGTTATCCTGTTAACAGGATGGTTGTAAGTACGTTTTTTTTACTATTTAGTAAAAAATAGATCTGTCCTTTTGGACAGATCTATTTTTTTAATAAATTTACCTAAATTGTAAAAAGAATAAAAAAGAATTTAATTAAGTTATTTAGAGAAAGGTGGAGCGTAATGAGTATTTTCCGTACAAAAAGTATTAGTGCACTTTTGGCAGGCGCAGAGCAAAAAGGCTTAAAGAAGACACTAGGCGCTATGGACTTAACACTACTTGGTATAGGTTGTATTATTGGAACAGGGATCTTTGTTTTGACCGGAGTTGCAGCAGCAAAATATGCTGGTCCTGCTTTGATGATTTCTTTTGTTCTTTCAGGATTGGCCTGTGCGTTTGCTGCCTTAGCCTATGCTGAATTAGCTGCCATGGTTCCCATTGCTGGAAGCGCATATACGTATACTTATGCTGCTTTAGGAGAAATAATTGCTTGGATTGTAGGGTGGAACCTTATTTTAGAATACTCCGTAGGATCAAGTGCTGTTGCAGCTGGATGGTCTGGATATGTAGTGGGGCTTTTAAAATCAGGTGGTATTGAGTTATCGAAAGCTTATACTGCTGTTCCAGCTGATGGTGGTATTGCAAATGTCCCAGCTATGTTTATTGCACTATTTCTAAGTTTATTATTAGTTCGTGGAACACAAGAGAGTGCGACTCTTAATAAAGTTCTTGTGGCGATTAAGTTACTTGCTGTCTTTATTTTCTTGGCATTAGCAGGACCTAAAGTAAATGTTGCAAATTGGGATCCATTTATGCCTTATGGTTTTGCTGGAGTAGCTAGTGGTGCAGCCATTATTTTCTTTGCATATATTGGATTTGATGCTGTGGCAACTGCTGCCGAAGAGTGTCGTAATCCAAATCGAGATTTACCAATTGGAATTATAGGATCATTAGTGGTTTGTACCATTCTTTATATCATAGTTGCTGCTGTGTTAACAGGCGTGGTCCCTTACACAGAGTTAAATAATGCTGAGCCTGTTGCTTATGCGTTAAGGGCTATCGGATATAACATGGGGTCAGCCCTAGTTGGAACTGGAGCCATTTGTGGTATTACCACTGTATTACTTGTATTAATGTATGGTCAATCTCGTATTTTCTTTGCGATGTCTCGTGATGGTTTGATTCCTGCTGCTATCTCGAAAGTACATCCTAAGTATGGTACACCTCATATCATTACGATTGTGGCCGGAATTGCGGTAGCTTTAATTGCTGGGTTTACTCCTATTGGAATTATTGCAGAATTAACGAATATTGGAACACTTTTTGCATTTGCCGTTGCTTCCATTGGAGTATTAGTTCTACGCTATACTAAACCAGAACTAGAGCGCCCATTTAGATGTCCTGCAGTTCATATAATAGCACCATTGGCAGTTCTTTCTTGTGGTTACTTGATGTATAACTTACCGTATGAAACTTGGGTACGCTTTTTTGTATGGAGTGGAATCGGTTTTGTCGTATACTTTTTATATGGTAATAAAAATAGCGTGCTTACAAAAACTGATAAAGCTGCATAGTTTAATATATAAGGGAAGGCAGTTATGTAATACATAACTGCCTTCTTTTTTATTAAAAAAAGTATGTTACATAAAGACATACTAGTTTTCTTTATGAAACATGCAGGAAATTATATTTGTAAGGTCGAATTTAAAAGATTAGTAAAATAGGTAATATAGGTGACGTTATGAATGAAAATATACATAAAGTAACAGTTGAAATTTTTGGTGAAACCTATTGTCTAAAGAGTGATACAGAATTAGGGCAGGTAATATCCGTTGCAACATTAGTGGATTCGCGGATGAAAAAAATTGCGCATAAAAACCTACGATTATCTCCAGCTAAAGTTGCTGTTTTAGCAGCTTTAACGATTGCCGAAGAATTTTTACAATTAGAACAAAACTACAAACAATTAATTCAAATGGTAGAAGAGGAAAAATACTGATAAAGTTGTGTTGCATAACTGTCTTTTTGATTGTGAATAATAAAAATCAAAAGGAGTGATGTTGTGTTAGAGACTGGCGACTTTGGTCATGTTTTATTACATATAGTGGTACTATTTACGGTAGCTCTTATTGTTGTACGTTTAATGGGGAATCGTACAGTAGGACAACTTTCTCCCTTTGATTTTGTAATTATGGTAGGGATTGGTGATATTATCGTTAGCGCTTCAATGGATAAGGGGCTGACTTTATTAAGCGGTATCGAAGGTTTATTTACCCTTCTATTATTGCAGCAAATATTATCTTACGTATCCTTGAAAAATGTTACGTTGCGTAAATGGGTAGAAGGTACACCAGTGACTTTAATTCAGGATGGAAAAATTCTTCGAGAAAACTTTGTTAAAACTCATTTTAACTATGATGATTTACGTCAAGAATTGCATAAATTAGGTATGGAAATGACCGATTTACAAGACATTAAACTTGCGCGACTTGAAAGTTGTGGCGTTTTCTCTATCATAAAGACAGCTGAAAAGGAACCTTTGACTAGAAAAGACCTTGAGACATACATTAGTGACATTTACAAAAACCCACTTACTCCCTTAGGACAGGAATGGGTTAAAATGGAACAGTTTATGTCAGATGTACGTGAATTAACAGAGTATGTAAAAAACAATAAAGGACTTAAGTAATAAAAGATTGAAACACGAAGACACTATGCCTTGAGCTTAGCACGCAAAGTAGCACAAAGGGATCTTTTCAGAACCTTTGTGTATTTCCTTGTGTAGTGTGTTTTCGTGTTTAAAAGTTTATATCATTATTTTGTATGTGTTTTTTGAAAGGGATGGAATCATATGATAGAATTATTAGCGCCTGTTGGTAGTCGAGAAGCTCTAGTTGCAGCTGTAGAAAGTGGTGCAGATGCTGTTTATTTGGCGGGTAAAATGTTTGGTGCTCGCGCTAGTGCGCCTAATTTTAACGATGAAGAATTAGCAGAGGCAGTTCGATTCGCTCATTTGCGTAGTGTACTGGTTTATGTAACAGTAAATACCTTAGTAGACAATATTGAGATACCTGCATTAACTGTTTACTTGCAGTATTTATATAAAATTGGTGTGGACGCGATTATTGTTCAGGATATTGGCGTTTTCCAAATTGCACGCCAAATCGTACCAGATATGCCAATACATGCTAGTACGCAAATGACCGTTCACAACTTGGAAGGTGTAGAGTTTCTTACCGAGCTTGGTTTTGAGCGAGTTGTAGTATCTAGAGAGTTATCTATGGAAGACCTAAATCATATTTGCAAAAATACAAAGACAGAAATTGAAGCATTTGTTCACGGTGCATTGTGTATTTCGTATTCAGGGCAATGTTTAATGAGTAGTATGATTGGTGGGCGTAGTGGTAATCGTGGTCGCTGTGCTCAACCTTGTCGTCTGCCGTATACCCTTGTAGATGAGCGGGGAAATGACTTACTTACGGAAGCCGAAGCTGGTGAATATTTACTAAGCCCTAAGGATTTAAATACCTTAGAATTGATACCAGAACTTATTCATGCGGGCGTAACGTCTTTTAAAATCGAGGGTCGCATGAAACGTCCAGAATATGTTGCAGTGGCAGTTGATACATACCGTAGGGCTATTGATGCTTATTTGGCTAACCCAGATAATTACGCAGTTGCAGAGCAAGAACAAAAAGAATTGGCACAAATTTTTAACAGGGATTTTACAACAGCCTATCTAAAAAAGAATCATGGACGCAACATGATGAGTGATCGTCGTCCCAATAATCGTGGTGTGCGTATTGGTCGAGTTAGCGATTACGATTTCCAAGAAAGAATAGCGACTATAAAATTGGATGAACCTTTATATATAAATGATATCGTTGATTTTTGGGTTAAAGTTGGTGGTCGAGTTAGTGTAACAGTTTCTTCTATGACTGTGAATAATCAAGCTGTCGCTTTTGCTCCGGCAGGAGCAGAAGTATCCATTCCTTTACATACGCACGTACGTATGAATGACAGAGTTTTTAAGGTTTTTGATGCTGGATTGATGCAGCGAGCGCGAGCATTTTTCACAGAACCCAATGCGATAAGACGTGTCTCAGTTACTATCAAAGTAACAGTATGTGAAGGTCAACCAATGGAAATCAGTATACAAGATGAAGATGGCTTTACTGGACGTGCAGTGACTAATTTTATTGCAGAGAAAGCACTGAAACGGCCATTAACATTAGAAGTAATTCAAAAACAAGTAGACCGTCTTGGTTCGACTATTTTTAGCTTGGATACGTTAGATTGTGAAATCCAGGGCGAGATTATGGTGCCAATGAGTGAGATCAATGATGCTAGACGCAGAGCTGTAGAAGAGTTAGAAAAAGCTCGTTTAGCACCGTTTTACCGTAAAGATTTACCGAGGAAAAAATATGTGATACGAGATTTTATTCCTTCGGCAAATGTTTCACCCAATCACAAACAGCGTGTTGAGCGTCCTTTACTGGTAACTAACGTGGATACGATTGCGAAACTTACTGCATCCTTCCAAAGCGGCGGGGATCTGGTTATGTTTGGCGGAGAATCCTTCAATCATAAGGTAATTAGTAAGGACGAATATAAGCAAGCAGTTAGTATTGCCCGTGAACAAGGAAAAAAGATTATTTTAAATACTCCTCGTATTATTAAAACATGGCAAACTGAAGAATTGAAAAGAGAGTTAGCTTTATTTGCAGAATTGCAGCCTGATGGGATTGGCATCAGCAATCTTGGAGCATTACATATGGCAAAACAGTTAACTAACATACCACTACATGGGGATTATCCTTTAAATGTATATAATGATGTATCCATTGCTTTTTTTGCTAAACAGGGAATGTCGAGTATAACCTTGTCACCTGAATTGAATTTTTCACAGATTGAGGAACTTGGTAATAATCAAAATGTCTCTTTAGAGTGTATAGTCCACGGATACTTAACATTAATGGTGTCAGAATACTGTACAATAGGAAGTTATTTAGGGAATGTTGGTGCAGGAAATTGTAACCAAATTTGTACACGCAAAGAATATTGGTTGAACGATCGTAAAGATGAGAATTTTCCAATAGCGACAGATCAATTTTGCCGTATGCATATTTTGAATGCCAAAGAATTAAGTATGTTGCCTCATGTTTCTAGGTTTGGTACCATGGGTATTGAGCGAATCCGTATTGAAGGTAAGAAAAGTAATGTAGATTACCTTAGCAGAATCGTGAAGTTATATCGAGAATTACTGGATCAAGGAGAAAATCATCCTCTAATTGTGGAAGATAAAATAAAAAGTGTTGAACATGAAGAAATAACCCGCGGACATTATTTCCGGGGTGTATTATAAAAAGAATACTATCTTTTGTCTATAGGGGAGAAATGAATGGATGCTTCTGTATTAAAAACATTAGAATATAATAAAATACGAGAGATGTTAGCTGACAAAAGCAGCTCTATTATGGGGCGTGAACTTGCTGAAAAGTTAGTACCGGCAAATGATTTTGCTGAAGTGACCAAACGAATTGCAGAAACTCGAGAAGCTAGAGAAATTCTTGATGCCATGTCTAGCATACCACTAGGCGGCATTCGCGATATCCGTTCTTTATTAAAAAGAGCAGAAATAGGTTCCGTACTTGCTCCTGATGAACTAGTTGCAATAGGAAGTACTTTATATGCTTCTAGAAGGATGAAGAGCTTTTTTGTGGATATGCCTGCAGCTTTCACTATATTGCCTGGTTATGTGCAAAATATTACTGTAGTTCGTAATGTTGAGAATGTTATTGAAAATATAGTGAATGAACAGGGGCAAATTCGTGATGACGCTAGCGTAGAACTTTTGCACATTAGACGAGAAATTAAATCATCCCAGGGACGTATTAAGGATAAGTTAGATGGTATATTGCGTTCAAGTGAGTATCAAAAGTATTTTCAGGATGCATTAGTAACTGTACGAAGCGATCGATATGTTATACCTATTAAACAAGAATATCGTCACCATTTCCCAGGGATTATTCATGACCAATCAGCAAGTGGTGCTACTGTATTTATTGAACCAATGGCCGTTGTTGTATTAAATAATGAGATAAAACAACTAATGTCTGCTGAAAAGAATGAAGTGGAGCGGATTTTACGTCTTGCGACAGAGCAAGTTGCGAATGTTTCTGAAGTGATTCATGTGAATTGTCACATGTTAGCTCAAATCGATTTAGCATTTGCGAAAGCTAAACTCAGTCTTGTTATGCATGCTACTTTGCCTATTATTAATGATAGTGGTTATGTTAACTTACGCCAAGCTAGGCACCCTCTTATTGATTCTGCGGTCGTGGTACCTATTGATATTTATATCGGCAAAGATTTTAATACATTACTAATTACTGGGCCAAATACAGGGGGGAAGACAGTAACCTTAAAAACATTAGGGCTATTTGCTCTTATGACTCAATCTGGTCTTTATATTCCTGTAAATAGCGGATCAGAAATAACTGTATTCAATAATATTTTTGCTGATATTGGTGATGAGCAAAGTATAGAACAAAGTTTAAGTACGTTTTCGGCTCATATGACAAATATAGTAAGGATTTTGAAAAATATTTCCCCTTCAGATTTAGTATTGATTGATGAAATCGGTGCGGGAACTGATCCTGATGAGGGAGCCGCTCTAGCAATGTCGATTTTAGAATACCTACTTAGAATTGGTGTTAAAACAATAGCAACTACACATTATAGTGAGTTAAAGACATTTGCCTACTCAAGGCAAGGGATTGAAAATGCTAGTGTAGAGTTTGATATACAAACACTTAGACCTACTTACCGACTATTAATTGGCGTTCCGGGAAGCAGTAATGCTTTTGCCATAAGTAAACGGCTTGGTCTATCAGATCCTATTATTGACCAGGCAAGACAATTTATTGATAAAGATCATGCTGAATTTGAAAATGTATTAAATGCTTTAGAAGAGCAAAAAATAGCTTATGATAAACTTCATGAGGAAGTCTTAGAGCAAGAGCAAGCATTGCAAATTTTAAGAGAAAAGCTTGCAAGTGAAGAAAACGTGTTAGCAATGAAGAAAAATAAGATTTTACTTAGGGCGCAAGAAGAAGCTGAGTCCCTCTTAAGAAGGACTAGAAGAGAAACCGAAGAGATTATTACAGAACTAAAGGCACAATTTGCAGTTAAAAGTAGTTCAGCGCGACAAGTTATATTTGATAAAAGTAGAAAACGCCTAAAAGAAAGCTTAGGTGATTTAAATGAAAATGAAGAAAATGATACTGATTTACCGATTGCTACTGCGAATAACTTAAGTCCAGGTGTTGACGTATATGTGACTACATTAAAACAAAAGGGTACAGTATTGTCGATTGGTAGTAATGAAGTGACTGTTCAACTAGGTATTATGAAAATGAGTGTAGCAATAGCAGATTGCCGTTTGATACACGAGAGTTCTTCAATAAAAAATAAAAATAAAAATAAAGATAAAAATCGCGATAAAAACTTTATGAAGACTCAAGGTGTCTCTAGGCAGATTGATATACGAGGTATGATGGTAGACGAGGCTGAGTATGTATTAGGTAAGTATATTGATGACGCTATCTTAGCAGGATTAAATACAGTAATAGTTATACATGGAAAGGGCACAGGAGCTTTACGTAAAGGGGTAAGAACTTATCTGAAAAATCACCATTACGTAAGAGATATTAGTATAGGTGAGTTAAATGAAGGTGGAGACGGAGCTACCGTAGTACAGTTATCATAAGTCCGAGCTAACTTTTTAGTGTTAGAGAAGCTTTGAGTTTATGTTCATAAAGTCGTTGTAACAAAAAGAGGTGTGAGTATTGTTCTCACACCTCTTTCTCATTTCCGAAAGTAGTTTTCCAATTTAAAGAACGCCCTAGGTCTTTTTTATCTAGAGGATCAGGATCTTGGATAGAATTATGCATTGGAGATTCGGCAAGGGAAGAGGTAACTGCGGCAGCGGGAGGATCCTTCTTCTCCACCTTTTCGGTTTTAGTACTTTCTGTTTTTTCATTATTCCCACCGCCTAAATTATTGAGTAGGCCTAGCATATTACTGATATTTGCTGGGTTTAATTTTGATTTTATTTGTGGATTATTTAAAAGAGGCAAAAGAGACATAAGCATATCGGGAGAAGGTCCTCCTCCTCCCTCGCCACTTTTTGTTAGTTCACCTAATAACTTATGTAATGGATTAGCTGAAGTTGCAGGTGAATTCTGAATAGGTGCTGCCGTAGAAGGCTGTGTGCGATTTAGGATGTGAAGTATACAAAGCAGTGACAATATGTGAACGAGGGTATCATAGCCGGTACCCTCTTTTGTTATGTTATCAATCATATGCGTTACCGTTTCTAACATTGTATTAGGACTTTCGTTCGGCATATAGCACCCTCCTTAAAATAGGCCAGGAATTTTCGGGAGATTTAAATCGCCAGTTAATTTGCACATTGCGTTTTGATGTAGTTCTCGGGATTTTGTTAGACCGTTATTTATGGTTGCAACTAATAAATCTTGTAATAATGTTGCATTTTCGGAAGATAAATATTTACTGTTGATTTCTATTGCTAGTACTTCTTGTTGTCCATTTAATGTTAATTTAATTACGTCACCACTAGAAACCTCTACTCTTTGAGCTTTTAACTGATCTTGTGCGTTATCAACATTCTGTTGAATTTTTTTTACCATTTCCATCATGTTTCCTAAGTTTTCCCACATTGAAAATCGCCTCCATACTAAATTTATCTGATAAAATAATAGAATTTAAATCAGGTTATTTATAGCATTATAATTTATGCCCAAAATCTAATTTTGTGTATATAATAATAGCCAATTGTAAAAGTTCAACATATATTAGATTAGATCATGGCACTTATTAATTTTATAAGGGGTGATGGGGGTGCGCTTGCGGAGACATTATAAAAACTACAAGCGATCAATCGTACAGGATGAAAAAAATACTGAAACGGTCATGAATGGGGAGGGACTTGCTGAAAATATGGAAAAATTAGAGAATAAGCAAACAGAAAATGAGGCAAGAGAACCCAAAAAAGTTAAAAGTAAATCATTCAGGCCAACGAAAATGATTAATCAAATTATGAATAATCCAAATTTTAATCTACAACTGATAGTAATCCTATTAACCCTATCTTCTGAGGGGATACAAATGGATAGAAGAATAGAAGGTATGACAAGTACAATTGACAAGGTGCGTAATATTACCGAGTTAGTGAATAATGGGATGCAGTCGATGAAGATGGTATCGGAAGTCCCTAAAAGTATTCGTCGTATATTAGAATAAATTCTAATAAAAAGAAAGAAAGAAAGAAAGTAAGTAAGTAAGTCTAGTAACACTTTGATAGATAGTTCCATATATTGAACTAGAAGGGTGGGCGATATTTAAATAACAGGCGACACTTATTTAAGTAATCGCTCTTAAAATGTTACTCTTTAAGGAGGTAATTTGCAAGGGCAAGAGGTTGTGGTTTTGGTGGAGGCCAATCTTGGTGGATTATCCATTATCATTCTTTTACTCTTTGTTTTTAACAATGATGAAAGTAGTTTCTTATAATAAATATTTTACTTATTGATACGGGAATACGTTAAGGTGTGTCCCTAAATTTTAATAATAAAACTTTTGTGGGAAACTTAGTAACCTACTGATTGTTTTATTCATATAGTAGAGTAAATAGGTGTTCAAAATTCATAATTATCTTTAATTATATATGAGGAGGAGGAATAATTATGGCACGTAATTTTGGTGGCTTCGGCGGTGGCGGTTTTAGCGGTATTTGGATTATAATCATTATTATCCTTTTATTTTGTTGTTGTGGTAATGAAGACTCAACTACCTGTTTATAATCTATAATAATGTATATGCAACAATAAAAAAAACACGCGTACTTTACGCGTGTTTTTTTATTTAAGGATTATTTTTTTTTGCTGGTTCATTTGATTTTGGTGGTGGAGGGAGGGGTGACGTATTTTTATCTGGCTTTGATGGTGGCGGTGGAAGATTTTTATCAACAGGATGCGCTTCATCACCTGGTTGAGTAGGTAATTTATCTTTTTTGCCATCCATAGTTAATGGATTAACAAGCTGCTTTTCATCAGGATTCTGTTCAGTAAGCTTGGGAGTAGGATTAGGTTCAAGAACAACACCACTAGGCCTAATGAAATCGCGGGCAGGAATTTTGGTTAAAGCCTTATTCATAAACGTTCTCCAAATTGTAGCTGGAAGAGTACCTCCGGTGATTCCATTTAAGTTTTCATCAGAGTCATAACCAATCCAGACGGACGCTACAAGATCGGGGGTGAATCCGACGAACCAGGCGTCCTTATAATCACTAGTTGTACCAGTTTTGCCAGCCGCCGGGCGACCAATATCTGCTGCTGTACCGGTGCCGTTTGTAATAACACCGCGTAGCATATCAGTAAGAATGTAGGCGGAACGTTCATTAACAACTGCTTTTTCTTTTGGCGTTATCTGCTCTAAAATTTTACCATTTCGATCGACAATTTTAATGACACTTATTGGCTCTACGTGTACTCCTTGATTTGCTAAAACACCATAAGCGCTTGCAATTTCTAAGGGAGTAACACCACGAGTAAGGCCGCCAAGAGACATGGCTAAGTTGCGGTCGTTGGTGGAACCTTGTAAAACTAGAGTAGAAATACCCATTTGTTGGGCATAGTATAATGGCTTATCGGCACCTGTTTGATTGGCTATTTTTACAGTTGGTACATTAAGCGATTGCTCTAGTGCTGTGCGCAAAGAAACAGATCCATGGAATTTTGCGTCATAATTTATTGGAGACCAGCTACCAAAGGTTATTGGGGTGTCTTCAATCATTGTTGAAGGAGTCATCCCGCCTTCTAAAGCAGCTAAATATACAAAAGGTTTAAATGCAGAACCTGGCTGCCGTTCTGCTAGTACTGCTCGATTAAATTGGTCATTGCCTCGGCCGCCAACCATTGCTTTAATATAACCTGTACGTGGATCAATAGCAACAAGGGCTCCTTGAGGCTGCTGTAAACCACTGCTATCCGTACGTACATTCGGTAATTTTTGCATGGCTTGTTCTGCTGCTTCTTGCATATCTAAATCTAAGGTAGTATAAATTTTTAGACCGTCTTTGTAAATTGCGTCAGCACCATATTTATCAATAAGATATTGTGTAACATAGTCAACAAAATAACTAGCGGTATTAATCTTATTATCTGATTGGGTAGAACGTGATGCTAATTTAAGCTTAGTGTTCGCGGCTTGAATGCCTGTTGCAGAATCAATAAAGTTGTATTTAACCATTTGATCAAGAACAGTAGCTTGCCGCTCTGTGGCTGCCTTTAGGTTATTGAATGGTGAATAATAGTTTGGGCTTTTAGGAATACCTGCTAGCATAGCACACTCTGGTAAAGTCAAATCTTCGACGTTTTTGCCAAAATATACAATCGCGGCAGATTGTACTCCATAGGCACCTTGCCCAAAATAAATTTGATTCAAGTAAAGTTCTAGGATTTCGCTTTTACTGTATTGACGTTCAATTTGTAACGCTAAAATTGCTTCTTGTATTTTGCGTTTTAATGTACGTTCTTGTGAGAGTAAAGCATTTTTAGCTAGCTGCTGTGTAATGGTACTGCCGCCTTCAGATACGCCGCGGTCAGTTATATTCGACCATACTGCCCGTAAAATACCGCGGGGATCAATACCAATATGTTGGTAAAAACGTGCGTCTTCAGCAGCTACAAACGCATTTTGCAAGTTTTTAGGGATTTTATTAATAGAAACAGGAACTCGATTTTCCACAGAATGAATGGTGTTAATTAATTTTCCATTAACGTCATAAATCTGTGAAGAAGCAGCGGGTCTGATTTCATCTTTTAGACTAGGCATAGTATGAATACTAGCTGTCAAAAAACCAAGACCAGCACCAGTAATCATTACAACAAAAACAATTAATGCTATTACGGTTATTTTTGAACTTCCACTTTTAGAAGAACGACGGCTGTTTTTGGAGCTATCGTCTCGATCCTTGTCCATTGGCAACCTCCTTAGAATTGAGTACGCTAACTATTATACCATAAAAGGATATTATTCAGGGGATATATTTTGCTAACATTGTTTGCAATTTATGAAATCCTATGTTATAATGCCGCTCAAAAAAATATCCAAAAAAATGACACCAAAGTGGTGTCATTTAGATTATTACGGAAGTCTATAGTTTTATGCACTTATTCTATAATAATGCGATGAAAGGTTTTTTTACCTTTACGAATAAGCAGGCTATTATTTTCAAATAAATCAGCAGTAATTATAAAGTCTAAATCGGTTACTTTATTGTCGCCAATATAAAGACCGCCTTGTTGGATTAGTCTTCTTCCTTCGCTTTTGGATGGGACTATTCCAGTAGCAGCTAAAACGTCAATAACTTTGGTACCAAGCATGTTAGTGGTAATGGACACTGTTGGTGCATTGTCTAATGCACCAGCTCCACTAAATAATGCTTCAGTTGCTTGTTGCGCTTTTTCAGCTTCTTCTGAACCATGAATGAGCTTCGTTACTTCGAAGGCTAGTATTTTTTTTGCGATGTTAATTTCTTTATCTTTAAGAGCTCCTAACCTTCTTACTTCATCCATTGGCATAAAGGTTAGAAGTGCTAAACATTTTTCCACATCTGCATCATCAATATTACGCCAATATTGGTAAAAAGCATAAGGAGAAGTTTTTTCGGCATCGAGCCAAAGAGCACCTTTCTCCGTTTTACCCATCTTCCGTCCATCACTAGTGGTCAATAGAGTATAGGTTAATCCATAGGCTGGCTTGCTTTCTTTGCGGCGTATAAGATCTGCTCCAGCAAGGATGTTAGACCATTGATCATCTCCGCCCATTTGCATGATGCAATTACATTGACGATTAAGTTCTAGGAAATCATAGGCCTGCATTAGCATATAGTTAAACTCTAAGAAAGATAACCCTTTGTCCAGCCGTTGTTTAAAACATTCTGCAGTTAGCATGCGGTTCACAGAGAAGTGTACACCGATCTCCCTTAAAAATTCGATGTAATTGAGATTAAGTAACCAGTCGGCATTGTTAACCATTAACGCTTTGTTATCAGAGAAGTCAATAAAGCGCTGCATTTGTTTTTTAAAGCGCTCACCGTTGTGGACAATATCTTCCTGGGTCATCATTTTACGCATATCAGTTTTACCTGATGGATCACCGACCATTGTCGTGCCGCCACCGATTAGACACACTGGTCGATGACCAGCCTTTTGCATATGCGCCATTACCATCATTCCTAGAAAATGTCCAACATGTAAGCTGTCCGCAGTGGGATCGAAGCCAATGTAAAAAGTGATTTTTTCTTTAGCGAAGAGTTCAGCCATTTCATCTTCATGGGTAAGCTGTTGGATAAAACCTCGTTCTTTAAGAACATCAAGTACAGTCATTGATTTGATAAACCTCCTTATATTTGCCAAATGGTTAACATATAAAAATAAAACCGTCCTGGTTAGGGACGAGTATTACCCGCGCTGCCATTCTGTTCTAAGCTAAAACGGCTTGCATATTTTTCGGGAAATTTTTATGTGAAATACTAACTGTAATATAGCAGGATACACCACAATTGTCAATGTGATCCATAGTTCGTGATTTGACCATAACACCATATAATATACGGTGTTATGGTTAAATCTTTCATACGTTCCATATAAATATGACACATTAAAAGCTATAAAACCATATAATACGTTATATCCTACTTTAGGAGGGTAATCATGAGGTTTTCTGTAGTGAAAAGACGGAGAATATCATCCTCAATATTGTTAGCCATTGTGGTATGTATTATTTTTGTGACGGGTTTTTGGATGGTAGAAGCCCATTTAAAGCCAACATTATTAGTTATAGCTGAAACAAAAGCCACTTTTATTGCCACTCAATCTATTAATCAGGTTATTAACGACCGAGTGAATTTAGATATTAATCCTCAAACATTGATGAACGTTACACTTGATAGTCGTGGTCGTGTAGTGTTAATACAACCTAATACTATGGAATTTAATAGAATTGCTGCAGATACTACAATTAAAGTACAAGATATTCTAAAGGGTATTGGTGAAGAGAAAATTGAGATACCAATGGGGCAAATTTTAGGTAGTCAGTTATTAGCTAGCATTGGACCGAATATAACGGTAACGGTTATTCCAATTGGTACGGTTCAGGTAAAAGTAATCGATAAATTTGAACAGGCAGGTATTAATCAAACTAGGCACATGATATATCTAATTGCCACTACACAAATTAGAATAGTGGTTCCCTTAGTTAGTAAAAGTATTAGTGTGGATACGCAGATGCCAATCGCCGAATATGTTGTTGTTGGGGATGTACCTAGTACATATGTACAATTTCCATTTCCTCTTCCTAATAATATAGCCGAAGAATTGAAACAATAATAAAGGTATAGATTAAATAAATGGAAAAAGGGGATTGACATAAATTCAAAAAATATGTTAATATAAATAAGTCATCGCAAGTATTCGTAAAAATGTTGACGAGCAATAAAAAGTGTGTTAACATATACGAAGCACAATAAGCGGTGCAGTGTTCCTTGAAAACTAAACAATGTAAGTAAGGTTAAAATAAGCCAGATGTGCGGTACTCGTTTGAGTACAAAACAAAGTTAGTCCACTTTGGTGAGATTGACAAAAAGCTAGTTTTTTAAAGAGCCATTAAGGTTCTCTAATATAATTTATTGGAGAGTTTGATCCTGGCTCAGGACGAACGCTGGCGGCGTGCCTAACACATGCAAGTCGAACGGAGATTTCAGCAATGGAATCTTAGTGGCGAACGGGTGAGTAACGCGTAGACAACCTACCTTCTAGATGGGGACAACACTGCGAAAGTGGTGCTAATACCGAATGTTGTATGTGAAACGCCTGTTTCACATACTAAAGGTGGCCTCTATTTATAAGCTACCACTAGAAGATGGGTCTGCGTCTGATTAGCTAGTTGGTGAGGTAATGGCTCACCAAGGCGACGATCAGTAGCCGGTCTGAGAGGATGAACGGCCACACTGGGACTGAGACACGGCCCAGACTCCTACGGGAGGCAGCAGTGGGGAATCTTCCGCAATGGACGAAAGTCTGACGGAGCAACGCCGCGTGAGTGAAGAAGGTTTTCGGATCGTAAAACTCTGTTTTCAGGGACGAATGTGCGATATGTGAATAATGTGTTGTAATGACGGTACCTGACAAGAAAGCCACGGCTAACTACGTGCCAGCAGCCGCGGTAATACGTAGGTGGCAAGCGTTGTCCGGAATTATTGGGCGTAAAGCGCGCGCAGGTGGGATAATAAGTCTGATGTTAAAGTTCGGGGCTCAACCCCGTGAAGCATTTGGATACTGTTATTCTTGAGTGCAGGAGAGGAAAGTGGAATTCCTAGTGTAGCGGTGAAATGCGTAGATATTAGGAGGAACACCAGTGGCGAAGGCGACTTTCTGGACTGTGTCTGACACTGAGGCGCGAAAGCCAGGGTAGTGAACGGGATTAGATACCCCGGTAATCCTGGCCGTAAACGATGGGTACTAGGTGTTGGGGGTATCGACCCCTCCAGTGCCGGAGTTAACGCAATAAGTACCCCGCCTGGGGAGTACGGCCGCAAGGTTGAAACTCAAAGGAATTGACGGGGGCCCGCACAAGCGGTGGAGTATGTGGTTTAATTCGACGCAACGCGAAGAACCTTACCAAGGCTTGACATCGTCTGATGATCCTAGAGATAGGAAGTTCTCCTTCGGGAGACAGATAGACAGGTGGTGCATGGCTGTCGTCAGCTCGTGTCGTGAGATGTTGGGTTAAGTCCCGCAACGAGCGCAACCCTTATCCTATGTTGCCAGCACGTAATGGTGGGAACTCATGGGAGACTGCCGTGGATAACACGGAGGAAGGTGGGGATGACGTCAAGTCATCATGCCCCTTATGTCTTGGGCTACACACGTACTACAATGGGCTTTAATAGAGGGTAGCGAAGCCGCGAGGTGAAGCCAAACCCAAAAACAAGCTCTCAGTTCGGATTGCAGGCTGCAACTCGCCTGCATGAAGTCGGAATCGCTAGTAATCGCAGATCAGCATGCTGCGGTGAATACGTTCCCGGGCCTTGTACACACCGCCCGTCACACCACGAAAGTTGAGAGCACCCGAAGCCGGTGAGGTAACCAGCAATGGAACCAGCCGTCGAAGGTGAGATCAGTGATTGGGGTGAAGTCGTAACAAGGTAGCCGTATCGGAAGGTGCGGCTGGATCACCTCCTTTCTATGGAGATTTGAATCATTGAAATACATGGTTCTAATCCAAGGTCGACACATCTGGCATTATATACTAGACGGAGCTTATGTGCTTGCTGTAGTATTACAACCTACTTACATTGATTAGTTTTGAGGGAATACCTCAAATGGGCCTATAGCTCAGCTGGTTAGAGCGCACGCCTGATAAGCGTGAGGTCAATGGTTCGAGTCCATTTAGGCCCACCATTATTTTGTTGTTTTGATTCGAGGTAACTCGGATTTTTTTAAACGAAAAATGGATTTTTATACGGGGAATTAGCTCAGCTGGGAGAGCACCTGCCTTGCACGCAGGGGGTCAACGGTTCGATCCCGTTATTCTCCACCATTTATGTTCTTTGAAAACTGCACAGAAGAAAGCAAAGTAATAATTCTAATAGCAATATTAGGGTGATTACCGAGCATGTTAGGATTTTTTTAATGTGTATTTCGGCGTTAAAACCGAATATACCACCAACTAAAGGTTGGCAAGAAGCTGTCAGATGCGAGGCGGAGCGAGGACAAGAGTGAGTCGTACTTCTGTACGTCGAACGAATGCCCACAGCGACAACGAAGCAGATGACTGTTTATTGACAGCCGACTATTAGTGTGACTAAGTCAAGCTAATAAGGGCATACGGTGGATGCCTTGGCGCCAAGAGCCGATGAAGGACGGGGTAAGCTCCGATAAGCTAGGGGGAATCGCAAGCAGGTTTTGATCCCTAGATTTCCGAATGGGGAAACCCAACAGTGGTAATGCACTGTTACCCATACCTGAGAGTATGAGGAGGGCACCTGGGGAACTGAAACATCTAAGTACCCAGAGGAAAAGTAATCAAGTGAGATTCCCTAAGTAGCGGCGAGCGAACGGGGAAGAGCCCAAACCGAGTCAGTTTACTGATTCGGGGTTGAGGACCGGCATAATTCGAGTCAGGCTTAGTCGAACTACCTGGAAAGGTAGACCATAGGGGGTAACAGTCCCGTAGACGAAAAGCAGAGCAAGATGGCCGAGTTCCAGAGTACCACGAGACACGTGAAACCTTGTGGGAAGCAGGGGGGACCACCCTCCAAGGCAAAATACTCCTTGGCGACCGATAGCGTATAGTACCGTGAGGGAAAGGTGAAAAGCACCCCGGGAGGGGAGTGAAAAAGAACCTGAAACCGTATGTCTACAAGCAGTTGAAGACCCTTATGTGGTCAACAGCGTGCCTATTGAAGAATGAACCGGCGAGTTACAGTAACTAGCGAGGTTAAGCAGAAGATGTGGAGCCGCAGCGAAAGCGAGTCTTAATAGGGCGAATAGTTAGTTGTTGTAGACCCGAAACCGCAGTGATCTATCCATGGCCAGGTTGAAGCGCAGGTAAAATTGCGTGGAGGACCGAACTCGTGAACGTTGAAAAGTTTTGAGATGAGTTGTGGATAGGGGTGAAATGCCAATCGAACGCGGAGATAGCTGGTTCTCCCCGAAATAGCTTTAGGGCTAGCCTCAAGAAATAAGTACAGACGGTAGAGCTCTGATTGGGCTAGGGGCCTTATAGGTTACCGAACTCTGTCAAACTGCGAATGGCTGTACTCGGACCTTGGGAGTCAGACTGCGAGTGATAAGACCCGTAGTCAAGAGGGAAACAGCCCAGACCATCAGCTAAGGTCCCAAATGCCGTACTAAGTGGCAAAGGATGTGGAACTTCAGAAACAACCAGGATGTTGGCTTAGAAGCAGCCACCATTTAAAGAGTGCGTAATAGCTCACTGGTCGAGAGGTTTTGCGCCGAAGATGTCCGGGGCTAAAGTACGGAACCGAAGCTATGGATTTGTAACTTTGTTACAAGTGGTAGGGGAGCGTTCTATACGCTTTGAAGCAGTACCGTAAGGAGCTGTGGAGTATATAGAAGTGAGAATGCCGGTATGAGTAGCGAAAAGACAAGTGAGAATCTTGTCCACCGAAAGCCTAAGGTTTCCTGAGCAACGCTCGTCGTCTCAGGGTAAGTCGGGGCCTAAGCCGAGGCGTAAATGCGTAGGCGATGGACAACTGGCAAACATTCCAGTACCACCCACATCCGTTTGAGTGATGGAGTGACACAGAAGGGTAAGTAATCGCATGAATGGAAGAAATGCGTCTAAGCTTGTAGGGTGTTTAGTAGGCAAATCCGCTAAACGTATAGCCTGAGGAGTGACGGGGAGTTGCTAGCGATAGCGATGAACTTACTGATCCCACACTGTCAAGAAAAGCTTCTAGCGAGGCTGTGGGTGCCCGTACCGCAAACCGACACAGGTAGGCGGGGAGAGAATCCTAAGGTGCGCGGGAAAACCCTCGTTAAGGAACTCGGCAAAATGTCCCCGTAACTTCGGGAGAAGGGGAGCCCTTTTAGGTGATTACCCTTGCGGTATGAGCTAAAGAGGGTCGCAGAAAAGAGGCCCAAGCGACTGTTTACCACAAACACAGGTGCCTGCTAAAGCGAAAGCTGACGTATAGGTGCTGACACCTGCCCGGTGCTGGAAGGTTAAGGGGAGTGCTTAGAAGCAATTCGAAGGTGTGAACTGAAGCCCCAGTAAACGGCGGCCGTAACTATAACGGTCCTAAGGTAGCGAAATTCCTTGTCGGGTAAGTTCCGACCCGCACGAAAGGTGTAACGACTTGGGCACTGTCTCAACGAGGGACCCGGTGAAATTGAAATACCTGTGAAGATGCAGGTTACCCGCGACTGGACAGAAAGACCCCATGGAGCTTTACTGTAGCCTGACATTGAATTTTGGTAAATGATGTACAGGATAGGTGGGAGACTGCGAGATATGTACGCTAGTATGTATGGAGTCATTGTTGGGATACCACCCTTTATTTACTGGAATTCTAACTTTAATAGTAACGACATTAAGGACAGTGTCAGGTGGGCAGTTTGACTGGGGCGGTCGCCTCCGAAAATGTAACGGAGGCGCTCAAAGGTTCCCTCAGCGCGGCCAGAAATCGCGCGAAGAGTGCAAAGGCAGAAGGGAGCTTGACTGCGAGACGTACAGGTCGAGCAGGGACGAAAGTCGGACTTAGTGATCCGGTGGTACCGCGTGGAAGGGCCATCGCTCAACGGATAAAAGCTACCCTGGGGATAACAGGCTAATCTCTCCCAAGAGTCCATATCGACGGGGAGGTTTGGCACCTCGATGTCGGCTCATCACATCCTGGGGCTGTAGTAGGTCCCAAGGGTTGGGCTGTTCGCCCATTAAAGTGGTACGTGAGCTGGGTTCAGAACGTCGTGAGACAGTTCGGTCCCTATCCATCGCGGGCGCAAGAGACTTGAAGGGAACTGCTCCTAGTACGAGAGGACCGGAGTGGACGAACCAATGGTGTACCAGTTATCCCGCCAGGGGTACAGCTGGGTAGCTACGTTCGGAAAGGATAAACGCTGAAAGCATCTAAGCGTGAAACCAGCCTTAAGATGAGGTCTCTCATAGCGTAAGCTAGTAAGTCCCCTTGTAGATGACAAGGTTGATAGGCCAGGTGTGTAAGTCCAGCAATGGATTCAGCTGACTGGTACTAATAGGACGAGGGCTTGACTTAATTTAGTTAGTAGCGCAGCTACTAACGACTAACATGCAGTCTTTCTTCTGTGAAGTTTTGAAGGAACATATATTTTATATGTATGTACCTTTATGGAATAGATTGATTAGAATGGCACAGCTGCTAGGCGTGACGAGGACGTGAAGTGAACAGTACTACAGTACGTGAACTGAACGCCCGCAGAAACAACAACGCAGATGGGGTATTATAAGCAATCGGACCATTTAAAAACTTTAATCCGGTGACGATAGCTAAGGGGTTCCACCTGTTCCCATACCGAACACAGTAGTTAAGCCCTTATACGCCGAAAGTACTTGGTTGGAAACGGCCTGGGAGGATAGGTAGTTGCCGGTTATATTCCTGGATAGCTCAGTTGGTAGAGCAATCGGCTGTTAACCGATCGGTCGTAGGTTCGAGTCCTACTTCAGGAGCCATTTTCATAAAAACGTCATTCATTTCTGTGAATGACGTTTTTATTTTAGTGATGGAGAATTTTTTAGTTTGATAATTACTTTATTTAATAATAAAACTTAATAAACATGAAAATAGTGTATACAATATACAAAGTATTATAGACATTTATCTAGTGATTATTTATACTATTATAAGAAAATAGTCTCGATTGGAGGAGTTATATATGTTAAAAGAAACTGAAGTCGTAAAAATAAGACGTAAAGTATTATCGGAAATTGCTAAACTCACATTTGCTGGGGAATTAGATAAACATAATATTGTAGATATTTTAGACGGTATTGTTACTGAGGATGGTCCAAGATATCGTTGTTGTGTTCATAAAGAACGTGCAATCGTTAAGGATCGTGTAAAGTTTATTATGGCGCAACCACTTGATATTGGAATTACTGAAGCTGCTACAAATGCTCTAAATGGTCAAATTGCAGATATGCCAATCCTCAATATTATGCCGGAAGCTTGTGATCAATGCCCTATTGATACTTTTTTTATAACAAATGCCTGTCGTAATTGCGTTGCTCATAACTGCATCGCAAGTTGTCCCAAAAGGGCTATTACAGTTGTGCAAAATCAAGCATATATTGATAAAACAAGATGCGTAGAGTGTGGTTTATGCAAGAAATCTTGCATGTATGGGGCCATTGTTGAAATTACACGTCCTTGCGAAAGGGCATGTGATATTGGAGCCATTAAAGCAGATAAAGAACGCAGAGCAGTCATTGATTATGATAAATGTGTTCAATGTGGCGGATGTAAAGTTGCATGTCCTTTTGGTGCGATTACGGAGCAAAGTTTTATTGTTCAATTAATTCAGCAAATGAAAGCGAATAAGCGAGTATATGCTATCTTGGCACCTGCTTTCATTAGTCAATTTGGCATGAAAGTTAAACCAATTCAAGTAATAAATGCATTAAAAAAGATCGGTTTTTATGATGTTCAGGAAGTTTCTTTTGGTGCAGATATTGTCACCTTAGAGGAGGCAAAAGAATTTGCGGGCACAGTGCCAGAAAAACAAGCATTCATGACAACATCTTGTTGTCCAGCATTTGTCGGTATGGTTAATAACCATTTACCACAGCTTAAGGAGTATATATCAACAACCGTATCGCCAATGGTCGCTTCTGGTAAGGTAATCAAGGAAGCTGATCCTGAAGCAGTTGTTGTATTTATAGGACCATGTGTTGCTAAAAAAATGGAAGCTCGGCAATATCCTGATATTATTGATTTTGTTCTTACTTTTGAAGAAACAGAAGCTTTATTTGCTGGTTATGGTATTTCACCTGCTGACATGATTGAAACTGAGTTTGCAACAACGGCTTCTCGCGATGGCAATGCGTTTGCAAGAGCTGGAGGCGTGGTACAGGCTGTAATTGACGCGGCAGAAAAACTAGCTCCTGATTTACAGGTAAAGCCTCATAGAGCAGAAGGATTGCAAAATTGTAAAGTAGCCTTATTGCAGATGAAAGCTGGCAAGATCGATGCTAACTTTTTTGAGGGGATGGCGTGTAATGGTGGATGTGTTGGTGGGCCAGGAATTTTAATTGATACGCGTGTTAGTACAAAAGCGGTTGATAATTTTGCTGCGTCATCAAGTATGGTTAATGCAGTAGAAAATCAAAAAGCAATTGATGATAGTAAAAAGGATATACATTGGCATAAAAAGTAATAAGATAAAATCCTCAGCGTTATTTTTGTTCTTGTTCGTCTATAAAACGTTCCTTATACCTAATGAGTAGGCAAGGTTCATGGAATTGAAATTCCTTATGAACCCTAATTTTATCTGATGTAGATACTTTACTAAAAGTGTATACTTGTGCTAAAATTATTTCTGATTCATATTGGTTGAGGGGAGAAAAGAATATATGTCAGGACACTCAAAATGGGCTAATATTAAACATAAAAAAGGTAAAATGGATGCAATACGTGGTAAAGTTACTACTAAAATTGGCCGGGAGCTTACTGTAGCAGCACGCTTGGGTGGAGCTGATCCTACGGGTAATATGCGGTTGAAATTAGCTTTACAAAAAGCGAAAGAAAATAATATTCCAAAGGATAATATTCAACGTGCGATTCAAAAGGGGTTGGGCTCTTTAGATGGAAGTAATTATGAGGAGCTAGTTTATGAAGGATACGGTCCCGCTGGTGTTGCTGTAATGGTAGAAGTTATGACGGATAATCGTAACCGAACAGCCGCAGATGTTCGCCATTTATTTTCAAAATATGGCGGTAACTTAGGGGAATCTGGTTGTGTTTCTTGGATGTTTAATAAAAAAGGATTATTTGTCGTTGAAAAAGAAACAGGCGTTGATGAAGAAGAACTGATGATGCTATCACTTGAAGCTGGTGCAGATGATTTTAAAGTTGAAGAAAATGAATTTGAGATTACAATTGCTCCAACTCTTTTTTATCAACTTCAAGAAATTCTTGAGAAGAATAATATAAAGGTATCAGTTGCTGAAGTAACGATGATACCTGAGACTACCATGGCATTGACTGGTGATGATGCCACTAAGATGATGAAATTAATGGATGCACTGGAAGATCATGATGATGTACAAGAAGTATATGCAAATTTTGACATTCCAGAGGATTTAATGTAATTTTAAAAATACTGGTAGTAGGGATGTATAGTTTATTTGATTTCGGGTAATAATGTTGGCAATAGGAAGATGAGGAGTTGCTTTCATTGCTATCATTTAAGAAGTTTAATAAAAGGTATGCCTTACTATTTGCGGGTTTACTCCTAGCAATAGGAATATCAGTATATTATGTTAGTTACTTGTCTTTTTTGGATAAGGACAATCTAATTATCCCTCAAGAAACTGAGGTTAGTAAACAAGATAGTAAAATCAAAATAAGCGCTGATACAGATATAGTGCAAAAAATTACTTATCTAAAATGTAATGATGAGGAAATTTTGCAAACCAAACCTACTGAAAATCTAGTGGGACTAAATATCTATCAATTAAAGAAGGTTTATCAAGGGTGGGAAATTGATAAATTTGATACGAATGAAGTAAATATGACACTTAAGGTTGACAGCTATTGCCGTGAACATGCGAATAACGTTTTTATTGGTGTACATGATGGACATGTAGCTGTTTTTTATGGAAAACCGGGTTACAAACCGATTGTCAAAGAAACTACTTCCATCCAGGTTAATAAGCTAATGCCGCAAGATGTTGAGGATTTGCAACATGGTATGGTTGTTCAATCGAAAGAGGAATTATTGCGAACTTTGGAAGGAATGCAGTCAAGATGAGAGTTAGTATTATTATATCTTGATTTTATAAAGAATGACTAAGGCTTCTACTTCTATTTAGAGACTTGGCACACGCCAAGTCTTTTCTTATTTTATTAGCAAAAAAGGAATCGTAAGTACAGTCGTCGAAATACTAAAAGTTGACAAGGGAGGCTATTTTTATGTTAGCGTTAGGAATTGATCCAGGTACGGCGATTTGTGGTTATGGAGTAGTAAGTTTAGAAGGAAGTCATCTTAAGGCATTGGATTATGGAGCTATTGAGACAAGTTCTAAGCTTAGTGTAGAGCAACGCTTAGTGATTATTCATCGTGAAATTGATGCACTTATAAAGAAATATAAGCCTGATGTAATGGGTGTTGAAATGCTTTTTTTCAATAAAAATGTACGAACTGCGATGACGGTTGCACAAGCTCGAGGTGTTATTTTACTTGCGGCGGCTCAAAATGCTGTTAAGTTGGTGGAATTTACGCCTTTACAAGTAAAACAGGCAGTTGTCGGGTATGGAAAAGCTGAGAAAGAACAGGTAATCTATATGACTCAACGGTTATTAAACTTGCCTTCTAAACCACATCCTGATGATGTGGCAGATGCTTTAGCAGTTGCGATTTGTACAACACACTGTAGTAATATGAGGCAGGAATTAGTTTGTAGTAATGTACTAGACCAAAGCAAACGAACTAGTCGTGCATTTTTGAAATCAAGATTAGGTATAAAATCAAACGCAGAAAATAAAGTATGGGGAAATAAAATATGATTGGGTATGTACGTGGGACAGTATCACATTTAGCAATAGACCATTGTTTCGTTGATGTCCAAGGCATTGGGTATCGGATTTTTATAGCACAGTCTACTCGTCAGAAAATTTCCGTTGGTGCAGTAGTTTCTTTGTTTACTTATATGTACGTGAGGGAAGATGCTTTACTATTGTATGGATTTTATACGCAAGATGAATATAATTTATTTTTACAATTGATGTCAATCACAGGGATTGGCCCCAAAGTTGCTATGGGAATTTTATCTGCAATTGATCCACAGCAGTTCCGTATAGCGATTAGTCAAAAGAATATTGGGATATTAACAAAACTTCCTGGTATCGGTAAAAAGACAGCAGAAAGAATAATTCTCGAACTAAAAGATAAGATTGGTATTATTACTGAGGAGGATCTTATTGAAGAGCATGTTTCTAGTGCAACCGCCTTGCCAAGTGATGCTATTGATGAGGTTCTGCAGGCACTATTAGCTTTGGGATATAGTCAGGGGGAAATACTGCCTATTATCAAGAAGATCGGGAAAAAAGGACAATCTGTAGAAGAGTTGTTAAAATTGGCACTAAGGGAATTCATGGGAGGTAATCGGTAATCGTGGAGGAACGAATTGTCGCCGGCAGTGAACAAGATAGTGATACGTGGGAGTATAGCTTAAGACCACGTCGTCTAAATGAATACATAGGGCAGGATAAAGTTAAAAATAATCTTTCGATATTTGTTCAGGCAGCTCTTTCTCGTGAAGAAGCTTTAGATCATGTATTACTTTATGGACCTCCAGGTCTAGGAAAAACGACATTAGCAGGTATTATTGCGAATGAGTTAGGTGTTAACTTTCGAGTGACATCGGGCCCCGCTATTGAACGAGCAGGAGATTTAGCAGCTTTGCTCACTAATTTAGGGGAAAATGATGTATTGTTTATTGATGAAATTCATCGTCTTTCAAGACATGTTGAAGAGATCTTGTACTCTGCCATGGAAGACTATGCCTTAGATATTATTATTGGAAAAGGTCCTAGTGCAAGATCGATCCGACTAGACTTGGCACCATTTACCTTAATAGGAGCTACAACTAGGGCAGGAGCACTGGCTTCGCCTCTGAGGGATAGATTTGGTGTAATTTGCCGTCTAGAATACTATACCACTGAAGATTTAAAGTATATTGTAAATCGAACGGCAGAAGTATTGAATGTTGAGATTGAAGATGGTGGGGCTCTTGAAATTGCAAAAAGATCGCGGGGAACACCTCGAATCGCGAACCGTTTATTAAAAAGAGTAAGGGATTATGCACAAATTGCTGGTAATGGTATTATTACTGATATTACAGCTGATAAGGCGCTTGCTATGTTAGAAGTAGATAAATGCGGTCTTGATAAGACAGACCGTAATATGCTGTTAGCCATAATACAAAACTTTAAAGGTGGACCTGTAGGTCTTGATACCTTAGCAGCTATTATTAGTGAAGAGAACGAAACTATTGAAGATGTGTATGAACCTTTTTTATTGCAAATGGGATTTTTACAGCGTACTCCTCGGGGGAGAGTAGCCACACAAAAAGCCTATGAACATCTAGGTATTTTATACAAGGTGGACGAGCAAGGTAATTTATTATAAGCCTTACTACTGAAAGGAGTATTATTTTGAATTACAAATTCTCTACTATTTTAGTGACACTGCTATTAACAATGACTTTTTTTATGATGCCTATGTATGGCTACGCCTCAGAAAATAATATTCGGGTCGGAATTTGGTCAAGCCAACGTAATTTATTAATTTCAGCCGATGTTGGTTTTGAAGTAATGAATGCGGATAACGGTCAATCATTAGGGAAATTTGCAATGAATGAAAAAGCAGTGATTGCATTTAAAGAAAATGAAATTATACTGAATGGCAAACGTGTAGATGCTACTAACTTAAGCATTATGAAAATTATAAATGATAAAGAGCACTCAATTGAGGTAAATAAAAAGAAGTATCGTGGTACTATTGATATTCATATTACAAATGGTAATACTGGATTGACAGTTGTAAACACATTGCCGATTGAACAATATCTATATGGTGTTATTGCTAAAGAAATTTCCCCCAATTGGCCTATGGAGGCTATTAAGGCACAGGCGGTTGCAGCTCGTACTTATGCTTTATACAATATGAATAAACATCAACGCGATGGTTATGATGTTTGTGCTACCACTGACTGTCAAGTTTATGGTGGGAAAGATAGTGAAGCTCCAACGGGAATTAAAGCTGTTGATGCAACCACTGGACAAGTCATTTTGTACAAGGGGAATCCTATTGCTGCTTTTTTTCACAGCAGCTCAGGTGGATATACGGAGAATAGTGAAAATGTTTGGGGGACCTATCTGCCTTATTTACGCGGAGTGGTTGATTATGACCAAAAGTCTCCTCAATATAGTTGGGAAAAGCAACTGACTCCTAATGAATTAGAAGAAACAATTTCTAGAAGCGGGTACAATATCGGGAAGATAAAAGCGATTGGAATTTCACCTTTTACTAATCAACCTATGAAGATAAAAGATCGTGGTGTGTCCGGGAGAGTAAAAGTTATAGAAGTTATTGGAACTACAGGGAGTATTGAGTTAACCGGTGAAAAACTACGAAAAATATTATCTTTAAACAGTACTCTGTTTGATATTCATCTTATGGTACCTGTTCAGAAAAGTATAGAATTTCAAATTGCTGATAACGTAGGTAATCAAAGTAGCAAAAAGGTAGAAATAAACTTACCACCAACAAATGAGAAAGGTTACGTTACAGATAAAGAAGATCTACGTCGCATTAGTGGGAATCCTAATGAAACAATTGTTATTACTGGTTTTGGCTGGGGGCATGGAATTGGTTTATCCCAATGGGGAGCTAAAGCAATGGCTGAGAAAGGTCCCCAACAAGATGCTACATATTTTAAAGAGATCTTGAAACACTATTATCAGGACGTTGAGATAAAAAAAGTATTCTAAAGGAGTTTCATCGAATGTTGTTATCAGAGTTTGATTATTTTTTACCAGAGGAATTAATTGCTCAACATCCTTGTGAGCCGCGTGATCATTCACGCCTATTAGTTTTAGAAAAAAATACAGGTGCTATATCACATCAGCACTTTTTTGATTTACCTCAATATTTGAAAGCTGGTGATACTTTAGTTTTTAATGATACAAAAGTAATTCCAGCAAGATTGATTGGTACGAAGGCGGAAACAGGTGGAAAGGTAGAGATCTTTTTACTAAATAATAAATCGGGAAATGAATGGGAGGCCTTGGTTAAACCAGGTAAGAAGGCCAGACCTGGTGCCATCATTATATTTAGTGATTCATTATCATGTGAAATATTGGAATCTACTGATTTTGGAGGACGTGTTGTCCGTTTTATTTTTAAAGGTATATTTGAAGAAATATTGGATGAATTGGGACAAACCCCCCTGCCTCCATATATTACAGAGCAACTAGCAGATAAAGAAAGGTATCAAACTGTTTATGCACGTGAGCGGGGTTCAGCAGCTGCGCCTACAGCTGGCTTGCATTTTACTACTGAGCTAATGAAGCGTATAGAAGATTTGGGAGTACAGTTAGCCTTTGTTACTTTGCATGTAGGTTTAGGTACTTTTCGGCCAGTAAATACGGATGATATCACAAATCATGTTATGCATAGAGAATATTATTCTGTATCACCTGAAGCAGCTCAGCTTATTAATAATACTAAGAAGCAGGGGGGAAGAGTTATAGCTGTAGGTACTACGGCTATTAGAACGTTGGAAACTGCTACAGAGAATGGTATTTTAGAAGCGAAAAGTGGTTGGACAGAAATATTTATTTATCCAGGGTATAGCTTTAAGATGGTAGATGCGGCAGTGACAAACTTTCATTTGCCAAAGTCTACTTTATTGATGTTAATTAGTGCCTTAGCTGGAAAGAAAAATGTTTTTAATGCTTACAAAGAAGCTGTTGACCAAAGATATAAGTTCTTTAGTTTTGGGGATGCCATGCTAATTATATGAAATATAAGAATCAATTTTGTTAATCTAGGGAGGAAAACATGTCAGTTACTTATGAATTAGTTAAAAAATGTTCGAAAACAGGGGCGCGAGCGGGACGATTACATACGCCGCATGGTACCTTTGATACACCTATATTTATGCCTGTAGGTACACAAGCAACTGTTAAAGCAATATCTCCTGAAGAGCTTAAGGATATGGGAGCTGGGATTATTTTAAGTAATACCTACCACTTGTACCTGCGACCAGGTCATGAATTAGTTAAAGAAGCTGGTGGTCTGCATAAATTTATGAACTGGGATAGAGGAATTCTTACTGATAGTGGGGGATTCCAAGTCTTCAGTTTAGGTGACCTACGCAAAATAACTGAGGAGGGAGTTACTTTTCGTTCTCACATTGACGGGTCAAAACATTTTCTTTCGCCTGAAAAAGCGACTGAAATACAAATGGCATTGGGTTCAGATATTATTATGGCTTTTGATGAATGCGTACCTTATCCTGCTGATCATGATTATGCACGAAAGTCTACGGAACGAACTACTCGTTGGGCCGAGCGTTGTAAAGAGGCCCATAAAAGAACCGATCAAGCATTGTTCGGAATTGTGCAAGGCGGCATGTATAAAGATTTAAGAACTATGAGTGCCAAAGATTTAGTTTCTTTAGATTTTCCTGGTTATGCAGTCGGTGGTTTGAGTGTTGGCGAACCTAAACCATTAATGTATGAAATGTTAGAACATACTGTACCCTTGTTACCAGAAGGGAAACCACGTTATTTAATGGGAGTCGGTACCCCAGACTGTTTAGTAGAAGGCGTTATGCATGGTATTGATATGTTTGATTGTGTTTTTCCAACGCGTGTGGCTCGCAATGGTACTGTTATGACTAGTTGGGGACGACTTGTTGTTAAAAATGCAGAATATGCGAAAGACTTTAGGCCTCTTGATGAAAAATGCGGATGTTATACTTGTCAAAATTTTTCAAGAGCTTATATTCGTCATTTATTTAAAACCGATGAGATATTTGGATTGCGCTTAACTACAATACATAACCTACATTTTCTATTGCAGTTCATGAAAGAAATGCGTAAAGCAATTATAGAAGATAATTTTGTTGAATTTCGGGAAGAGTTTTTAGCACAATATAACTTACGCTAAGAGGATTTGCGTTTTATATGTGGAATATACTGTTAAGTGAGTATAAAAATGGGGGGGGAATTTGTAATGCCAGAAATTTCACAAGAAATGATGCAGACACTAGCGGCTTATGGGCCGATTGTTCTGATGGCCTTAGTTTTTTATTTTATATTGTATCGTCCACAGAAGAAAGAACAACAACGTCGTGCTGATATGCTAAGTAATCTAAAAAAAGGCGATCGTGTAATTGCCGCAGGTGGTATGTTTGGTACAATTACAGCATTGGATGCTAAAAAAGTTACATTAAAAGTATCAGATAAAATTGAAATAGATTTCTTACGTACTTCTATTCAATCTTACCAAAATGATCCTAAAAATGCATAAACATATGATATGCATTTTTTATTCCATCTATTAATAGGGAATAATAAAGGCAGGATATATTTGTGAAAGAGTGCAATAATGAAAAAGAAAAGTTACGTGCTAAGTTACTTCTAAAAAGAAGTAACTTAGATAAAGACGTTATTGCTGCCCAAAGTGACAATATGGCGAAACAACTGCTTGTTTGGCCATATTATCAACAGGCACAAGTGATAATGGTATTTTTGTCCATGGCAGATGAACCGCAAATGTTGAAGGTTATTGAGGATGCCTGGTTACAAGGTAAAAAAATTTGTGTACCACATATGCGTCAAGAATTTGGTGTCATGGATGCTGCGATTATCAGTAATCTAAATGATTTGGTACGGGGACGTTTTAATTTATTGGTACCTAACCCTACTACCCTAAAAATAGTCGATCCAAGTGTGATTGATTTAATTATTGTGCCAGGAGTCGCGTATGATTACTCAGGTAATCGATTGGGAATGGGAGCAGGTTATTATGATCGATTTCTTCCCCAAGCTCCACAAGCAATATTAATTGGTGCAGTATGGTCGTCCCATGTTACAGATAAGCTTCCCCATACCGAATATGACATTCCAGTGCATTATTTATTGAATGAAGATAAAATTGTAAAATGTGAAAGAGGCAATTTATAATTTAATAAATTAGATAATTTTTATATTAGATTCTGTGCAGGGTGAAGGAATTATGGAAATAAAGATAGGTATTGCTAAGATGAAAAAATATGCCGTAGAGGAATGCGGTGATAGTGTAGAGGTGGCAGAACGACCACGTGGTGGTATTTCTGCCATTTTGGCTGATGGACAGGGTAGCGGTAAAGCAGCTAAGATTACGAGCAGTTTGGTGATTAATAAGGCTGCGGCATTAATTGCTGATGGTGCAAGGGATGGAGCAGTTGCTAGGGCCGTACATGATTATCTGTATGCAATCAAGGATGGTAAAGTTTCTTCTACTCTTACCTTACTTTCTGCAGATTTGGATACGCAAACAGTGGTATTTAGTCGTAATTCAAACTGTCCAGTAATCGTCAAACATCAATTTGGTATGGATATTTATGATGAAGAAATTAGTTCCATTGGTGTACATAAGCGTATGAAACCTTTAATGTATCAGATACCGCTCGAAATGGGCATGCTTTTAGTATCTTACACTGATGGTATTCAAGCGGCAGGACGTAAACGTGGTAAAGTTATGAACTTTGGTATGATTGAAAAAATAATTTCCGAAAATCATGCCGAAGATGCAACGTTTATTGCGGAGAGTATTTTAGAATATGCTTTAGCATTAGATGATTATCGACCAGGAGATGATATGACTGTAGTAGTCATGGGCATATCAGATAAGGAAAGAGTGCATAATATACAAAAGATGAGTGTATCTTTTCCTTGTTAGTGTGGTGATATAAATGCGAGTTGTAGTGGCTGGTGTTTGTGTTTCAGGTAAGACGACATTAGTTAAAGAATTGCAGAAATTAGGTATTGATGCCTATAATGTTGCTCAGGAACACTCTACGATTAGAAATCTATGGAATAGTAAGAAGCCTGATATACTAGTGGTTTTGGATGCAAAATTAGTGACAATTCGTCAGCGGCGTATAGTGCCGTGGGGGCAAGAAAGACTTGTTGTACAGCATGAACGATTAGTTGATGCTTGTGAGCATGCTGATTTATATCTCCAAACGGATGATTTGAGCAAAGAGGATGTTGTTCGAAAAGTACTAGAGTATATTGGGAGGAATAAACATGTCCAAGATTACGATTGAAGATTTAAAGAATGATCATGAAATTACTGTCTACCTTGCTTGCAGTACTGAATACCTTGGTCGTCTTGGTTTTACTGAACATGGTAAACGCCATGCTTCAATCATAGCAGATCGCGCCTATCATGTATTAAAGGATTTGGAATACACGGAACGAGAATGTCAATTGGCTGCAATCGCGGGTTATATCCATGATATTGGCAATATGATCAATCGATATAATCATGGCGGCACTGGCGCTGTAATGGCCTACAATGTTTTATCCAGACTTGGTATGTCGCCTGAAGAAATTGCATTGGTAACGTCAGCAATTGGGAATCATGAAGAAGAACGTGGTAATGCCATTAATCCCGTTGCAGCTGCTTTAATTTTGGCAGATAAATCAGACGTTCATCGCAGTAGAGTAACAAATAAAGACTTCGCCAAATTTGAAATACATGATAGAGTAAATTATGCTGCTAATAATAGCAAGCTGGTCATTGATAAACAATTACGAAAAATTGCTTTGGAACTAACCATTGATACCAAAATTTGTCCAGTCATGGAGTATTTTGAAATCTTTTTAGCGCGCATGATTATGTCAAGGCGAGCAGCAGATTTTTTAGACTGCCAATTTAGTTTAGTTATTAATAATAATCAGTTATTATAATGACATTCGTTGGCGTCGCATTGACATTATTATAAGCTAGCGGATATAATTAAATTTGTGGAAAAAATAGGTTCTACCGCAATATTGTAAGCGGGTAGAAGTTGTAGTATTTACACATAAATTCAAAAAAGATAAGAAGGGAATGGGGGAGAAATCTTTGAGATGGGGGAACTTAACTAAATTTTTGGCGGTAGTTTTTGTGGTATTAGTAGCTTCTGGCTATTATATGTTACCTTTAGCTACTTCAATTAAACAAGGTTTGGATTTGCAAGGCGGTACTCATGTGGTGCTTGAAGCTGTGGATACACCAGAGGCAAAAGTGGACGAGGATGCCGTGCAGCGCGTAGTAAAGATTATAGAGAAACGTGTTAATGAAATAGGGTTAACAGAACCTATTATTCAACGTCAGGGTGAAAGACGAATTATTGTTGAGTTGCCTGGTATTAAAGAGCCTGAAAAGGCAATTGAAATGTTAGGTAAAACAGCGCTATTAGAATTTCAGGATGAAAGCGGCACTACTGTTATGACAGGTAAGGATTTAAAGGATGCCAAAGCCGAAATTGGCCAAAATAAAAATAATGTAGTCGCTTTGGAGTTTTCCGAAGATGGCACGAAAATTTTCGCAGACTTAACAACTAAAAATGTAGGTAAACATATTAGTATTTTGTTGGACAAGAAAGTTTTGACTAATCCAGTAGTAAATGAGCCTATTCCGAGTGGTAAAGCTATTATTACTGGCAGCAAGACAATAGAGGAAGCACAAAATTTAGCTATCTTGTTGCGTTCTGGCTCATTACCAGTAAAAGTAGATGTTATGGAAATGAGAACAGTAGGTCCAACACTTGGCCAAGATTCAAAAGATAAAAGTAAAGTTGCCTTTGCCATTGGTATTGGAGCTATTACTGTGTTTATGTTAGTTTTTTATCGTTTATCAGGTTTTGTAGCAACAGTAGCCTTAATAATCTATGTAATGTTGTTATTGTTTGGTTTAAAGATGCTTAATGCTACGTTGACATTGCCTGGTATTGCAGGGGTTATTTTGTCCATTGGTATGGCGGTAGATGCCAATGTACTGATTTTTGAAAGATTCAAAGAAGAATATCATGCTGGTAAAACACTGCGGGCGGCAATGGATGCTGGTTTTAGTCGGGCCTTTGCGACGATTTTAGACTCGCATCTAACCAGTTTAATTTCTGCGATTGTTTTATTCTTCTTAGGAGCTGCTCCAATCAAAGGTTTTGCCATTACCCTAGGATTGGGTATTGTATTGAGTTTATTTACGGCAATTACAATTACTAAGCTTTTGCTAAGAATGCTCATGCACGCTAACGTATTTAAAAACGGCAAAATTTTTGGGGCGTAGGGGGTGCATGTATAATGAAGTTTGATATTATTGGTAAAAGGTATTGGTTCTTTTTATTGTCAACCATCCTTCTCATTCCTGGACTAATTTCCATTGCGGTACAGGGATTTAATTTAGGCATTGATTTTACAGGAGGAACGTTATTAGATTTGAAGTTTGCTCGTCCTGTTAGTGTTTCTGAAGTGCGTGAAGCTTTGAAGGAACACCAATTAGAACATAGTACCATTCAATTAGCTGTAAGTGATCAAGTAGAGGTATCGCAAAATGTATTTATTCGTACTCCAGAACTTTCGGATAATACACGACGTGTTGTTCTGAGTGATATGGAGAAGAAACTAGGAGCGTTTGATACTTTAAGATCAGAAAAGGTGGGAGCTGTAATTGGCTCTGAACTAACTAAGAATGCGGTCATTGCAGTAGTTGTATCTTGGTTATTAATGATTGTCTATATTAGCTATCGTTTTGAGCTTAAGTTTGCTGTTTCTGGTATTATTGCTATAGCGCATGATATCGTTTTAGTCCTTGGAGTGTTTTCTTTATTCCACAAAGAAATTGATGCTTCCTTTGTGGCAGCCATTTTGACAATAGCTGGTTATTCCATAAATGATACGATTGTTATTTTTGATCGTATTCGGGAAAACTTAAAAACACACAAAAAAACAGAGAGCTTTACAGAACTGGTTAATCGTAGTATTTGGCAAACCATGACTCGTTCTATCTATACTGTCCTTACTGTTGTAGTAGCTACTGCTTCATTATATTTCTTTGGTGGAGAAACTACTAAAAATTTCTCCTTAGCCCTTTTGATTGGTTTTATTAGTGGTGCATATTCCTCTGTTTTTAATGCTAGTCCAATCTGGGTAACGTGGAAGGAATATGAAGAGCGCAGGAAAATTGCTTTAAAAACTAGCGGTTCTAAATAAATATAATATTTAAAAGACTGATGTGGGGGGTTACTAATCCTTGCATCAGTCTTTTTTATTCACCAACTGCATCAATTCTTAATATTCTATTAGGAATAAGGGTGGTGAATTTATGTGGATTTTATTGCCAATCTGTTCTTTAATCATACTTAATATTGCAGGAGATGATGTGGCGGTAATTCCTGATTTGGCTGGAATAGTAGATAATAAAGAAATTTATATAAGCACTTTATATATTTATATTATATTTGCAGTGTTTCTTACAGCTGTTTTAGCTTGGATTGGGGTTGCAAGTGGTCAAGAATTAGTTGTTGTAGCTAAAGATTTATATGGTTTAGAAGGTAAAAAAATATTAGCACTTATCATATTATCGATATGCATTCCCGCAAGCGCTTTAACAGGTGGTTATTACTCTGGTAGAGTCTTGGAGATGTTGATAGGCTTACCTCATTCCCTAGCAACATTCCTTTGTCTCGTAATGTTTTCAGTACTTGCTGCAGGATATGGTCGATGGTTACTAATACTATTTAATTATACAGGATTATTTCTAGCGCCAATAATTATAGCTTTATTTTTCTTCCAACAGATAACGATTGATTTTATTGCTCCAAGTATAGGAAAGATTAACTGGATGCTTTTCCTTGGGCTATTGAGTTACAATGTTGGAGGAATGTGGTCAATTTTAGTTGTTGAGATGGCAGCATATCTATCAAAGAAGGGGTACCTTGCGATCTTATTAGTGGTATTAGCAAAATTGAGTGAGGGTATATTTACCTTGCTAATAGCATATCTCGTATTATCTATAGAGGCTTCAGGGCCTTTAGCCTTAGCAGTGGTGGTGAATTATATAGGAGGTACTAGTATAGTCGGTGTATTTTACATAGTATTCTTTTGTACTCTTGCTAATACTATGGTTCCAGCAATGCTTGTTAATGCAAAACAAATTAGTCATATTGCTAACCTATCTTTTTTCCCCGCCTTAGTGATAGCAAATATAATTATATATATTGTTAGTTTACTAAATCTTTCTGTCATTTTGAATATTATGGGTTATTTTGGCTTTATAATGGTAATTTTTATTATCTTCACAGCTTATTTGTTACATAAATATAGGATAAAACAGCAATAATGATAGTAACTATAGTTCAATGAGAAAGGGATAATTTTGATATTTAAAATTAGCATATTAATCATCTTATTTATAGGCCAATTATGTACGTTAGCTCCTAAATTACATGGTACTTTGATAATTTTAGGAACAAGTTTTATTTATGCATTGATTCTTGGCTTTCAATTTAGTGAATCGCAATTAAGAATTTTTTTTGTTTTACTAATTTTAACGGTAGTTGCAGAAGGTGGGTCTAGTTTTTTTAGAGTTTTTCTAACGCGTAATTATAATGTTTCAAGAAAATATAGTGTAAATACTATAGTATGCAACTTAGCTGGGATTATCGCAGCGGATGCCTTGATGGGGGCTTTAGTAGGGGCAATATTATGGGAATATCTCGTTGCAAAAGCCCTTATACCCCGCCTTAAAAGTATTGGTAGGGTTTTATTTCGTTTAGCTTTAGTGGCCTTATTACGTTTCATCTGTGGGATAATTATGATCATAATTATCTGCAAATATATAATTTTTTTATGACCTTGTGGATTAGTCTATTCTACAATTCTAATCTTTGCTTTGCATTTATGATGGATAATTGGGTAAAATATGACAAAGAAATAGTAATAGAAGATAGACTAAATCTACAGGAGGAATTTTCGTGAAATCCTATTATCAACTTGTCCGACACAATGGTAATCGAGATTTATTTAAGGCAGTAGAACTATCTATTATTGCTTTACACAATGGTGTGCCTCTACATATTCATGCAGAGGGATTGCGTGGTACTGGCAAAACTACTATTTTAAGATCTGTTAAAGAATTATTGCCCCCCATCATGAGGATTAAAAGTTGTAGGTATAACTGCCATCCGGATATGCCTCATTGTCTAGAACATCGATATCTATCTGCTAAAGAAATTGTAGATATTGGCACTGAGATTGTTCCTTGTCCATTTCTAGAAATATCTCATGCTGCTAAAATTGGGACAGTAGTTGGTAGCATTGACTTAGGAAAGCTTACAAATTCAGAGGTGGCAACAGCTGCTATTTTACCTGGAACGATTCCGCAGGCTCATCGCGGAGTTATATTTATCGACGAAATTAATCGGTTGGCAGATACATCTCCTGAATTGGCAGACGTATTATTAGATGTTATGGGGACTAAACCTGGCCATTTGCAAATTGAAGAGACTGGACTATCCACAGTAGAGCTACCTATATCCGTAAGTATTTGGGCGGCGTCAAATCCAGATGAAGAGCCTGGTTCTTTAAATCGTATTAGAAGACAATTATCAGATCGGTTTGATTTTAACGTTAGCATGGGGCGCCCTAATGATTACCAGGTAGTATGTAATATTTTAGAAAAAGGTAAAAAAGGCGAGGAATTAATTTCTGAAGAATGCATCCTCAATTTAGGAAACTTAAATAATATAATAGTTGAAGATAATATCAGAAGAGTGATCGCTAAAATTTATGTTGATTTTAACTTGGAAAGTTTGCGTGCAGTTGAAACTATCGAATTTGCTGCTAGATTATCGTGTTTGCTAGCTGGTAGGCAAGCGGTTGAAGTAAGGGATATAAGTCAAGTAATATCTTTATCATTAGCCCATCGTATAAATGGAGAAACAATTACCGCCATTTTAAATTATTTAGAAGATTTATCTAACAATTCTCTTAGTATTGAAAATGTGGCAAACAATTATGCCACAAAAAAAATAACAGAAAATTTTGATAAAACTAGTGATGTGGAAAAGACTTCGTGGTGGAAAAACTTTATAAATCTATTATGGAAAAAAATGAAAGTTCCACTTCAAAATACACAACACGGGAGTATGGGAACTTCTGAAAATGGAGCTCTATCAGCAGGAAAGATAATAGATCCTCAAAAGGCTACCATAATTGCTCCTCCCAAAAGGGCTATCCCAATGAAAGAATTACCTGTTGAGGAGTTTATTGTTAGCGAGGGTAATATGCCGAATGATAAAAAATAAGGAGTATTTGTTTAACCCTCAATTCTTGCATAAGATAGAACCTGTGCTTGAGGAGCTACAACATATTTTTAGTATAGATATGGGTGCTCGGATTGGACAAACCACAGTTTGTAGTCAAAAGTTACACAGCTTTCATCCTGAAACGCCAGAGCGAGTATATATTTTGCAAGATATTGACGCTGGACAAATTTTTTACCAGAGGACAGAGCCAGGAGGTATTTATCATATAGATATATTCCATCAATGTGGTCCTGTTGATCATTATATGGTAGCGAATGAAATACAGGAAGTTGTAGAGGGTTATAATAAAGAGCATGTTGTTAAGCAATTGGGTCGGGTAAATGCTGTAATGGCAGATTTTATTGACATTCAGACGAGTACAGGCGGTGGACGTGTTACTGGTAAGTTAGATTATGGGAAAAGGGCAGCACTACGGAAAGCCCATTCAAATCATGTTCATATTACTGCAATGATACCTCCGGCACATTTGGCGTGCTTGATTTGTATAGTTATGGTGGTAGAAAGCGTTATTTTATCTTGTAATTTAGAATTACGATGTAACGAAAAAATTGAAAATGTTAGGGGTTTGAGTAAAGAAAAATATGATCTATCAGCTTACATGGATGAATCAGATTCTTTATTACAAGAAAATAAGAATAATACTACTTTTGAAGTCGATGCAAAATTAGGTGAAAATGAATGGATAAATAAATCAGATAAAACAGAAGAACTAAAGGAATTTTTAGAAAAAAGTCATTCAAAAAACAAAGACCCCAAGCCTACAGGTGGTATAAATAGTTGTCGAGTTCCCGAAATTTTAGCATCCGAAGGCATGATTGAACTTGCAGGTAATTTGCTTAGTATAGAGGAATATGGTAAGGGATTTAAAAGTTATTTAGAGACACAGTTACCTGAGATTGAAGCTCATTTAAGGAAAGTTGTTCGAGAAGCAAAATGTTTGAGTAAACAGCTAGGGAAAAGCAAATTTTTGGAAAATAGCGCTGGTTTTTATTCAGAAGAAAAACATATCTGTCATGGTAAAACAGTTAAAGAATATGGCGGATTGGCTATTGCAGAAATGGTAAATGCTGCAGCACAAAGAATGGTTGAAAATGGGGATAAAACACTTAAAATACTACCTAATGATATAAGATATTTTAATAACAGAAAAAGAAGAAAAATCGAATTCTGTTTACTGATTGACGCTAGCTCTAGTATGGATGGTCAACGTATTCACATTGCTAAACTGCTAGCAAGATACTTGTTTTTTTCTACAAATGATCGAATAAGTGTACTAGTTTTTCAACAAAATCAGGCATGGGTTCAAGTACCCTTTACCCATGATTTTAGGCAGCTAGAACAAAGTTTGGAAGGAATTAAAGCTTATGGGGAGACTCCATTGGCTTTAGGATTAAAGGCTTGTCTTCAATATATTGAACAGGAAAAGGCTAAAAATCCTTTCATTATATTAATTACAGATGGTGTACCAACACTTGGAACGGTAACTACTAATCCGATAAATGATGCTCTAGCAATTGCTAAAAAAATAAAAAGTAGTAATTATGGATTTACTTGCATTGGCCTTAAACCGCATCTATTTTATTTAAAACAGTTATCGGAAGTCGCTGGTGGCAGTATATATGCAATTGAAGACTTAGATGAAAGAGGATTGTGTTAAGCAGCGTGAAAACGTTACTTAATACAATCTTTTTTATGATTATTAAGAGGATTATTATACTTTTTCAAGAATAGTATAAGGTCAAAGAAATTTCTATAGATAATAGATACACATAGAAATTAATAATATGTTTAATACTTCGGATAGATTACTTTGCATAATATCCTGTTATTGGGTATAATGTTCTAGGTAAAATGGAGGCAGTATGCCAAAAATAAGAAAATCATGGCGAGTTATGCCAGAAAATATTCCTTTAAAAAAAGAATTAAGTAATAGCCTGGGAATATCAGATATAATTGCACAAGTACTTGTTAATCGCGGTATAATGGACAAAAGTATTGCCGAGGAATTTTTGTTTGGTGGGCAAGAAAAATTAAGTGATCCATATTTATTAAAAGATATGGAAAAAGCTGTTAGCCGTATTGTGTATGCCATTACAAATCACCAAAAAATGGTTGTATATGGGGATTATGATGTTGATGGTATGACATCAAGTGCACTAATATATAAGGTATTTACTAAATTAGGGGGAACTATTGAATATTATATTCCTGAAAGGCAAAATGAAGGATATGGTTTAAATAGTGTTGCACTGGAAACGCTGATTGCCAGGGGAACGGAACTTCTAATTACAGTGGATTGTGGTATTAGTGCTATTGAGGAAGTTAAGGCCGTTGCCAATCGATTAGATATTATTATTACGGATCATCACGAACCAGCACAATGTTTGCCAGTCGCTCATGCCATTATTAATCCCAAACAGAGAGAGTGTTCCTATCCTGAAAAAAATTTGGCTGGAGTGGGCGTAGCCTTTAAGTTATGTCAGGCACTGTGGCAATATTATTATGAGAACGATGAAAAACTATTAGAATATCTAGATATAGTAGCCGTAGGAACGGTTGCTGATATTGTTTCAATAACCGGAGAAAATCGTATATTAGTAAAATTAGGGCTAACTGAAATTGCTAAAACAAAAAATATCGGTTTAAAAGAGCTAATGGAAGTTTGTAGAATTGATGCCAATAAAATTGATACAGGTAAGATCGGTTTTGCAATTGCACCACGTTTAAATGCTGCTGGTCGTATTAGTAGGGCGGACTACGGCGTTGAGTTGCTAATTACGGAGGATGTAGAACGAGCAAAAGAATTGGCGCTTTATTTAGAAGGTGAAAATTCTCAGCGTCAAGTGGTAGAAAAGAATATTCAAGCAGCTGCAGAAGAGTTTATAGCACAGATAGATTTGAATGTTACTAAGGTGTTAGTAGTAGTAGGAGAAGACTGGCATTCGGGAGTCATTGGTATTGTAGCTTCTCGATTAGTAGAAAGATATTATCGCCCTGTTATTATGGTTAGTATACGGGATGGTATTGGAAAGGCATCTTGCCGGAGTATCCCTGCTTTTGATATATATGACGCATTAAGTCAATGTTCCGATTTATTGTTGCAGTTTGGTGGACATCATCAAGCAGCAGGTTTAAGCATACTACCTAAGCATATTGAGGAACTCGGAGCGCGGTTAAATCAGATTGCGAATACTACACTCTCACAAGCTGATTATATACCAGTACTAACTATTGATTCGTTAGTTTCTTTAAATGAAATTAATGCAAATTTTTTAGAACAGTTAAGTTGCCTTGAACCTTACGGTATGGGGAATCAGAGCCCTATATTTGCTTGTAAATCAGTTGAAATTAAGGACATTCGTACGATCGGTCAGGAAGCACGACACTTAAAATTGAAAGTGAGTCAAGAAAATATTACGAATGATGTTGTTGCTTGGCAAATGGGAGGATTAGCTGAAAATTTACAGGATACAGAAAAGGTAGAATTAGCATTTTTCCCTGAATTTAATGAGTGGCAAGGCAAACGGAAAATTCAATTGCGTGCTTATGATGTAAAGCAAATAGAGTTGACAGATGTAGAACGGTTGTATGTGCTACACAAGAATGATGCAAAACAAAGAATTTATTCACCCGAATGTTTTTTATATGCTGACAAGGTGATTTCTGCTGCTAATGAAAAGCAACTAGACGATTGGGTTTTAAAAGATGTTCGGCATATAGCTGACAAATTTTCGTATTTACTGGATGTAGTTAAGCAACAAGAAAAAACCTTAATCTTTGTAAATACTCCCTATGAAGCCTTTAGTTTGGCAGAAAAATTAAGAGCATGTCTCCCAAGCTATAAAGACCAAGTCGGATTCTATCATGCAGGATTGAATGAAGAGTGGAAAAATAAAGTTCAAGCTTGGTTTCGGGATGATATACTTAAGGTTATATTTACTACAACCTTGTTTGTGAATGAAGGTCTAAAATTTGATCATGTTGGACATATGATGTTATATAGTTTGCCTTTTACGATGCAAGGCTTTCTGCAGCAATGTTGGAGTGGAATGAATTCTATGCAGAGTACCTATATCCATTTATTATTTAATAATGAAGATATTGCTAATAATCACTTATTATTGCTACAAGCAAATCCCGAACGTATCGTTGTTGGGCAAATTTATTTAGTGCTGAAACAATCTGGATCTGAAGTAACCGATTCTCAAGTAATAGATCAAGTATGGAGCAAATATCAAGTTACCATTTCGGAAGCTTCTGTTCGTACTGCCATTAAAATATTAGAAGAATTAAAGTTAATACAGTGCGTAATATCTGAAGTAAGAAGAGAAATATTGATATTGCCTACACCAAAAGACAAACTTGACATTGAACAATCTACTACGTTTCGTCAAGGTATGAACCAAAAAGATGAATTTATGAAGTTTGCAGAAAAACTTATGAAGTTATCAAGTAATGAATTGTTATTAGCAATTAAAGGTAATAATGTTTAGTAGGGAATGCATAATTTAGTTTTTTATAAGTGTTACTATTATTAAGACTTTTCGTATTATATATTATATTAGGAGGTTTATTTATGAATTTTAAAGAAAAAATTAGAGTGGTACTTGATTTTCCAGAGAAAGGTATCCGTTTTAAAGATATTACTACCTTGCTTAAAGAGGGAGAGGTGTTTCATCAGGCAATTGATGCTTTGGCAGAACCCTTTAAAGATCAAGGCGTAGAATTAGTTGTAGGTCCTGAAGCTAGGGGTTTCGTTGTTGGAGCTCCAGTTGCTTACGCGCTAAAAGCAGGCTTTGTCCCTGTACGAAAACCAGGAAAATTGCCTGCTGAAACTCTGAAACATGAATATGACTTGGAATATGGTAAGGATTCTTTGGAAATACATAAAGATGCTATCACTCCAGGACAAAAAGTATTAATTGTTGATGATTTACTAGCTACTGGCGGCACTGTGCAAGCAACAGTTGCCATGGTTGAAGCGTTAGGCGGAGTTGTTGTCGGTCTTGTTTTCCTGATTGAATTATCTTATCTTGAAGGTCGTAAAAATTTAGCTAATTACAACATTATGTCTTTGTTAAAATATTAGGTGGAATACCGTGTATTGAGGTGTGCATATGGGCAATGAAACGCAGACCACTATTGAAGAAATTATAAAAAAAATACAATCCTATCAGCCTGATGCTCCCATAGAAATTGTCATACAAGCTTATGAACTTGCTGTTGATGCTCATAAAGGTCAAACACGGGCTTCAGGTGAAGAATACATTTGTCATCCACTGGGAGTAGCGAGAATCTTAGCTGAATTACAAATTGATGCATTAACGATTAGTGCATCTTTACTGCATGATGTTGTAGAAGATACTGCTTTTTCCTTAGAAGAAATTGAAAAGCTGTTTGGTAAAGAAATCGCTATGTTAGTGGATGGCGTGACTAAGCTAAGTCGCATCGAATATAAGTCGAAAGAGGAGCAACAATTAGAAAACTTTCGTAAAATGTTTTTGGCTATGGCAAGGGATATCCGGGTAGTTTTGATAAAGTTAGCAGATCGTCTGCATAATATGCGAACCTTAAAACATATGCCTGAATACAAACAGCGTAGAATTTCTCAGGAAACTCACGAGATATTTGCGCCTCTTGCTCATCGTCTGGGAATATCCAATGTGAAATGGGAGTTAGAGGACTTGGCTTTTCGTTATTTAGAGCCAGAGAAATATTATGAACTTGTAGAAAAAGTTAAGCAAAAACGTCGTGAACGAGAGCAAATTATTAATGAAGCTGTTAGAATTTTATCAGAACGCTTAGATGAAGTAGATATTAAAGCAGATATTCAAGGACGCCCTAAACATTTTTATAGCATATATAAAAAAATGCTTAAAGGGAATAAGGATCTTAGTGAAATTTATGACTTGTCTGCTGTTCGTATTTTAGTAGATACCGTTAAAGATTGTTATGGTGCTTTAGGTGTTGTGCATACCTTATGGAAGCCCTTGCCACTTAGGTTTAAGGACTATATTGCAATGCCAAAGAGTAATATGTATCAATCGCTACATACAACTGTAATTGGAACAGAAGGACAACCACTGGAAATTCAAATTAGAACCATGGATATGCATCGAACCTCTGAATACGGAATTGCAGCTCATTGGCGATATAAAGAGGGCTCTAAGGGGGCCAATAAAGATTTTGACGAGAAATTAACCTGGCTGCGGCAATTATCAGAGTGGCAACAAGATTTGCGAGATCCTCATGAGTTTATGGAAACTGTAAAGTTAGATATTTTCTCTGATGAAGTATTTGTTTTTACACCCAAAGGAGACGTAATTGATTTACCTGCAGGTTCAATTCCGATTGATTTTGCTTATCGGATTCACACTGGGGTAGGAAATCGCTGTATTGGTGCTCGAATTAATGGTAAAATAGTCCCATTAGAAACTAAATTGGCAAATGGGGACATCGTTGAAATTATTACAACGAAAACCGGTAATGGACCAAGTAGAGACTGGCTAAATATTGTTGGATCCTCTGATACTAAAAATAAAATTCGTCAGTGGTTTAAGAAAGAGAAACGGGAAGAAAACATTATTAAGGGCCGAGAGATGCTCGAGAAAGAGAGCAAAAAACTAGGTTATGATTGGCGAGAAATAACCAAAGGTGAAAGATTATCTGAGGTAGGGAAAAAATTCAATATACAGACGGAAGAGGATTTAATGGCGGCATTAGGTTATGGGGGAGTGACAACCCATGGCATTATGACGAAGTTAATTGAGGCCTATAAAAAAGAATTACGCAGCACTACGTCTCCGGACGTATCAAGACTATTGGCAAAGCTTAAACCACACAATACTACTAGTAAATCAGGTCATGGTATTTTGGTTGAGGGAGAGTCAGGTCTAATGGTAAGATTAGCCAAATGCTGCAATCCTTTACCTGGAGATACAATTATTGGCTATATTACTAGAGGGCGTGGAGTTTCGGTACATCGGGCGGATTGTACTAATATTTTGGTTCAGCCAGAAGAATATGAGCGTATGATAGAAGTTGGTTGGGATTTGACTGTCGGGAATTTATATAAAGTAATTGTTGAAGTTATCGGTGTCGATCGTTCTGAATTGTTATCTGATATTTTAATGGTTACTTCTGAGAGTAAGATAAAAGTTAGTTCCGTTAATGCTAAAGTCATTAAAAATAATATGGGATCTATTACGCTAACGTTGGATCTTAGTAATTTGAATCAATTAGAGCATATTATGACCAAGATGAGGCGAGTAAAAGATGTATATAGTGTGCATCGCGCTATGCCAAATTTAGGAGGCGTAGGATGAGGGCTGTTGTTCAACGTACACTACAATCAAATGTAACAGTAGAAAATAATACGATTGCTGCTATCGGGCAAGGTTTAACAGTTTTATTAGGTGTAGGACATGAAGATACGGAGCAAGATTCTTACTATTTGGCAGAAAAGATTATAAATTTACGAATTTTTTCCGATATTAGTGGTAAAATGAATTTATCACTCTTGGATATAAATGGTGAACTATTAGTAGTATCCCAGTTTACCCTATTTGCCGATTGTCGTAAGGGGCGTAGGCCTAGCTTTGATGGCGCAGCCCCTCCTGAGCTCGCTCAAAGGTTATATGAAATATTTATTGAAAAATGTAAGCAGTTAGGTATAAAAGTTGCTTGTGGAAAATTTCAATTCGAAATGCTAGTAGCACTGGACAACCATGGGCCAGTAACAATGCTCCTTGATAGCAAACGTATTTTTTAGGAGGTGGAAAAAATGAAAATAATAAAGTTAGAAGTAGGAAACCTCGGCGCTAATTGCTATATTGTATATTGCGAGAAAACTTTAAATGGCGCAGTGATTGATCCCGGCGGCAATGCGCAAGATATCATTCGTGTTATTAATCAAGAAAAGATAAAAATAGTATCGATCATAAATACTCATGGGCATGCTGATCACATTGGGGATAATGATAGAATAAAAGAGCATACTGGTGCACCTGTTATGATTCATAAAGAAGATGCAGGTATGTTAATAAGTTCCCAAGGAAATTTGTCTATGTATATCGGTAGTAATCTTATATGTCAAGCTGCGGATGTCTTGCTAAGTGATGGCCAAAAAATTATGGTGGGTGAACTAGAATTTCAGGTTATACATACTCCAGGTCACACACCTGGTGGAATTTGTCTTAAGGTCAATGATGTGGTATTTAGTGGTGACACCTTGTTTCAACAATCCATTGGTAGATCTGATTTTCCTGGCGGATCACATAATCAGCTAGTGAACAGTATAAAAGAGCGATTGTTAGTGCTTGCAGACGATACTACGATTTTGCCTGGTCATGGGGGCGAAACAACGATTATCAACGAGCGCCAAAATAATCCTTTTTTGCAATAACTTCATAAAAAAATGAGGGAATACGATGTCATTTAAATCATATGATACATGGTTTAAAATAAGTATCTTATTATTAGGGTTTTATGTAATTGTTAAAGTGACGCCAATTTATTTTCCCATCATTATTGCCATGGTTTTGGCTTTTATATTAAATCCATTGGTAAATTACATCTCCAGTATAGGACTTGGCGGGAAAAAGCTATATCTTGGACGTAGTATAGCAGTGTTATGTGCATTTTTCCTAACAACATTTTTACTGCTTATCATGGGGACCTTTGTTTTGTTACCATTTATACATGAGTTTGATAAGTTTATTGTTGATTTACCAGGGTTAATCCTAAAAGTCCAAGAAATGATTATAGAAATTCAGCAGCGTGCCAGTGTATTGGATTTGCCAACTAATATTAACACTCTAATCGATCAGACGATTGCAAGTGCCGCTTCATTCTCAGCAGATTTAGCTAGGCGTATCTTGCAAGCATTTTTCGGCTTTGCATCGAGTATTGTCGAGCTTGTGGTAGTACCAGTCTTAACCTACTATTTTTTAAAAGACTGGAGTGTCTTGAAAGATAAGATTATAACCATGTTCACCGTAGAATCACGTGGAAAAGTACGAAAAATCATTGAAGAAATGGCTACCGTTATTAGTGGTTATATTCGGGGACAAGTATTGATTAGCATTGTTATTGGAGTATTTGTCTTTAGTGGTATGTATTTACTAGAAGTAGATTATCCGCTAGTGTTAGGACTTCTTGCTGCCTGTACAGAAACAATCCCAATTGTTGGTCCGATAATTGGATCTGTACCTGCCATTATGCTGGCCTATTTAAATTCACCAGCGTTGGCATTTAAGGTCGTCATATTTTATATTATTGTGCACCAAGTTGAAAACCAAATTGTAGTACCTAATATTATGGGACATACTATTGATTTACATCCTGTCATTATAATTATTAGTCTGTTGATTGGTGGCCAATTGTGGGGGATTGTTGGTATGATGCTAGCTGTTCCGACGGCAGCACTGTTAAGAGTATTGATTAGACAGTTATGGATTACAAATGAAAGATAGGTGAAAATAATGGCAATTGATATGGGAGATATTAGGCAAAAGTTTCAAGAAAAACAATACAAGTTAACACCACAGCGTAAAATAATTTTAGAGGCTTTCGTAGATCATCAAGACGAACATTTAAGTGCAGAAGATGTACATACCATTGTTCGTCAGCATTCCTCAGAGATTGGTCTTGCTACTGTATATCGTACATTAGAACTATTTAGTGAATTAGAAGTTTTGCAGAAAATGGATTTTGGTGATGGACGTAGTCGTTATGAAATCAATGAGAAAACCACACCGCATCATCATCATCACTTGATATGTTTGACTTGCAATAAGGTAAAAGAATTTGAAGATGATTTATTGGAGACGTTGGAAACTGTGATTTCTCGCAAAAGTAATTTTTTAATTGTTGATCATCAGGTAAAATTTTATGGATATTGTCAAGAGTGCCAGAAAAAAAGTGAAGGCTAATTACGCTATTTTATGGAGAAAAAGTTAAAAAATATTTAAAATAATACAGCATTATGGTAATATGTTTACAACTATACATATTATTAATACTATAATGAACAATTTAGCAATATATCTTAGTACGTGTTAAGGTATTAAGGGAAGATAATTTGCTGATTCATAAGGGGGAAAATTATGTTGGTAACAGGTCCACGGGGGACTAAAGATATACTGCCTGAGGCTAGTAGTAATTGGCAATATATTGAAAAAATAGTGCGTGACATTTGCCGCCTATACCTATATAAAGAAATTCGTACTCCAGTTTTTGAACATACGGAATTATTTCTGCGTGGTATTGGGGAGACAACTGACATTGTAGAAAAAGAAATGTATACTTTTACAGATAGAGGAGAACGTAGTCTTACATTAAGGCCTGAAAATACAGCAGCGGTAGTACGTTCTTTTTTAGAAAATAAACTCTATGCAGAAACGTTGCTTAATAAGTTATTTTACATAGGTCCTATGTTTCGTTACGACCGCCCCCAAGCCGGTAGATATCGGCAATTTCATCAATTTGGTATTGAAGCTTTAGGTTCAAAAGGACCTGCTATTGATGCTGAAGTTATTATGTTAGCGGTACAGCTATTAAAAAAATTAGGACTCGATGACTTACACTTATATTTGAATTCTGTAGGTTGTCCCGAGTGTCGTCCTGTATATCGTGAAAAATTGCAAAGTTATTTACAGGAAAAAACTTCTAATTTGTGTACAGACTGCCAATCTCGCTTTGATCGTAATCCTATGCGTATTCTTGACTGTAAAAAAGAAAAATGCGCAGAACAGTCTCAGGGAGCTCCTCAAATCGTTGATTGTTTATGTGATGAGTGTAGTGAGCATTTCAGTCAATTAAAAGAATTACTAACAGTTGCCGGTGTTGAATTTACACTAAATCCACGTTTGGTTCGTGGCTTGGATTATTACACTAAAACTGCTTTTGAAATTCAATACGCACCTCTGGGGGCACAAAGTGCTGTATGTGGTGGTGGTCGGTATGATGGTTTAGTGGCGGAATGTGGGGGACCTTCTACACCAGGGATTGGTTTTGCAGTTGGTATAGAAAGAATCCTATTGGCTTTAGAAAAACAAAATTTATTACCCGAGGCATCCAATGCGATTGACGTATTTATTGCTCCTATGGGGACTGCTATGCAAGGGATGGCTTTTGCCTTATTGTGCAATTTACGAGAAAATAGTATAACTGCTGAGATGGATTTTATGGAAAAAGGTATTAAGTGGCAAATGAAACAAGCGAATAAATATCCAGCTCGTTTTGTCGCAATTATCGGGGAAGATGAAGCGACACAAGGAAAAGTCATGCTGAAAAATATGCAGACTGGTGTGCAGCAATTAGTTGATATAAGTAAAGTACAAGAAATGATACAATTAGATTTGGAGGATTAATATGGAAACGATGGTAGGACTAAAACGAACACATTCGTGCGATTTTTTAAATAAGCAGAATGAGGGAGAAGAAGTAGTATTATGTGGTTGGGTGGCGCGTCGTCGCGATCATGGCGGATTGATTTTTCTTGATTTACGTGATCGTTCTGGCTTTGTACAAGTAGTATTTTCACAGGATGTGGATGTAGATTCCTTTACGAAAGCAGAGACTGTGCGTTCTGAATATGTATTAGCTGTAAGAGGTATAGTGAAATTAAGGGATGCAGCTACTATTAATGCTAATATAGCTACAGGTGAAATTGAAGTTTATGGGACAGAACTCAGAATTTTAAATGCGGCAAAAACCCCGCCTTTTTATATTCAAGATAACATCGATGTGGATGAGACGTTACGTTTAAAATATCGCTATTTAGATTTACGCCGTCCAGAAATGCAACGTAATTTGATGCTTAGACATCGCGTAGCGAAAACTATGCGCGATTTTCTCGACAATAATGGGTTTATGGAAATTGAGACCCCAATGCTAGCAAAGAGTACTCCAGAAGGCGCTAGAGACTATCTAGTACCAAGTCGAGTAAGTCCTGGAAAGTTTTATGCTTTACCACAATCTCCTCAAACTTTCAAACAGATGCTGATGGTTGCAGGCATGGAACGTTATTTCCAAATTGTTCGTTGTTTCCGTGATGAAGATTTAAGAGCTGATCGTCAACCAGAGTTTACTCAGCTTGACATTGAAATGTCGTTTATTGATCAAGAAGAGATATTGACGATCATGGAAAATATGACAGCTCGTATATTTAAAGAAGCACTGGATGTTGAGATACAAACACCATTTTTGCGTTTGAGTTATGAAGATGCAATGAATCGTTATGGTTCTGACAAACCGGATATACGCTTTGATATGGAATTAGTTGATCTTTCAGATGCTGTAAAGAATTCAAATTTTAAGGTTTTTGAAACCGTTTTAGCAAATGGCGGGCAAGTAAAAGCTATCAATGTTAAAGGCTATGCCAATGCTCCAAGGCGTGAACTTGATGGCTTGATTGAGTATGTATCTACTTATGGTGCTAAAGGGTTAGCTTGGATTAGCTATACATCAGAGGGAATTAAATCTGCAATCACTAAATTTTTAACAGATGAAAATATGGCTGATATTACTAAAGCTGCTGGAATTGAGACTGGAGATTTATTGCTTATCGTGGCAGACAAGCCTGCTGTCGTGGCCAATTCTTTGGGACAATTGCGTTTGGAGATGGCACGTCGTCTTAATTTAATTGACAATGATAAGTTATCTTTTTTATGGGTTGTCGACTTCCCAATGTTTGAACATGATGAGGAAGAAAATCGTTGGGTAGCTATGCATCATATGTTTACTTCACCGCGGGATGAAGATGTAGAATATCTAGAGAGTAATCCTGGTCGTGTAAAAGCTAAAGCCTATGATATGGTGTTAAATGGCACCGAAGTCGGTGGTGGCAGTATAAGAATTTATAATCGTGAACTGCAAGAACGAGTATTTACTGCAATTGGTTTTACTCAAGAAGAAGCATTTGCTAAATTTGGTTATATGTTAGAAGCATTTGAGTATGGTACACCACCACATGGTGGAATTGCATTTGGATTAGATCGGTTGATTATGATTATGGCTAAACGACCATCCATTCGAGATGTAATTGCTTTTCCAAAAACCCAAAGCGCTACAGACGTTATGACGCAAGCTCCATCTGAGGTGGATGCGAAGCAGTTAAGAGAGTTATCCATAAAAACAACTGTTGTGGCAAAGGTGAAGGTATAATATGAAATAAGTAGGAGAGTACCCGCCTTTGGCAGGTACTCTCCTATTAGTAAAAAAGTCACTTTAAAGTGAGTATTTCTTTTATATTATGGAGAAAAAATAAAACCACCTCAGTAGGTGGTTTTATTTTGCGATTAGACTTTCATTTATATGTACACGCTTGTCCAATTTTTGAATATCTTCCCAAGCATAACGCAAGTCTTTTTTTATAGCACTAGTGTCTTTCTTTAAGGTAGTGGTATCTTTACGAATCGCTAGCACATCACCTTTAAGATTGGAAACATCACTACTTAAACTAAGAAGATCATCTTGTAAGTTATCGATTCTATCATGAATTGATGCTTGTCCTTCAGCTAAAGTGCTGAGTTGTCGATCGATTTTGTCAAAACGATCAGTAATTTGTTTTTGCCCTGCGAGAAGTTGCTGAAGGAATTCATTCATCGTTTATTTACCCTACCTTTAATCAATAAGTCCATAATAATTTTTAAAAATACAGGATATCACAAGTTCTTATATAAAGTATAATAAAAGGTAGATATAAAGTCAAAGGGAAATATTTAATGACGTACTTTGGTGAAAAAAGGTAATAAATGGATATTTAAAGAGAAGGTGATAACATGGACTTATTTGCATATTCCAACCAAGAAGAAAATAATCAAACGGCTCCTTTAGCAGTACGGATGCGTCCTAGGAATTTAGACGAATTTATTGGACAAAATGAGATTATTGGTAAGGATAAATTTCTGAGAAAAATGATTGATGGTGACAATCTTCCATCAATTATTTTATTTGGACCACCTGGTACAGGTAAGACAACATTGGCACAAATTATTGCTAATACTACAGGAAGTTATTTTGAAAAACTCAATGCAGTATCGGCGGGCATTGCTGATATTCGGAAAATCGTTGAGGCAGCAAAGGAAAGGCTCGGATTTTATCGACAACGCACTATTGTTTTTATAGATGAAATACATCGATTCAATAAAGGCCAACAAGATGTGCTTTTACCATATGTGGAGGACGGCAGAATCATTTTAATTGGTGCAACTACAGAAAATCCATATTTTGAAGTAAACGCAGCTTTGTTATCTAGAATGAGAGTGGTTCGCTTAAAATCTCTTGGAGTGTCGGACTTAGTAGAAATTATGCAACAAGCAATGAATGACAGTGAACGTGGACTTGGAAGCTTCAAGATTGAATACACAAATGAGGCTTTAGCTATTATCGCTGAATTATCCGGTGGTGATGCCAGAATTGCTCTAAATATTATTGAACAATCAGTAACTATGATGAGATCATCGAATGTAACTGAATTAACAATTAAAATTCTAAAGGAAGTAGTAGGTGAAAGGGTACAAAGGTATGATAAGTCTGGTGACCATCATTACGATACCGTGTCCGCCTTTATTAAAAGCATGCGTGGCTCTGATCCAGACGCCGCTTTACATTATTTAGCACGTATGATAGTAGCAGGAGAAGATGTTAAGTTTATAGCTAGGCGAATCGTTATTTGTGCTGCAGAAGATGTAGGCAATGCTGACCCTCAGGCTTTAGTAATAGCCATGTCTGCTGCTCAAGCGGTTCAGTTTATTGGTATGCCTGAAGCACAAATTATTTTATCAGAAGCTGTGATTTATATTAGTACTGCACCTAAAAGTAATGCTTCTTATATGGCCGTAGCCCAAGCAATCAATGACGTGAAGCAAAAAGATTGTGGACAAATACCGTTACATTTACGGGACGCTCATTATCCAGGGGCTAAAAAAATGGGACATGGCTTAGATTATTTATATCCCCATAACTATGATGGTAATTATATAGAACAACAATATTTACCGGATAATTTAAAGGGGACGGTCTACTATAGGCCTACTGAAAATGGCCAGGAATTAAAAAATAAAAAAAAGTCAAAAACTTAAAGATATTTTTTTGACAACAGGATTTTTTTTTGGTATATTAATAAATAAGAAAGCCTACTAAGTTACTCGGAATACTCGGGAATTGCGGGAGAGGTTACTGTGAAGATATCGACAAAAGGACGCTATGGCGTAGCAGCCATGTATGATTTAGCAGTACATTATGGAGAAGGACCAATTTCTTTAAAAAGTATTGCGCAGCGGCAAAAAATTTCAGAAAATTATTTAGAACAGTTAGTAAGCACTTTGCGTAAAGCTGGATATGTAAAAAGTATCCGTGGTGCGCAAGGCGGATATACTTTAAGTAAGGACCCGGCAAGAATTTCAGTAGGTGACATTATTAGAATCATGGAAGGCCCTATCGTTTTGGTAGATTGTCTATTAGCAGAATCAGAAGATAACGATTATTGCGAAAGGGCAGGTATATGTGTAACCCGTGGGGTTTGGGCAAAAGTTTGTGACAGTATAAGTTCAGTGTTAGATTCTATTTCACTTGCGGACTTATGCCGGGAAGAAAGATTACAAGGAGATGTTTGTGATAATGGAAAGAATTTATTTTGATCATTCGGCTACTACGCCTGTTGATAAGGAAGTAGCTAAGGTAACCCTGGAATATATGACAGAAAAGTTTGGCAATCCTTCTAGCGTTCATTTTTTTGGGCGTGAAACTCGCAAAGCTGTAGAGGAAGCTAGGTCAAGTGTAGCGGCTTTACTTGGAGCCAATGCCAATGAAATATTTTTTACCAGTGGTGGTACTGAATCTGATAATCTTGCATTAAAAGGTATTGCTTTTGCAAATCGTAAAAAAGGAAATCATATTATAACAACTACGATAGAACATCATGCAGTATTACATGCTTGTGAATATTTAGAGAAACAAGGTTTTGAAATTACTTATTTACCAGTTGATGAAAATGCTATGGTTCGCGTAGAGGATGTAAAAAATGCAATTACAGATAAAACAATCTTAATTAGTGTGATGTTTGCTAATAATGAAGTTGGTACTATTCAGCCAATTAAGGAAATTGGACAATTAGCAAAAGAGAATAAGATATATTTTCACACAGATGCAGTACAGGCCGTGGGCAATTATCCTATTGATGTAAATGAATATAATATTGATTTGCTTAGTCTTTCTGGGCATAAGTTATATGGACCTAAGGGTATCGGGGCGATTTACATACGCAAAGGGGTAAAGATTGAATCCTTACAGCAAGGTGGTTCTCAAGAACGCAAACTAAGAGCTGGTACTGAAAATGTTTCCGGCATTGTTGGTTTAGGGAAAGCCACAGAACTAGCTAGACTTGAAATGGATTCTAGAATTGCGCATGTGAAAACACTTCGTGATAAGTTGATTGCAGGAATACAAGAGAAAATTACAGATATTAAATTAAATGGTCATAAAGATTTACGATTACCTGGGAATGTTAATTTTAGCTTTCTTTATATTGAAGGTGAATCACTTCTTTTAAATCTTGACTTAAAAGGTATTGCAGCTTCTAGTGGTTCAGCTTGTACATCAGGATCTCTTGATCCTTCACATGTTTTGTTGGCTATGGGACTTACACACGAAACAGCTCATGGTTCCCTTAGGCTTTCCTTAGGGCGTGGCAATACAGAAGCCGATGTTTCCTATTGTTTAGAAGTATTACCACAAATTGTCGAAAGATTGAGGAGTATGTCACCATTAAGTGCTAATTCAAAGTTGGCGGCTAATAATCCTTGCAACCAATGTGATCATCATTAATTTATTTAAGGGGAGATATTATTATGTATACTGATAAAGTAATGGACCATTTTACCAATCCTCGTAATGTGGGTGAAATAGAAAATCCTAGTGGTGTTGGAGAAGTTGGTAACGCTAAATGTGGCGATATTATGAGAATTTATTTAGATGTAAAAGATGGAATTATCAAAGATGTTAAATTTAAAACTTTTGGCTGTGGTGCTGCGATTGCAACTAGTAGTATGGTTACTGAATTGGTAATGGGAAAAACCCTTGACGAAGCCTTAAAAATTTCAAATGATGCTGTTGCTGAAGCGTTAGACGGTCTTCCACCAGCTAAAATGCATTGTTCCAATTTAGCTGCTGATGCATTACATGAAGCTATTAAGGACTATATCAGCAAAAAAGGAAAGTGATTTGATTCATGGGTACTAAGCCAAGAGTTCTTGTAGCCATGAGCGGAGGGGTGGACAGTTCTTTAACTGCCGCCCTTTTGGTTCAACAAGGATATGATGTAATTGGAGCAACTATGCAAATCTGGGATAAAGATGTGCCGGAGAATGATGCTGAAAATCGGGGATGTTGCTCTTTAAGTGCAGTAGATGACGCTCGTAGGGTAGCTGAAAAAATTGGTATACCTTATTATGTACTGAATTTTCGCGATATGTTTGAGGAAACGGTTATTGATTATTTTATTGCAGAATATGGTGCAGGAAAAACACCGAATCCTTGCATCGCTTGCAATCGATTTGTTAAGTTCGAAGGTTTGTTGAAGAAAGCACTGGCTTTAGGAGCCGAATATGTTGCAACAGGCCACTATGCTCGTATTGGTTATGATGATAAATTAAACAGACATACGTTGAGTAAGGGAATAGATTCTACCAAAGATCAATCCTATGCTTTATATCATTTGAATCAAAATACATTGAAGCATTTCTTGATGCCCTTAGGTGATTATACTAAAGTTAGGACAAGAGAACTAGCGGCTGAATTCGGTTTATTAGTTGCGAATAAACCTGAAAGTCAAGAAATTTGTTTTATTCCGGATGATGATTATAAAGGATTTTTAGCGGAGAAAACTCCTGAGGCACTGAAACCAGGTGATGTGGTGGACTTACAGGGACAAGTCATAGGAAAACACCAAGGACTCCCTTTGTACACTATTGGACAACGTAAGGGATTAGGAATTGCTGCAGGAACACCCCTATATGTGGTAAAATTAGATTATGATAAGAATCAAGTAATAGTTGGATCGAATGAGGATGTTTTTGCTTCGGAACTTATAGCAGAAGATCTGAATTTTATTACTATTGATAAGTTAGAACATCCTATTACTGTTTCTGCTAAAATTCGTTATGGCTCACGTGAAGGTACTGCTACTGTAACTCCTCTTGCTGATGGTGGTGTTCATGTAAAATTTGATCAACCCCAAAGGGCGATTACACCAGGGCAGTCAGTTGTATTTTACGATGGAGATATGGTTATTGGTGGCGGTATAATTAGAAAATCTATGTAGGTACACAAAAGATAGACCTTATTAATAAAAACAAGGACTTGGCTTTAATGCCAAGTCCTTGTTTTTATTAGATATACTATATAGATGCATTATAAAATAATCTATTTCGGGTAATAATAGTATTACAATCTATTGGAGGCTATTCTTATGCAAAGAATGCGAGACATAGTTGGACTGCCTGTAATAGAAACTGAAACAGGTAAGCAAATAAGCCAAATAGAAGATATTGTTTTAAATATTGATGAGGCGAAAATCTATGGAATCATTACTAATAGTGCAAAGGATTTGTCATCTGAACAAGGTATCTCTTTTATGAACATATTAAGTTTAGGCCGTGATGCTGTTATGGTACGGAACCATTCAGTCATACAAGAAGCCACTGCTTTTTTTGAAATGACAGCTATTTACTATATAAAAGAATTATTTGAGAAAGAAATCGTAACGGAAGAAGGGTTACGCTTAGGTATATTAGTTGATGTTTTTTTTGATACTAGTACTGGTGAAATGAAATCATATCAAATATCTGATAGTATCATATCAGATTTACTATATGGTCGAAAAAAAATGCCGATACCCAAAATTCAAGTTATAGGCAAAGACAAGGTAATAGTTCCTGGAACAATGAAAACTCTTCTATATACTGAAATATAAGTAAACAATAAGAAGAGAGTCACTTTTCTTATTGCCAATAGATGAAAGTCGTGTGAGGTGCGAATTATGACGGTTTGTCCTGTATGTAATAGTAAAAGAGCGATTGGTAAAGTAGGAGCAGTACAATATTATTGTTGGGATTGCTGTATTGAGTTTATAGTGCGAGGGGAAGATGTTAAGATTTTTAATGTCGAACCTGATGGTACATTAACTCTCTATTTAGATCCATTAGAAACCGCTGCTCATTAAGGAAAGGGGTGATATGATGCGCAATTTTTGGCAGGGCTTATTCTGGGGAAGTTTCATTGGAATCATGTTAGGGACTATCATAAATCCGATAATGAATACGTCTACATTTAGAAGGAAACCATTCGTAGAGCGTAGTGCCGACTCAGTAGTTTCTACAACACATGGTTTAATGAGAAAGGCCCGTAAGCGGTTACTACACAAATTTGATTAGAAATAAAGTGGAGACCACAGGGTCTCCACTTTATTTTAGCTTTAGAATCATAGTTTTTAGTATTTATAAGTAACGGATCAAAACCAACTTTTTAGAATGAGGTATTTTAAAGTGCTTATAAAAAAGACACATTTTAGGATAATGATTATTTTTTCCCTTATAACAGTTTGTTTTTATTTTTTTTGGATGGTACGAAATGCATTATATCCTTTTCTCATTGGCCTATTTCTAGCATATTTATTAAATCCAGCAGTATGTTATTTGGAAAACAAAAAAATGGGAAGGGTATGGGCGATTATTGCCGTATACATACTATTATTTGGTATTGTTATTATTGGTGGAAGTAAGTTGCTTGCTATATTGATTAGAGATTTACAATCCTTTGCCCAGGATTTACCGTCTATGATAGAAAATATTAATATACTGTTGGTTAAAGTGCAATTACAGTATCAAAACTCTGCATTGCCATATTATTTAAGGTTAGCGATAGATGATGCCTTATTATTATTAGAAGGTGATGTGCAGGAATTTATTGGAGAAATCGTAAATGGTATAATTAATCTTATAACACATTCTTTGGGTTTAGCAATAAGCCCAATATTAGCCTTTTATCTTCTTCATGACTGGCATGAAATTAAAAGTAAATTATTATTGTTATTGCCAAGCCAATGGAGAGGGGAGTTGATTTCATTTTGGCGTGATGTTGATAAAGTGCTAGGGGGGATTATTCGAGGACAATTAATCGTAGCATGCATTATTGGTATCTTTGTAACAATCGGTTTATTTTTACTTCAAGTAAAGTTTGCCCTAATTATTGGGATATTGGCAGCATTGTTTGATATAATTCCTTATTTTGGTCCTATAATCGGAGCTTCGCCGGCGGTGATGTTAGCTATATTGGAGTCACCTTTGTTAACCTTAAAAGTAATTCTATTATTTTTTATCATACAACAAATTGAAGGAAATATTATTCATCCTAAAATTATAGGTGAAAATATAGGACTTCATCCCTTGACTGTGATTTTTTTTGTTTTTGTTGGAGGCGAGATGGGTGGAATTATTGGAATGCTGCTTGGTGTGCCATTCGTGGCAGTTGGTAAAGTATTGTTACATCATATAATAAAGGTATTGTTATAACCACCATTAATTGACATTGGGCAATTATTTATGTATAATGTCGAACGAGAGTATGCCTAACAATCTGGAGGTTGATGAACTTGAATTATATAACGGGAAATGAACTTCGTAAGAAATTTTTAGCTTTTTTTAAAAGTAAAGATCATTTAATATTACAAAGTTATCCATTAGTTCCTGAGAATGATCCTACATTATTATTAGTTGGTGCAGGTATGGCACCATTTAAACCATTTTTTACAGGAAAGATGAATCCGCCACATCCGAGAATTAGTACTAGCCAAAAGTGCGTACGTACAGGTGATATTGAGAATGTTGGTCGTACGGCTCGTCATCATACTTTTTTTGAGATGCTAGGAAACTTTTCTTTTGGTGATTATTTCAAAAAAGAAGCAATTGCTTGGGCTTGGGAGTTTATTACTGAGCAATTACAAATGCCTAAGGATAGATTATGGATAACAATTCATACAGAAGATGATGAAGCATTTGCTATTTGGAATAATGATATTCATATACCCGCTGATCGAATTATTAGAATGGAAGATAATTTTTGGGAAATTGGTCCAGGACCATGCGGGCCATGTTCAGAACTATATTTTGATTTAGGTGAAGAACGGGGCTGTGGAAAACCAGACTGTGCAGTCGGTTGTGATTGTGATCGATTTTTAGAAATTTGGAATTTGGTATTTACCCAGTATGATCGAGATGAAGCTGGAAATTATACCCCATTGGCTAAAAAGAACATTGATACAGGAGCAGGGCTAGAGCGTATTGCATCTGTATTGCAAAATAAAAAGTCTAATTTTGAAACAGATTTATTATTTCCGCTTATTGAGCATGCAGCAAAAGTAGCGAATGTGGAATATGGTGCTGACAACAAAATAGATGTTTCCCTTAAAGTTATTGCGGATCATATTCGGAGTATGACGGTTATGATTGGCGATGGCATATTACCTTCGAATGAAGGTCGAGGCTATGTATTACGTCGGATTTTACGTAGAGCGGTTAGACATGCCCGCTTGCTAGGTATTGAAAAAATGTTTTTGGTTCCAATGGTTGATGTTGTAATTGCTATTTTTGCTGAAGCATACCCTGATTTAGCAGAAAAACAATCTTACATAAAAAAAGTAATCCAATTAGAAGAAGAACGTTTTCAAACAACATTAGTACAGGGTATGGAGTTATTGAACGGCCACGTTCAAAGTCTAAAAAAATCTGGAATTACAATGCTAGATGGTGCAACTGCCTTTAAGTTATACGATACTTTTGGCTTTCCTTGGGAACTTACCTTAGAAATACTGGAAGAACATGACATGCAGCTAGATAAACAGAATTTTGATGCTGCGATGAAAGAACAACGAGAACGTGCACGGGCAGCCCGCCAGGATCACGCTGAAAAAGTAATTATACCTGATTTGTCTAAGCTAGCAACGGAGTTACTTACTGTTGATGAACAGGCAGATAGCGCACAGGTGGTCTTAGCTTGGAAAGATGGTATGCTTGTTGATGAAGTTCACGATGGTGAGGATGTAGCCGTTATATTGGATGTGACGGGTTTCCATGCCGAAGGTGGCGGTCAAGTTGGAGATACTGGATTTTTAGAAAGTTCCATGGGGAAAATACAAATTACTGCTACTAAGAAGTTGGCAAATGGTACAACTTATCATATTGGTAATGTTACAGAAGGTTTATTGAAAATTGGCGATACTGTAAATCTTAAAGTTGATATGATAAGGCGGCGGGAAATTGCACGCAATCATACAGCGACCCATTTGCTTCATGCTGCTTTAAAGCAAGTCTTAGGAACACACGTAAATCAGTCAGGCTCATTTGTAAGTCCTGAAAGATTACGTTTTGACTTCTCTCATTTTTCTCAAGTGACTCCAGAGCAATTAGTGGAGATTGAACAGTTTGTACATCAAGCTATTTTAGAGAACATTTCTGTTTCTATTGTTGAGACGAATCAGAGTGCAGCGAAAGAAATGGGAGCTGTAGCTTTATTTGGCGAAAAATATGGTGAGTCTGTTCGAGTTGTTTTAGTGGGCGATGTAAGTAAAGAACTTTGTGGTGGCAGCCATGTAGTCAGTACTGCAGAAATAGGATTATTCAAAATCGTTGGTGAAGCTGGTATTGGTTCTGGTATTCGAAGAATTGAAGCTGTGACAGGAAAGGGTGCAATTGAATACGTTAATGCGCGAGAACAATTACTAGTTACTGCTGCAACGGTTTTGAAATCACGTCCTGAAGAAATTGTTCTTAAGGTAGATAGTGTTGTCGCTCGTGTTAAAGAATTGGAGCATGAATTAACTGAACTCACTAGTAAATTAGCCCATGGTGAAGTAGATGCGTTATTAGCTAGTTCTCAAGAGATTAATGGTATTCAAGTTGTCGTTGGTAAAGTTAGTATTAATGATCCTGATGGTTTGCGTACCGTGGCGGATATGGTGCGAAATCGTTTAACTTGCGGTATTGTTACTTTAGGTTCTATTAATGGAGATAAAGTCAATTTTGTTGCAATGGTAACAAAAGAAGCTATAGCAAAAGGTATACATGCCGGTAATATTGTAAAAGAAGTTTCTAAAATAACTGGCGGTGGTGGTGGTGGCCGTCCAGATATGGCCCAAGCGGGTGGCAAGAATCCAGAAAAACTTGCCGATGCTTTACAATTTGCCATAGAAGTTATTAAAAAGCAGATTAAATAGTTCTAAGTGTACGTAGAGTGGGATATAGTAACTCTACGTACATTTTTGTACATAAAAAATAGTAATTGCATCTTTTGAGATTTAGAAGGTGATTTCTTATGGAGTATGTTAATTACTTAATAATATATAGCGAAATGAAATAATTATTTTTATTTTAGTGGAGGAAATAACTAGTCCAGGTAGAATATAATGGTATAATGGGGAGATACTATTAGAGAGGAGGATGCTCAATGCCTAATATATCGGAAGAAACAATGATGTTTCGTGTGGAGAATGAGGAAAATAATGCAGCGATGGTTATTAATGCTGTATATCAGTCGTTAAAGACCAAAGGATATAATCCAATAAATCAACTAGTAGGATACCTTTTATCCGGAGATCCTACATATATTACCAGCTATAACAATGCCCGTGGATTAATACGTAAATTAGAGCGGGATGAACTTCTAGAAGAGTTGGTAAGAGCATATCTCAAAGATAAATAATATGTTGTAGGTATAGTGGGAGGACAAATGCGCATACTAGCTCTTGACGTTGGTGATAAAACAATTGGTGTTGCAGCAAGTGATTTGTTATTACTGACAGCCCAAGGCATTGAGGTCATTCGCCGTACTTCTTTAGAAAGAGATTTTATTAGGTTGAGTGAGATTGTTAATGAGTATGAAGTTGAGACAATTGTAATTGGATTACCTAAAAATATGAATGGAACAATCGGTCCTAGAGGCGAGTCAATGCAAGATTTTGCTGATAAAGTTGCAGCACAGTTTCCTAAAATAAAAGTGCATTTGTGGGATGAACGCTTATCCACAGTAGGGGCGCAAAAGGCATTAATTGCTGCAGATGTGAGTCGTGCCAAGAGGAAAAAAGTAATTGATAAAATGGCTGCGGTGTTTATTTTACAGGGTTATCTAGATAGTTTGTCCTGCTAATAACTTCCTTGACAGGATAACTTTTCTAAGATAAAATTACAGTACACTAAAAGGAAGAGGTGATATGAATGGCTGATTTTGAGAAAGAAGACCTCGAAGAATTGGATGAAGAGCTTGTGGTTGTTATGACTGATGAAGAAGGTAATGAATATTATTATCGTGAAGAAATGATTGTTCCAGTGGGTGACAAGCAGTATGCCATATTAATTCCTATCGAAGATGGAGACGATTGCGAATGTCAGGATGCTGGATGCGGTTGTTCTGACGATGAAGTTGATGTATATATTGCGCGCATTGATACTGATGAAAATGGCGAGGAAATATATGTCGATCCTACCGATGAAGAATTTGAAGATGTTCGTAAGGCATATGAAGAACTAATGGTAGAAGAAGAGGATGAAGCCGAATAGGCTTCATTTTTTTACAGATTGAAAGTATAACACTTCTGATTAGGCAAGCAACTATGGTTTGCTGCAAGTCATGTTTTTTTATGATGGCATAGTTCTAATTTTGATTTCTAGTGATTAGGCTTTTGGCTTAAGTCTAGGGACTTACCAGAAACCTAGTCTTTTTTTATCTTTTTGTGTATAATATAGTCATTGCCTTAAAAAGATAACTAAAAATGCTAGGGAGGTGGTATAAGATGAGTTATAGGCTGATGCAATTTAAATGGCATATTCTGTTAGTATTTGTTTTTCTTTGTTTGGGAAACGTTATATATAGATTGACACAACCGGTTACTGCACCTGTAGCGGAAAAAGCAGTAATTGTAGTTAAGTCGGGAATGGCTGCCAATGAAATTGGTGAGTTGTTGTATCAACAAGGTATGATAAAAAGTGTATTAGCATTTCATGCTGTAGCTAAAATGCAGGGATTGGCAAATTCTTTGCAGGCAGGCGAATATGTAGTAAACAAAAATATGACGATTCAACAAATTGTAGCAATGTTAGCTAAGGGGGAAACAGTATATCAACAAATTACGATTCCAGAAGGATATACTGTCGATCAAATTGCGAAACTAATACAAGAAAAGCAGCTTGGTAGTGCGGAAAAGTTTAAAGCACTCGCTAAAAATAGTAATGTTTCTTCTTATCCTTATATGATGAATTATAATGCAAATGTAGTATATAAAGTTGAAGGATATCTATTTCCTAACACTTATCAAATCACTAAGGGTGCGACAGAAGAGCAATTACTAAATATGATGATTACTCAATTTGATAAAGAGCTTAGTGAAAGCATGAGGGAAAGAGCAACTGCAATTGGTTTATCAGTCAAGGATGTAATTATTTTGGCATCTTTAGTAGAGAAGGAAGCCCAAATAGAAGGTGATCGCCCAATTATTGCCGGAGTCTTTCTTAATCGTTTAAAACAAGAGATGCCTTTACAATCTTGTGCTACGATTCAATATATTTTAGGATATCCTAAAGTAGAACTTTCAGTGGAAGATACAGAAATTTCTTCTCCTTATAATACCTACCAACACATGGGACTACCTCCAGGACCTATTGCAAATCCTGGAATGGCAGCAATAAATGCTGTTTTATACCCAAAGGAAACCAGCTTTATATACTTTGTTGCAGATAAGCAGGGCGCGCATCATTTTAGTAAAACATATGAAGAACACCTTGCAGCAATTGAACAAGTGCGTAAATAATAGGAGTGATATATTGAATTTGCTAAATGAAATGGAAAGATATGCTACTGATAATAATATACCAATTATTAATAAAATGAGTAGTAATTTGCTAATTGACGCTGTAAAAAGTAAACAACCAAAATCGATTTTGGAAATCGGTACTGCCATTGGCTACTCAGCATTACTTATGGTTCAATATATGCCACAGGATGGTAAAATTACTACCATAGAGCAAGATGCTTCTCGTATTGATCTTGCTTATGATTACATTGCTAGGGCTGGTAGAACAGAACAAATTCAGCTATTAGACGGTGATGCGAGTACTATTTTATCAGATCTTGAGGGGACATTTGATCTAGTATTTATTGATGCGGCAAAAGCTCAATACCTTGATTATTTAGGTAAAATTATAGACAAGTTATCTGTTGGCGCTGTTATTATCGCTGATAATGTATTATTTCGCGGCATGGTTTTGAGTGAAGAGCCACCGTTGAAACGTTACAAAACTATTGTCAAGCGTTTAAAGGAATATTTGGAATTTGTTAATACAGATTCTCGTTTTACTACAACAATTCACCATGAGGGTGATGGAGTGGCTATTTCTTATTATCAAGGAGCGAATAAAAAGTGAGAAAACCCGAACTTTTGGCACCTGCTGGTAATTTTGAAAAGCTTAAGATGGCTCTTCTTTATGGAGCAGACGCTGTATTTATGGCCGGCAAGTCCTTTGGACTGAGAGCTTTTAGCGGTAATTTTACGGAAGATGAGCTAAAAGAGGGTATTAATTTTGCCCATAGTTTACAAAAAAAAGCATATGTTACTGTGAACATATTTCCTCATAATGAGGATCTACCAGAACTACCTGCCTACATTAAATTTTTAGTTGACTGTCATGTTGACGCAGTGATTGTTGCCGATGTTGGTGTATACCGAATTGTTCGAGAAGTAGCACCTACATTACCTATTCATATTAGTACGCAAGCCAATAACACTAACTGGTCTTCAGTACTTTTCTGGCAAGAATTGGGGGCTGATCGAGTAGTGCTCGCTCGTGAATTGTCTCTAGAAGAAATTACAGAAATTAGGCAAAAAGTGAGTCTTGATCTTGAAGCGTTTGTTCATGGAGCGATGTGTATATCTTATTCTGGACGTTGCTTAATGAGTAATTATTTTGCTGATCGCGATGCAAATCGGGGACAATGCGCTCAACCCTGCCGCTGGAAGTTTAACTTAGTAGAAGAGAAACGCCCAGGTGAATATTATCCTGTACTAGAGGATGAACGTGGGACTTATATCTTCAATTCAAAGGACTTGTGTTTATTGCCAAACATTCCTGAATTGATCAATAGTGGCTTGGATAGTTTTAAAATCGAAGGTCGTATGAAAAGTGTACATTACGTGGCTACAGTAATTAAAGTATACCGTGAAGCCATTGATGCTTATATAGCGGATCCAGACAAATATAGTGTTAAAACAGAGTGGCTCGAAGAATTGCAAAAAATCTCTCATCGTGCCTATACAAGTGGATTTTACTTTAACAAAGCAACTCAAGATGATCAAATTTATGGATCATCTTCTTATGAACAGACATTTGATTTTATTGGTTTAGTGAAAAGTTATGACGCCACGACACGTATGGCTATTATTGAACAACGCAATAATATAAAAATTGGGCAAAGAATAGAGATCATGCAACCTGGGAGGCCTAATTTTTCACAAGTCATTACTGAAATGTTTGACATGGAAGGCAATTCTATAAGTGTTGCGCCCCATGCTCAACAGCTTATTCGTATTCCTATGCTCCAAGAAACTGTGGAGTTTGCCATGTTACGCCGTGAGGTACAGGAAAATGCATGAACAAATTCTAATTCGTATTGATGTCAAGTACATAAATTATCTAAATCGGATTATGGAAGGGTATGAATATTTAGGTGTAGTTACTACTGTAAAAGATCAGGTTGGAGTATTACGTATCCGTGTTACACCCGATACATATAAAGAAGTACAAGATATATTAGAAAATCTACCGATTGAGTTTGAATATGTAAGCTCATAGCGCATAGCTGCAGTATAATGAAAAATTAATAATTTTACCAGACAATGCCATACTATCATTGAGGTGATAGTATGGCATTACAAGTTTCACGCATCTACAAAATGTTGACGTTATTTCTTTTGGTCAGTTGCCTACTAATTATGCGGTTATTCTATTTACAAATTATTGCTGGCAACGAGCTTGCAAGCCAAAGTTTAAGTATGCGTATTCAAGAAGTACCTATTGAAGTTGCCAGAGGAGAAGTTGTTGATCGCAATGGATTAGCGCTCACAAATACAGCGCAACATTTTAGCGTTGTTATTTTTCCAGGATTAATTCATAATGCTGAAACTACGGCTAGTCAATTAGCAATGTTAATGGGGCTTTCGAAAGAGTATATTCTATCGGAAATTACAGGTAATAAACGCCCCTTTAAGTTAAATAGTAAGGTTGATGCCATGGTTGGAGACAAAATAAATCTCTCTAACATTTCAGGAGTTATAGTCGTAGCGGAAAGAGTTAGATATGGTTATCTTCCTATAGCAGCCCATGTAACAGGCTATATTAATCATGCTGATAACCAAGGTGTCAGTGGCATTGAAGCTATGTATGATGACGTATTACGAGGCAGCCAGCCAGAATATGCTGCAGCATTGGTCGATGCAGGGCAACAGATTATACCAGGTTTAGGGTATAAGCGTTTACGATTGCTAGACCATTCTGGCCCAAGCAATGTAGTATTAACTATAGATAGACAAATACAAAAAGATGTGGAAAATATATTGGATAATCATGATGTAAAAGGGGCGGTAGTAGTAATACGTCCAAATACAGGTGAAATCTTAGCTATGGCGTCACGTCCTAATTTTGATGCAAATCATCTTGATGACTATTTAAAACAAAGTAGTGCGCCTTTATTAAATCGTGCTATCGCAGCGTATCAGCCTGGGTCAGTATTTAAATTAGTGGCGGCAGCAGCTGCATTAGAAATTGGGATTGTACATCCAGATGATAGTTTTTTTGATCCTGGTTTTATTGAGGTCGATCATATACGATTTAACGGATGGGACTATGACAAAGGTGGGCGTGGTAAATTGACTTTTACCGAAGCTTTAGCATACTCTAGTAACCCTGTCTTTATTGAAGTTGGCTTAAAATTAGGTGCGGAGAATTTAATTTCATATGCAAAAAAATTAGGCTTTGGTAACAAAACCAATTTAGATTTTTATGGTGAGGCTGAAGGGTATCTACCGCCAGTTGATAGTATTTATCCAGGAGAACTTGCAAATTTAACCATAGGTCAGGGAAAATTGGAGGCAACACCACTTCAAATTGTGTCATTAGTTGCAACGATTGCAAATGATGGCGTTAAAGTAAATCCGTATATAGTGAACAAGTTGACAAATGCGGAAGGCGTGGTTGTGAAAAATTATGTTGCAACACCAGGTAAGCAGGTATTAACCCAAAGAACCGCTAAGCAAATGCAAGAAATGATGGGAGCAGTTACCCGTTTTGGGACAGGGCAAGCGGCTTACGTGGAAACAATTGGTTCAGCAGGTAAAACTGGTTCTGCTGAAACTGGACGAACAAATGAGTCTGGGAAGAGTATTAATCATGCATGGTTTGCTGGTTATGCACCTTTAAAAAATCCACAATATGCGATAGTCGTTTTTATTGAAGAGGGAATGTCTGGCGGCGATGTAGCAGCACCAATTTTTAGTGAGATTATGTCAGCCATAATAGGCCCAGCAAAAGAATTGAAATAGCTTACAAAAAACTAGGCAATAAATTAAAAATATGATAAACTATATGAGATAATGAATTATTATGCTAAGGCTGTGATATTGTGATAGAAGAAAAACCTTGTATTTTGGTTATTCATGGGCCTAATTTGAATTTATTAGGAAAACGTGAACCAAATATTTATGGTAAGCTGACGCTAGATGAAATTAATGCAAATATAAGGGGAAAAGCTAACAACCTAGGTATTGCAGTGGAATTTGTTCAATCAAATCATGAAGGTTATATAGTGGACGCCATTCAGCAAGCTGAAGGCAAACATAAGGGTATTATTATTAACGCTGCGGCTTTTACTCATTACAGTATTGCTATACGTGACGCTTTAGCTGCTATTTCTGTTCCCGCTATTGAAGTGCATTTGTCGAATATTTATAAGCGTGAAGAGTTTCGCCATCATTCGGTTATATCTTCAGTTGTCTATGGTCAAATCAGTGGATTTGGATCTGATAGCTATCTTTTAGCATTGGAGGCAGTTGCCCGTTTAATCGGCAACAAGAGATAAAATGGAAAGAAGAATAATAAAACTTCGTAAGTTTATGAATGAAAATGATTTACATGCAATGCTTGTTAGTAAACCGGAAAATGTACGGTATTTCAGTGGATTTAGTGGTTCAGCCGGTATGTTATTAATCACTAATAACTCTAACAAATTATTAACGGATTTTCGTTATATTGAACAAGCTACTGCTCAAGCTAAGCAATTTGAAATAATACGCTATAGCGCAACTTTATGGAAAACATTGGCTGATCTTGTTAAGAGTTCAGATCTTTCAAAAATTGGCTTCGAAGGTGATTTTATCACTTATGATGGGTATCTTGAAGTAGTTGATACTCTTCCTATGATCTCCTTAGTACCAGTTAAATTAGATAACCTGCGTATGGCAAAAGATGATGCTGAAATTGTTTCTATTAAGAAGGCCGTAGAAATTGCTGACAATGCCTTTTTGCAAATCCTGTCTTTTATAAAACCTGGAATGACGGAGCAGGATGTTGCTCTTCAATTAGAATATTATATGCGTAAGCTTGGTGCAGAAAAGCCAGCATTTGATACTATAATGGCTTCTGGTGCTCGTGGGGCACTACCTCATGGAAGAGCTTCCGAGAAAGTAATTGAAGTCGGCGATTTTGTGACAATGGATTTTGGTGCAGTATATAAGGGCTATCATTCAGATATTACACGTACAATTTGTATGGGCAAAGCCAATACGCGGCAAAAAGAAATATATGGAATTGTCCTTGAGGCACAATTAGCAGGTGTCAAGGCTGTTGCTCCTGGAAAAGTTGGCAAAGAGATTGATACAGTATCTAGAGATATTATTACTAATGCTGGTTTTGGTGAATTTTTCGGTCACGGGCTAGGACATGGATTGGGGCTTAATATCCATGAAGAGCCGAGGCTTTCACCTACTAATATACATACTGTTTTATTGGAAAATATGGTAGTAACAGTTGAACCAGGAATTTATCTGCCTAATTGGGGTGGAGTTCGCATTGAAGACACTGTTTTAGTTAGTACTGAAGGGTGTCAGATATTGACTGCTAGTAACAAGCAGTTGATAGAATTAGACTAATTTATTTTTACAAATTGAATTTTTGGAGGTAGCAAAATGATATCAAGTGGTGACTTTCGTACAGGTGCAACAATTGAAATTGACAATAATGTTTGGCAGATAGTAGACTTTCAACACGTAAAGCCAGGTAAAGGTGCGGCTTTCGTGCGCACGAAAATGAAGAATGTACGTACTGGAGCGGTTGTTGAACGTACGTTTAATCCAGGTGAAAAGTTTCCTAAGGCTCATGTTGATCGTCGTGAGATGCAATTTTTGTATGAAAGCGATGGCAGCTATAACTTTATGGATAATGAAACCTATGAGCAAAGTGAATTATCCGCTGATCAATTAGGTGATGCAGTAAAATATTTAAAAGAAAATATGACTATTGGTATTATGTTTTTCCAAGGAACTATTATTGGTGTAGAATTACCAGTAGCAGTTGAACTTACAGTAGTTGAAACAGACCCTGGTATTCGCGGCGATACAGCAACTGGTGGTACTAAACCAGCGAAAATGGAATCTGGTTGTGTAGTGCGTGTACCTTTATTTATTAATATTGGTGATGTTCTACGAATAGATACCCGTACAGGTGACTATTTAGAAAGAGCGTAATTAGCTTTATATAGAGGTATAAAAGATTATTAAAAAATCTTTTATACCTCTATTTTTTATTTTTATATGAATAGATAATTCGAAAAATAGTTAAAATAAGTTGTAGTGACAGTTGAAAAAGTAACGAGAATAACTGTCTAACTATTGGGTATAATGAAAATATCGTAGTAAATTACTTTAAAGGGGGTTATTTCATATGGCAAATATTAAAGAACGAGTAGCTTATTTACAAGGATTGACGCAAGGTCTCAATGTCAGTTCTCACTCTGCCGAAGGTAAGTTGTTAATAAATATTATTGATGTCCTCGATGATATGGCTGAGGAATTTAGTAACATTCAGATGGTGCAAGAGGACTTAGAAACATATGTAGAAAGTATGGATGAAGATTTAACAGATTTAGAAGAAGAAGTATATGATGATGTTGCTGGGGAAGAACTAGTAGAGGTGCAATGCCCTTCTTGTCACGAAACAGTTAGTTTTGAGTCCAGTTTATTAGAAGATGAAGATGATTTAGAAGTTTCATGTCCTCATTGTGGTGAAACTGTATATGATAGTGCATTAGAAATTGAGGTTACGGATATTGGTGATGGACAAATTAATAATAACTTTAATTATGGACTACACCCTGGAATTTAGTAGTATATCAAAATAAATATACTTTTTCTTGGTTGTGATCTTTTATATGAAATTCTAGTTTGCAAAAAAATCCCGGGAAACCGGGATTTTTTTGTGTTATTGGCATAAATTTCTAGTTGCTCCATATCTATGTAAAGAAAGGATGTAAGATATATGACTGATAGCAAACTTATTTTAGTTAAGAATATCTTAGAAGGTTATATCTATCCTGTCTTACCTTATAAGTTAGTTACTATGATACAAGAGATACCTTTAGAAAAATTAATTGACCTAACGGAAATAAGATTACGAGTAAATCAACCCCTACTATTGGTATTAGGTAATACCGATATCCTTGTAAGCCCTATGGGAAAAGAATCAACTATTCATGGAAAAACTTATGTATGTAATCAAGATGATCTACAGAAAACATTGCAACTTATTAGTAAAAACTCACTATATGCCTTTGAGGAAGAGCTAAAAATGGGTTTTTTAACCATTGATGGTGGACATAGAATCGGTTTAACTGGACAGGCAATTGTAAATGCTGGAGAGGTTAAGGCACTAAAACATATAAGCTCTCTCAATATTCGTTTAGCTAGAGAGGTCAGGGGATGTGCTGACAAAATTATGCCATTTATTATTACTAAAGGAGGTCATGTCTTAAATACCCTAATTATTTCACCCCCTCGCTGCGGAAAAACTACAATTTTACGGGATCTTATAAGGCAAATAAGTGGAGGATCTAAAATATGTAAAGGACTGCAAGTGGGGGTTGTTGATGAACGCTCAGAAATTGCTGCATGTAAAAACGGAGTCAGTACTGTTGATTTAGGGCCGCGTACCGATATACTGGATGGTTGCCCTAAAGCTATAGGTATGTTGATGTTGATTCGCTCAATGTCACCGGCTGTAATAGCAACAGATGAGTTGGGGAGGGTTGAAGATATATATGCCGTTAATGAAGCCTTAAATGCAGGTGTTAGTGTACTAGCAACGGTACATGGTCGGAATAATAACGACTTGTTATATCGACCGTATGTGAAAGAGTTATTAGAAAATAAGTCCTTTGACCGTTACATTATCTTGGGAGACAGTCCATCTGTCGGTACTATTGAAAGAATTATCGATAGTAAAAGTAATGAAATTTTATGGGACATAACAACAAAGTAATTCACTGTGGATCATTTTTTCCATAGTAAAAAGGAGTAACGTAATGTGGCTAAAAATAATAGGTAGTATTTTGGTGTTAATAACAAGTTCCTATATTGGGTTTAAAATGGCGGCCTCGTGCCAAGAAAGGCCTCGCCATCTTAGGCAAATTATAAGTTGTATTGCATCAATGAGATCTTATATTTTATACGCCCGTGTTCCTCTACATGAAGCTGTGGCTCAATGTACGAATGGAATCTATGGACCTGTAGCTACTTTTTTTCAGAAAATAGCTGCTATGCTAGAAAAGCAAACAATATTGACTCCCCAGGAAGTGATAAGTAAGGTTTTACATGAAATGCAAGGAAGTTTAATGTTAAAGACTCCAGAAATAGAAGTACTACATGTTTTAGGTGGGAATTTAGGCCACATGAATTGTACGGAGCAAGAAAAATACCTATTGTTAGTAATTGAACAGTTAGAACGATTCGAGAATGAAGCGACAAGATTGCGCGATCTTAATACTAAAATGTATCGTTACTTAGGGGTTTGTGGGGGAATGGCCATAGTAATTATATTAGTCTAATAGGTATTAGCTAGTTATTTAAAATAACCGAAGGGTGGTAGTACTATGAAGGAGGATAATAATGGGCCTGGATATATTATTTAAGATTGCCGGTGTTGGTATTTTGGTTTCCGTTTTTCATACAGCACTAAAACAGGCTGGTAAAGAAGATATGGCACATTTATGTACACTGGCAGGATTTACTGTAGTTTTATTATGGGTTGTTCAATTATTAGGAAGGTTATTTACTACAGTACAAGATGTTTTTAAGTTATTTTAAGGGGTGCAGGGTGTGGAAATTATTCAAATTGTCGGGCTTGGATTTGTTGTAACCTTACTTATCTTAACAATTAAACGAGAAAGGCCGGAAATTGCAGTACAGTTAAGTTTAACCTTAGCAACCATCATTTTTTTAATAGTTCTTACTAAAATTAATGTTATTCTAAATTTATTCCGTGATATGGCGGATAAGGCTAATATTAGTCAAATGTATTTAAATACGATATTAAAAATTATTGGTATTTCCTATATTACTGAATTTGGAGCTCAAGTATGCCGAGATGCAGGCGAGGGAGCAGTAGCAGGTAAAATTGAATTTGCAGGTAAAGTGTTAGTTATGGTAATGGCTGTTCCTATTATCGCTTTGGTAATGGATACCATTGTCAGATTGATTCCATGAGGTGAAACATGAAAATATTTATTATGGCAATAGTATGGCTAATGCTTAACATAACTAGTGTTTTTGCCAATCCATTAAATAGTGTTGAAATTGAGCAGCAACTATTAGAGAAAGTTTCTCCTGAAAACATAAATCAATTTATTCAGCAAGTTAATCAAGAACTAAATGATGAGATCCCCTTATTAAATAGTGATACTATTCATGGTATAGCAACTCAAGGATTAAATGTAAGCTGGCAACATCTCAGGCAATCCATAATTGCAAACTTCTTTCACGAAATAACAGTAAGTACTCATTTAATGGGTAAATTATTATTTCTAGCAGTATTATGTGCAATGTTACAAAATCTACAGAATTCTTTTGAAAAATCCAGCATTTCTTTATTGGCCTATAGTGTTTGTTTTATTTTTATGTCATCGATTGCTCTAACTGCTTTCTATAATACATTAAAATTAGCAAGTCAAACAGTGGGGTATATGGTTGGATTTATGGAGGCTTTGTTACCCCTTTTAATGTCACTCTTAGCAGGAGTTGGGGCGATAACTTCTGCGAGTTTGTTTACCCCCTTAATGTTATTTGTCATAAGTAGTATGAGTGTTATTGTTAAAGATGTGGTTTTGCCTTTGTTATTTTTAACAGCAGCTCTTGAATGCTTAAACTTTCTTTCTGATACATACCGTTTAAGTAATTTAGCGAGTATATTAAAACAATCAGGTATGATAATACTCGGCTTCTCAATGGTAATATTTATTGGAGTTATTACAATTCAAGGCACAGCAGGTAGTATTGCAGATGGGTTAGCACTGCGCACGGCAAAATTCGCAACAGCAACCTTTATTCCTGTAGTAGGTAAAATGTTTGCCGACACGGTGGAATTAGTAATGGGCGCATCCCTACTTTTAAAAAATGCAGTTGGCATTTTTGGTATTATCGTAGTATCCATGATTTGCATACTTCCTTTAATTAAGATATTATCTTTAATTTTGGTGATAAAAATTTCTGGTGCATTAGTACAACCACTAGGCGATGAAAAAATGGCAAAATGTCTTGATTCTATAGGAAATAATTTATTTTTAGTATTTGGTGCAGTATTAACAGTTGCTTTAATGTTTTTTTTAGATATAACCATGATTCTAGCTGCAGGTAGTGCAGCTATGATGCTGAGGTAGGTGTTTTTATTGATTGCTATGTTTACTGGCTGGGTTAAATATATTATTTTTGTTGTTTTATTTGCATCATTTTTAGAACTTTTATTACCAAGTAGTAGTATGCAACGATTTGTAAGGGTCATTATGGGATTATTTATTATGTTAGCAATTATGAATCCAATTATTTCAATAATACAAAATCATTTAATACCAACAAATCAAGTACCAGCACTGAGTACAAACTTTGGCAATTCCATAATGAATGATTCAATGAACATGTCTAACGAGCGTGAAAGGTTATCTCTTGAACTGTACAAAAAAGAATTAGCTCAGCAAATGAAAATTTTAGTAATGGCTATTGATGGTGTAGCCGATGTTCATGTAAATATAGAAATTAATACCGTCAAGAATAGCAGTATAGCAAGTGGTATTGAAAGTGTTATTTTATATATTAAGCCGGGTTTATCGGCAAAGGATCGGAAAGTTGCTGCCGTATCAAAGATAACGATTGGCGAACAAAAAGATAAAACTGAAGACCCACATATAGATCTAAAAAAAAGAATTTCGGAGATAGTAACAGAGCTTTACCAAATTCCCAAAGAAAAAATTGAAGTAAGGATTATACATCCATAAAGGAGTGAGTAATATATGAACGGTTTAGATACTGTTTTATCGTATACAAAAAAAATGTGGCCGAGGCAATTACTAAAAGATGGGGTAATAAACTCACGATTAATTTGGCTAGGCATTTTAGGAATAGGGCTCTTGTTATTGGGAGGAGTCTTTGATCATTCCTTAATCGATTCTAATCAAAAAGCTCCTGCTGAAGTCAGTAAGAACCCTACTCCAGTAAATCGTAGTTATGAAGAGATTGTAGAAGGAAAATTAGCAAATGTATTATCACAGGTAAAGGGTGCCGGATCCGTTGTTGTTAATATCACGTGGGAAAATAGTAGCACGCAGGAACATGCTAAAAACGTAACAAAGGAAAGTAAAACCATTCAAGAAAAAGATACTTCAGGAGGAGTTCGTAGTACTACTGAAACCAAAGAGAGTGAACAAATTCTGGTAGGCAAGGAAAATGGTATCGATCGTCCAGTTCTTGTGCGAGAAGTAAAGCCAATAATAAAAGGTGTATTGGTTATCGCTGAAGGCGCATATGATTCTAATGTTAAGGCAAACTTAACGAAAGCTGTAGAAGCTGGCTTAGGGATTCCTTCCTATAAAATTACTGTATTAGCTCAAAAAAAGTGAGGAGTTTATTATGAAAATATTCACTTTCCACAAAATAAATAAATATACTATATTTGCTGTTGGACTGGGTATAACTATAATGATGCTTGTTCTAATTAAAGGTTTAGGTACCATGCTACAAGCAAAAGTAAATCAATCTAACGCAATGCAGGTTTCCGCAACAAGTGTTTCCGAACCTATTATCCCCACTAGTAGCCCAGATTTTTTTATCGAATATCGATTGGAACGCGATAAGATTCGAAGTGAGCGCTCAGATTTATTAAGAGAAAATATCAGAAATGCAAAAACAGATGATAGTAGAAATCAAGCCCAATCTACAATCCTGAAAATGATTGCTGAAAAACAAAAAGAAACTGAGATGGAAAGCCTAATAAAATCGCGTGGGTTTGCGGATGCTTTAGTATTTGTCAGAGAAAATTCAGTAAGTGCCATAATAAAGACCACCTCCTTATCTCGGGAAGAAGTAGTTCAAGTAGCAGATGTTATTAGTAAGGTCTCAGGAATGAAATCTGAAGATATTTCAATTAGCGCAAAACCTTAATATATGCAAGTTGCTTAGCTAGTTTGTAAAGATGGAAAATGTTTGTTATAATAAAATAGCTATCGTAACGTAATTGTATTATTATATATAGTATAAAATTATCTTGAAATGGGGGGGATTTGTGAGTGGATAAACGTGAACGCAGTGAAAAGATGGAAAATAACGACGTTGGCTCTATTCGTATTGCGGATGAAGTCGTAGGGATTATTGCAGGTATGGCTGCCACCGAAATTGCTGGCGTAGCAGGCATGAGTGCAGGCTTGGTAGGTGGTATTGCGGAGATGCTTGGCAAAAAAAGCCTGGCTAAAGGCGTAAAAGTAGAGGTTGGCGAGCGTGAAGCTGCCGTGGATTTATACATAATTGTTGAATATGGCGTACGTATACCGGACATTGCTTTAAGAGTACAAGAAAATGTAAAACGTGGAATCGAATCAATGACAGGGTTAGATGTTGTAGAAGTTAATGTTCATGTACAAGGCGTGGGCTTTAATCAGGATGGTAAAGAAGAAGATATTCGTGTGCGGTAAAGTCATGTTGTAGCAGCAGTCGTGTAGAAAGGAGTAATATATGGGAATTTTTGATCGCATCATTTTATCTATTTACACCTTATTGTTGGCAATTTTATCAATAGGCGTAATCTTACTTTCTTTGCGCCTTATTTCTTTGGAATGGGTTTGGACAGGTATTTCGCTTCTTAGCGGACAATGGGAAGCTGGTTTGGTAGGGGCGGTGTTTTTATTGGTAAGTATTCGGTTGTTACTAGCAAGTATACGTTCTCACCGAATTAAAGAAACTATAGTTCATCATACCAATATGGGTGACGTACATATTTCACTTGATGCCATAAAAAATTTAGTTGAAAAAACAGCTAGACATACACGCGGTGTACGAGGAGTTAAAGTTCGTGTTAGTCATGATGGACAAGGTTTAAAAGTATCTTTAAAAGCAGTTGTTAGTCCAGAAAACAACGTTCCAAGTGTTTCAGAAGAATTGCAAAAGAGGGTTCATGCCTATATAAAAAATACGGTTGGTATTGAATTAGTTGATGTACAAATTTTAGTTGAAAATATATCTAATGATTTTAAGTCTAAGCAACGTGTAGAATAATAGTTAAGAGAAAATTCTCTAGTATGTAAAGGAGTGTAAATATGAATTCCGAGTTACTAGCAAAAATATGGCAGTATCATAGCGGGAAAATTATAGGTTTAGTGACAGGGTTTTTAGTTGGTATTTTCATTTTAGTATTCGGCTTTTTACATACTATGTTTGTAATGATATGCATGGTTGCTGGTTATTTGGTCGGCAAACGAATTGACGAAAAAGAAGACATTATGGATATTTTGGGTAAATTATTGCCTCCAGGATATTATCGTCAATGAAAAAAGTATGGTATACTATAAGTCCAATAGTAACGATGTTGTTATAAGAATTTTGTATGACTTACCAAATGTCATGAATTTAGTTTTACAACATTGGAGTGAAGCATAAGAAAAGAGGGAAGTTATGAGCCGTAGACAAGCCCGTGAATTGGCACTTCAGACTTTATTTCAGTTAGATTTTAACACTACAGGTAAAGATGAAGCACTACAGACAGCATTAAGTGAACATGATAATATTGATGAAAACACTAGAAAATACACCGAAAATCTTGTTATTGGCACACAGGAACATTTAAAAGAAATAGACACAATTATTGGGGACATTTCAAACGATTGGAAAATAGATCGTATGCCTGGAATTGATCGAAATATCGCTAGGATGGCAATTTATGAAATGAATTTTGGTAATGAATCATTACCACCTAATGTAGTAATTAATGAGGCTATTGAATTGGCCAAGCTTTTTGGAACTGAAGAATCAAGTCGATTTGTAAATGGAATTCTAGGAACATTGGTCAAAAGAACGGACAAGTAAGCTATAGTTGCTCGTCTATTAGTACCATTCAGTATTTACTTTGCATATGATACATAAAAAACATATGCGGAGGTGCTTTCGATGTTGAGATATATGTTATTTGGGGCGGCAATAGGTGCATTTATAGGTTATCTTATTCCGCCAGGTAGCTTTTTTTGGTTTATATTAGGAGTAACTGGTGGTTATATAACATGTCAATGTGTAGAGCAGCGTCGATATTGAAGAAAACTATCCAGACTTTCGTCTGGTTTTTTTTGTACTCATGTTATATGATAAATAGAAAATATAGTTGATAAAGTGATTTTATCAACTATATTTTCAAATGAAGGTGAATTATGAATATAGTTAGTGTAAGTGAAATAACAAAATACATAAAACAACTTTTTGAGTCCGATGCTAAAGTTGCATCTGTGTTAATACGTGGAGAAATATCAAATTTCAAGAAACATTATTCTGGGCATTGTTATTTTACTCTCAAAGATAGTAATGCTACAATTAGAGTTGTAATGTTTAAAAGCCGCGCACAATTTCTAAAATTCGAACCAAGGGATGGTATGAAAGTAATTGCTGGCGGCCAAGTCACAATATTTGAAAGAGATGGCCAATATCAGTTATATGCAGTCCAGTTGGTACCAGAAGGAATTGGCGAATTAAGTATCGCTTTTGCCCAACTAAAAGAAAAGTTGGAGGCAGAGGGACTATTTAATGATGAACATAAACAAACACTACCAATGTTACCAAAAACAGTGGGTATTGTTACTTCACCAACAGGTGCAGTTCTTAGAGATATTATTACTGTATCTAAACGAAGACACCCTGGGATCTTACTAAAGTTATGTCCTGTTCAGGTACAAGGACCAGATGCACCTTTACAAATTGTCCATGGAATTGAAGTCTTTAATAAGTTGTGTAATGTTGATGTTATTATTATTGGACGTGGTGGGGGCTCTATTGAAGAATTATGGGCATTTAATGATGAAAGAGTGATACGAGCTATTGCCGCTTCAAAAATTCCTATTGTCTCTGCAGTTGGCCATCAGACAGATTATACCTTGGCAGATTTTGTAGCTGATCGTCGGGCAGCTACACCATCGCAAGCAGCAGAATTTGTTGTACCTGATGTCAGAGAGCTTCACAAATATGTCTCTACCTTAAAAAGCATGTTAGAAAGTAATGCACGGGGTGTATTGAAGAATCATCGCATGAGGCTTGAGCAATTTACAAGGAGCAGAGTTTTTAAATATCCGTATGAGAACCTAGCAATAAAACAACAACTGGTCGATAATCTGCTGCAAAATTTGCAGCAGGTAATGAAGAAAATGGTCATAGAAAAACAACATGGTTTTAAAATTATGGCCGAAAAGTTATCAATGCTGAATCCACTAGCTGTATTGGCACGAGGATACGGTATTGTGCGTACAAACGATGGACAACTTGTTAACAATGTTACGACACTGCAGCCAGGAAAAAGAATTGAAATTGTGCTCAATGAAGGTTTGATAGATGCTGAAATAATTCGCGTACAGGAGGGGCATTATGGTAAGAGCTAAGAAAAAAGAAGAGTTAGATGAAATGTGTTTTGAAAAGGCTTTGGAAAATCTAGAAGCTATTGTAAAACAGTTGGAAAAGGGAGAATTACCATTAGATGAATCATTAGCCAACTTTGCTGAAGGAGTAAATTTATCGAAAATTTGTTTAAATAAATTAAATTATGCTGAACAGCAAATAGATAAAATTTTATTAGAAGAAAAGGGAAAAGTAATAGAAAGACCCTTATTGTTACAGGAGGACGATAGATGTTAAAACAATATTGTCAGGAAAAAGGTAAAATAATTGATGAAGCTTTAGGCAAATTTGTTCCCTGCGAAAATATGTATCCACCAGCTATTTTTGAAGCTATGCGTTATAGTTTATTTGCGGGTGGAAAACGTTTACGTCCGATATTACTCATGGCAGCAGCTGACGCTGTTGGTGGAACAGGTACTGATTATCTTAACATAGCCTGCGGATTAGAAATGATTCACACCTATTCTTTAATTCACGATGATTTACCAGCAATGGACGATGATGACTATCGAAGGGGTAAATTAACTAGCCATAAAGTTTTTGGTGAAGGTATGGCCATTTTAGCTGGAGATGGGCTATTAACTGCAGCATTTACAGTTATGTTGTCTCAGCCCGCCGTTAAGCCTGATGTGCTAGTAAAAGTCTTAGGGGAGATTAGTACTGCTGCGGGTGCTACAGGTATGATCGGTGGACAAGTCATTGATTTATCTTCTGAGGGAGAAGTTATTTCTATTGATACTCTCGCTTATATGCACCAAGCAAAAACGGGAGCCTTATTTAAAGCTGCTCTAAGAGCTGGGGCACAATTAGCAAGAGCAAAAGAATGGCAAATTGAAGCATTAACAAAATATGCAGAACAATTTGGTTTGGCTTTTCAAATAACGGATGATATCTTAGATGTAACTGGCTCGCAAGAAAAAATTGGAAAACCAATTGGTAGTGATATGAAAAATCACAAAGCAACCTATGTAACCTTATATTCTTTAAATGAGGCAAAGATAATGGCAAATCAAGCCGTAAATCAAGCCCTAGAAGCGTTAAGTCATTTTGGTCATGAAGCTGATATCTTGAGGGAAATGGTACGGTCTTTATTAACACGAGATAATTGAGGTGTTTATTGTGGCAGAGTGTATCGCTCTTATGGGAAAAAATATTATATTGGCCACCGCTCTGACTGCCTGGTTTTGCGCTCAAGTTCTCAAGACATTAACGTCCTATTGGAAGCATGGTGCGCTTAATTTTGAACGTTTAGTAGGTGCGGGCGGAATGCCTAGTTCCCATACGGCATTAGTAATGAGCTTAGCCTGGGCTGTAGGACTTCATGATGGCTTTGATTCATCATTATTTGCTGTAACTATTGTATTGGCAAGTATTGTTATGTATGATGCAGCTGGAGTACGTAGAGCAGCTGGGAGGCAAGCAAAAGTTATTAATAAGTTAGTGCGTCAACTACGTGCAGAACATACAGTACGTGATATTCGCTTGAAGGAGCTCTTAGGGCATACGCCTCTAGAAGTATTAGCTGGAGCAATATTAGGAATTACTATTGCCCATGGCTTTAAGAATTTATTAGGATAACAAGTATATCATAAGGGCTTTGTGATAAGCCTTTAATATCACAGTAACTATAGAAAACTTAATGCTGATTGAATCATGTTATGTTATAATGTTTTTACAGATTGTGGATTACTGAAAGAGGGTTGTTATATTTGAAGACAATACTTGAGGCCATTAATAAGCCCCAAGATTTAAAAAAACTCTCATTTGAACAAATGAGAGTTTTAGCGGAAGAAATTCGTCATTTTTTAATCTGTTCCGTCTCTAAGACAGGCGGACATTTAGCCCCCAACTTAGGTGTTGTAGAGCTAACGATTGCTATACATAAAATATTTAATAGCCCCGTTGATAAAATCGTATGGGATGTTGGTCATCAATCATATGTACACAAAATTTTGACAGGTAGGCATAATGAGTTTTCATCGTTACGTCAGTTTGGTGGTATAAGTGGATTTCCTAAAATAAGCGAGAGTGTGCATGATGCTTTTGGCACAGGTCATTCTAGTACGTCTATATCTGCTGCATTAGGAATGTCATTAGCTAGAGATATCGTAAACGACAAAGAAAATGTACTAGCTGTTATTGGTGATGGTTCTTTGACTGGCGGTCAGGCCTATGAAGCATTAAACCATGCTGGACATTCAGGAACAAATATGATTGTTATTCTTAATGATAATGAAATGTCCATTGCTAAAAATGTTGGTGCTATTTCGGAATATTTGTCTAAAATGCGTACAGAGCCCAAATATACAAAAGTTAAACAAGATATTGAATTTTTGTTACGGCGTATTCCAGCGATTGGTGATACAGTAGCAAAAACTGTAGAGCGTGTCAAAGACAGTTTGCGCTACCTACTAGTCCCTGGTGTTCTATTTGAAGAATTAGGATTTAATTATATTGGCCCGATCGATGGACATAATTTAGAATTGCTTTGTGAAGTTCTTGAAAAAGCGAAAAAGATGCAGGGGCCTATTCTAATCCATGTTCTTACTTGTAAAGGAAAAGGTTATAAACCTGCTGAATGTAATCCAGGTAAGTTTCATGGTGTTGGGCCTTATTGTGTCGAGTCTGGCGAAGTGATAAAAAAGGGTAATAACCCGACGTATTCAAGTGTCTTTGGTGATACTCTGCTAGATTTAGCAAAGCAGGATTCACGCATTGTGGCGATAACAGCCGCTATGCCAGAAGGAACTGGTCTCAAGAAGTTCGCAGCTGCCTTTCCTAAACGGTTCTTTGATGTAGGTATTGCTGAACAAAATGCGGTTACCATGGCTGCGGGCATGGCAGTTAAGGGAATGAAGCCAGTAGTGGCCTTATATTCAACTTTTTCTCAAAGAGCATATGATCAGATTTTGCATGATATCTGTTTGCAAAAACTACCTGTAATATTTGCATTAGACCGGGCCGGAATTGTAGGTGACGATGGTCCAACTCATCATGGATTATTTGATTATAGTTTTTTGCGGCATATTCCGAATTTAGTAATTATGGCACCAAAGGATGAAGATGAACTACGGCATATGCTGCTTACGGCAATCAATATGAATGGGCCAGTTGCTATTCGATATCCACGTGGTAGTGGCTTGGGAGTCCCCATTGACAAGCCTTTACAGGCGATTTCCATAAGTTGTGCTGAGGAACTAAATAGCGGCACAGATGTAGTCTTCTTAGCAGCTGGTTCTATGGTTGAACCTTGCCAATCTGCCAGTAAGCTACTTGCCTCAAAAGGGATAAGCGCTGGTGTAGTAAACGCTAGATTTATAAAACCGTTAGATGAGCAGATTATCCGAAAATTATCGCGGGACGTTGGTGTTATTGTTACGGTAGAAGAGAATACCTTAACTGGAGGATTTGGCTCAGCCGTTCTTGAATATATAAATACGCAAAGTTTTAACTGGGTTAAAGTGCTACGGTTAGGTTTTCCTGATAAGTTTATTGAACAAGGCGCACGAACTCAACTATTGGAAAAATACGGTTTGACAGCAGAAGCTATTGCTGCTGAGGTAAATTCTTTTGTCCAAAAATTTGGAGCGCGGTGAAAAATGAGTAAAGTACATAAAGAACGTTTGGATGTTTTGTTATTGGATAAAGGCTTAGTTTCTAGTAGGGAACGAGCTAAGTCTTGTATTATGGCAGGATTAGTATTTGTTGATGAACAAAAGATTGATAAAGCTGGTACTTTAGTGCCAGTAGATAGCAACATTGTTGTTACTGGTGATAATATTGGTTACGTAAGCCGTGGTGGATTAAAATTAGCAAAAGCCTTGAATTTCTTTTCCGTAAATTTAGTCGATAAGGTTATGGCGGACGTAGGTGCTTCCACAGGTGGATTTACGGATTGCGCATTAAAAAATGGTGCTAAACAGGTCTATGCGATTGATGTTGGCTATGGTCAATTAGCTTGGTCTCTTAGAACTGATAGTCGAGTTATTAATATGGAACGTACTAACATTCGTAATGTTACCTTAGAGCAACTAGGACAGCCCTTAGATTTTGTTTCTATTGATGTTGCATTCATATCACTAACAAAAGTACTACCTGTTATTAAAACGCTATTATCCTTGACTGGTACAGTAGTGGCTTTGATAAAACCACAATTTGAGGCCGGACGAGGAAAAGTTGGCAAAAAAGGAGTAGTAAAAGATCCTTTAGTTCATAGTGAGGTTATTCATAATGTTATCAATCATGCATGTGAATTAGGATTTACACCCCTTGGCCTTACGTACTCTCCAGTAAAAGGTCCAGAAGGTAATATAGAATATCTTGTTCATTTAGCAAATTTTACAGCAGAGTTAGGAGTTACTGGTGAGACCATAGAAAAGATTGTACAAGAAGCTCATGCGGGAGCCATATAGAAAGTTGTTATTGGCAAAGCAATTTTATTATAGAGTGTACTAAAAGCCGCGCAACCTTAATGTAACAAGGCTGTTTTAATGGCAGGAGATTTAAATCACCTGCCATTATGGTGTATTTAAATAATGGGGGATTGTGTGTGTTAACAATAGGTCTATTTCCTAATACGAACAAGCAGAGTGTAGTTACTGTGCTAGGTTGGATGGTGCAGTACTTTAAAGAGCATGGTGTACGTGTTTTATTACCTACAGAGGCTGCAGAAAAAATGGGATATCTAGAGTTAGCCTGTAGTCAAAAAGATATGGTAAAGGAAATTACAGTAGGTGTTACAATAGGTGGCGATGGGACCTTATTAAATACAGCAAGAGAAATTGCTTGTGCTGGTATACCTATATGCGGAATTAACATGGGGCAATTAGGTTTTTTAACTGAAGTAGAGCTCCCCGATTTAAGCAGCTCCTTAGATAAACTTGTTCGTGGAGAGTATCGTATTGAAGAACGATTGATGTTAGATGCAATCATTGTTCGTAGAGGCAAGACCATTTATGTTTCTTCCGTTCTGAATGATGTGGTAATTAGCAAAAGTGGAGTCTCACGTATGATTAAGTTCAATCTATTTGTTGATGAAGAATTAACAGCTAATTATGCAGCTGACGGTTTAATTATAGCTACAGCAACTGGTTCCACAGGATATTCATTATCAGCAGGCGGTCCTATTATAAATCCTAAGTTAAAAGTGATTGTATTAACACCTATTTGCTCTCATACATTACATGTCAGACCATTAGTAGTTTCCGATGAAGAAGAAATAAAAGTAGAGATGATAGCAAATCAGGATGATGTTGTTTTAACAATTGATGGACAGACAGTATATAGCTTATTGCCTGAAGATACTGTGCTCGTGAAACGTTCATCCTTTAGGGCACAATTTATACGACTTAATAATAGAAGTTACTACGAAACACTACGTACTAAACTATGGCGGAGTGAGACAAATGCAAACTTTTAATGCAGTCAAATTGGCACAATATTTATTACTCCCGAAAGTTAATGAAGCGCAATGTATGATAGATGCGACGGCTGGAACAGGTAGGGATACTTTATTCTTAGCAGAAAATTCTTCTAGTGATTCCATTATTTGGGCTTTTGATATTCAAGAATTAGCAATTTTAAAAACACAAGATTTACTAAATCATCATAAAGTGGCCCCTGACAAGGTAAATTTGGTAGCAGATAGCCATGCTAGTGTAGCTTCCTATGTAAATAGTCCTATCGACGTAGCTATGTTTAATTTAGGATATTTACCTAATGCAGATCATACTATTACAACGCATTACCAATCAACAATAGAAGCTTTACAACAAATTTTAGATTTACTTTGTACCGGCGGTCTCATTTCCGTAGTAACCTATCCTGGGCATCAAGAAGGATATCTTGAGCAGCAGGCTGTAAATGAGCTATTTAAATCATTACCATCAAAGTTATTCACTGTGGGCTCTTGGTCTATGATGAACCATAGTAATCAGCCTCCCATATTATATGTAGTTGAAAAAACGAGGAGTGAAGCCTGTGAAAGTTTTGCGTCACGCCAAAATAAAAGCAATAATTGAAGATAATGTAATTGAAACGCAAGAAGAATTAGCTACTGCATTGCGCAAGCAAGGAATTGAAGTAACGCAGGCTACCGTCTCAAGAGATATAAAAGAATTGATGCTTATCAAAGTCCCTGCTGGAGATGGCCGCTATCGTTATGCTTTTCCTGTAGAACAAAGCGCAGCTTTTCTACAGCCCCGAATGGAGCGAATATTTCAGGATTCTGTTATTGGTATAGATTATAGTGAAAATATTGTAGTGATAAAAACATTGCCTGGTACTGCACAAGCCGTTGCGGCTGCCATCGATAATACCAAATGGCCAGATATTATTGGTACAGTAGCTGGTGACGATAATATTTTGGTTGTTGTTAAGCCAACTGATGCAGTTCCTCAGGTGATGGCAAAGTTACATACATTATCACAGTAAAAATTAGGAGAGAAATTACGTGTTAAAATCATTGACTGTTACTAATTTTGCATTAATTGAGCAGGCTATGGTGGAATTTGATGAGGGTTTAAATATACTAACTGGAGAAACAGGTGCTGGTAAGTCGATCTTAATTGATGCCCTCAGTATTATCTTAGGCAATCGAGCATCTGTTGATTCGATTCGCACTGGTTGTGATTATTTTCGAGTTGAGGCAGTATTTGATATTTCCAAGAACTCTACCATTTATAAAATAGTAGAAGATCAGGGCATTATCGTAGAAGATGATGCAATATTAATCATAAGCCGTCGTTTTTCTCGACAAGGTAAAAATGTTATCTTGATTAATGGATGCCATGTTACTGTAACTATTTTACGACAAATAGGTGAAAAACTTGTTGATATGCATGGTCAACATGAAAATCAGGCTTTATTACGCCCCGAGTCTTATTTATTTTTATTGGATGCTTTTGATAATAAAATTAAAGACATTTTGGGTGAATATCATATCGTTTATCAGAATTGGCAAGAAATAATGAAACAGCAATCGTTACTCGAACAAAATTCAAGAGAACGAGCTCAGCGTATTGATATGCTCAGTTGGCAAACACAAGAAATAGCTGCTGCAGAACTAAAGCCCAATGAAGAGGAAGACATTGAGAGGCAATTACCCGTACTAGCTAATGTTGAGAAAATTACCACTGCTGTCAATCGTGCCTATTTTTTGTTAGAACAAAGTAGTAATGGAATGAAGGGTATTTTACCAGCACTGGCTGAGGTAAAACATGAACTAGAAGTCATTGCTCGTTATGATAACCGAATACAGGGACAACTTAATGTTATCAGTGATGCTTTATACCAATTAGAAGAAAGTTGCATGGATTTGCGCGTATATAGTGATCAAATTGATTATGATCCCAATAATTTATCCGTATTGCAAGAACGTATGGATTTGATTTATAAGCTGAAAAAGAAGTATGGTGGAAGTACTGGAGAAATATTAGCTTATTATGAGTCTGCACTTTCCGAGTTGGCAGATATTCATAATTATGATAAAAATATCATCAAATTGCGTGAACAACAGAAAGAAATAGAAAGGTCATTAGGGCAATTTTCTGAAAAGATTACGGCTTTGCGACAAGAAGCTTCTAAATTACTTGCTAAGCAGATCTGTGGACATTTAAATGATTTAGGCATGACAAACGCGAAATTTAGTATAGAAGTAACAAAAAGCTCAAACTTTACTTTTAATGGAGCTGATGAAGTAATTTTCTTATTCTCAGCCAATCTTGGAGAACAAACCAAACCCTTGTATAAAATTGCTTCAGGTGGTGAACTTTCTCGTATTGCTTTAGCAATAAAAACAGTTTGTGCCCATCGTGATGCTGCTGGTATTATGGTGTTCGATGAAATTGACGCTGGAATAGGCGGTCAAGCTGGGCATATGGTAGCAGAAAAGGTTGCTAAAGTGGCATCGACTAGACAAGTGTTGTGTATCACTCATTTACCACAGATCGCGTGTATGGCTGATCGCCATATTTATATAAAGAAGCAAATTGAGGGTGAAAGAACGAATACTGTAATCCAAGTTTTGGATAAAGAGGAACAATTGCTTGAAATAACAAGAATGATTTCAGGTACTGATATAACAAAAATCGCATTGGACAATGCCAAACAAATGTTTGATTCTGCATATCGTAAAAAAGAAAAATGGGAAAATAAAGCGCAAGCATAAGCTTGCGCTTTATTTTTCGTCAAAATCGCCGAATTTCAAAATACATAAGATTATACGTGAATATCAACAGAATAATAGCCTTATAAAACGGGAATCTTTAAAGTTAAGAGGTTAAGAAGAAAAATCAATTTTCTTGGTGTCTTCTCTTTACTCAAACGTATGACTGTTTTTTTCTAGGTAGTTTTGAATACGATTAGGGAGGGGGAAATAATAAAAATATGAAAAATAGTAGGTACCGTTCTCTTTTGGGAATGTGTCTTGCAGTGTTAATTGTTGCCTTCTGTTTTTCGCCGCAGTTTCGTACTATCTATGAATTTCCACCTCATATGCGTATCATTGAAGGAGAAGTTGCGTTATTTAATGTTAATTTTCCTTTAACACTAAGTGTTGAGCCCGATGAAGAAGACCAATCCGCTCTGCCCAAATATGCGTTATCCCGATCCGTATTCTTAGAAACTTTAAAATTAAGAACAGCTACTATTCAATTTAAACTGTTAGGTATCATTCCCATTCGGACAGTACAAGTAGATGTGCTACCAACTATTAAATTGGTTCCTGGAGGACACTCGATAGGTGTTGTATTACATTCTCGGGGTGTCATAGTAGTTGGGAATTCACCTGTTTCTACGAATAATGAGCAATATGTAACGCCGGCGAAAGATGCAGGAATTACTGTTGGTGACGTTATTTTAAGTATTAATGATATTCCTGTACAAAGCGATAGCCAAGTAGCTGAAATTATTGACAATACTGGTAGACAACAGGAAATATTAAAAATACTTATAAAACGTGGTGAAGAACAAATAACAATTAATTTAAAACCAGTGCTATGTAATGATACCAAAAGATACAGAGTTGGATTATTTGTACGTGATAGTGCTGCTGGTGTAGGTACCTTGTCTTTTTATGATCCGAAAACTCATGCTTATGGGGCGTTAGGGCATGTAATCACAGATAGCGATACAAACCAACCGATTGATTGTGCTCAAGGTAAAATAGTGTCAGCGGCAGTGTCGGGAATTCAACATGGTAAGAGAGGACAACCAGGAGAAAAAATTGGTGTATTTATTGATGAAGACCATCTGCTGGGAAATATACAGAAAAATACTAAGTTCGGTATATATGGACAGTTGCATGATAACATAGCAAATGACCTATATTCTGAAGCAATACCTGTTGCTTCAATGAATCAAGTTCAGACGGGGCCTGCTGAGATTTTAACAGTTGTAGATGGGCAAACCATTGAGCGTTTTAAAATTGAAATTCAAAAAGTAAACTTACAAGAATATCCTGATGGTAAAGGACTCGTTATTAAAATAACTGATCCTATTCTACTAGAAAAAACAGGTGGTATTGTCCAAGGTATGAGTGGTAGTCCTATTATTCAAAATGGTAAGTTAGTTGGTGCAGTAACCCATGTATTTGTTCATGATCCAACTAGAGGCTACGGATGCTTTATTGACTGGATGCTAATGGAAATTGGCGTAGTTCCTAAATCTGAAAAACAATCTGCCAGAAAACTATTTACGTTTTCTGGTTTTTTTATGGAAAATACATATTAAAGATAGATAAGAACCTCTTTGCTTGTAATATTTAGGCAAAATGTGTAACAATTTAACGATAAATAATAAGCTAAAATATGGTTTTTTTTTCCATAGAAGGAAGGGATTTATATAGCTTTGTCGAATTGATATTATTAGAGAAAACAGCAGGGAGAGGATTTTACGTGATTAGAGAAACAATTAAAGTAGCTATTGCAGATGACAATAGAGAATTTGTTGGTATTGTTCAGGACTACCTTACTCAACAAGCAGATTTTCAATTAGTTGGTATTGCTTACAATGGTGAAGAAATTTTATCAATAATTGAAGAGAAAAGTCCTGATGTAGTAATTTTAGATATTATTATGCCTCATCTTGATGGTATCGGCGTTTTAGAACGTCTTAATACATTAGCTGCTAAGCGGCCTAAAGTTATAATGCTTACTGCCTTTGGACAAGAAAGTATTACACAGCGTGTCGTAGAATTAGGGGCTGACTACTATATATTAAAACCATTCAATATGGATGTACTAGCTAGTAGAATTAGACAATTAGCCACTACTATCACAACACAGCGCCCAGTCGTGGCTCAAGCAATTAAGGCTCGCCCAGTTGATGTAGAAGTTACTAATATTATCCGTGAAATTGGTATTCCAGCGCATATTAAGGGTTACCAATATTTACGAGATGCGATTATGATGATTATCACTGAAATTGATTTATTGGGTGCTGTAACTAAAGTTTTATATCCTATGATTGCTGAAAAATATTCTACTACACCTAGTCGTGTGGAACGCGCTATTAGACATGCCATTGAAGTGGCTTGGAGTCGTGGTAATATGGATATGATTAATCGTTTATTTGGTTATACTGTTAAGTTGGAAAAAGGAAAACCGACTAACTCAGAATTTATGGCAATGATTGCCGATAAATTAAGATTGGAAATGCGGGCATAAGTTATCACTTTTAGAACAAAGCTCTACAAACTAGATTACTAGTATGTAGGGCTTTTTCGTGGTGAACGAAGTAACTTTTATACATAAGGTGAAGGTGATTGGGTAAGAATTATAGAAGTGTATAATGTCCATTAGGATTTATAAATATTATTTTAATATAAATGTTCTTAAAAGTAATATATGTATACGTATTCCTAAATATACCGATAAATTGGGGGTAATCTTATGAGTCATTTAGCGGAAAAATTTATAGACACAAAAGTAGTTTTCGAGGGTAAATTGCTCAAGGTATTTTCTGATAAAGTAGAGCTACCAAATGGTACTGAAGCATCACGAGAATTTATTAAACATCCTGGGGCTGTAGCGGTTGTTCCAATTACACCAGAGGGGAAAATTGTATTAGTAAGACAGTTTCGTTATCCTGTAGGTAAGGTCATGCTAGAAATACCAGCTGGGAAACTAGATTATGGTGAACATCCTGATGCGTGTGCATTAAGAGAATTAGAAGAGGAAACTGGCTTTATCGCAAAAAATATAAAAAAGCTGACCTCTATTTATACTACTCCCGGGTTTACTGATGAAATAATACATCTTTATATTGCTGATCAATTATCAGTATCTAAGCAACGGCTAGACGAAGATGAATTTTTAGATGTTGAACTGTATACAAAAGAAGAAATAAAAACTATGATTGCCGATGGTAAAATTAATGATGCTAAAAGTATGCTTGCTTTATTGTTAGCAGAAATATAACCAAGTTATTTTTTAAATGAATAAGTTAACACGATAAAGTAAGTGGACAAATAAGGTATAAACTCAGCTTGCATGACATATATCATAACAGAAGAAACAGGGAGGATGGTCGCATGCTGGGGTATCTTCGCCAAAATTTTGGAATGTATTTAAAGGCAAACATTGTTGCTTATTTTTTTATGATTCTTATTTTTGTTATTGGTATTGTTGTGGGGGCATTAGCTGTAAAGATATTGCCAGATGAACAAAAAACTGAACTTATTAATTACTTGCGTATTTTTTTTACAGGATTGGCTCAGGGAACTGAAGAAGTTGCCTCCTCTGAAACTATGATTGGTGTCGTAATGTTTAACAACGCTAAAACAGTAGTTTTAATGTGGATACTAGGATTTACTATTGTTGGAATACCTTTTGTATTATTTATTTTATTTACAAGGGGTTTTATAATTGGCTTTACTGTAGGATTTTTAGTAAATGAATATGTCATGAAAGGATTATTATTTGCATTTGCATCCGTACTGCCACATAATTTATTTGCCGTTCCAGCTATCTTAGTGCTTAGTGTATCAGCAACTACATTTTCTCTTATGCTATTACGCCGTAAGACCTATGGTAAGGTAAATATATGGTATGAAGCAATTCGGTATTCAATTTTATGCATGATAATTTTAGCCCTTATGCTGTTTGCAGCTTTGCTAGAAGTATATATTTCACCAGTATTTATGAAACTAGCAGCAAGCTTATTAGCGAAGTAGCAGTGAGCATAAAAGAATACTCGGCTATTCTTTTATTTATTAATTTGAGTATTGGAATAATAATTATGAGGACTGTAAATTTTACAGTCCTTATTCTATTTATAGTTGAATAAAGCAGGTAGATAGTGAATAAGCATTATATTAAGTTAAGCTAATTAGGAGGTGGAGTAGAAAAGTGGTAATTAATTTCTCAGGAAACAGTCTTATAAAGAAAACAAAACTTATTTTTAAGTTAATTATCTTAGTAATTATAGTATTTTATATTTTGCCGAAATTGTTAAGTTTGTTGTGGTATCTAAATCCTCCTGAACTTAAAATACGTGAAGAACATTTATTAGAGAAGCCGCTAAGGGTAATCTCAAATATAATAAATTATAGTTAACAAAAAAAAATGCCATAAAGTATGGATTTTGTTAATATTAAACAGGAAAAGAGAATATTATGTGGAATAAGGAATTAGAAAGATTTTCGTGATTTTATGACTGGAAAAGTAGAAAAAGGGTGGTAAAAATGGAAGGTTATGTTAATGAGTTTATTAACTATCTTGCAGTTGAAAGAGGTTTGGCACAAAATACGCTAGAATCATATGGTCGTGACTTGCATCAATTCCAAGTTTATTTACAAAATGGAAATATGGAAATCTTAAAAGACTCTAATCGCACTACCATCCTCAGTTATTTAAATAATCTTCAATCTAAAGGAAGAGCCGTTTCCACAATTTCCCGCAACCTTGCTGCAATAAAATCATTTTATCAATATCTGGTACGTGAACGTTATTTAGAAAAGGATCCCGCTGCTAATCTTGAGTCTCCAAAACTTGAGAAAAAGTTACCAAAGGTTCTAAGTATTGGTGAAGTTGAGGAATTATTAAAACAACCTAGTGGATTTTTACCTACAGGTCTTAGGGATAAGGCAATGTTAGAACTTTTATATGCTACAGGCATTCGCGTTTCTGAATTAATATCTTTGAATATATCAGACGTTAATTTAGAGATGGGATATATAAAATGTTATGGTAAAGGTGCCAAGGAACGTATAGTTCCTTTAGGCTCGATAGCTGCCAAGTGTGTACAGGATTACGTTGGTAAAGGACGTTCTAAACTAATACGTACATATGAAGAAGCCGCCCTTTTTGTTAATCATCATGGAAATCGATTGACAAGGCAGGGGTTTTGGAAAATTATAAAAAAATATGCACAGGAAGCTGATATTAGTAAAGCGATTACTCCTCATACATTGCGTCACTCTTTTGCTACACATTTACTAGAAAATGGTGCCGATTTACGTTCTGTACAAGAAATGCTTGGTCATGCAGATATTTCTACTACGCAGATTTATACTCATGTTACTAAAAATCGCTTAAAAGAAGTGTATGATAAAACACATCCCCGAGCATAGTAGTAGCATAAGTAATTAGGCTAGTTTTAAAAGGAAATTAATTGTTATATTTGTTTTGGGCCAATAGGATAGCTAGATTGTGTGCTCATCAAGTTTTTTTCTGTCTTGAAAAAAATAGGATTAAGCTTATTTCCTATTGACCCGATGGATTTTGTAGAAAGTTAATTTCTACTCTTTTGAAAATATTATTAGTTAAGGACAGAGCTTTTTTCACAAGAAATTCTGAGGTGAAATAAATGAGACTGTTAGATATTATTACTAAAAAACGTGATGGCTTTGTTCTCACCGATTTGGAAATCAACACTTTGATTCATGCATATACGAATGATGAAATACCTGACTATCAAATGGCAGCGTGGTTAATGTCAGTATATTTTCAAGGGATGACGATTGAAGAGACCGCAACGCTAACTATGGCAATGGCCAATTCAGGTAATATGATGGATTTAACTGCTGTTCCTGGTATTAAAGTAGATAAGCATAGCACTGGTGGCGTGGCTGACACTACCACGTTAATATTAGCACCCTTAATAGCGGCAGCTGGGGTACCAATTGCTAAAATGTCGGGAAGAGGATTAGGTTTTACAGGTGGAACACTTGATAAATTAGATGCTATTGCGGGAATCAAGACAACTCTATCACAAAGTGAATTTATTAGTATTTTGCAAAAACATAATGTAGCAGTAATTGGCCAGAGTATTGATATTGCACCAGCAGATGGTAAGATCTACGCATTACGAGATGTAACTGCTACGGTTGAAAGTATTCCTTTGATAGCTTCCTCAATAATGAGCAAAAAAATTGCTGCTGGAGCCAACAAAATTCTACTTGATGTAAAGGTCGGTAAGGGCGCCTTTATGAAAAAAATGGAAGATGCAATAAAATTGGCTGAAACTATGGTACACATTGGTCAATTAGTAGGAAGAGAAACTAGAGCTATCGTAAGTAGTATGGATGAGCCACTGGGACAAGCCATTGGTAACAGTCTAGAAGTACAAGAGGCTATAAATATATTAAGTGGACGTGGGGAAGAATCTCTAAGACATGTTAGTTTATTTCTAGGAGCTCATATGCTTCATATGGCTCGTGCTGTACCAAATATTACTGTTGGCTATGAAACCTTAACTAAATTGTTAGATAACAAAATAGCCTTAGCTAAATTTAAAGAGTTTATATTAGCCCAAGGTGGTAATGCAAACATAATTGATAACCCAAATTTATTGCCACAAGCAAAAATAAAGGTTAAAGTAGTAAGTACAGATAGAGGCTTTGTACAAATGGTTGATGCTGCAAAAATTGGCAATTGTGCTATGAGATTAGGGGCTGGGCGAGAGTACAAGGGGCAAAAAATAGACTTAGCAGCTGGAATAATGTTAGAGCAACGAGTTGGTGACTTTGTTGAAAAAGGGCAGCTTCTTTGTACTATCTATGCCAACGATGAACGCCATGTAAAAGAAGTGCAGGCATTACTTTTAGATGCTATTAAAATTGGTAGTGATAAAGTTTCTAAAACCAAGTTAGTTTTAGGAACTGTAGATATACAAGGGTTCCAGGCTATATAAAATTATATTAAACCAAAAATTGGACTAGCTTAGCTAGTCTTTTTTTATTGTTAAATTTCCAGTGTAATTGGTTTTTATCTTGGAGAAGCTAAAAAAAAGAGAAAGGAGTGTTTTGCTTATGTGTCGACTGAAGAAATTTAGAATGATTCTTCTTCTTGTCTGTATTTTAGTTTTAACAAGTGCCTTCAATCAAACGATACAAGCTGCCGACAATAAGAAAGCAATAAATGCAAGCTTTCAAACAACGGCGCAATCCGCTATTTTGATGGATGGTAATGGTACAATCCTATATGAAAAAGAATCACACAAACGTTTACCGCCTGCAAGCGTTACAAAGTCTATGACTTTGTTATTAGCGACTGAGGCGGTAGAACAAGGCAGGGTTAAATTAACCGACACAGTACAAATATCTGAAAATGCTTGGCACCAAGGTGGTTCACAAATATGGTTAGAACCTGGCGAGACAATGACTTTACACGAATTAATGATTGCCATCGCTGTGGTTAGCGCTAATGACGCTGCAGTAGCTGTTATGGAACATATATATGGAAGCCAAGAAGCTGCTGTGGAGGCTATGAACCAACGTTGTATTAGTCTAGGGCTTAATGATACTCATTTTGCAAATGTAAATGGTCTACCAGCACCTGATCATTATATGAGTGCATATGATACAGCACTCATTGCTAAAGAAGCGGTCAAACATCCTTTATATATGGAGCTCTGTGGTATAAAAGAATATTGGTTGCGTGATGGGAAAAATTGGCTAGTAAATACAAATAAATTATTATGGTGGTATAAGGGAGCAGATGGTTTGAAAACGGGCTGGACACAAGAAGCCCAATATTGTTTCGCTGGAACAGCGAAGCGTGACGGCTTACGGTTGATATCTGTTGTATTTGGTACACCTGAACCACGTTCTCATTTAAGAGAAAGTATAAAATTATTTGACTGGGGCTTCGCGAACTTTTCTGCAATGTCTATTGTAAATGCTGGAGAAGTCATTGAAAGAATAATGATTAATAAAGGGATGGAAAAAGAAGTTCAACTAATTGCTTCTGAAAACTTAACTTTATTATTAGGTAAAGGTGAAAGTAAAAATATACAAAAGAAAGTGGTAGTAAATCCTGCGGTTACAGCTCCTGTTGCACAAGGTCAAAAATATGGAGAACTATTAGTATTACGTGATGGTAAAGAAGTAGGTAAGGTCGATTTAGTAGCGGAAAAAGCTATAGAAAAGGCAAGTTTACTCAGGACATTGCAAAATATGATTACTAACCTATTCTCTATAAAGTAATAATAGTTAAAGCGGAAAAAATTCCGCTTTTTTTATTTTTGTGCAGGAAAAATTTACCTTTTGAAGAATAATATTAGCAGAGCTAAGTGAGGAGGAAAAAAATATTGAATATAACTACATCACTGAAACGAGGTGTCCTTTTGGTACGAGTCGAAGGCGAATTGGATATGCATGTTGCAGCAGAGTTTAGGCAAAAGGTAGATAACGCATTAGAAACAAGCGGTGTACAAAATGTTTTATTTAATTTACAAGGTGTTAATTTTATTGATAGTTCTGGCTTAGGAGTTCTTTTAGGACGTTATAAGAAAATTAGTGGCTTGGGCGGTGTTATGTCCGCGACTCAAATTCAACCACAAGTATCTCAAATATTTGAGTTATCAGGTTTATTAAAGATTATTAAGCTATATCATTCAGAAAAAGAAGCGTTAGAATGTTTATGAGGAGGGCATCATGGCAATAAAAAATCAAATTACAATGAGTATTCAAAGTCTTAGCGAAAATGTTGGTATTGCCAGGGTGAGTGCTGCAGCTTTTGCAGCTCAAATTGATTTTACTTTAAATGAAATTGAGGAAATTAAAGTTGCTGTATCAGAAGCCGTTTCTAATGCTGTTATACATGGATATGAATACCAGAATGGGGAAATAGAAATTAGAATGACTCTGTATAATGATAAATTAGAATATATTATCATTGATCATGGTAAAGGAATTACGGATATTGATTTAGCACGGCAGCCTTCCTATTCGACTGATCCAGAACGTATGGGTTTGGGATTTGCATTTATGGAATCCTTTATGGATGAACTGGCAATCACGTCAGAGGTCAACAAAGGTACAGAAGTGCGAATGGTAAAAAAAACGTTACTAAAAACGGAGCATTAGGTGGTACGCCATGCTTGAAGATAAAGAGATAAAGGCCTTGCTAATTAAAGCACAAAACGGTGATCAGATCGCTAAGGAATACATTTTAGAAAATAATATAAATCTTGTTAGAAGCGTTGTACATCGATTCACAAACCGTGGGTATGAATGGGATGATTTATTTCAGTTAGGGTGTATTGGGCTGGTGAAAGCAATCGAACGTTTTGATACTACATTTAGTGTCAAATTTTCTACATATGCGGTACCAATGATTATTGGTGAGATACGTCGATTTATGCGAGATGATAATCCTGTTAAAGTTAGTCGGCCTATTAAGGAGCTAGCATATAAAGTACATCGTACCCAAGAAAGGTTACAAGGTCTTTTAGGCCGAGAACCGACAATAGCGGAAATTGCGAAAGATTTAAGCTTAGTACCGCAAGAAATAGTAGCGGCACTTGAAGCGAATCAATCACCTGTATCATTATATGCCAGTGTATTTCATGATAGTGGAGATCCAATACTTCTTCTTGATCAGTTAAAGTATTGTGATGGGCAAGACAATGCTTATTTTGAAAACCTAGCGCTAAAAGAAATTTTGTTACGTTTACCAGAAAAAGAGCGTGTAGTGATTCAGTTACGTTTTTTTGCTGATAAAACACAAGCAGAGGTAGCTGAGATAATAGGATTATCTCAGGTGCAAATATCGAGAATTGAAAAATATGCTCTTAAATTAATGAGAGAATTTATGCAGACCTCCTAAATAGAGGTCTTATTTTTTTATTTAAAAGGACATAATAATAGTAGAGGTGAGAATCGTGTTTCGCAATAAAAAATATATTATTATAGCGCTGGTAGTAACGTTAGGCACAGGTATATTTACATGGTTTTTCTTTGATGGCAAGTTGCCACATCGATCACCTATACGGGCAAAGCAAGTTTTCTACCAGATAGTAACGAATAGAGTTCTTATGTAAAATATAACGGTATTTTCTTATAGAAAAAATATGAGCAAGTATAATACCAATAGTTGTGCGCAAACTATAGAGGAACCACATTATTTTATCAAGGAGGTAATAAGCATGGTTGTAAAAGTTATTGAATTAGTTGGAACTTCTAGTCATAACTGGACAGACGCAGTAGACAATGCAGTCATGGAAGCATCTAGATCAATTGATGACATATTGGGTGTTGAAGTAACTAACTTTACTGCTAATATTGACAATGGGCACATAGCAGAATACAAAGCCGATGTAAAAGTAGCTTTTAAAGTAAATCATTAAAAGTATATGGATGTTAAAGAGAGAGTGCCTTTTTGGTACTCTCTCTTTAGATAAACAACTTTTATCTATTTTAACGCATATTTCAGAACACTGTGGTCAAAATAAGAAAAGACTTCTTTTGTAAAGGTAGAAAAGTTAATACGATAAATTTTTTTAAAGGTGAATTGAATGAAAAACGAGCAGCAGGAAATGCAACAAGAGAAATATCAAAGTAAAGTGGATAACCTTACACCTAAGCCTCCCTTGTTAAAAAACATTTGCTGGGCTTTTATAGTAGGGGGAATTATTTGCACTTTGGGGCAGTTAATTACAGATTATTTTGTAGGGCTAGGGTTTGTGAAGAAGGAAGCATCAGCCTATTCTACAGTGGTACTAGTGTTTTTAGGGTCTTTTTTAACGGGGTTAGGGCTTTATGATGATTTAGGTAAACGGGCTGGAGCAGGTTCGATCGTACCCATCACAGGGTTTGCTAATTCAATCGTAGCACCTGCTATGGAGTTTAAGCGGGAAGGTTATGTATTTGGAGTGGGTGCGAAAATGTTTGTTATTGCTGGACCAGTATTAGTCTATGGAATGATAACATCTTTCATTATAGGATTAATTTATTGGCTAAGACTATAGGAGGTGATTAAGTGAATAAAAAGAAAGGAAAGCAAAGTATTCTATTTGCAAATCCACCAGTAATAACAAGCGTAGCCAATATTGTTGGCCCTATGGAAGGGGAAGGATTCTTACAACAATATTTTGATACGATTATGCAGGATAATTTACACGGTTTAGCTAGTTGGGAACAATGTGAATCTTATATGATGGAATATGCTATTAAAAAGTCTGTAGAAAAAGAAAATAGTACAATAGATAATATTGATTGTATTTTTGCTGGTGATTTGTTAAATCAGTTAATGAGTACTCATTTCGCTATGAAAAATTTACAGAGACCTTTTTTAGGACTTTATGGAGCTTGTTCCACTATGGTAGAAGGCATGTTGCTTAGCGCGATAATGTTAGATGGTGGCTTTGCTAGTAAGGTTGTAGCTGCTGCTTCTAGTCACCATGATGCTGCAGAACGTCAATATCGATTTCCTAATGAAATGGGTGTACAACGACCCCCTAGTGCACAATGGACAGTAACGGGCTCGGGCGCAACCGTTGTTTCAATATCGGGAACTGGTCCACGCATTACCGGAGCAACTATTGGTAAGATTGTAGATTTCGGTATTAAAGATCCCAACGCAATGGGACCTGCAATGGCGCCAGCAGCTGTTGATACGTTATGGCAACATTTTCAAGATACAGGAAGGACTCCAAATTATTATGATATGATTTTCACTGGTGATTTAGGGAGTGTAGGAAGAGATTTAGTAATCCAATTGCTGCAAGAAAAAGGCCTTGATATAGCAACGAATTACCAAGACTGTGGGTGTATGATTTATCGAGAGGAACAAGATGCTCACGCAGGTGCGAGTGGATGCGCTAGTTCGGCAATTGTCTTTACTGGTCTTATATACCAGAACTTAATGAGTGGTAAATGGGAAAAAATCCTTTTTTTAGGAACTGGAAGTTTACATAGTACAACTTCTTATCAACAAAAAGAGTCAATTCCTTGTATTGCTCACGCAGTAGCAGTAGAAGTATTATAATTTCATGTAGAAAAAGGGGGGGGAATATTGCAACTATATATTATGGTTTTTGTCATTGGGGGAGGCTTGTGCGTTCTTGGTCAATTGTTAATGGATGTAACACCACTAACGCCCGCCCACGTTTTAGTACTATTTGTGGTTTTGGGAGGAATATTAAGTGGACTAGGCTTATATCAGCCATTGGTTGACATTGCTGGAGCTGGGGCAACTGTGCCGCTGTTAGGTTTTGGTCATGCGTTAGTCAGTGGGACGATTGAAGATATAAATAATTATGGTTTTTTGGGAATCTTTAGCGGTGCTCTAAGGTCAACAGCCTCAGGTATAATGGCCGCAGTTGTTTTTGGCTTTTTTATGGCAGTATTATTTAACCCTAGGAGTAAAGGCGGATAATGCTAGCAGTCGACATTATTGGTATAGCTGCAACAATTCTTCTGATAGGAATACGTTATCCTCACTATGTTTTAGTAGCTGCATTTATTCACGAGTTAGGTGGCATTTTAATTACTGTGTTTCTACATGGGCAAATTGATAGTATAGTAGCAGCTGGGGCTTTTGGGACAATAGAAGTTAGTAATTATAATGCAAGTTTTATAGGAATTTTGATTTTATTTAGTGGTTCCTTAGCAAATTATATTGCAAGCTCTCTAACAGGTGGAATTGTCTTTGAATCAACGTCTCGATTACTAAATCCGATAAGTATTCTAAAATCTCCTTTTTCTGTGATAAATTATCGATTGTGTATCGTATCCTGCGTTATTAACCTTTGGAAGATTTTTATGTGAGGTGCAATTGTGCAAAAAAGAGCTTCACGACGTTCAATGAATAGTGGAAGAAAAAATGAAGAACAACAGACAAATAAAGTAGAAAAACAGGGAGATTCCATTTCGCAAAAAGACTGTAATACAGATAGTTTAATTGCTGACATGGCTCAAGGATTTATTCAGGCGCAAGCTAATACAGTGAATAATGCCAGCAAACTATCTAATAAGGATGTTATATCACTATTAGAAAAAGTAAATAATCAATTGGAAGAAATAAAAGGATCCACCAAAGAAAAACAAAATGTAGGGAACCAAGCACAAGGTGGTCAATCCTCTAATAAAAAATCCACACAGCAAGAAGAAGTGGAACAATCAACTAGTGGTAGTAGTAGTAAGGAAAAAACAGATCAGGAATTACTAAAACAGCTAAAAGAGTTAGTAGGTGCAACACTTCAAGAAAAAGGCAAAAATGAAAATAGTATAAATACATCTTCGAAATCACAAAATGATAGTAGTGAAAATTCAGATACAAAAAATCAACAACAAAGTAATATGCCAGCTCAGATGGCGAGTCAGGTACTAGCACAAGCGCAGTATGAGTTAGCTAACGAGCTAGAAAATAGTTTAGAAAAACTTAAGCAAGTTATTAAAAAAAGTGAAAAAGTTGCTACAAATATTAGTAATCTATTAGGTGAAGAAAACAAAAATAAATCTTGAGGTGAAAGTATTGTCAAAAAAAATAAGAGTAATACTAGTTACAGATGGTGATAGAGTCGCGCAACATGTTGTAGAGGAAATGGCTACATCCCTGGGGTTACGTTGTATCTCGGCTTCTGGCGGAAATCCCACTCCAATAAGTGGACAAGAGATTGTTACTTTATTAAAACAAGTTCATCATGATCCGGTATTAGTTATGTTTGATGATAGGGGCAGTCGTCATAAAGGCAATGGAGAAGTTGCTATGGAATATGTGGCTTCTCATCCTGATATTGAGGTTTTAGGAGCTGTTGCAGTGGCATCAAATACAACTGGTATAGCTGGAATTGCTACTGATGAATGTATTACCAGTGGAGGTGACATCGTAAATAATCGTTCTGTCGATAAAAATGGCGCTATAAAAGGTGGGCATCATAATAAGTCTATTATTACGGGAGATACGGTAGATGTACTAAATGATGTGGACATACCTTTTATTGTAGGGATAGGAGACATTGGCAAAATGGATAGAGCAGATGATATAAGCCGAGGTGCACCTATTACTCGTAAAGCAATTGAAGAGATTTTAAAACGGAGTGGCATTGAATATGGAAGAACAAGAGAGAATTAATAAAGACTTAGATCATAATATTAATTATTTAAAGGACTTATTAGGCGTTGGAGAAAGCTTTGACATTATTTTTCGTGAATATAAGGTAGGACACAAAAGGGCAGCATCATTCTCAATCAATGGTATGACAAATGACGTAATACTTACCAATGTTTTTCAGGATATGCTTACACTACATCCAGAAGAGTTATCAATAAATACTTTACAAAAGTTGTTTTATACTCGAGCAACGCATTCTCAAGTGAAGTTAATGGATAATATGAAAGATGCGGTAACGAGTCTATTATCTGGTGAATTGTTATTTTTAGTAGATGGAGAAACGGAACTAATAATCTTTGATGCTAGAGCATATCCTGCAAGGATGCCTAGTGAATCCACTATTGAAAAAGTAACTAGAGGTTCACGAGATGCATTTGTTGAAACGTTACCCTTCAATACAGCATTAATTAGACGACGCCTACGTGACCCCAATTTACGCTTTGAAATCGTAAAAGTAGGTGTACGCTCAAGAGGAGATATTGCCGTTTGCTATATCAAAGATATTACGGACCCTAAGCTTATAGATATCGTAAAACAACGCTTAAATAACATCAACATTGATGGTATACCGATGGCAGAAAAGGCTATAGAGGAGTATATTGTCGGTGGAAGTAAGTGGAATCCATTGCCAAAAATAAGATATACGGAACGTCCCGATGTCGCAGTAGTTCATTTGCTAGAAGGGCATGCCTGCATAATTTCTGATAACTCACCGAATATAATGATACTTCCAACTACCTTTTGGCATCACGTACAGCATGTAGAAGAGTTTCATCAGCACGTAATGATTGGGTCTTATCTTCGCCTAGTAAGACTTTTTGGCATATTATTATCTTTGTTATTACCTCCATTATGGCTGGCATTGGTTTTACAGCGTCATTTACTACCAGAGGCTTTGGCGTTTCTTGGCCCGCGGGATCCGGGGATTATTCCCATTGGTTTTCAATTCCTTTTAGCTGAGGTCGGCGTAGAGCTAGTACGCATGGCAACTGTTCACGTGCCGACTGCGCAAGCTACTTCTCTTGGTTTTATTGGTGCCTTTATGTTAGGTGATTTTGCTACCAAAGTTGGTCTCTTTGGTAATGAAATTATTTTTTATACTGCTGTGGCAGCCGTTGGTGCTTTTGCCACGCCAAGTATAGAATTTGCTATGGCTATAAGGTTTTTTCGTGCGGTTTTATTATTGTTAGTTCTATTCTTCAAGTTACCAGGTTTAATAGTAGGATTAATAGGTATCTTTATAGTAATGGCTACTACTAAGTCATTCGGAATTCCTTATTTATGGCCATTCTTACCTTTTAACTTAAATGGGATGAAAGATGTCTTACTACGATTACCTTTACCAAGCAAAGTTTTACGTCCTGCCATATTAAAACCTCTAGATCCTGACCGATTAGAGAATGAAAATAAAAAAGATGAAGACAAAGATGAAAACAAATAATGAATCCTCGCTTAAGCGAGGATTCATTATTTTCCCTTATAGTATTCTCTTATTTTCGCCATGCTTTCGTTTATATTTGCTATGTGTTCTTCTGCAGAACCCTTATTCTCAGCTTCAACGGCGTCTTTTAGTTGCTTTACCGAGGAATGAGTTTTGGTTGTTTCAGAGAGGATTCCTATCTTTTCCATACTAGGCTTGGTTTGCCCCCAGGTGCCCTCTAGTTCTTTCATTTTGGCCTGGGCCTTTTTCCAAGCCATATCGTGGATATAGAAACTAACGTTTCTAATCGTGTTACCAACTGCAACAATATCTGAAAGGGGTGAAAGCTTATATGATTTGCCTATATCACTAATGTTAGCCATGAATTTATTAAGACTTTCATAAGAATCAGCATTTTTATGTCCACTAATATCAGTTACTAATTTCTCTAGAGCACCGTCAGCCTCTTTAACTCCTTTTTTGTCACCAATTTGATTCTTTATCTGAGGCCATAATGCTTGTAATGTACTTAGTCCACTTTCAGCTTGCGCCCAGTTACCATTTACAATGCCTTCAAAGATAACTCCAGCAGTGGCTTCTAAATCATATAATTCTTCCGGCGGAGCTGTAAATCGCTGGGTTAAAGGTGGATTTGGTTTAGTCTCTACCGGTTTTCCGGCAGGTCCTATTTCTGGCTTCTTTGCTGGGCTAAACATACTGCAACCACTTAGCAGTAATGATATACTAATTATTGCTGCCAGCTTTTTATAGGATGATTTTAGTCGTGACAATGCAGTTACCCCTCCTTTTGACTATAGCATTTGCGTGTAGTATACTATTTATTCTTAATTTTTAGTAAAATAGAAGGGATAAATCCATAATATCTCTTTCATCTAGCCAAGATTCTCATAAAATATTTTAAATAGGGTTATTTTTTTGCTTTAGCTAAATTTTTCTAGTATAATTAGGTTACAATTTGCTTTTTATGAGAAAGTAGTATAGCTTGAGGGGGAACAAGAGTGTTTGGTTTCGATGAAAATATGATATTTAGAATTCCAGCTCTACTTATTGCTTTGACTATTCATGAGTATGCTCATGCTAGAGTGGCGGTATGGCTAGGAGATAATACTCCACGAATGATGGGACGGTTAACATTAAATCCTATTGCCCATCTTGATCCCTTCGGACTGATTATGTTATGGCTATTCAAATTCGGTTGGGCCAAGCCAGTACCAATTAATCCTAACAATTTTGCAGATTGGCGAAAAGGAAACATATTAGTTTCTCTTGCAGGGCCCATTTCAAATGTAATTGTGGCATTTGTGGCTGCCATTACTTATGGTGTACTATTTAAGTTGCATCTCCTTTCAAGTGGAATAGCTATGATTATAAGTTTTACTTATAGCTATAATTTAATTTTTGCAGTTTTTAATATGATTCCCTTACCACCACTTGATGGATCAAAAGTATTAATGAATCTATTGCCAGGACGGCAAGCTTATTTTTTTGAGAGAATTGAGCCCTATGCTCCATTTATTTTAATGGCACTAGTCCTTTTTAATATGATTAACGTTTTTATTGGACCATTTTATAGTGCTTTAGATTTTATTATTAATCAATTAGTAGGAAAAATTCTTTAACAGGGGGAACTTTGAAATGAATAAAGGACGTATTTTTAGTGGCATGCAGCCATCAGGTAAATTTCATTTGGGAAATTATATGGGTGCATTAGAAAACTGGGTAAAATTACAACATGAATATGAGTGTTTTTTTAGTATAGTTGATTGGCATGCCTTAACCTCCTCCTTCGAGGACACGAGTAAGATTCCAGAACGTATTCACGAAATGGCTTTAGATTGGCTAAGTGCTGGTCTTGATCCAGAGCGTAACGTTATTTTTGTACAATCACATGTAAAAGAACATGCAGAACTACATCTATTATTATCCATGATGACTCCATTATCTTGGCTAGAACGGGTACCTACTTATAAAGATAAATTACAGCAATTGGGTGTACAAGGAAAGGATATAAATACCTACGGCTTTTTAGGATACCCAGAGTTAATGACTGCAGATATCATTTTATATAAAGCAAATATAGTTCCTGTAGGGGAAGATCAAATTCCACATTTAGAGTTGTCACGCGAAATAGTACGGCGATTTAATAATTTATACCAACCTGTTTTTCCCGAACCTCAAGCTAGCTTAAGTCGGGCTGCTGTTTTACCAGGTATTGACGGGAGAAAGATGAGTAAATCTTATGGGAATGAAATTCCTTTTGCGGCTAGTCCTGATGAACTTAGGGCTAGGGTTCGTCTAATGGTAACGGATCCTCAGCGGGTCAAAAGAACAGATCTAGGGAATCCTGATGTATGTACCGTTTACACTTTTCATAAGATTTTCAACAAAGAACAGTCTGCTGAAATTGCTCAATCTTGCCGGCAAGCAACATTAGGGTGTGTAGACTGTAAAAAATGTTTAGCAGAGAAGATGGTTACTAATTTGGCCGATATGCATGTACGCCGTCAAGAGTTAGAAGCTAATCCAGGGCGGGTTAAAGAAATTTTAGTTTATGGTGGCGAAAGGGCAAGAAAAGTTGCTGCGAAGACAATGGAAGAAGTTCGCCAAGTCATGAACCTTGCTTAAGTATGTCGGAATATAAAATTAAATTAGAAGTTTTTGAAGGCCCAATGGACCTATTAATGCATTTGATTGAAAAAAATCAAATTGACATTTATGATATACCTATTGCAATAGTAACGGAGCAATACTTAGGATATCTTAAATCCTTAGAGATGTTTAATATTGATGTTGCTAGTGAGTTTTTACTCATGGCAGCAACTTTATTACAAATAAAGTCGCGTATGTTATTACCACGAAAACCACAGACCATTGAAATAGATGAGGAAGAAGACCCACGTCAAGAACTTGTTGATCGGTTATTAGAATATCGCAAGTTTAAGGAAATGTCTGCGGTGATGGAAAACATGTTACGGCAGCGAGAACATTTCTTCACCCGTTTACCAGAAGAATTCCCAGTGAAGATCCCATTACCTGAAGGATTGAATATTAATGATTTGGTAGTAGCATTTGCTGCGGTATGGGAAAGTAGTATTGATGATTATGAACTTGTTTCTCGTGAGGAATTTAGTGTGCAGGATAAGATGTATGATATTATCCACTTATTATATAAATACAAGGGAAAATTAGAATTTAGTCAGACTCTAATTCGTAAAGGAACTAAATCCGAGGTAATCGCCTCCTTCTTAGCATTACTAGAATTAGTGAAATTGCAAAGGGTGATCATTGCTCAGCAAGAACGCTTTGGAGCCATCAATATTACATTGAAAGAGTGAAGAATTAATGTTTTACTTACAATATAAAAAGCATGTAGAAGCTCTACTTTTTGTTAGTGGCGATCCAATCTCTACACATAAAATGGCACAAATTCTTGAAATCCCCGAGGAACATATTAATTTATTGGTTGAACAGCTAATACAAGATATGGCTGAAGATAGCCGTGGATTGACGATTGTTAAAGTTGCTGCTGGTTACCAGCTTTGCACTAAACCTGAATTATCTTCTATATTAGAAAGGTTAGGGCAAGTTCAAGATAATAAGTTATCCGCTGCTGCTATGGAAACCTTATCAATTATCGCTTTTAAACAGCCAATTACAAAGCTAGAAATTGAAAGTATCCGTGGTGTGAAGATTGATAGAGTGTTAGCTACATTAAATGAGCGGCAAATGATAAAAGAAATAGGACGTAAAGAAGCTATTGGAAGACCCATTTTATATGGAACAACCGAGACGTTTTTAAAATGTTTTGGTTTAAATGGCCTACAAGATTTACCTCCTTTAATCGAACTTCTACCGTAAACAGCCCCTAGGGGCTGTTTTTTTGTATATGTATCTATTCTTAGGTTAACACTAAGAAGACGTAAAGAATAATAGTAAGGGAGCAACAAGAGTGGAACTTTGGTTAATGTTACTAATCGCTATTATAATAATTAGTTTGCTACTTTTTTTTAGTAAGATATATATAGATATTAAATATAAGCGTAATGGTAAGAATGATTATATTAAGGTAGATGTTTCTATGTTAAAAAGATTGTTAGTCTATCAGATGGAAGTTCCGATTGTAGAAGTAGACGATAATAAGAGTCCCTTTTTAATTCAATCTGTATTAAAAACTGCTAACGCTAGCGATGAAGTATATAAAAAAAAGGAAAAACGCCTTATAGATAAGATGGCAAAGTTATATAGTAAGCGGCCGAGTAAATTAAAGCATGCTATTCACCAAATTAATTATTTCACTCATTTGTATTCCAAGGCTATTGATAAGATCCTTAGATTAATAGTTTGTGAAAAATTTTACTGGAAAACTGCCTATGGGGCAGAGGATGCTGCCCTAACAGGAATCATGGCAGGATTATTATGGACAGGGCAAACATTTTTGATCACTCAATTTAAAAGACGTATTACTTTACTTGGTAAACCGGTTATTATGTTACATCCTATATTTGGATGTAATCAGTGCGAGGTAGATTTTCAATGTATATTCAGCATAAGACTTGGTAATGTTATAAAAGCAATTAGGAGTATATATGCTATTAAAAATGAAAAGGAGAAATAAAAGTGTCTGAACATCCAATTCAAGGGCTAATGAAAACAGCTATGGAAAGTATTAAAGATATGGTAGATGTAAATACAATTGTTGGTGATGCTGTTGAAACTCCGGACGGAACTATCATTATACCAATTTCTCGAGTATCCTTTGGTTTTGCAGCTGGAGGAGGCAATTGTGAACCCGAAAACATAGAGGAGTCTAAAGCCGCTATTTCATTTGGTGGTGGTAGTGGTGCAGGAGTAAGCGTAAAGCCAGTAGGCTTTTTAGTCTGCTCAGCAGTGCATGGCGTTCGCTTTATGCCGGTAGAAGGGAATGTTATTTATGATAGATTAATAGATTTGGTACCTAAGGTATTGACTAAGATTCAAGAAATGCTAGAAAACACGAAGAGTGATAGTATGGATGATATGGATGAATTAGCGGAAACTGCTGAAACACAAGGTAAGTAATTGTTTATTCAATTGCTTCACCTCAAATCAAGTTTATTTTAGTAAAGAAGTAGTAACATATACTACTAAGTAAAAAACCGCACATTATAGTGCGGTTTTTTACTTAGTAGGTAGTATCTTATTGTAATTGATCTAATTTTTCTTTAATTTGGGTTGCATGTAACGCTTCTGCTTCTGCAAAGTGACTGTACATCTTAGAAACATCTGCATTTTTAATCTGTTTAGCAAAGGTTTGGTAATCGCGCACTAACTCTTGTTTGCGCGTTAACGTATTGCGTAAAGCAGTTGTCATATCTAGTGATTCCATAAATTCACCCCCTTTACTTTATCGAGAAGGCATTAAATTAAAACAAAGAATTAATTATTTTAATTAATGCGAACTATATAGTATTATTTCCTACTACTATCGTAAAAATGTATCTTTGTTTTGACGATTAGACAGAACATCGTTATAATATAAAAGAGTTGTTTTAACCATCATTCAAGAAAGGGAAAAATTCATGATTAAACAAAAGAAAGTAATCGCATCCATTGTTGTTTTTATGTTTGTATCAGTTATTACAACAACTGTTGGCTTTGCGTCTACCAATTCTCCTAATGTTACAGCGAAGGCAGCTATTGTTATGGATGCAGCTACAGGCAAGGTTTTGTACAGTAAAAATGCTGAGGAACGTAAATATCCTGCCAGTACTACAAAAATGATGAGTTTAATTGTTGCTCTTGAACATGGTAATCTTGATGATCTAGTCACTACAAGTGCCAATGCTGCTAGTACTGAGGGATCCTCTCTCTGGTTAACGCAAGGAGAAAGTTTAAAAATGATTGACCTGTTGTATGGCATTATGCTTATATCAGGGAATGATGCCACTGTGGCTGTCGCAGAACATATTTCAGGATCGGTAGAAAACTTTGCTAAATTAATGACAGAGAAAGCACATGCGATTGGAGCTAAGGACACCCATTTTGCTAATTCTAGTGGTTTACCTGATCCAAATCATTATAGTACTGCGCATGATTTAGCACGAATTGCAGCATATGGTTATAAAAATCCCTTGTTTACCCAAATTGTAAGTACTGAGCATAAAGTGATTCCTTGGCCAGGTAAAGGATTTGATCGTGATTTATACAATGAAAATAAAATGCTTTGGTTTTATGAAGGGGGCAACGGTGTAAAAACAGGTTATACCGATGTTGCTGGACGTTGTTTGGTCTCAGGTGCTAAGCGTAATAATATACAACTAGTTGCAGTAGTTTTGGATAGTGAAACCATGTGGGACGATTCAAAAGCCTTGTTAGATTTTGCATTTGCTCAGATAAAATCAGAAAAAATGTTTGAGCAGGGCGATATATTAAATACCATTAAAGTACTAAATGGCAAGTCGGAAGTAGTGAGATTGTTAGCTGATACTAGTATCTCTGTTCCTGTCTCAGAATCAGATAAAGATGCATTTCATACAATCGTTGACGCGCCCAGTAAAATGGAAGCTCCAATAGTAAAAGGACAAAAACTTGGTACCGCTAGAGTCCTTTATAATAATACCGAAATTGCTACTATTGATCTAGTTGCAGAAGAAAGTGTCGAACGTAAATCTTTCTTTGGCACGCTATTTACATCTGCTTGGAGTATCTTTACATTTTTCATTAAGAATTTTGCCTAAAGTGAGATAAGATCTCACTTTTTTATTTTAATTAAATTGTTCTAGTGATAACAGGTACATCATACCTTCATAAGGGGTGATGTATATGATTAATTTAATCTGGCTATTATTGCTGGTGGCAGGTATACTATATGCCGGTTGGCAGGGTAGAATAGAAGTGGTAACACAAGGTGCAATTAGCGCGGCGGAAGGAGCAGTAGGATTATCTTTTAAGTTAATTGGGATTATGTGCTTATGGCTAGGCATTATGAAAATTGCTGAATTAGCAGGTATTGTAAACTTTATTTCACGACTATTGGGCCCGGTCATTCGTTTTCTATTTCCTAGTGTACCAAAGAATCATCCAGCTATGGGAGCAATTATTATGACTCTTAGTGCGAATATGCTAGGCCTTGGTAATGCAGTTACGCCACTTGGTATAAAAGCAATGCAAGAATTACAACAACTTAATAAAGAAAAAGATACAGCCTCACCTGCTATGTGTACACTATTAGCATTATGTACAGCAGGATTTACATTGGTGCCTGCTACCATTATCGCAATTCGATCTGCTGCAGGATCAGTTAATCCAACTGAAATTATTGGTGCAACGTTAATCGTGAGTTTTATTGCCACTATTAGTGTGATCATTGCTGATCGCCTTTGCCGAATTTATTATCAATGTCGTGTAAGGAGGTAGACGGATGTTTATCCTACTCTCCGAGCACTTATCTGTTTGGGTGATACCCATCATTTTATTACTGGTTCCAACAATTGCCTACTTTCGCCATGTAAAGGTATATGAAGCTTTTGTAGAAGGCGCATCTGAAGGATTTTACACTGCAATTCGAATTATGCCCTTTTTGGTAGCCATGATGGTTGCAATAAATATTTTTAGGTTATCAGGTGCAATGGATCTAGTAGTAGAGGCTATAAATCCGGTTTTAACATTTTGTGGCGTTCCACCGGAGCTAGTACCATTGGCTATCATGCGCCCGCTATCAGGTACGGGAGCATTAGGTTTAACTACTGAAATATTAAATACCTATGGACCCGATTCTATGCTTGGTCGAATTGCTTCTACTGTCTTAGGAAGTACAGATACAACTTTTTATATATTAACGGTATATTTTGGTGCGATTGGTATAAGTAATCCACGTTATTCAGTTTTGGTTGGTTTACTTGGTGATCTGATCGGCTTTTGGGGCTCTATCTATATATGCCAACATTTATTCTAGTGCTTATAGATGTTACCGATCTTATGCTATTTCTTATAGAAGGATAAAGTAGGTATAAAAAAGGATGATTATGTAATCATCCTTTTTTATTTGCTATTTAAGTGTCACTTATCGTTGAAGAGAATAGACTGTAGTGTGATAGCAGAATGTATGGGGGGATGTTTATGGTAAAGGTTGTAGTAATTGGAGGAGGATGGGCAGGATGCGCTGCAGCATTGTCAGCAGCTAAAACTGGAGCCCATGTGCTTTTATTGGAGCGTACTGATTTGCTATTGGGCACTGGTCTAGTAGGAGGTATATTCCGTAATAATGGAAGATATACAGCAGCAGAAGAAGCCATTGCTATGGGGGGCGGAGATGTATTTGTTGCTATGGATGCTAATACTAAACATAAAGGTTTCTCATTCCCAGGACATAAACATGCTTCTACATATGACGTAACAACAATGGAACCGTTGGTTAAAAAAATATTACAAAACTATGGTATTGAAATTAGGACTTATACTCGAGTAGTTGATGTAGTAAAACTTGGCAAGAAGATTCAGGCCTTAGTTGTAAATGACGGAGCCGAAATAGACGGTGATGTATTTATTGATGCAACTGGCACGGCGGGATCTATGGGGAATTGTCTTAAATATGGTAACGGGTGCGCCATGTGTGTATTACGTTGTCCCGCATTTGGCCCACGAGTAAGCGTTACAGCGAAAGCAGAAGTAAAAGAAATAATGGGAAGAAAAGCGGATGGATCCTTTGGCGCAATGAGTGGGTCTTGTAAGCTAGGTAAAGATTCAATTAATAAGGAAATCAGAGACCAATTAGATAGGGAAGGCGTCGTAGTATTACCACTACCAGAAAAACTGCAAAAAGGCAGTTCGTTAGGTAAAAAAGCATGCACTCAATATGCCTTACCTGAATATGCAGCTAACCTTGTGTTGCTAGATACTGGCCATGTAAAACTAATGACACCCTTCTTTTCCATAGAAGATTTACGAAAGGTTCCTGGTTTGGAACAAGCTCGTTATGAAGATCCTTATGCAGGGAGTGTAGGTAACTCGGTAAGGTATTTGGGAATGGCACCTTGCTCAAGTTCTTTAAAGGTTGAAGGTGTGGAAAATCTGTTTTGTTGTGGTGAAAAATCAGCAATTCTTGTAGGTCATACGGAAGCTATCGTCACTGGTTTACTAGCAGGTAATAATGCTGTAGCATAGTACACAAAAAGCGATGCCTCTCAAAATTTAATAAAGATATTATTTGCCTTATCTATCGTGACGCTATGGACAAAGCTCAATACTATTTGTCGTCGTTCTTCTTTGGTTGCACCGTCCCAAATCATATCAAAGTTCGTTAATATATTAAATATCTCTTTTGCTGTAGCAACTTGGCTGGTATTTACTTTCATGATTTTATCGTATTCAAGTATTTTACCTTCGAGATAAGCACGGTGCTCATGCAAATCTTTAATTCGATTAACTAGGTCATCTGCTGAAATAATTTCTTTTTCAAAGGCATCATACCATTTATCTAATTTTTTCTTAATTCCATCTAATTCTCTTACTGCCTGCGTTTGGGATTTTGTAATATGTTCATTTGCAGTATCTTTTAGAAGTTTATCCATAGTATTTTTTAAAATTATTGGATCCTGTTTATACTCATGTAAAGATTTAATGACAGCCATTTCGATCTCAGACGCACGCTTATGTCCACATTTGCAATTCACATCACGAATCATAGATTTTGAAGATCGATCTTGTGAGTAACAAGTATAATAGTCAACTTTCTCCACTGGATTCCTAGGATTCTTCCATACTTTTTTCATTCGCATCCTAGCACCACACTCACCACAATATATGATTCCTGTTAAAAGACCTGACTCGGCGTTTGGGGTGTAACTACTTCTTATTGCTTTAATTTTTTGTGCAGTATAAAATTCTTCCTCTTGGATGATAGCAGGGTGTTCCCCTTTATTCATATTTCCTTTATGCTCCACAAATCCTGCGTAGAATGCATTTCTAAGGATAGCCCTTATAGTACCTCTTGACCACTGGTTTGCGGTGCTTGGTGTTGGAGTATGACGTTCATTAAGAGCATCAGCAATATGTTGATACCCTTTGCCACTATTAAGATATTCTGAAAAGATAAAGCGAACTGTTTCAGCCTCCATTTCATTGATTTCTAATTTTCGAGTGTCGCGATTAAATTTGTACCCTAGCGCAATAGGGCCTCCCATAAAACGACCTTGCTTTGCAGCTTCCTTTTTCCCCTCGCGTACACGCTCTACGATTGTTTCTCTTTCCAATTGAGCAAAAACGGCCATCATACCAATAGCAGCCTTACCAAATGGGGTAGTAGTATCAAATGGTTCAGATACAGATTTAAATCCAACAAAGGAAGGTTCAAAAACGTCTTCAAGTAGATATAAAACATCTTTTTGCCGACGCGATAGCCGGTCAAGCTTGATAACTATAACGGCTCCGATTTTTTGTTCTTTTACATCCGCTATCAATCGTTGCATTGCGGGCCTATTAAGATTTTTGCCACTGTACCCATCATCAATATATAAGTCATATAAATTCCAGCCCTGTGATTGGCAGTAAGCGATGATACGCGATTTCTGTGATGGAAGTGAGACTCCATGTTCTGCTTGTTCATCGGTACTGACACGCAGATATCCAGCTGCTGAGATTATCATAATATCCTCCTAGATATATATGTTGGATACAGATCATTTCTGTTTTAGTAGTAGTGAGCTTTAATAGATATAGTCTTCATTCCTTTAGTTAATACCTATAAGGTACGCAATTAAATATATTCTTCATATCATTCATTAATTAAAAAAACTTTCTAAGTTTAATAGATTTGATTCTATTTTCGCAGGAAGTGATATTTTATTTACAGATGATACAAACGTTTAAGATAAATGAGAACTATATCACTTAACAGCGAGAAATAATCTTGTGCATGAATTGTAAATCCTAATCTATCTCTAGAATGTTATTGTTATAATTTTCACAAAAACAGTTATCTTTGTTTTTTAGTGACATATATATATGGATATAAGGAAAATTAATAGAAAGGTGGGAATGTATATGTGGGAAAGACAAGTTGATTTGGAACGAATTGTGGAAATTCGGACTAAGACTATAGTGTATTTTGGTGTGGGCGCGATTACTAAGATAACCGAAATTGCGATCATTTTAGCTAAACAGGGGATTAATAAGGTTCTCGTAGTTACTGGTAAGGGGTCACATATCAAGTCTGGTGCTTGGGTACATGTGGAACAGGCCTTTTCTTTTGCTGGTATCGCACCAGTATTATACAGTAAGATCACTCCCAATCCGACGGTTGATCAAGTTGATGAAGCAACACAGGTAGCAATGGAGTTTGGAGCACAAGCTGTTATTGCTATTGGTGGTGGCAGCCCGATTGATGCAGGTAAGAGTGTGGCTGTTTTATTAGCTAACCAAGGTAAAACAGCACGTGAACTGTACGAATTTGCTTTTGTACCTGAAAAAGCAGTTCCGATTATCACCATTAATTTAACCCACGGAACAGGGACTGAGGCTGATCGTTTTGCAGTTGTCAGTATACCTGAGAAGGAATATAAGCCGGCTATTGCCTATGACTGCTTGTATCCTATGTACTCTATCGATGATCCAGCCCTCATGACTACTTTGCCAGCTGATCAGACAGCCTATGTATCAATTGATGCTATCAATCATGTTGTCGAGGCGGCTACCACAAAATTGGGCAACCCTTTTGCCATCAGCTTAGCTCGAGAAACAATTCGCTTAGTTGCCCATTACCTTCCATTAGCTCAGCATAATCCGAAGGATCTGGAAGCCCGCTATTATTTGCTGTACGCTTCCATGATCGCTGGTGTTGCCTTCGATAATGGACTTTTACATTTTACGCATGCCATGGAACATCCTCTTAGTGGCATGAAACCAGATTTGGCCCATGGTTCAGGACTAGGAATTCTACTGCCAGCAGTAGTGAAACACATTTATCCAGCCAAGGGAGCTATTTTGGCAGATATCCTAGCACCTTTACTACCTGGAATCAAAGGTACGCCAGAAGAAGCACATTCTGCTTACATCGGCTTAAAGCAATGGCTTAAGGCACTCGGCATAAAGGAAAACTTGCGTGAGGAAGGATTTGTAGATGGTGATGTGGCTCGTCTGACAGATTTAGCTTTTGAAACTCCTAGCTTGGGGTTACTACTCAGCATGGCACCAATTGAGGCCAGCCGGAAGACGGTTGCTGCTATTTATGCAGATTCTCTATAAAAAAATGCCTCAAGGATTCTGGAGCGAATCCTTGTAGGCATTTTGTATGTTTACTATTACGACTATAGATAATGATAGTAAATTCTGCTGCTTCCTATTCAAATTATATTTATCAGATACCTTCAGCATATTATATTGAAGCGCTGGAAGATTCAGATGTATTAGTCATTATACAAATTATATGACTTATATTGATAGTGAGCCACTATTTTTGTCATTACAAGACGATACACAGAATACATTTATTATATAAAAGAAGAGAGAAGCTTACTTTAATATGATACTTAACAACGTTGCCGTGATATTATTGAGAACATTTAGATATCTATTCTAAAGTAAAACAAAAGCATGTTGCATCTTACTTAGGGGCTTCTCCTGAAACATTAAGCCTACTTAAGAAAAAATGGTAAAAAGCACTTTTTATCATCATATCTATTAATAATTACATTTATTCGGAAAAATTCTACAAGGATTCAAATGCGAATTTTTTGACAGGATAATCATCGATAAAATACGATTGACACAAATTAACTAATTTGCTAGAATATTCGTAATAGTAAAATAATGCATAGGGATGATGGTTATAGGGAGAGATCGCTAAATGCGGCGCCGAAGGAGCAAGAACTTTGTCAAACTCTCAGGCAAAAAGGACCGTAACCGGACTATACTCTGGAGAGCACGCCTTGTGTAAAGGCGTCACCGATGGGGAGCCTATTTAGGCAAAACTCTCAGGTACAACAGACAGAGACAAAGGAGGATTCGTCCGCCTTTGTCTCTGTCTTTATTTTTTTTAAAACCAAGCAGAAAGGGGAGATGGATTATGGCAGCATCAAAAAAGACGCCTCTATATGAGACACATTTAGAGTACGGTGGAAAGATTGTTGAATTTGGAGGTTGGCTACTGCCAGTACAGTATACTGGGATTTTGGAGGAACATCGAGCAGTTAGAGAAAAGGCTGGCTTATTCGATGTTTCACATATGGGGGAGGTACTTGTCAAGGGGCCTGATGCCTTTGCATTTGTACAAAAATTAGTAACGAATGATGTATCTCGCCTTGCTAATCATAAAATACAGTATACGCCCATGTGTTATCAGGATGGTGGTACTGTTGATGATTTGCTTATTTATAAGCAGGGTGAAGAAGAATATTTATTAGTTATTAATGCGGCTAATATTGAGAAAGATTGGCAGTGGATGCAGGAAAATAAGGGAGGCTTTCATACAGAATTAATCAATTTATCCGATCACACAGCGCAGCTAGCCTTGCAAGGTCCCCTAGCTCAGGCTATTCTTAGCCAATTGACAGATGTAGCTTTAGAAAATCTAGAGTATTATTGGTTTTTACCAAAAGTAATGGTGGCAGGCAAGGAGACGCTAGTATCTAGAACTGGTTATACTGGCGAAGATGGATTTGAAATTTACTGTCGTCCAGAGGATGCAGCATCATTGTGGAATTCTATAATGACCGCAGGTAAGTCTTATGGGCTGTTACCTGCAGGTCTAGGCTGTAGAGATACTCTGCGTTTTGAAGCTTGCCTGCCACTCTATGGGCATGAATTATCCAAGGAGATTTCCCCCTTAGAAGCAGGGATTGGTATGTTTGTGAAGCTGGATAAAGGTGACTTTATTGGTTGTGCTGCTTTAGCAGAGCAAAAGAAAAATGGCGTAAAACGTAAAATTGTAGGTTTTGTTATAACTGGACGAGGGATTGCTCGGCCTGAATATCCTGTAATGGCACAAGGGCGATGCATTGGGACAGTAACCACAGGAACCTATTCGCCAAGTTTGGATAAGAATATCGGTCTTGCTTTAGTAGAAGCCGAATTTGCTATAATTGGACAGCAATTTGATATAGAAATTCGTGGTAAGAAGGTAGCTGCTCAAGTAATTCCTAAACCATTTTATAGAAGAAAGGGGAAATAAAAATGAAAACTCCAGTAGAATTAAAGTATTCACGCGACCATGAATGGGTAAAAATTGAGGGAACTCGTGCAAGGGTGGGTATTACCGATTATGCTCAGTCTCAGCTTGGTGATGTAGTGTTTGTTGAGGTGCCTACAGTGGACAGTAAGATAGCTGTAGGGGCGAGTTTTTCAGTGGTAGAGTCAGTGAAAGCAGTATCTGATATTTATGCACCTATTGGTGGTGTGATTGTGGAAGTAAATGAGACGCTTACTGATGCACCAGAAATTATGAATGAAGATCCTTACGGCGAGGGTTGGCTGGTAGTCATCGAAATAGCCGATCCAGCAGACTTGAACCAACTACTTAGTAGTGACGAGTATGAAAAATTAATAGCTGAGGGAGGTCATTAAAATGGGGTGGAGCTATTTACCTCATACTTACGAAGACCGACGTGCCATGCTTGCTGCCATTGGTGTAGAGAAAGTGGAAGATCTTTTTAATGATATTCCAACCCATCTATTATTTAATCGCCCACTACAGTTACCTGCTCCCATGTCGGAGCTGAATTTGATAAACTACCTTCATAAATTAGCTGGGGTAAATGCTAATCTCCAGGAATATACTTGTTTTCTAGGTGCAGGGGCTTATGATCACTACATACCAAGTGTGATTGACCATGTAATAAGACGTTCTGAGTTTTATACAGCTTACACTCAATATCAGCCAGAGATCTCCCAAGGATACTTGCAAGCATTATGGGAATACCAAAGTATGATCTGCCAGTTAACAGGGATGGAAGTCTCCAATGCTTCCATGTATGACGGTGGTACCGCCTTAGCCGAGGCGGCAATGATGGCATGTAACGTCACAGATCGCAGTGAAGTGCTGGTAGTAAGCACAGTGCATCCTCATTACCGCACTGTGCTCACTACGTACGGAACGGATTGGGGATATAAAACAACAGAGATTGGTTATACAGATGGTACTGTGAATAGGGAAGAACTCACACAATTAATGAGCAAAAATATCGCTGCTGTCATCATTCAATCACCTAATTTTTTCGGGTGTATTGAAGATATAAAAAAAATTGCTGACCTTACTCATGCAGAGGGAGCATTGCTTATCGTAGCTGGCGATCCTATTTCCTTAGGTATTTTAGAAGCACCTGGTGTACTTGGTGCCGATATCGTAGTTGGTGAAGGCCAGTCTATGGGATTAGCAACTGCTTTTGGTGGTCCTTATCTGGGTTTTTTTGCTGCTAATGAGAAACTGATGCGCAAGATGCCTGGTCGTATTGTGGGGCAGACCGTGGACCATGATGGTAATCGAGGATTCGTGTTAACTTTACAGGCAAGGGAACAGCATATACGTAGGGAAAAGGCGACTTCAAATATCTGCTCCAATGAAGCTTTGTGCGCCTTAACAGCTGCTGTATATTTGAGTGCTGTTGGTAAAGAGGGTCTGCGTCAGGTAGCCGAATTATCACTGCAAAAATCTCACTACGCATGCCGTGAGCTGACAAAACTAGAAGGATTCACCTCTGTATTTGGGGCAAGTTATTTTAAAGAATTTATTATACGTTGTCCAAAATCCATCGCTCAAATCAATGAAGAATTACTACAGGAAAAAATGATTGGTGGATTGGACCTTGGTATTTATTATCCAGAACTTAAAAACTGCATGCTATTGTGTGTAACAGAAAACAGGACGCAGGACGATATTAACCAATTGGTAAAGAAATTGGGGGCGATAGTATGAGAAAAACTAAATCCTTGATTTTTGAAATAGGGAAAGAAGGTCGCTGTGCCATAGATATGTCAAAATGTGATGTACCAGAAGAAGCCATTACATCACTAATACCCCGAGAATTCTTACGAAAAAATCCTGCGGCCCTGCCAGAAGTCAGTCAACTAGATTTAATGCGTCATTATACAGAACTGTCTGAACGGAATTTTGGTGTAGATTCAGGCTTTTATCCATTAGGTTCGTGCACCATGAAGTATAACCCAAAAGTGAATGAAGATATCGCCCGTTATCCTGGATTTGCTTTATTGCATCCTTTGCAGCAGCCTGAAACAGTGCAGGGCGCCTTAGAACTGTTATATAACATGGAACAGTATCTTGCTGAGATTGCAGGAATGGATGCTGTTACCATGCAGCCAGTTGCAGGTGCTCATGGTGAATTGACCGGATTAAAGCTGATTCGGGCCTATCATCGGCGCAATGGGGAAGCGCGAAACAAAGTTATCGTGCCTGACTCGGCTCATGGCACCAATCCTGCATCAGCTGCCGTATGTGGGATGGAAATCGTGGAAATAAAATCAAATGAAGATGGATCTATCAATTTAGAAGCACTCCGCAGAGCAGTAGGACCAGATACGGCTGCCCTCATGTTGACTAATCCAAGCACCTTGGGATTGTTCGAAACCAATATTCAAGAAATTGCTAGCATTGTCCATAATGCGGGTGGACTGTTATATTATGATGGGGCTAATGCCAATGCCATTTTGGGGATTGTTAGGCCTGGAGATATGGGCTTTGATGTTGTCCATTTTAATCTTCATAAGACCTTCGGTACACCACATGGGGGTGGTGGTCCAGGCTCAGGACCTGTAGGTGTAAAGCGTAGCCTTGCCCCATTTTTACCTACCCCTGTGCTCACTTTTGATGGAAGTAAATATGACCTAGATCATAATCGTCCACTGTCTATTGGCAAGGTACATTCTTTCTATGGTAATTTTGGGATTATTGTTCGTGCCTACGCTTATATCCGTGCTTTAGGTCCAGATGGATTGCGCCAAGCCAGTCAAGATGCTGTAATGAATGCCAATTACTGTTTGACCCAGTTGCGGCAACAGTACCATGCTCCTTTTACTCGTTTTTGTATGCATGAATGTATCTTAACATCCAAGGAACAAACTCAATATGGCATTCGAACGCTAGATATTGCCAAACGACTACTGGATTATGGTTATCATCCACCCACCATATATTTCCCTATGATTGTAGAAGAAGCACTCATGATTGAACCAACGGATACAGAAAGCAAGGAAACCTTAGATGGATTTATTGCTGTAATGAGAAAAATTGCGCAGGAGGCCAAAGAAGACCAGTCCCTAATTAAGAGTGCTCCCAGTACTACAGTAGTTGGGCGTTTAGATGAAACTTTGGCCGCTCGCAAACCGGTTGTAAGATGGAAAGAATAATTTGTTTTACATACCCCAAGAATACCAAATCCATCAGTGTCACAGAAAATCGCTGTGAACAAAATTGCGCTCATTGTGGTGGTCATTATCTTAAATACATGTTGCCAATCTCTGCTATGCAGGAGAGCAACGCCACTAGCTTTTTGATTAGCGGCGGCTGTAAAGCTGACGGGACCGTTCCTATTGGTCAGCATATTTCTGAACTGAGAGCCTTAAAACGAGGAAGGCTTTATAATCTTCATGTGGGATTGATAGATAAGGCTGAAATTGTAGAAATCGCTGAGATTGCTGACTGTATTTCTTTTGATTTTGTTGGTGATGATGAGACCATTCGTGAAGTATTTGGTATAGAACGGACAGTAAGTGATTATATCCATTGTTATAAAGAATTACGTCAAAAAGTTAAGGTAATGCCCCATATTTGCATTGGTCTACATGCTGGCGAGATCAGAGGCGAATATCAAGCAGTGGAACTTTTGCAGGAGCTCGGTATGGATGCATTAACATTTATTATTTTTACACCAACTCGTGGGACTCGTTATGCAGATTGTTTGCCCCCAAAGATGGAGGAGGTAGTAAAACTATTAACGTGGGCTCGTCAGGTATGTCCCTCGATACCCATTCACTTAGGTTGTATGCGTCCTGGTGGACATTATCGTAGTGAAATTGATCAATGGGCGGTTAAAATCGGTATGGATACGATTGTGAATCCTACGCCTAAAGCTGTGGCACTAGCAAAAAAATTAGGCATGTCTATCTTATGGACTGAGGAGTGCTGCGTACTATGAACCTTTGGAAACTTTCTGCAGGTACAGCCTGCGTAATTGGCAAAAAGAAAATTAAAGCGGATGTTCTGCCTACTACTGCTTATATTATGCTCGGGGAAAGGTGCAAAAACAACTGTCAATTTTGTGCCCAGTCACGGGACAGTGAGGCCAGGGTAAACCTGCTTTCCAGGGTAACTTGGCCAGTTTTTCCGAAGGAAGAAGCTGCCGCCGGAATCAGAGATACTTATAAAGCAGGAGCAATAAAGCGAGCTTGTTTGCAGGTGGTATACAGCGCAAATAGTTGGGATACTACTGTTAATGCACTTGAATTATTACATGTTAGCAGTGCGGTTCCTATCTGCGTATCCAGTCATCTAGAAACAGTAAAGCAGGCGAGAGAACTTGTATCAAGAGGCGCAGAAAGGGTTTGTATTGCTCTAGATGCCGCTACGCCAGAGTTATACGAGAAGGTGAAAAACGGCCAGTGGGCTTCCAAGTGGAGCCTCTTACTAGAGTGCACACTGGCATTGCCGGGCCTTGTTACCACGCATCTCATCGTAGGATTAGGAGAAAGTGAAGAGGATATGGTGAGTCGAATGGCGGCCTGTATTGATAAAGGAATCAGAATTGGCTTATTTGCCTTTACGCCTATACGTGGGACCCCTTGGGCACATCTGAATGCGCCAACAATTGCTCACTATCGGCGCATTCAGATTGCTCATCATCTGCTTAGGAACGGGTATAAGCAGGATATCATTGGCTACCAGGATGGGATCATTTCCGAGTTTAATGTACCCGAGGTTGAGTTATTAAGGATATTAGAAGACGGTCAAGCTTTTCAAACAAGTGGCTGTGATGATTGTAATCGTCCTTACTATAATGAGCGTCCTGGCGGTCTTATGTATAATTATCCTCGCCGCCTTACTTCTTTAGAAGTTACTAAGGCCATTGAGGAGTGCGAGATTGTTAGGGGAGAATATGATGAACTGGCGACTAATTAACAGTGGGTTCGCTGATGCCGCAATAAATATGGCTGTTGATGAAGCCATATTACTGGCACATAGCGCTGGTAAAGTTCCGCCCACACTCAGGTTCTATGGCTGGCAACCTGCAGCAGTTAGTCTAGGATATTTTCAAAGGGCGATGTCTGAAATTGATTTTGATCAATGTAAAGAGCGTAACATTGACGTGGTACGCAGATTAACTGGAGGTAGAGCAGTTCTGCATGATGCCGAGCTCACCTATAGCATTGTGGTCCAGGAAGATGACCCTCTAATCCCTAAAACCATTACGGCATCTTATCGCTATTTTAGCAACGGTTTATTAGTTGGTCTTAGGGAACTTGGTATACAGGCACAAATGACTGTGCCTGCAGCGGCTTATGGGCAGAGGAAAAAACAACCTGCGTCAGCGGCTTGCTTTGATGCTCCTTCTCATTATGAAGTTACAGTAGAAGGGCGAAAGCTGGCGGGAAGTGCCCAGGTACGTAAGAATGGCGTTATTTTACAGCATGGATCGTTACTATTGCGGTTTTTCGCTGAGCAGTTTGTAGAGTTACTGCGGCTGCCATCAGTAGAAAAACGCCAGCAGACAGCTCAAATGTTAAAGGGGAGAGCTACAGCGATTGAAGATGTGTTAGGAAGAACCGTAACGTGGCAAGAAGTGTATCATCCCATGCCCGAGGCTTTTGGGGCGGCTCTAGGCATCAAGCTAGTGAGTGGAGAACTTACAGAAGAAGAAAAGAGAGTAAGTAAAGAGTTGGCGTCAACAAAATATAGTCAGGACTTCTGGAAAATGCTTCGTTAGCTGTGGCAACAATACCAAGGGAGGGAAAAAAATGGGTTATGATGTAGCGGTGATCGGCGGTGGTCCTGGAGGCTATGTTGCCGCCATACGAGCTGCCCAATTAGGCGGGAAAGTATTATTGGTAGAAAAGGATAAGATGGGTGGAGTCTGCTTAAACCGAGGTTGTATTCCTACCAAAACCTTATTAAAAAGCGCTGAAAAATGGCAAGAACTTAAGAATTGTCATGAATTTGGTCTGCAGGCTGAGAATATAGGATTTGATTTTGATGCCATTAGATTACGTAAAAATCAAGTTGTTAACAAGCTGCGTGGCGGTATTGAACAGTTAATTAAAAGCAATGCTATAGAAACGATATATGGAGTAGGAGTACTAGAAGGGCCAAATCGGTTGATTATCACACAAGGAAAAGAGAAAATCAGTTATGAAGCAAAACATATTATTGTTGCTACAGGTTCTGAGCCCATGCATTTACCTATACCAGGCCAGGATTTGCCTAATGTCATTGACAGTAATCAGCTGCTAGAGATAGATCATGTACCACGCAGTATGATGGTCATTGGTGCAGGTGCGGTAGGGATTGAATTTGCCGCTATTTTTCAATCCTTTGGCTCAGATGTAACCGTAGTAGAAATGCTGCCGACAATTTTACCGAATATTGATAATGAAATAGTCAAACGTATGGGGATCCTTTTACGCAAACAGGGCATAAAAATGCTGACAAATACCAAAGTAATTGGTATGGAGGAAAACAACGAAGGCGTTAAGGTTTCTCTTGATAATGGTAAGTCAATTCAAGAACTCACTGTGGGAAAAGTATTAGTAGCAACTGGACGAAAACCTATAGTAGCTGGGCTAGGGCTTGAAGCTGCAGGTATTGATTACAGCCAGGCTGGTATTAAGGTGAACAGCAAAATGGAGACCAATATACCTGGAATTTATGCTATCGGTGATGTCACTGGAGAGGAAATGTGGGCTCATGCCGCCTCGGCAGAGGGTATGGTTGCTGCAGAAAATGCATTGGGTGGTAATATTAGTATGGATTACAGTGCAGTGCCAGGTTGTATATTTACTACGCCAGAATTAGCTATGGTTGGGCTTAATGAGAAGGAGGCTCAAGACACAAACATAGATATAAAAGTTAGTAAATTTAATTTTGCTAGTAATGGTAAGGCTGTTTCTATGGGGGAAGCAGATGGTTTAGTCAAAATTATAGCCGATGCTAATAATGATAAAGTACTAGGCATGCATATCTTAGGAGCCCACGCTAGTGATCTAATTATGGAAGGTGCAATCGCCATTCATAATGGCTTAACGGCAGATCAAATTGCCCACACAATTCACCCTCATCCTAGTTTATCTGAGACGGTAATGGAGAGCGCCCATGGAATTAATGGTGATATCATCCATCAGTTTATCTTGAAGGGACGACCTCTATGAGTATTTTCTAATTTACTAAAGACATTTTTGAAAATATAAGACACAGCACGTCCATTTAGTAGTGGAATAGTGCTGTGTCTTTTCTGCGTCATTATATTTTTTATCTATAGTAATGTTGGAAAGCAGTAGCTCATAAACTGTACGGGAGGTGGTGAGGGTGGAAAAAACAGCATCCCCTAAGTATAACGTGACAGTAAGTTATAATCCTCATAAAGATTTAGATAAATTGGCTAGAGGATACGCAGTTATGATTAAAGTCGCCATTCGTATAATAAAGAAGAAGAAGATTTCTGAAGTAGAATGACTTCTCCGGCAAAAAAATGGACAGGATAGTGATTAATTTGTTGTAAGGATAAAATTTAAGTAGTTTAGATTTACTCTAATCTATTTTGAAAAAACCAAGTTTTGCATAAGTATACACCGCTCCAGCAAGCAATGCGCCTCCTACAAGTAGAGCAATCGTACATGACTGGTCTTGCATATAATAATCCCTCCGTTTTTCATAATAATTACTCTTTATAGTGTATTCATTATTCACTATAATGTTAACTTTGATTTTTTAGATCTAGTTGAGAAAATAGAATATTAGGACGGAATCGATGGTATTTTTAAAAAACATCTGTAATATAACCTAGACACATATAAAGAAATGAATAAAGTTATCCATGAAATATAACCTGTCCAATTTATGTACTTAATGAGCTGTGTATAATTCTGAAATATAAGTTCTAGACCAGTGATAGCGAAGCAGGTACTAGCATAGTATATAAACTTAATTGATCTGCCTTTACTTTCTGGATAATAGATATTTTAAAAAACACAAATGACAGGGTAGGCTAAATACTCAAAGGAAAAATTAGTTCTATTAACCTCAGAGAAAAAACGTATAGGGTATTCGATAAATCCCAAATCAACGGTAACTAACCCAAAAAACCAAGTGAACGATTGCATAAATAAGAAACTGATTTGGGCATTGCGTTGTTTATATCTGGGAATAAATAGCACATAAGAAGCTATTGGGATAAACCACATTATATATAATATAAATTTTTCAAGTGACATTATCATTCTCCTTACATCAATTTGTTATTGTTGTGATTCTCTAATCGAAAAATCTTATTATCAATTATTCCCATTAAAAAGGAATGTAAGATTTATTATTGAGCTTTCCCTCATTCATTATCTTGAAAAATGGAAATAGATATGGCGTAATACCATATCTAGTATGTGTAGTATATGGGGATAGTAGGAGTGATTTTATATGATGGTGGTTAATTCTGATAAAATGATAATATGGTGTTTGCATTCGCAAACCTACAATGTAGTAGTTTTTATTTATCTTATCATTATTATCACCAATCAGTGGTCTATTTGCTCCATACAAGTAAATTTAAGATCATGGATGTGTAAGTATGTCATAATTTTTATATTGCCTTATAGCAGGAATTTTTTGGATTAGGTAGTAAGTTTTAAATATGATAGATTTACTTTCTATGGGTGATTTTCTAGAAATATAAGTAGAGACTTTATTGAAAGTTTAAAAAGAGTTACATATGTTATTGGTTATATATGGCCGATAAGAGGATAAAGATATTCTCTTAACAAAGTGATGACGGTAGAGCCTAAAAATTAGCTGATAAAAAAGAAGTAAACCGATAATTAAGATGGAGGAAGTTATATGATCTACAGAGTGGACATACTTTTATTTGATAAATTTGAAACATTAGATGTCTTTGGTCCTGTTGAAATACTTGGGGGTTTGCCTGATATTTTTAAATTGAATTTTGTATCTGCTAATGGAGGAATTGTTGAAAGCTCTCAAAATGTAAGAGTAGATACTAATTTATATACAAGCGAAAAAGGTAAGGAAAAAATTTTTCTTGTGCCAGGTGGAATTGGAACAAGAGAAAATATTCAAGACAACAATTTTATAAATCTTATTAAAACTTTTTCTAGTCAATCAAAATATATACTTAGCATATGTACAGGTGCGGCTTTACTCGCTAAAACGGGAATGCTAAATGGAAAAAGAGCAACAACAAATAAAAGAGCATTTAATTGGGTTACAGAGCAAGGGAAAGATGTTCTGTGGATAAAAGAAGCAAGATGGGTAAGGGATAATAATATATATACATCTTCAGGGGTATCGGCTGGAATAGATATGACATTAGGATTTATAGCAGACCTTTTGGGGAAGGAAAAAGCATTAGAGATTAGTCAAAGGATTGAATACTTCTGGAATGAAAATAGTAACTATGACCCGTTTTCCAAGATGTATGAATAATTGATTATATAAAATAAGGGAAGTCAAAGTGGCTCCCCAATTTTATAAATAGCAATATATCGCAGACAAACAATATGCACACAGGGCCTGTTCATTGCCAAATTTACGTTGTACAAAACATTCTCTTTCTTGACCACAAGCATCACATTTCATATATTCAGACTCGCTACTTGCAGAAAGCATAAATACGCCCCTTTTTAAATTTAGCTTGTAATAAAATCATATCCTTTATACGGAGCTAATTAGGAATATTATTACCTTGCCCGATTGTGTATTAATTGTACAAGAGGATGTTTGAAAAATACCAAAGTTTATGAGGATATATATTAATAGACTATCTTTACACCTAGCGGGATTATTGATCTTTTGTTGAAAAAGTGAGTTGGCTTAATTTGTAGATAAGTATCGGAGGTAGAAATATGGCGGCAACAAGATATTACGATGTAAAAATTACTGTTCTAAAAAAGATTGAAGTAGGTGATATAGCATTAGGGCATGATTATCCTTGGATTAAGCAAAAAGGAACTGAAATATTTTGTTGTGCTGATGGGCTTCATCCAATTCTTTATAAATTAGAAAGAATTGAAAATAGTATCTAAGTAAAACTATCTTATTAATACAATAGCGAGAGCTATGAGAATTATTGGCCTCCTAGATATTCACCAAGCTGCACAATTAAAAGCTGGGGACGGATTGTAGGATATGTAATAGTATTTATTTTGAGATGAGGACAATTGTTCAAGGAATGGAAATACAAGAGACTCCCTAGAGTTTAGGGAGTTTCTTGTATTTATTATAGGAAATAATGGATGGCTACATCAAAAGAATGTCCTAATTATTTAGTATAATGAAGAAAAGTATTATTGCATATCATATTGTAAATTACGCTGTTAGACATTGTTTGGATATGCAATATTTAGAATTACCAACAACATTAGTCTCTGGTGACTTCATCCACTTTGTACATGAACAGATGAAAACTGAAGCGGGATTAAGTATGCGTTATTCTTTTTCAGGATCTGTATATTTTGAAAGAATGAAAAATCTATCCCTTTATTCTATAAACCGTACTGAAATAAATGAAAGAGTAACTCGTGCTGGATTGAATGATATCTATAATATATGCCTAGTATAAGGAGGTATAAGATGGATAGGAATATATTCCAGTGTATTGATATTAATTCAAAATATTGCCCATGTTTATTAGCAGAAACGAATCAGTGTGTTGTTTGCAGTCATTTAAAAGGAGACGGTACTTGTAATTGCAATTGGGCGGGAGTATGTATATTATACGAAAAACATTGGCAGTATAAAAAACAACCACAAAGTGATGAAATCATAAAAACAAGGAAGGAAGAAGAGGTTAACTTTGTTATAAAAGAACAAATTAGTGAGAATACATATAGGCTAGAAATGCAAGTGAGTAATGAATTTGCCGAACAATTAACTTCAATCGGTTCTTTTGTTTTTTTACGGCGTCCAAATGATCCACACTTTTTTTCTTTCCCCGTTAATATTATGAAAGTGGAAAATAATACGATACAAGTAGTCATAGAAACCATCGGACCTAAATCACTTAGGATTATAGCCGATAATAACTGTAAAATAGTCATACGTGGACCTTACTGGAACGGAGTTTTAGGTCAGCCCTGGATTGACAATCTTACTTATGGTAAGATAATATTAGTAGCTGGTGGTATAGGGCAAGCCCCAGGATTACCTCTTGCGGTTAATTTAATGAATAAGGATAAGAATAATCAAGTTATGACCATATTAGCCCCTGGTAAGGTAGGAAGTATATTTATTGCAGAAGAATTACATCAATTAGGTGCTCTAGTACATATTGTACCTTCCTTGCGTAAGGTAGGAATGCCTACGCTTAAAAAGTGGATAGATCAGGAGAAGCCCGACCTTATAGTAAGCGCCGGACCTGATAGTCAACATTATGGAGTAATAACAGCTATGCAGGAAGCAGGAGTTAATATACCTATGGTGGCGACTAATAATGCTACAATGTGTTGTGGTGAAGGTATTTGTGGCAGTTGCTTAAAAAAGGTACAGGGAAACAAAGAAATTAGACTTTGTAAACAACAAACTGATTTTTATAACATTATGGTAGATTAATTATTTTTCAAAGGAGCTTATTATATTGGAACGTTTGCAGAAAGTTATCAGCCAAGCTGGAGTTGCTTCTAGAAGAGAATCCGAAAAAATTATACAACAAGGTCGAGTGACGGTAAACGGTAAGGTAGTTACGGAAATGGGGACGAAAGTAACTCCAGGTAAAGACCGGATTATGGTTGACGGTAAGCCTATAGCCGGTGAGAAACTCGTCTATATTTTACTGTATAAACCAAAGGGAATATTAACTACACTAAAAGATCCCCAAGATCGTAAGACAGTGGCATCATTAGTTAGTGATATTACTCAGCGTATCTACCCAGTAGGTCGGCTTGATTATAATACAGAAGGCCTACTATTATTAACTAATGATGGCGCACTAACCCATGCATTAATACATCCAAGTAAGAAAATAGATAAAACTTACATAGCCAAGGTTGCTGGCAGACCGTCACAGGAAAAACTCGACTTACTTAGGGTTGGTATTCAATTAGAGGATGGCATGACAGCACCCGCTGTAATAAACATGATAGATTTTGATCGAGAAAGAAATATGACGAGTCTACAAATCACAATTCATGAAGGCAAAAATCGTCAAATACGACGTATGTTTGAGGCAATCGGTTCGGATGTGAAGCAACTTAAACGGGTTCAATTTGCCTTTCTGACACTTGAAGGTTTACGCCGAGGTAGTTATAGACACTTACTTCCTCAAGAAGTAGAAGCCTTACAGAATCTCAATAAATAAATAAGAGTGTGAGCCCTTATTTGCAACATAATAAGGGCTTTTTGTTATACTACATATAGGAATTTTATGCACTAAAATCTACATGAAAGGGTGTTTAGATGAAAAAGATTATTGTAATTGGTGGTGGGCCGGCAGGAATGATGGCCGCCGTTAGTGCCAGCCAAAATGGTGGAAAAGTAACTATTTTAGAAAAGATGTCTGTTGTAGGTAGGAAATTATCTATTACTGGTAAAGGTAGATGTAATATTACTAATATTGCTGATAAGGAAACTATTATCAAAAACATGCCGGGAAATGGCTCTTTTATCTATAGTGCCTTATATAGTTTTAGTAACCAAGATATCATCGATTTTTTAAATAGCTATGGAGTAATGACTAAGGTAGAACGGGGTGGACGTGTCTTCCCTGTAAGCGATCAAGCAAAAGATGTCGTGCAAGCTTTTATGAAGGCCTTTAAAGAACTTGATATAGAAGTGGTAACGGGTCAGCAGGTAAAAAGAATTCTCACGCATGATGGTAAAGTAACAGGAGTTCTTGCTAATAACAATGTTCAGTACAGGGCTGACGCTGTGATTTTAGCCACTGGTGGTGCTTCTTATCCTGGTACTGGTTCCTCTGGCGATGGATATCGTATGGGTGAAATGATTGGACATACAATTGTTCCATTAAAGCCGTCGTTAGTACCACTAGAGGTAGGGGAAGATTGGATTGGTGAGCTACAAGGGTTATCATTAAAAAATGTATCTGCTAGTGTAATTTTTGGAGGCAAAAAAGTAGCGGATGATTTCGGCGAGATGTTATTTACTCATTATGGGTTATCTGGACCTATTATTTTATCATTAAGTAAGAAGGTAGCTGAACTACTAACAAACCATCCCAATCAAGAGGTACTAATACAAATTAACTTAAAACCAGCTTTAACATCTGAAGTGTTAGATAAACGAATTCAGCGAGACTTTGAAAAATTCGCCCGCAAACAATTGAAAAATTCACTTGGTGAATTACTACCAGCTAAATCAATTAATGTCATTATCGATTTAGCGCATTTGGATCCGGATAAATTTGTTCATCAAATAACAAAAGGCGAGCGTGCCCGATTAGTAGAACAGATCACAAAATTAACCTTTACAATAACAGCCACACGTCCAGTTAGTGAGGCAATTGTCACAGCAGGTGGTATACACGTTAAGGAAATCAACCCCAAAACCATGGAATCAAAAGTGGTGGAAGAACTGTATTTTGCTGGTGAAGTAATTGATATTGATGGTTATACTGGTGGATATAATTTGCAAGCTGCTTTTTCTACTGGATATGTAGCAGGTCAAAATGCGGCAGAAATGTAGCATCTAACAGATCAGTATGTACTGGAAGAAACGGCGTATAATAAAGACAAAAAGGTAGAAAAGCGGGTGACATCTTTAGTGACTAACTCTAAGGACAATTGGATGGAACGTGGTGAAGCTATACTATTTCGCTTGCTAGTAATCTGTATTACGACGTTGTTTATATCCCAACTGTTGCTATTTAAAGAAGGTACACGAATCTATTTATCGAAAGTTGATCAAATGGAAGGTGAACGTATTACTGCTGCTATACCTCTACATACAGATACGCCCTTACAAATTGTTGAAGAAACTACTGTTATTAAACACTATCAAAATCTTTTGCGTAAAAGTAAGGTACTTCTAATTCACATGGTTAAACCATCTACAGAATCAGATGTTTTTATAATGGTAAATGGTAAAAGAGTAGACGGATTTACCAAGGGCAATAGCAAGATTACCATATATGATGGTGATTATGTTGAGATTGATGCAACAGCCCTTGCTCAGCCAATTCAATTTATTATTAATGTCCCAGATAATGATCTACTTTCTCCACAGGATGGCTTAATCGTAGAAGGATCGAAGAGAATTCTGCCAATTGGTAAAATAAAATTTAAAAATGAGTAGTAAAAAGGATAATAGAATCTGGCGGTGAATTATAAATAAATATATTTTTGTTAAATTATCGGAGGCTCTTATAGATGATTATTGTAATGACAGATTCGACAGATAAACAAATCGAACATGTAATGGGGAAATTTCGCCAGCATGAAATAGAGGTTCATTGTCTTAATAGTTATGGTAAAACAATTATTACGGCGATTGGTGATTCTTCAACTTGTAATCCTGCAAGTTTTGAACGAATGCCAGGGGTTGAAAAAGTAATATCAATTGTAACGCCGTTCAAATTAGTTAGCCGGGAGTTTCGGCGAGAAAATACTATAGTAACTGTTGGTAATGCTGTATTTGGTGATAAAAATGTATCTGTTATTGCTGGTCCATGTGCTGTCGAGGGATATGAGCAATTACTAGAAGCTGCCCTAGCCGTAAAAAAAGCTGGAGCATGTATGCTTCGTGGAGGGGCTTATAAACCGCGCACATCACCATATAGCTTTCAAGGACTCGAAAAAGAGGGATTGGCAATACTTAAAGCCGTTTCTCTTAAGGCAGGATTACCAGTTGTTTCCGAGGTAACAGATCCTCGAACAGTTGAAATGATGAGTGAGTATGTAGATATGCTACAAATTGGTACCCGCAATATGCAAAACTTTGTACTTTTAAAAGAAGTAGCCAAAAGCGGGAAACCGATCTTACTTAAACGTGGTCTATCAGCTACTATGGAAGAGTGGTTGATGGCAGCAGAATATATTATGGCTGGTGGCAATGAGAATATAGTGTTATGTGAACGCGGTATTCGTACTTTTGAAACATATACGCGTAACACCTTAGATTTAAATGCAATACCTTTAATCAAACACCTTAGTCATTTACCAGTTATTGTTGATCCTAGTCATGGTACTGGGAATTGGCGTTTAGTTAACCCAATGTCAAAAGCCTCTCTTGGAGCTGGAGCGGATGGCTTAATTATTGAAGTTCATCCTTGTCCAGAAGAAGCTGTTTCCGATGGGCAACAATCGCTAACACCTCACAATTTTGAACAAATGATGAGAGAATTACAATGCCTGGCAATGGCTATTGATAGGGTTATGTAATATAGTTGACTAAAACATGGGGGGAGATTTTACATGTTAGAAAATATAACTATAAGTCCTAAAGGTGGTTTATCTGGAACAATACATATTCCCGGCGATAAATCCATTTCTCATAGAAGCGTTATGTTTGCAGCACTTGCTTCTACACCTGTAGTAATAAAAAATTTCTTATACGCTGAAGATTGTCTATCAACTGTTAGTTGTATGCGAGCATTAGGGGCAAAAATTGAAAAAGATGCATCTAATAACTTACATGTTCTAGGAAATGGATTACATGGTTTACAAGAGCCGCCTAACATAATGGATGCAGGAAACTCTGGGACTACATTACGTCTATTATCAGGTATTTTAGTAGGACAACCCTTTTTTAGTGTACTTACAGGTGATGCCTCTTTGCGTAGTAGGCCGATGGCTAGAGTCGTTACTCCTTTAACTAAGATGGGCGGGAAAATAAGCGGTCGTCAAGATACGCGGTATATTCCTATGGCTATCATGCCAAGTGAAAAAATAGAGGGTATAGAATATAATATGCCAATGGCTAGTGCTCAAGTAAAATCAGCAATATTATTGGCAACGCTATTCGCAAGTAGCCCAAGTATTGTGACAGAACCATATATATCCCGTGACCATACAGAACTTATGTTAGAGACTTTTGGTGTAAAAATTGAAAGACAAGGTACGAGTGTAGGCGTTAGTCCTGTAGCTGAGTTACAGGCACCAGCGGAAATTGATGTGCCTGGGGATATAAGCTCAGCTGCCTTTTGGTTAGTAGGGGCATCCATTATTCCTAATAGCCATTTAACTCTTAAAAATGTTGGAATAAACCCAACTCGCACAGGCATTTTAGATATACTAAGGCAAATGGGGGCAAATATAACGATCGAAAATGAACGTTTTAGTGGTGCTGAGCCTGTAGCTGATCTAGTGGTCAAATCAGCCGAATTAAGAGGTGTTACAATTGAGGGCCCTATTATACCAAGACTAATTGATGAAATACCAGTATTGGCTGTAGCAGCTTTATTTGCAAACGGGCAGACTGCGATTCGGGATGCTGACGAATTAAGGGTAAAGGAAACTGATCGATTAAAGGCTGTTGCTAGCGAACTGGGTAAAATGGGAGCCATTATAACGGAAACAAAGGATGGCCTTATCATTAATGGCCGCCAGCAATTACAGTTTGCCAAATGTTGTTCTTACCATGATCACCGAATGGCTATGTCTCTTGCAATTGCTGGTGCTGCATCAAATGGTGTGGAAATTAATCAACCTGATTGTGCTAATATTTCTTATCCTAATTTCTTTACAACATTAGATATTATTAGAGCATAATTTTATACTGCTTCCAGTTATAGATTGGAAGCAGTATATTTAATTTTGTATATGGAGGAAGTCATGAAAAAATTAATTATTGCGATAGATGGGCCTGCTGGAGCAGGTAAGAGTACGGTTGCTCAAATACTGGCTCATAGGCTTCGTTATAACTATATTGATACAGGAGCAATGTATCGGGCGATTACCTGGAAAGTAATGAAAACCAATGTAAATAATGATATAATAGCTATTGAAAATATAGCTAAAAATATTAAGATTCAATTAGATTACGTCGATGGAAAGACTACGGTATTTGTAGATGGTTTTAATGTTACTGAGGAAATCCGTAATCCAGAAATTTCTCGGCTGGTTTCTGAAATTGCTCAAATTAGAGCTATACGTGATGCTATGCTCCAATTGCAACGTCAAATGGCCACCGCTGGTGGAGTTGTTATGGATGGACGTGATATTGGCACCCATGTCCTACCTAATGCGGATGTAAAAGTATTTTTAACCGCTTCCATTAAAGAACGTGCTGACCGCCGATGGCGAGAATTAACGGAGAAGGGATTTATTGTTAATCGTGAAGAACTTGAGAAAGAAATAGCTGACCGCGATAAAGCAGATAGCGAACGTGAATTTGCACCACTAATACAGGCTTCTGATGCTATATTAATTGATACAACTACACTTTCTATAGAAGAAGCGGTAACAGCAATTTTAAAAAATTGCGAGGAGAGATCTAGCCTTGTATAACGTAGTTAGGGTCTTTTTACATTATTTTTTTAAGGTTATTTTTCGTTGTAAAATTATTGGAGCCGATAATATACCCTCCCATGGTGGTGCAATTATAGCTGCTAATCATGTGAGTCTGTTTGATCCCCCTGTAGTTGGAACTGCTTTCGCTAGACCTATTCATTTTATGGCCAAAGAGGAATTATTCGCAAAACCAGTTTTAAAATGGATTTTCACAAAGTTGAAAGCCTTTCCTGTGCGTCGTGCTACAGCTGATCGGACTGCCATTCGTCATGCGATTACTTTACTAAATAATGGTGAGCTACTCGGCCTTTTTCCAGAAGGTACACGTAGCAAGACGGGAAAACTAGGTAAACCAGAAACAGGCTTGGCTATGATTGCTTTAAAGTCTGGAGCCCCAGTAGTGCCTGCCGCAATAATTGGTACTAATAAGGTCTGGAAAGATGGACTTCTATTACCGCGTTTTATAGTTAAGTTCGGTAATCCGATCACTGTTGAACAGGGAAAAGCTGATAAAGAAGCAATGGAAAACCTTAGTAATAGAATAATGCAAGAGATTTCTCATTTATTAGAAGAAAGATAAACTACTACATTAAAAACAAAAGGTACTTATGATCTGCATAAGGTACCTTTTTGTTTACTGCTTGAAACAGTACATCCTCTTTTTATGTTACAGTCACTAAATAAAAGGAATTATATTATTTACAGGGAATATCAATAAGTAATTTGCAATTAATAGGAGGTCACCCTATGAAAATATTCACGGCCGAACACCTAGGCTTTTGTTATGGTGTTAAACGTGCAGTGGCAATGGCTCAGGAGTGTGTCGGCATGGAAGGTGAGATACATACGTTGGGGCCTATCATTCATAACCCTCAAGTGGTTAAACGTTTATCAGATCAAGGAATTGAGGTAATTAATGATTTATCCTTAGTAAAGGATAAGAGTACAGTTATTATTCGTTCTCATGGTATTGGTCCAAATGTATACGCAAAAGCTGAGTCAAAAAATTTACAAATTATTGATGCTACTTGTCCCCATGTAAAAAAAGCACAGCAATCAGCTCATGAATTATTCCAGGCTGGTTATACTGTGGTAGTAATTGGTGAAAAGCATCATCCAGAAGTGAAAAGTATCGTTGAGTGGTCAAATAATAAAGCTGTAGTGGTAGAATCAGTTGTTGAAGCGCTGGAAGTACCTAATACACTTAAAATAGGTGTCGTGGCACAGACTACTTTTGCAGGAGAATTATTTCAAAGGATTGTTACTATATTACAAGAAAAATGTGAAGAATTGAAAATCTGCCGGACAATCTGTACAGCTACTGATCTTAGACAACAGTCAGCACTTGATATAGCGAGTAAAGTTGACTTGATGTTAATCATTGGAGGTAAAAATAGTGCAAATACATCAAGGTTAGCCCAATTATGTCGTGATGAAGGGAGCCTTGTCTATCACATCGAGACGGCCGCCGAACTTATTATACAAGATTTTTATGGGGTGGAGACAGTTGGTATTACTGCTGGAGCATCTACACCAGATTGGTTAATAGAGGAGGTTTATAAAAAAATGCAAGATTTTAATGAAATTTTAAATTCGGGGATCAAGAAGCTTGAGCAAGGTAGTATTGTAAAAGGTAAAATTGTAGGCATTCGTAAAGATGAAGTTTTTGTAGATATCGGTTACAAAGGAGAAGGAAGCATTTCTCTAGCCGAGCTAGCCTATCCGTTTCCGGAAAATGCTGCAGAAGTAGTCAGTGATGGGCAAGTTATTGACGTTTTTGTATTAGATGCAGATCCTGCTGATGGAGTGATAAAATTATCGAAGGTAAAAGCGGATGCAATTGTTGGTTGGGATATATTAGAGCAGGCATTTCATGATAAAACAACACTCGATGCCAAAGTACTAGAAGTTGTTAATGGGGGGTTAAAAGTATCCGTTTTAGGTATAAATGGTTTTATTCCGGCTTCTCAGGTAGATCTTCGTTTCACAGAAGACTTATCCGCCTTTTTAAATCAAACGTTAACGCTTGTTCCTATTGAAGTCGATAAAGCAAAAAAACGTGTTGTATTATCTCGTAAAATCTTATTAGAAGAACAACGCCGTCTGAAAGAAGAAGAAACGATTGCAACCTTAGCTGTTGGCCAAATTATAGAAGGTACAGTACGACGTATTGTTGATTTTGGTGTTTTTGTTGATATTGGTGGAATCGATGGACTAGTACATATTTCTGATTTGTCATGGCATCGTATCAACAAACCTCAAGAAATTGTAGCGTTAGGAGATCAAGTCAAAGTACTCATCTTAAAAATCGATCGTGAGGCAAAAAGAATTTCTCTTAGTTTAAAACAGGTAGGACGTGATCCTTGGTTAGATTTAATAGAACAATTTTCTATAGGTGCCATCGTAAAGGGCAAAGTTAGTAATATATCAAAATTTGGAGCTTTTGTAGAAATCGTTCCAGGTGTTGAAGGCTTAGTGCACTTATCAGAATTGTCGGATGAGAGAGTAAATAAAGTTGAGGAAATAGTAAGTCTTGAACAGGAAGTGTCTGTAAAAATATTGGAGATCGACAAATCTAGTAAACGTATTTCTCTAAGCATTAGTAAAGCACAGCAGGATGCAGATCGAGTAGAATATCAATCTTATTTAGATAAGAACGAAGGTACAGGTTTAACAATTGGAGATAAACTTGGGCACCTATTTAAAAAACTAGAATAGGGAGATGAAAGGGTGCGCCAGTCACGTAAATTAGATCATTTAAAATATTCTTTAGCTTTAACAGATGGCCCTGGTGACAGTGGTTTTGCAGATATTTCCTTGATACATAATTGTCTTCCTGATTTAGCTTGGAATCAAATTGATATTTCAAGTTCTATTGCTGGTATACCTCTTCATCATCCCCTAATTATTAATGCAATTACCGGTGGAGCGGATGATGTTGCCGAAATTAATAAATCAATTGCAAAATTTGCCCATTTGACAAATACGGCAATGGCTGTTGGTTCTCAATATGCTGCTTTAGAGTATACAGATGTAAAATATTCTTATAAAGTTGTGCGCGAAAATAATCCTCACGGTACAATTTTTGCGAATTTGGGTGCTTATGCAACTCCTGAGGAGGCTCAATTAGCAGTAGAAATGATAGATGCCCAAGGAATACAGATACATTTAAATGTAGCCCAGGAAATTGTAATGAAAGAAGGCGACCGAGACTTTTCAGGATATTTATCTAATATTTCGAGAATCGTTGATAAGGTAAAGGTTCCTGTAATTGTCAAAGAAGTAGGGTGTGGCATTGCGAGAGAACAGGCTATGTTATTAGCCGATACAGGTATACGCGCAATTGACGTGGGTGGTACTGGCGGGACTAATTTTATAGCAATTGAAGCTGCTCGTAGTCAAGCAACTATCAATCCTGATATCTTATCTTGGGGAATCCCTACAGTAATAAGTGCAGTTGAAACAAAATCAGTTCTTCCTACACAGGTGGATATGATGGTATCTGGTGGAGTAAGATCCGCTTTAGATGTAGTAAAATCTCTTGCTTTAGGAGGTATTGCTACAGGAATGGCAACACCTATCATTAGGATGTTGTGTGAAAAAGACATTGATTACGCAGTGAAATGGTTTCAAAACTTTCTATATGAAATACAGAGCTACATGCTGTTCTTAGGAGCTAGCAGTATTAGAACATTAGCAGAAACACCTATAGTCATTACTGGACATAGTAAGGATTGGCTAACAGCTAGAGGAATTGATATAACGAATTATGCTACTTATAAAAAGCATGGCTGAGGCCATGCTTTTTTTGCATTTTTTTTCTCGTAAGAGGGCAAGATAAACCATAAAATACAATTGAGGTGAAAAATATGAATATGCCAATAGGAATGATTATGCTATTGGTGGTTGGAGTTTTGGTTTATTTTGGCGTGGCTCATCGAATCCTGGATAGAATGCGTTTAACAGATAAGCAGGCTTTACTTTTTATTCTGGCTGTAATTGCGGGAAGTTTTATTGATATTCCTCTTATGCGTACACCCGTAGATGTAAGCATAAATGTTGGAGGAGCTTTGTTACCAGCATTACTATCTATTTGGCTGATTTTTAAGGCAGATGAAACAGCTGAAAGGGTGCGTGCAATCTTAGCTGCTATTTTGGTAGCCGCAGCTGTATCCTTAGGTTCTCGCTATTTGCCATATGAACCAGAAAATATGTTTTTAGATCCTAAAATTATATACGGCGTTTCGGCGGGTCTAATTGCTTATTTAGCTGGGCGCTCGAGGCGCAGTGCTTTCGTTGGTGGAGCTCTAGGCATTGTATTAAGCGATATTGTGCATTTAGTTACCCTTATGAGGCTAGGGATTGCTGGAACAACAAATATTGGCGGTGCAGGTGCTTTTGATGTAGTGTTAATTGCCGGAATTGTAGCAGTTATGGTAGCGGAATTAGTTGGCGAAACACGAGAGAAAATGCAAGGCGGCCCAGAACTTGGTAGGTACCGCCCAGAGGGACTATACGAATTCAGTAAAGAACTTTCCCATACTAATCAGAAAAATAAACCAACTAGCAATCAAACTGACCCAGTTGACGACACGAAGCAAAAAGATAGAGGTGAGGGAAATGACTAAACTGCGGGGGGCAGTTATAGTACTACTTTTATTATGCAGTATGACTATACAAGGGTATACACATGAGCGAAGTGATGGTGGATATTTTTCTATCGTGGATGAGAGTGGCACCGTGGTCTATATAACTGGTTGGGGAGTACGAGTGGGTGATGAGTTCCTTACTGAAAAAAATAAGCGCTATGAAGTTATTAGTATAGAAGGTGATATAGCCCATAGCAAATTAATAGGTGATGTCAATTTAAGTAAATATGGGCAATCAGAAGACAATCCACTCGTAAGTTTATTAAAACCTAGTATCACATGGGCTCAAGGAAGTGGTAAAGTAGCTGTTTACCATACTCATTCTGATGAGTCTTATACTCCTACAGATGGCAAGGATAGTATTCTCGGAGCTGGTGGCATCTATAAGGTGGGAGACAGTTTTACCAGTGCCCTTCAGTCCAAGGGATTGGAAGTGTTTCACTCCGATGCAAAACATGATCCACATGATGATATGGCTTATGAACGTTCACGACGAACTGTAACAGATCTATTAAAAAAACAACCTGATGCTATTTTCGACATTCACCGAGATGCCGCACCTCCAGAAGTATATAAGGCTAACATTGATGGTAAGGATGTTACTAAATTACAGTTAGTTGTTGGTAAATATGGACCAACGGGTAAACAAATTGAGGATTATGCCTTGCAAATTAAAGCTGCCTCAGATACGCAGCATCCTGGTTTAATAAAGGGTATCTTTTTTGCTAAAGGCGGCGATTATAATCAAGATTTGCACCCACGGTCGATGCTGCTTGAAGTTGGCTCAGACAAAAATGATCGGCAATCGGCAGAAAGAGGTGTTGCTTTGTTTGCTGATGTAGTGCCAACAATCTTAGGAAAAACAGCAGCAACACCAAATAATGTTGCCGGACAAGCAGGGCTAGGCACTACAGAGGCAGGTCCTTCTGGTGCAAGTAAATCAATGGGTTGGATCGTAGGAGCTTTGATTATTGGTGTAATCGCCTTCTTATTTTTAAGCACTGGTAGTATGAAAGAAGCAAAGGGAAAGCTTAAACAGTTTACAACAACTGAGTTTGCGAACTTTTTTGGACCAAAAATAAAACAAAAAAAAGAGATTGACAAGGAAAATAACAAAAAAGACGAAGATTAGTATTGACGTATGTAGAATATTTTTTCATAATATAATAGTGTTTCATGAGAATATATAGTATGATATGAATATAATGGGTTTTACAATAAGCATATTTATAAATCTTAATGAAGAAAATATAAATACGTGCTATTTTAGAGTGATGCTCTTTCATCACTCTTTCTTTATTTGCAGGAAATAAAGAAAAATTAAGGAATATACATAAGAGGTGAGATTGGTGGTATATAGCGGTATTATTGCAAAAGTTATGCCAAATAGTATTGCTGAAGAAGTAGGATTAGAATCTGGAGATCGTTTGCTTGCCGTAGATGGAGAAAACATTCGAGATATCATTGATTTAAGCTTTGCTTTAGCAGATGACTGTGTAGAAATTTTAGTTGAGAAGAAGAACGGTGAACAGGAAATTCTTGAAATAGAGAAAGAGTATGATGAAGATTTAGGTATTGAATTTGAAAGCGCTGTTTTTGACGGTGTTCGTCGATGTGCTAATAAATGTATCTTTTGTTTTGTAGATCAGATGGCACCAGGTATGAGGGAAAGTCTATATGTCAAAGACGATGATTATCGATTATCATTTTTGTACGGAAACTTTGTAACATTAACAAATCTTGGCCCACAAGATATTAAGAGAATACGTCAGCTTCATTTGTCACCTTTATACATATCAGTGCATACTACAAATGGTCTTCTTCGTGAGAAAATGTTAAATAATAAAAATGCAGGAAACATCATGACACAACTACGTACACTAATTGATAGTGGCGTTGAAATGCATACACAGATCGTATTGTGTCCAGACATAAACGATGGGGACGAACTAGAAAAAACAATAAATGATTTATATGCATTGCATCCTAATGTATTGTCTATGGCAATTGTCCCTGTTGGCTTAAGTCGTTATCGGGATGCATGTTATACATTGCAGGGATTTACCCCTGAGAAGGCTCATGCAGTTGTCGATAAAATAACTCAATGGCAAAAAAAATGCCGTGATAAAAGTGGTACCTCCTTTGTATATTTATCGGATGAATTTTATCTTACAGCTGATTTGCCAATTCCAGCCTATGAGATGTATGATAATTTCCCTCAACTTGAAAATGGAATCGGTCTCGTTCGGAATTTCCTTGCTGAATGGCAGGAAGAACCACTTAAAATGCAAGGGTATACTGAGCCTCATTATTTAGATGTAGTTTGTGGCATATCTGCAAAAAAAGTATTAGGGCCTTTGTTAGAAAATTTAGAAATACCCAATTTGACGATTCGAGTGCTGTCCGTAGAAAATGTTTTCTTTGGTACGGATATAACGGTAAGTGGCTTATTAACTGGACAAGATATTTGTAGCACCTTAGATGAAGTTGGAGGAGTTAGAACTGGGGTTATAGTACCTGGATCAGCTCTAAAAAAAGGGGAAACAATATTTTTGGATAATACGACATGTGACGAATTAGAAATAAATTTAGGAGTACCTGTACGCGCCGCTTATAGTGCTACGGATTTAAGACAGTTATTACAAGCGTGGAGGTAAATTCATGACTAATTTGGGATTGATTCAAGTATATACTGGCAATGGCAAGGGGAAAACTACTGCTAGCTTAGGTTTAGCATTTAGAGCATGTGGACATGGTTTAAAAGTATGTATGATCCAATTTATGAAAAATAGTACAGAGTATGGTGAAGTAAAAATCAGTAACTATTTACCTGGGTTTAAATTAATTCAAGTTGGGCGCAATGATTTCGTAGATTTGGAAAATCCAGAGGATATTGATAAAAAATTAGCACAGGATGGATGGGAGGTAGCAAAGTCAATCCTAATGTCTAGTGAGTTTGATATTATTATTCTTGATGAAATTAATGTAGCCATGGCTTGTAAATTACTCAATGTGAACAAAGTTATCGATTTCTTAACAAGAGATTGTGACTCATTAGAAAAACGTCCAGAAATAATATTAACTGGTAGATACGCTCCACCGGAAATTATTGCCGTTGCCCATCTAGTAACTGAGATGCAAGAAATTCGACACAATTATTCCGAGGGAATAGAAGCGCGTCAAGGAATCGAATTTTAAATTTTTGAATAAGAATATAACAAGTATAGGAGATAAATATATGAGCAAACCAATTCTAGCCATAGTTGGGCGACCTAATGTTGGTAAATCCACTTTATTTAATTATATAGGACAAAAAAGAGTGTCAATCGTTGAGGATATCCCTGGCGTTACTCGTGATCGTATTTACTTAGATGCTGAGTGGCTTGGTCGTGAATTTACTATGATTGATACAGGTGGTATTGAAATAGAGTCTAGCGACAAAATTTTGACTGCTATGAGATATCAGGCAAAATTAGCAATTGACGAAGCAGATGCCATTTTATTCATTGTAGATGGTAAGGTAGGTTTAACCTCTGCCGACGAAGAGGTCGCTATTATTTTGCGTAATACGCGTAAACCTGTTATATTGGCCGTTAATAAAGTTGATAATATGAACAAGGCAAATGAAATTTATGAATTTTATAATTTAGGTCTTGGTGACCCCATTGCAATTTCTGCGGCAAATGCCTTAAATATTGGTGATTTGCTCGATGAGATTGTTAAACGTTTACCAAATGAAGAAATTCAAGAAGAAGATAATGAGAAAATTAGAGTTGCGGTGATTGGCCGCCCTAATGTAGGAAAATCTTCTTTAGTGAATCGACTAGTTGGTGAAGAACGGGTTATTGTAAGTGATGTAGCAGGCACTACTCGTGATGCTATTGATACTCACTTTACGAAAGATGATACATCCTTTGTGTTAATAGATACTGCTGGAATGCGACGCAAGGCTAAGGTTGAGCTTCCCGTTGAACGCTATAGCGTTATGCGAGCATTACGGGCTGTAGACCGTTCAGATGTAGTTTTGATCGTTATTGATGCAGTAGATGGAGTTACAGAACAGGATAAAAAAATAGCAGGTTATGCTCACGATGCAGGTAAAGCCTCTGTTATCGTTGTAAATAAGTGGGACTTATTAGAGAAAGATGGGAAAACTTCTTTACGGTATACAGAAACGATTCGTACTGAATTAGCCTTTATGCAGTATGCGCCAGTTCTTTTTATCTCAGCCCTTACTAACCAACGGGTACCACGGGTAACCGAATTAATAAAATTCGTAGCAGAACAGCATACCATGCGTGTAGCTACCAGCGTCTTAAATCAAGTTGTAGAAGATGCAGTATCTATTAATCCACCACCCTCACAATATGGTAGGCGCCTAAAAATTTACTTTACTACGCAGCCGAATGTTAAACCACCTACTTTTGTTTTCTTCGTAAATGAACCAGATATTATGCATTTTTCCTACTTGCGTTTTTTAGAAAATAGATTAAGAGAAAGTTTTGGCTTCGAAGGAACCCCTTTAAAGCTAGTCGTTCGTGGACGTAAAGAAGAAGAATAATAAATAGGAGAAATAGTGATAATGGATTATTTACTCATCGCTATACTCGGGTATTTGATCGGCTCTATTCCTAATGGTCTACTTATTGGGAAAAAGCTATATAATGTAGACTTACGTCAATTCGGTAGTAAAAATATTGGAGCAACGAATGCCTTTCGTACCCTGGGATTATGGCCTGCTTTATGGGTATTTCTTACTGATGCATTAAAAGGGGTTATTGCAGTTTATTTAGGTAGCATTTTGGTAGGTACGCCGACAGCGTTATTAACAGGCGGAATTGCTGCTATCGTTGGCCATAACTGGTCAATATTATTGAATTTTACAGGTGGGCGTGGCGTTGCTACTGGTTTAGGTGTCATCGCTGTCTTAGTACCTAAAATTACAGTAGTGATTTTCCTACTATGGGCTATTATTGTTTATATTACTCGTTATGTATCTCTTGCTTCGATTGTTTCAGCAGTGCTGGTACCTATTTTAATGTGGTTTTCTGGTGAACAAATTGAATTTTTTTATTTTGGTATTATTGCTGCCTTATTTGTTGTTGGTAGGCACAAAACTAACATTGAAAGATTACTGAAGGGCACAGAGTTGAAAATAAAAGTAGGAAACAGATTAGTTGATTCAAAAGAAAAATAAATATCAAGTTGAAAAGAAAAAGACTTGGCATGTGCCAAGTCTTTTCTTATTTTGTAATATTATTGCTGGCATGTCATATATTTATAATGATTAAATTGCCAGTATTTCATTACTTTTTAAAATACTATTTAATATCGTTTAATTATCATTTTTTCTTCAGGGGAGGGATGGATGCGAGTGTAGAACATACGCGAGTATTTTTCATAAAGCGCAGTTGTGGGGAGGGAAAGGTAAATGGAAAAATTCGATTTATTTCGAGATATTGCCGAACGTACTGGTGGTGATATTTATATTGGTGTCGTAGGTCCAGTACGTACAGGGAAATCAACGTTTATTAAACGATTTATGGAAACAATGGTATTACCTAATATGATTGATCCCTATGAAAAAGAAAGAGCTAAAGATGAATTACCACAAAGTGCGGCCGGCAAAACAATTATGACTACAGAACCCAAGTTTATTCCAAATGAAGCTGTAGAAATTAATGTTAAAGACAACATTAATGTAAGAGTTAGAATGGTTGATTGTGTAGGCTACACTGTTGACGGTGCATTAGGTTATGAAGAAGAAGATGGCCCCCGTATGGTGCTTACACCTTGGTTTGATCATGAGATTCCTTTCCAAGAGGCAGCAGAGGTAGGCACAAAAAAAGTAATTGATGAACATTCAACAATTGGTCTTGTGATTACTACTGATGGTAGTGTAACAGATTTACCAAGAGAAAAATATTTGCCTGCTGAAGAACGAGTCATTAATGAACTGAAAGAGCTGGAAAAACCATTTTTAATTATATTAAACACCTGCCGACCAGCGGCAAAGGAAACACGTGAATTAGTTGCCAAACTCGAAAACACCTACGACGTACCAGTTGTTCCTGTTGATTGTATTCAACTAAGCCAGGATGATATATATGCTATCTTGCAAGAAGTATTGTATGAATTTCCAGTTAAAGAAGTTAATATTTCTTTACCAAAATGGATTGAAGAACTGGAGAATGAGCATTGGCTTAGAGAAAAATTTGATGATGCAGTACAAGAGGTTATCCAATATGTAAGAAGACTAAGAGATATTGACAGGGCTATTGATGATTTGTCAGGCTATGATTTTATTGCTGATGTAATATTACATGATATGGATCTAGGAAACGGGATAGCGGTAATAGAAATTACTGCTCGTAATGATTTATTTTATCAAGTATTAGAAGAATTGACAGGTTTTACGATTTCTGGTGAGCATCACTTACTGCGTCTAATGCAAGACCTATCAGTTGCTAAACGTGAATATGATAAAATTGCCAGTGCATTAGAGCAAGTTAAATTGACTGGTTATGGCATTGTGTCACCACAATTGGATGAAATGGTGTTGGAAGAACCGGAGATTATTAGAACAGGGAATCGTTTTGGCGTAAGACTAAAAGCAGCAGCACCTTCTTTACATATTATTAGAACCGATGTACAGGCCGAAATATCACCAATTATCGGCAGTGAAAAACAAAGCGAAGAATTAGTTCAATATCTTATGAGAGAATTTGAAGGGGAACCAGAAAAAATATGGCGCACAAATCTATTTGGCAAATCACTTAATGCTTTAGTTCGAGAAGGTATCCAAAATAAACTATCAGGCATGCCAGAAAATACGCAAGTAAAATTACGAGATACTTTACAAAAGGTTGTCAATGATGGTAGTGGCGGTTTAATTTGTATTATCTTTTAAACTTTAGTAAGAAAGCTAAGATCAGATGAGTAATTAACTTCATTTGAGTCTTAGGATAAGGTAATTTATTACCATTTTTATCTATTTTTAACTAATAAAGAAAAATATGTATTTTAAATCAATAAAAAATGATCAATCTGTACAGATTGATCATTTTTTTTATGAATTATACTTGTTTTTTGTAGTACATTAATGCTATACTGTCTACTGAGAGTAGATTATTATCCGTATACGTAATACTTGAGGGGGTAAGACAGTGATTGGACAAAAATCCGTGTTTTTTTTAGTTCGGGAAGAAATATTACCAGAAGCAATAAAGAAAACAATCAAAGTAAAAGATATGCTCAAACGTGGTGAAGCACGTACTATTAATGAAGCTGTGGAAAAAATGGAATTAAGCCGCAGCGCTTATTATAAATATAAAGATTATGTATTTCCTTTTTATGAAGCAAGCAAAGAGAAAATAGTTACATTAGCATTATTGCTTGAACACAAACAAGGCGTTTTATCAAGAGTGTTAAACACTATAGCTAATGAACGTGGTAGTGTATTGACGATTAACCAAGGGATACCTCTCCAAGGTGTAGCCAATGCTACCATTTCAATTGAAACCGCTGAATTAGTCATTGATTTAGAAGCTTTATTGGATAAAGTTAGAATGGTCGAGGGCGTTAAGCGATTAGAAGTGTTAGGCCAAGCTTAATAAGGAGGAAAACATGAATAATATGATTACTATTGGCTTACTTGGTATGGGTACAGTAGGGGCAAGTGTCGTCAAAATACTGAATAACAATACCAATGATATTCTACAAAAAGTTGGCGTTCCTGTAAAGATAAAAAAAATCATGGTTCGTCAGCTTGATAAAGTTAGAAGTATCGATGTGGATGCAGAATTCACTACAGATATTGATGATATCATTAATGATAAAGAAATTGATATCATCGTTGAAGTGATGGGTGGGATAATTCCAGCCAAGGATTATATTATAAAAGCTCTGGCAGCAGGCAAGCATGTAGTAACTGCTAATAAAGATGTTGTCGCTAAATATGGGCAAGAAATATTCGAAGTTGCCGAAAAAAGTAAAGTTGATTTCTTATTTGAAGCCAGTGTTGCTGGAGGTATTCCGATAATTCGTCCCCTTAAACAATGTTTGGCAGCAAATAGAATTAGTGAAGTTATGGGAATTATTAATGGCACAACTAACTTTATGCTCACTAAAATGACAAACGAAGGTTTGGATTTTGATAGTGTATTAGCCGAAGCGCAAGCAAAAGGATATGCCGAAGCCGATCCTACTGCTGATGTAGGTGGATTTGATGCTGCTCGTAAAATTGCGATATTAGCTTCTATTGCTTTTGGTAGCAGAGTTTCAATTGACGACGTTTATGTGGAGGGTATAACTACTATCTCCACGGAAGATATAAATTATGCAAAAGAACTGGGATATGTAATTAAATTACTCGCCATCGCTAAAGATGATGAACGTGGTATTGATGTTCGTGTGCATCCAGCCTTCATTCCATCTAAGCATCCATTAGCTTCAGTACATGATGTTTTTAATGCTATCTATATTAAAGGTGATGCTGTCGGCGAAACTATGTTTTATGGAAGAGGGGCTGGAGGAATGCCTACAGCTAGTGCTGTAGTTGCCGATATTATTGATGTAGCTCGTAATATTATTCATAATGCAAATAGCCGTATACTTTGTACTTGTTATACACAGAAAAGTTTTTGTCCTGTACAAAATACAGAATCCCCATATTATATTAGATTATTAGTAGCAGATAAACCTGGTGTTTTGGCTGCTATTGCGGGTGCCTTTGGTGCGCAGCAAGTCAGTTTGCATTCAGTCATTCAAAAGCGTAAAGTAAATACTTCTTCAGAACTAGTATTAATTACGTATCAAGTTTCTGATGCGAATCTACGTCTGGCTATTAACACAATTATGGGCATGTCAGTAGTTAATAAAGTAAGTAGTGTAATACGAGTAGAAGCAGAAAATTTTGCATAGTGTCTGATAATATGATAGGAGATAGGATATGGAAATTACTGTAAAAGTTCGTGTGCCAGGAACAACTGCCAATTGTGGGCCTGGTTTTGATGCAGTAGGCATAGCCTGTACTGTTTATAATGAATTAGAATTATCTTTAAGTGAAAAAGGAACGATAAGGATTGAAATAGTAGGTGAGGGAAAAGACAGTATTCCTAGTGGTAAAGATAATATTATTTGTCAGGCAGTACAAACAGTATTAGACCGAGTTGGGAAATCTTATGAAGGCATTTATCTTAAATTGTATAATAATATTCCTTTAGCCCGTGGATTAGGAAGTAGCGCTGCTGCTATTGTGGCTGGACTTTTTGCCGCAAATGCGGCAACTGGAAATATATTAACTAAAGAGGAAATCTTTCATATGGCGACTGAAATAGAAGGTCATCCTGATAATGTTGCACCGGCAATATTCGGTGGTATTACCATTAGTGTAATGCAAGACAATCACCCTTCCTATTTGCGCTTTATTCCTGGAAAAAGCCTTAATATGGTAGTAGCAATTCCTGAGTTTAATTTGTCTACCCACAAAGCACGTCAAGTTTTACCTACATCCATAGATATTAAAGATGCTGTTTTTAATATTAGTCGTGTCGCTTTATTAATTGGTGCCCTATGTAAAGGCGAATTTCGTCATTTACGACATGCACTAGAAGATAAAATTCATCAACCTTATAGGCAACATCTCATACCGGGCATGCAACAAGTATTTAATGCTGCTATCGCAAAGGGAGCCTATGGCGCGGCTATTAGTGGTGCTGGGCCATGTCTAATCGCATTTTCTGAATCTAATTGTGATGATATTGGTATCGCCATGGTAGAGGCTTTTGCTAACAATAAGATAAATGCCAACTATGTGGTACTCAATATTGATCCTGACGGTGCAAAAGTAATTACAGAATGATTCTTGACAGAACGTTTTAAAAAAGGTAGAATAGATTTTGTTAGTCGGGGCGTAGCGCAGTTTGGTAGCGCATTAGACTGGGGGTCTAAGGGTCGCAGGTTCAAATCCTGTCGCTCCGACCATTTTATCATTAATGCTATTGACATTTTGTCAATAGCTTTTTTATTTTTTGAGAAACATCAAATTCTTAATGATATTCAATGTAGCTCTATCAAATATGAGAACGGAAACGTTAGCTTCTGCTCTCATATTTTTTATATGTTGGTATTACGTACCAACATATAAGTCTATTAGCAAAAGATGAGGATAACCTAAAAAGTTACCGAAGCTGTTGTAGATTTGTAATATTATCCTGTACACTGCCTATAGAAAAGTACATATACTGAATTATTTTAAAAATAAGAAGTGACTTATGAATAACAAGAAAGAAAATGAATCTATGTGGTGCAATCACCCCATTGTAATTTTTACTGGAATATTAGCACTATACTGTCAGTAATTCAATTATAGTATTATTTAATTTATAGGTAAATAACCCACTAGGCCTCTTACGTGCCAGGTGGGTTATTTTCTTATATTGATTTTAAATATTGATGCTTACAATCAAAATCCGAACGATATAAACAAAAAACGACTAAAAGTTTGTTTTTATTGACAGTAATATTACAGACTGTTACAATAAATGCGTTAAGTAAATATATTTCGTATAATTTTGGAGATATGGTCCAAAAGTTTCTACTGGCAACCGTTAAATTGCCTGTCTACGAGTGAAAGTGTACCTAAGGCTATACGGTGTATCGCTTACTATTTGCGTTTGCATATCCCTAATAACCATTGGACACAAGTGTTTTTAAACACTAACCGATAGGATAATCCTTGGCGGGAAGGTTTCGCTCATTTTTCTATAAAGCGAACTTTCTTACTAGGGTTATTTTTTTTGTCTAATACTTATTCCTTTATATACATTTTAAGCTTTGGGAGGTAGATGAATGTTTACATTACTTAATTTGGTACAACCAGATACTATAGAGGCGGCATATAAAGCACTAGTTGAAAAAAGAAATAACATTGTTTTAGGTGGCTGTGCTTTTTTAAGAATGGGTTCGCAAAGAATTGGTACTGCAGTAGATCTTTCAAGACTTAATTTAAATTATATTGTAGAGCAAAATGAATATGTCGAAGTAGGTGCAACAACAACATTTAGAGATATTGAAACAAATCCTCTTTTAAATCGGTATTTTAATGGAGTATTGCCAGAAGCCTTAAGCCAAATAATAGGAATCCAATTTAGGAATACCGTTATGATTGGAGCAACCGTTTATTCCAAATATGGTTTTTCCGATTTACTAACTGCATTGCTAGCTTTAGATACAGAAATAGAATTATACAAAGGTGGAAGAATGTCTCTAAAATCTTTCTTAGAGAATTCTTTTGAAAAAGATATATTGACAAGGATATTTATAAAAAAGAATGAAAGAAAAGCCAATTATCAGCATTTGAGAAATTCCTGTAGTGATTATCCCATATTAAATGTTGCTGTTTCCAAATTAAATGATCAATGGAAAATCGTTGTAGGTGCTAGGCCACAACGAGCTATAATTGTTCAAAAGGCTTCTGAAGAAGTGGCGAATTTAGAGCTGAATAGTAAGAACATAGATAGGGTAGCTACTATGGCTTCAAACGAAATTACTTTTGGAACTAATATGAGGGGTACAGCTGACTACCGAAAATCCATATGTAAAGTATTAGTAAAAAGAGCCATAATGGAGGTATTGCAATGCAAATAGAGGTTATTGTCAATTTGAAAAAAATCAAGATGGAAGTAGATGCTAATGAGTTCTTAGCTGATACATTAAGAAAATATGGAATATTAAGTGTCAGAAAAGGTTGTGATACAACCTGTTGTGGGCTTTGTACCGTATGGATAGATGATAAACCTACCTTGTCTTGTACCACACTCTCTTTTAGAGCGAATGGGAGAAAAATTACTACTATAGAAGGCGTTCATAAAGAGGCTAATGAATTTGCCCAGATACTTGTTGCAGAAGGTGCAGAGCAATGTGGCTTCTGTAGTCCCGGTTTTATTATGACTGTACTTGCGATGAAAAATGAGCTTACTAATCCAACTGAAGAAACGATAGTACATTATTTAACGGGTAACTTGTGTAGGTGTACAGGATATATGGGACAACTCAGAGCTATCAAGACCTATTTGGGGGTACTGTAAGATGAAGACCGTTGGTAAAGGTATTTCTAAGATTGATGGAATGAGTATTGCTACAGGTAAACCTGTCTATACAGAAGATTTGGCAATGGCCAATTGTTTGGTGGTAAAGCTGCTTAGAAGTCCCCATGCATTTGCAAGAATAAACTCCATTGATACCACTATTGCAGAAAAGTTAGAAGGCGTTGAATGCATTCTAACATATAAGGATGTTCCTAAACAAAGATTTTCACTAGCTGGACAATCCTACCCTGAACCTTCACCTTACGATCGACTAATCCTAGAAGAAGTAGTCAGATATATAGGAGACGAGGTCGCCATTATTGCAGCTGTAGATGAAAAGACAGCATTAAAGGCTATGTCCTTGATAAAGGTTAAATATGAACTATTTGATCCTGTTTTAGATTTTGAAAAGGCTATAGGACATGCTTCAATCGTTCATGCTGAAAATGATGTTCACTGCAATTTTGATATTGGTATGAAAAAGGATTTGAATATTGTCTCCTCGCATAAGGTCGAAGTAGGAAATATAGATGAAGAAATAAAAAAATGTGACATAGTTGTTGAAGAAACTTATTATACTCAGGCAAATGCTCACGCAATGATGGAAACCTATCGGGCTTCTAGTTATTTAGATCACACGGGGAGACTTGTAATCGTAAGTTCAACACAAATCCCTTTCCATGTCAGACGTCAGTTAGCAAAAGCTTTACAAATACCTGCTAGTAAAATAAGAGTTATTAAACCAAGAATTGGTGGAGGATTTGGCGGTAAGCAAACTTCAGCTGTTGAAATATTTACAGCGATTGTTACTCTGAAAACAGGAAAACCAGCAATTATTATATATGACAGAAAAGAAACCTTTAGTTGCACTACCAGTCGTCATGCAATGAGACTATCGGTTAGATTGGGAGCCGATAGTAATGGGTATATCCGAGTTGTAGATATTCAAGGTTTATCTGATACAGGAGCTTATGGAGAACACGCTTCTACGGTTTTTTCGGTAGTAGGGGATAAAACTCTTCCCTTATATAATAAAACAACGGCTGTTCGTTTTACGGGTAATGTTGTGTATACCAATAAAATGCCCGCTGGAGCATTTCGAGGCTATGGAGCTACGCAAGGTGCTTATGCATTAGAGTCAACAGTTAATTTACTAGCAGAAAAACTAGCTATGGATCCGACCGAAATTCGATTAATGAATTTAATAAAAGAAGGTGAAACATGCCTAACATATAACGGTAAACTGCTGGGAAGCTCCACATTACACAAGTGCATAGAAAAGGGTAAAGAGTTAATAGGCTGGAAAGAAAGATACCCTGCGCAACAAATTGACAAAAACAGAGTAAGGGCTATTGGTATGGCAGTTACTATGCAGGGATCAGGTATAGCTGGTATTGATACTGCATCAGCAGAAATACGACTTAACGACGACGGCAACTTTACCCTTCTCATCGGCTCTACAGATATGGGAACGGGCAGCGATACGATTTTGGCGCAAATGGCTGCCGAGATTTTAGAGATTCCCATAGAAAATATTATCGTTAACGCTGCCGATACAGACATTTCTCCCTACGATCCAGGCTCGTATGCTTCAAGTACAACTTATGTTACAGGGATGGCTGTGGTACAAGCAGCGCAAGATTTAAAAAGGCAAATTATTGAAAGCGGTGCAAAGTTTCTAGAAGTTTCATCAGAGGAAGTAGAATTTGATGGAGAAACTATAAGTATGATCAAAGGAGAGGGATCCGTTAGGCTTGAAAAACTAGCTGAATTTTTAGTTTTAGGAACGGGTAAACATCAACTAGTAGGTAATGCAACCTATGGAAGCCCCGTTTCGCCGCCACCATTTATTGCTGGTTTTGCCGAAGTAGAGGTTGATAAAGAAACTGGAAAGATAGACTTAATAGATTTTGTAGCCGTGGTAGATTGTGGAACTGTTATAAACCCCAAGTTAGCAAGGATTCAAGTAGAGGGCGGTATAGTTCAGGGCATTGGTATGGCACTCTATGAAGATGTGAAATTTGGGGATAAAGGAAAGCTACTGACAAATACATTTATGCAGTACAAAATCCCCTGTAGAAAAGATATTGGAAATGTACAAGTTGCTTTTGAAGAAAGTTTTGAAAAGACAGGACCTTTTGGCGCAAAATCTATAGGTGAAGTAGTTATTAATACACCTGCACCAGCAATTGCACATGCAGTTTATAATGCAGTTGGTGTTAGGGTAACATCACTTCCAATTACTCCTGAAAAAGTATTTATGGGAATGCAGAATAGAATAAATTTCTAGTTAAACGTGTTTATTTAAAGGTCATTACTTTATATATAAACTTAAAATAAAAAATAGGAGATTGGACAATTGGAAAACAAAAAAAACATTCATCCAGTAGACGAACTTATGCCTAAAGGGCAGTTATTTACTTACGGGCTACAACATGTAATGGCTATGTATGCTGGTTGTGTTGCTGTTCCTTTGATAATCGCCAATGCACTAAAATTAACCTCGGAACAATTGATTATTTTGATTAATTCCGATTTGTTTGTCGCAGGTATAGCAACGATTATTCAATCCTTGGGGCTATTAAATATGGGTATTAAAAGCCCCATAGTGCAAGGTGTTTCCTTTGCGGCTGTAGCACCAATGGTTTTGGTTGGGCAAAACGCTGGTGGACAAGTTCCCGGATTATTAGCGATTTTTGGTGCAACCATAGCTGCAGGTGTTATCAGCTATGCTATAAGTCCACTATTTAGCCGGCTTATTCGTTTTTTTCCACCAGTAGTAACTGGTTCTATTATTACTTTGATTGGCATTTCATTATTACCAGTTGCCATACGGTGGGCAGGGGGGGGCATCCCTGGTACGCCTAATTTTGGTAGTATTCAATCCATTGGAATGGCATTTGCAGTATTAATGCTGGTTATTATACTATATCGGTACTTAAAAGGATTTTATAGTAACATAGCTGTACTGCTCGGATTAGTCATCGGTACTATAATTGCTATACCTTTGGGTATGGTTGATTTTTCTAAAGTTGAAAACGCGGCTTGGATTGGCTTGGTTCAGCCTTTTTACTTTGGTTGGCCTACATTTGATTTAGCTGGAATTGTTGCTCTGGTTATTGCAATGTTGGTTATTATGACAGAAACAACAGGCGATTTTATTGCCGTTGGCGAAATTATTGGTAAGCCAGTAACTCAGCAGGATTTGACTAGAGGATTACGGGCAGACTCTTTTTCTACCATGCTTGGTGGTATCATGAATACGTTTCCTCACTCAGCCTTTGCCCAAAATGTTGGCCTTGTCAGCCTAACTAGAATTAAGAGCCGATATGTTGTTGTTGCCGCTGGAATGATTCTTGTTACATTAGGACTATTTCCTAAGGCTGCTGCTGTCGTCGCCTGCATCCCTACACCAGTACTTGGTGGTGCTGGAATTGCAATGTTTGGAATGGTTGCCGCAAGTGGCATTCGGGCTCTTACTGCCGTAAAATTTGAAGGTACACATAATGCCATGATTGTGGCAATAAGCATTGGAGTCGGATTAATACCTCTAGCAGTGCCAAGTTTTTATCAAAACTTCCCTAAATGGGCTCAGGTAATTTTGCATAGCGGAATAACATCTGGTAGTATTTTAGCAATTGGTTTAAACTACTTCTTTAATGAATTAGGTAACAATACACAAAGTCCTAATGTTGTTACTACAAGATATGCACAAACGAAGAATGTTTAATTAAGTCTATAAAGAAAAACCTCCACATTACGTTCGTTAGAAGTGTGTAATGTGGAGGTTTTTTTGTCTCTATTAAAAATAAATCAAATATAGATATTAGGATAGGAAAAATAATGAATTCAGAGTATATAAAAGAGGAATTTTATTGCTATAAATAGAAAACAATACCAAGGAGAATATTTTCTTTTTGGAGGTGTCTGTGTGAATTCAGAGCACATAATTAGTGAAACAATCGAAAATTATGAACAATATATTAATCCAGCGATGGCCAAGTTGTTCCGTTATATGGGTCTGTCAACAGTGGAATGGAAAGCTGAAGGCAATATAATATATGATATTGATGGTAAAGAATATATTGACTGCCTAGGTGGCTATGGAGTATTTAGTTTAGGTCATCGCCATCCTAAAGTTGTTGAGGCAGTAAAAAAACAACTTGATTTTATGCCCTTGTCTAGTAAAGTATTATTTAATAAGCCTATGGCTGATTTGTCTGCCTTACTAGCAGAAATTACACCAGGAGAGTTACAGTATAGCTTTATAGGAAATAGTGGTACTGAAGCGGTTGAAGGAGCACTGAAACTTGCGCGAATTCATACTGGAAGATCTAGAATAATCTCTACTACTAATTCTTTTCATGGTAAAACATTGGGATCACTTAGTGCCACTGGAAGGGATTTATTTCGCGATCCATTTAAACCATTATTGGATGGTTTTGAACATATCCCTTTTAATGATTTAGAAGCAGTCAAACAAGTCATGAGTCATGATGTTGCTGCTGTTATTGTGGAGCCAATTCAAGGTGAAGGGGGAATTATCGTTCCTTCCGATGATTATTTGCCTGCCCTTCGCAAACTTTGTGACGAATACGGAGCTTTGCTCATTTGCGATGAAGTCCAGACGGGTTTAGGACGAACGGGCAAAATGTTTGCCAGCGATCATTATAATGTAATACCCGATATTTTAACAACTGCTAAAGCCCTTGGTGGTGGCATTATGCCCATCGGTGCATTTACAGCAAAACCAGATATTTGGGAAAAATATATAACTAGTCCTTTTTTACATACTTCCACCTTTGGCGGCAACCCTCTAGCATGTGTCGCTGCAATAGCAGCAATTCATGTCTTGCGCGATGAAGATATTATCAACAAGTCTGCGACCACTGGCGCGTACTTTCTCGCTAAATTAAAGAGCCTGCAGCAAACTTATCCTGATGTTATTAAAGATGTACGGGGCAAGGGTCTTATGATTGGCATTGAATTAACAAAAGAAGGAATTGGTGGTTTACTAATTTCAGAACTTGTTAACAAAGGTGTTTTAGCAGCGTATACGCTTAATAATCCAAAAGTAATACGTATGGAACCACCATTAATTATTACAAAGGAATTAATTGATCTTGTACTTAAAGTTCTACACGATGCAGTAGAAATGGCTCATGATATGATTGAAGATTTGTAGGAGGATTTATAATGCCATATGTTGAGGTAATGATTTCAGTTAGTTGTGATCGGGCGAAAATTTATCCGATCTTAAAGGATATGGAGAAGTATCCTGATTTCATGAATGATTTAGTTAGTGTTGAAGTACTAGAACGTACGGGTAATACTACGGTTACTAAGTGGGTATCTAATGTTGATGGACGAGTTATTAAATGGACAGAATTAGATACTTTTGATGATGAAAATATGCATATTTCCTATAAACAAGTAGAAGGTGATCTAAAGAAAATGGAAGGGGAATGGTTGTTAACCCCTAATAGCGAAGGTACGGAAATTAAGCTAACTGTAGATTTTGAATTTGGTATTCCTATGATATCAGGTCTATTAAATCCAATCCTAAAGAAAAAGGTCCGTGACAATAGTATAAATATGCTTAAAGCTGTCAAAGAGAAAGTGGAAACTAATATATTGTAGATGTATGTGAGGTGCAAATTTGAATACAGTAAGGACGGCAGTTCTATTAGCTGCTCTAACAGGATTATTATTAGCGGTAGGTGCCTTCTTCGGTGGAACGAAGGGTATGACAATTATGTTCGTAGTGTCTCTGCTGATGAATTTTGTTAATTACTGGTTTAGTGATAAAATAGTTCTTAGTATGTATGGTGCAAGAGAAGTTCCCCCCCAAGGTGCCGTTGATTTAATTAAGATGGTTTCTGGCTTAGCAAAAAAAGCTAAGCTTCCGATGCCCAAAGTATATATTATTGATACTGATGTGCCGAATGCTTTTGCAACTGGACGCAATCCTAAGCATGCTGCTGTAGCAGTAACTACAGGTATCATGCGAGTACTTAAAGATGAAGAACTTGAGGGTGTAATTGCTCATGAGTTAGCCCATATTAAAAATCATGACACTCTCGTTAGTACGATAGTAGCCACTGTCGCTGGTGTCATTACTATGATTGCCAATATTGCTCAATGGACGGCATTCTTAGGTTTGGAAAATCATGATGATGAAGAAAGTTTTGGGGTTACAAGTATTGTAGAATTTATTTTTTTAGTATTATTAGCTCCTATTGCTGCAACTCTAATTCAATTAGGAATTTCACGTGCAAGAGAATTTCAGGCAGATAAAATAGGTAGTTCAATTTCCGGAAATCCGATATCCCTTGCTAATGCCTTAGAAAAAATTGAATATTACGCGAAAGATAAAGTAATGTTAGAAGCAACTCCAGCTACATCTCATATGTTTATTGTTAATCCGTTTAGTGGTGCTGGTATTTGGATGATGAGGTTATTTAGTACTCACCCTACTACTAGTGACAGGGTTATTAAATTAAAAGAGTTAGCCAAAAATGTACGTTAAGAAAAAAGCCTCTGAAATAATGTTCAGAGGCTTTTAAAAAAAAAAGCTATTTCATATTTTTATGCTCAATTACTGGGTATGACGACTAATTGTACTATACTATATAAAAGGGTTGATGATTCATGCAAAAACAAAATGTAATCTCATTTAAGGGGGTTACGCCTACCATAAATGATAATGTATTTTTAGCAAGTGGTGCATATATTATTGGTAATGTTACAATTGCTTCTCATGCAAATATATGGTTTAACACTGTTATACGTGGGGATGTTCATCCTATAAGTATCGGCGAATATACAAATATACAAGATAACTGTACCATACATGTTATGCATAACCAAGATACTGTAGTAGGTGATTATGTTACTGTTGGGCATGGTGTTATTTTGCATGCATGTCATATAGGAAGCAATTGCCTTATTGGCATGGGGGCAACTATATTGAGCTATACAGAAATTGGTGAGAACTGTATTATCGGGGCAGGATCTCTGATAACAGAACACAAAAAAATCCCCCCTAATTCTTTGGTGATGGGGTCGCCAGGTAAAGTGATACGTACAGTCACAGAGGAAGAAATTAAAATAATTAGACAGTCTGCCCTTACCTATTACGAAGAATCACTATATTATCGTTGAAGGGATGAGAGACATGGAAAAAACTTTGATTTTATTAAAACCCGATGCAGTTGTTAAAGGGGTCTGTGGACAAATTATTGATCGATTTGAAAAACGAGGTTTTAAAATTATTGGCTTAAAAATGTTGCAATTATCGAAAGAATTAGCTGAGACTCATTACCAAGACCATCGGAATAAGCCTTTTTTTCAAGAGCTAGTTACTTTTATTATCTCTGGACCACTGATTGCTATGGTTATATCTGGTGAAAAATCCATTAAAGCAACGCGGACTATGATGGGGTTAACAAACCCAGCGGATGCAGCACCAGGGACTATCCGTGGGGATTTTGCTCTAAATGTTAGAAATAATATAATTCACGGATCTGATAGTTTAGAAAGTGCCGAAAAAGAAATCCGAACTTTTTTTACTGACAGTGAACTCATTTCTTAATCCTTATAATAACTAGGAGGTTTTTATGAAAGTTTATACTAAAACAGGCGATAAAGGAACTACAGGCTTATTAACAGGTGAACGTATTGATAAAGATAGTCTTAGAGTTGAAGCATATGGCACAGTTGATGAAATTAACTCTGCATTAGGATTAGCTAGGGTTTCATGCAGTAAATCGTCTAGTAAGGATATTATCTTTAGTGTACAGAAAACCTTAATGCTGGTAATGGCTGAGTTAGCTAGTATTAATGCTGGTACCCATTATATTAACGAGGAACATGTGAAACAATTGGAACAATTTATTGATACAATTGATGCTCAATTACCTCCTTTAAATGAATTTATAATACCAGGTGGTAACGCAGGTGCTGCTGCTTTGGATTTGGCAAGAACAACTGCTAGAAGAGGGGAACGACAAGTTATTCGCCTATCTAAGCAAGAAATAGTTAGTGAAAAAGTGTTAGTCCTGTTAAATCGATTATCTGATCTGTGTTTTATGCTTGCTCGTTTGGAGCTTGCTCAAGATTAGCATCGCAAGAAAGTATAATACACCATTACTACTATAACAGCATACACTATAAATGTATAAACTGTGTATCATGTTAAGTAATAAGGGGGAGAACGCGGTGAAACCTTTAAAAATTTATGTTATGGCAATACCTAAGCCACTGCGTAAAATCATGCAATTGTTTTGCAAAAGCTCTTGAATTGAGTAATGATAACCGCCTATTATGGGCGGTTATTAATTTTTAAGGATAAATAAATTGAAAAGAAGGAAAGTTCAGTATTGGCAGAGAATTGTAAAAATAAGTTATATTAATTAGTGTAGGAGAATGACTAAATTAATATAGGGGGAATTAAATTGAAGGAATACAGAAGTGATAAACTTAGAAATGTGGGGATTGTAGCCCATGGTGGTGCTGGTAAGACAAGTCTCGCGGAATCCTTATTATTTAATTCAGGAGCAACAACCCGTATAGGTCGTGTGGACGATGGAACGACAATGACAGATTTTGAGCCAGAAGAAATTAAACGAAAAGTAACAATTAGCGCAGCGTTAGCCCCATGTGAATGGCGAGAGCATAAAATCAATTTTATTGATACTCCCGGATATGCTGATTTTATTGGTGAAGTAAAGGGTGCTTTAAGAGCTGTTGACAGTGCATTAGTTGTGTTATGTGCAGCATCGGGTGTTGAGGTAGAAACGGAAAAAACATGGAATTATGCAAATGAATTGCATTTACCACGAATTGCCTTTATTAACAAGATGGATCGGGAAAACGCTGATTTTTATAGCGTCATTCAAGAAATGAAAGATAAATTTGGTCCTATGGTCTTGCCTATTCAGCTTCCAATTGGTGCTGAGGACAGCTTTAACGGCATTGTCGATTTAGTAAAAATGAGAGCTTTTATCCCCTCAAATAAACAAAATACACAAATAGTAGAAGCTGATATCCCTGATAATTTGCAAGAGAAAGCTTTCGAATTTAGGCAAAAATTAATTGAAGTCGCAGCCGAATCAGATGATGATCTCTTGACCAAATACTTAGAAGGTGATGAACTATCTGAAGATGAAATAAAGGTTGGCTTATATAAAGGCATTAACCAATCAGTAATTTTTCCTGTTATGTGTGGTTCAGCTTATAAAAATATCGGTGTTCAACAAGTAATGAATACGATAGTCGACTATTTAGCCTCCCCAGCAACAAGCAAAGTCTTAGGAATGCATCCAGTTTCTAAAGAAATTTTAGAGCGGAAAACAGTAGATGCATTTTCTGGAATTGTATTTAAAACTACTGCAGATCCTTTTGTTGGACGTCTCAGTTATATCAGAGTACTATCAGGGATGATGAAGCCTGACAGTGTAATCTACAATTCATCGAAAGAAAAAATGGAGAGAATTGGGAATCTTTTTACCCTACGTGGCAAGCACCAAGAAGCGTTACCTGTTATACATGCAGGTGACATTGCTGTTGTAGCTAAATTACAGGAAACAGTAACAGGTGACTCTCTATGCGAGAAAGAAAAACCTATTATTTTTGAATCAATATCGTATCCTAAGCCTATGTTTACAATGTGTATTGAAGCTAAAAATAAGGGTGATGAAGATAAAATCGGAAATGCACTAAATCGTCTTATGGATGAAGATCAAACCTTTAAAGTCATAAAGAATACAGAAACAAAGCAATTGTTAATTAGTGGTATGGGGGAATTGCATACAGATATTATGGCGGAACGAATGAAACGTAAATTTGGTGTAGATGTAATTATATCAAATCCTAAAGTACCATATCGTGAAACAATTCGTGGGACGGTTAAAGTAGAAGGGAAACACAAAAAGCAAAGTGGCGGTCATGGACAGTACGGTCACGTGTGGTTGCAATTAGATCCGCTGCCCCTAGGTAATAATTTTGAATTTGTTGATTCAATTTTTGGTGGTTCCGTGCCACGTCAATATATCCCTGCTGTTGAAAAAGGCGTGCGAGAAGCCCTAACAGGCGGTGTTTTAGGCGGTTTTCCAATGGTAGATGTAAAAGTAACACTCTATGATGGCTCATATCATAATGTTGATTCTTCAGAAATGGCCTTCAAAATTGCCAGTATTATGGCCTTACGTAAAGGAGCATTACAAGCAAAACCAGCATTATTAGAACCAATTTGCAATGTGAGTATAAATGTACCAGACTCTTTTATGGGAGATGTAATTGCTGACTTGAACGGCAAGCGGGGCCGAATACAAGGAATGGAACCTGCCAATCAAGGGGTTGGCATTATAAAAGCTCAAGTTCCTATGTCTGAAATGTTTAGGTATGCTATCGATTTACGTTCTATTACACAAGGACGCGGATTTTTTGACTTAAACTTCTCTCATTATGAGGAAGTGCCTCCACGTATTGCAGAGATGATAATTGCTTCTAGTAAGAAAGAGAAAATTGAAGAACATTGATTTTTTAGTAACAGGCCTTTATAAGGCCTGTTATTTCTATTAATTCAAATAATCTCATGTCGCTATTTGACAGAAAAAAACATTTCTAAATTAAAGGAATTTTACAAATATTTAGTTAATAGTATGTATTGGTAAACTGAAAACATAAAGGGGGATTCTTTTAAATGAAAAAAGTGGTTAAATTTTTGGCAACCCTAATGGCATTGACTATGATGATGTCACTGCTAGCAGGCTGCAGCCAAAAAGCCCCAGCAGCAACATCGGAACAGAAAGTAGAGAAATTTAAAATTGGTCTATCCCTACCAACTCAGAGAGAGGAACGATGGGTAAGAGATAAGGAAACTATGGAAGCTGAAGCAAAAAAAATAGGTGTTGATCTAGAGGTGCAAGTTTCTGATAATGACTCAGCAAAACAAGTTTCTCAATGTGAAAATCTAATTACCAAAGGTGTTAAAATTTTGATTGTAGGTCCTCATGATAGCAAAGCAGCGGCTGCTATCGTCGAAAAAGCTCATGCTGCTGGTGTAAAAGTTATCTCTTATGATCGATTAATTTTGGATTCCGACGTTGATCTTTATGTATCTTTTGATAATTTTAAAGTCGGCGAAATTCAAGGTAAATATATAACCGAGAAAGTCGGCAAAGGCAATTATGTCGTTCTTTCTGGAGACCCTGCTGATAATAATGCCAAACTATTTAAGGAAGGTGCGATGAAGTATATTAAACCTTTAGCTGATAAAGGTGATGTTAAAATTGTATTAGAACAAGCCGTGAAAGATTGGAAACCAGATGAAGCTATGAAACACATGGAAAATGTGCTAACTGCTCAGAAAAATGATATTCAAGCAGTTCTCGCTCCTAATGACGGAACAGCAGGTGGAGCTATACAAGCAATGGCCGCTCAAGGCTTAGCTGGAAAGATTCCTGTCACTGGGCAGGACTCTGAATTAGCTGCAGCTAGAAGAATTCTTGAAGGAACTCAATCGATGACAGTCTTTAAAGATACTAGAGAACTTGGAAAAGCTGCTATCGCAGCAGCGCTAAAGATGGCAAAAGGTGAAAATCCAGGTGCTAATGGTAAGGTTAATAACGTTAAATTAGATGTCCCTTCCATTCTTGTAGAATCGGTAGTTGTTGATAAAACAAACTTAGATAAAGTATTAATCGATAGTGGATATTTAAAGAAAGAAGATGTATATAAAAAATAGTATAAATAACTAAATTGATTTTAGAGGAACAGGGAGATTTAACTGTTCCTCTAAAATCATTAAGGTGGTATATAAATGAGTGAGTACATTCTTGAAATGATAAATATAACAAAAGAGTTTCCTGGCGTCAAAGCGCTAGATAACGTTACATTTCGGGTAAAGAAAGGAGAAATCCACGCTCTTGTAGGAGAAAATGGTGCAGGTAAGTCTACTTTAATGAAAGTGTTGAGTGGAGTATATCCTTATGGCACATATAGTGGAGATATCGTATTGCAAGGTATGGTGCAGGAGTTCAGCAAGATTAAAGATAGCGAAAAAAAAGGGATTGCTATTATTTATCAAGAACTCGCCTTGGTAAAACAGATGAATATATGTGAAAATATCTTTTTAGGTAATGAATTTAAAAATAATGGATTTATTGACTGGGATAAGTCCTTTCACGAAACAGAAAAAATTCTACAAGAAGTTCGGTTGGATATCAATCCTTCCACTAAAGTTTTAAATTTAGGGATTGGTCAACAACAATTAGTCGAAATTGCTAAAGCCATATCAAAACAAGCCGATATTTTAATTTTAGATGAACCAACAGCAGCACTTACAGAAACAGAATCTGAAAATCTTTTAAATATCCTCGTTGAATTAAAGGAAAAAGGGGTAACTTGTATCTATATTTCCCACAAGCTCAATGAGGTGCTAAAAATTGCTGATACGATCACCGTTCTAAGAGATGGAAAAACTATTTGTACCGAATATGCGAAAGACATGAATGAAAATAAAATCATCTCACGGATGGTTGGACGAGAATTGACCCAACGTTTTCCCTATCAACAGCATACTCCAGGCGAAGTAGTTATAGAGGTTGAAAATTGGATGGTACATAGTCCAGAGATTTCTGAGAAAATTATTATTAATAACGTCAACTTTAAAGCGCATAAAGGGGAAATTGTAGGCATTTCGGGATTAATGGGAGCAGGTAGAACAGAACTTGCTATGAGCATTTTTGGATGTTATGGAAGTAAAAACTCCGGAATAATTAAAATCGACGGGAAAAAGGTTACTATAAATAATGCAAAAGAGGCTATAAAAAATGGCATATGTTATCTGTCAGAAGACAGAAAGCAGTATGGCCTTGTATTAATGATGGATGTCAAAAAAAATATTTCCCTATCCAGTTTGGATAAGATTTCTAATTTCAATATTCTTAATGATAATGAAGAAATTAGAATGAGTGAAAAATATGTAGATGAGTTACATGTTAAAACTCCTTCGATAGAACAAAAGGTCGGAAATCTTAGCGGTGGAAATCAGCAAAAAATTGTCTTGGGAAAATGGTTGATGGCTGGGCCTAAGGTGCTAATATTAGATGAACCCACTAGGGGGATAGATGTTGGTGCAAAATTCGAAATATATAATATTATGAATAGTTTGGTCAAACAAGGTGTAAGTATTATTATGATCTCTTCAGAGTTACCTGAAATTTTGGGTATGAGCGATAGAATCATTATTATGCATGAAGGAAAAATTCGCGGTGAATTATTGCGGGAAGAAGCAACACAAGAAAAGATAATATTTTACGCAACTGGAGGAATCTAATTATGGGAGAAACAAGTAAGGTAGACGCTCGTACTAATAATATCCAACGCACAAATTCGTTTAAAGAAATTTTAGTAGGATCTATTAAAAACAACATCAGACAATATACAATGGGCATTGCTTTGTTAACGATATGGCTGATATTTACAATATTGACAGATGGTATTTTTATTACTTCAAGAAATCTATCTAATCTTTTTTTGCAATCTTGTACAATAGCAATTCTAGCTTCGGGCATGGTATTGGTCATGGTAGCAGGCCATATTGATTTATCCGTTGGGTCGATTGCTGGCTTTCTTGGAGCTGTTGCAGCCGTATTAATGGTAAAAATGAATGTAGATACTGTACCAGCAATATTGATTACACTATTAATAGGTTTACTAATAGGTTTATGGCAGGGATACTGGATTGCGTATAGAGGAGTTCCCGCTTTTATAGTAACTCTAGCTAGTATGATGGCTTTTAAGGGGGCAATTATCGGTGTTACTAGCGGAGCCTCCATCGGTCCGATGAATACTGATTTCAAAGCAATCGGCCAAGGTTATGTGCCTAAATTGTTTTTTCAAGATCTTTCACTTAATGATACGAGTGCATTTATAAGCGTTGGGCTAATCTTATTGTTCATTCTTTTTGAGTTTAGGAGAAGACAGGTGCGTATTAGATATGGTTTTCAGGTATTACCTATGCCATTACAAATTACTAGAATAGTACTCATTTCCTTGGCCATGGGTTTAGTACTTTCTATTATGGTTGGATATAGAGGCATCCCCTATGCAATCATATTGCTTATAGGTATTGTCGCTTTATTTAGCTTTATTGCAGAGAAAACAACATTTGGTAGACATGTATATGCAATCGGTGGTAATAAAGAGGCAGCTAGGTTATCTGGAATCAATATTAATAAAACAAACTTAATGATTTTTGTTATTATGGGAGTGTTAACCGCTGTTGCCGGCATCGTATTTACAGCACGACTTAATGCTGCCACTACAGCTGCGGGGAATTTATTTGAGCTTGATGCGATTGCTGCAGCGGTAATCGGTGGTACCAGTACATTAGGTGGTGAAGGAACTATACTTGGTGCTATCATAGGAGCATTAGTTATGGCTAGCCTTGATAATGGCATGAGTTTGATGAACTTGGACATTACCTTTCAATATGTAATTAAAGGGTTAATCCTTTTGTTAGCAGTATGGGTTGACATTGCGACGCGCAAAAGAAGCTAATCATTATTAAAGAAGAGCTGCCTAATAAAAATAGCACCCAGTAAAATACTGAATGCTATTTATAATATGTATACAATTTTTTCTAAATTAGTGATTTTATGCTATAATGGCAGGGGCAGCTGGACTCGAACCAACGGATGCGGGAGTCAAAGTCCCGTGCCTTACCAACTTGGCTATGCCCCTAAGATTAATGACTAATCGTCTAAACATCAATTTTTATCCCAACGAGAATTAATTATACCGATTCAGTATAATTATGTCAAGACAAATTATAGGAGAATGATAGTTTGAAAACAATCAAATTAATGATACTTTTTATTATTTGCAGTAGTATCTTTTTTATTCTACCAAGTACTACCCAAGCAGAATCTTTGATACTATCACAAGGTATGTCAGGTAATTCCGTGCATATACTCCAATCCAAGCTTAAAGAATTTGGGTTTTATTTTGGCGAAATCAATGAAATTTTTGATGCAAATACTTGGAGTGCTGTTATCAAATTCCAACGTGCTTGTAATCTTCCTGCTGATGGGATAGTGGGTGAGCAAACTTCTATTGCATTACATCAATTTAAGTATGGAGATGTTAGCAGTCGAGGTCAAAATTTAAGAAAACAGGCTATAGATATAGGAATCTTTGCAAAAAGGTTTTATGATATTCCCTATGTTTGGGCTGGTTCCTCTCCTAGTGGATTTGATTGTTCAGGATTTATATATTATATTTTTAACGAATTTGGGATTCTTATACCTCGTATGGCAGATGAACAATTTGAAATTGGTTTGGCTATCAATCAATCGGATTTACAAACTGGGGATATCGTTTTTTTTAGTACATATGAGCCGGGTCCATCCCACGTTGGAATTTATATTGGGAATGGTCAATTTATTCACGCGAGTTCTGCCGCAGGAAAAGTGACAATAACCGATTTGTCTAAGCCTTATTACCAATCAAGGTATCTTGGAGCACGAAGAATTATTTAAACGCGTACATATGTGAGCCTACATTTGAGGGGAAAAAGGAAGAAAACCATCCGTTTAAGTTGATGGTTTTCTTCCTTTTTTATTCTAAGGTGCTATATATGCTAATGACAAGGTTGGCTGTGCCCATATTTCAAATGTACGTTGCCAAGGTAAATAAGTTTGTAACTCTAAATCCGTTATGATAATTTCTTGTGTTCCTTGGGTACTATTAATTGTAATAGGTTTATTGAATAATCCTTCTCGGAATAAATGAACACCTTTACTAATCATCATTCTTTGAATTTTATAATTGGTTTGGTAATATGCAGTTCCTAAATTATAAGGATCAATATGTAATCGTTGTAGTTCTTTATTAATATATGGATTAATTTCTTTTTGATAATACAGATCATCTAAAAAACGTGCCGTCAAAAATTCTAAATTTTCTTTGTAAAGGCCCATTGTATTAGACAGAGAAGTCGGCTTACTTACTGCTTTAGAAAAAATACAGGCTTGTGTAACAGCAGTTCCAATTGAGTTACTTGTAGTATTCCAACCTGCATAAGCAATAAGTTTAGGAATAGCAACATCCTGTTTTATTAATGTAGGTAGCAGCGTTTCTGAGATATTGAAATTCTCTGTTAAATCGACTAAAGCCACCTTGTATCCTTGATCTAGGAGCTTTTTAACTTCCTTAGCTGCTGGAATAAGATCGGATTTGGTATTCTGATTACCAATATGCACATACAAAACAAAATCTGCTTCGGCAGTGTTCTGAACTTCTATTGCACCAGCAATTTTTAATTTCTCCTGTACTGTTTTAGCTACTGTATGAGGCATAAAAGGCATTGTTATTTGACCTGCATCAGCAGTAGAATATGTAACAAAAACCTTTGGATGTTCATTAGAAAACTCCATTACAATATGCCCTAATAAAGTTAATGCTACCTCATCTGTACCGCGAGTAATAAATACTTTGTTTGCTGATAAAGGCGTTTGCAGCAATTGGTACTGTAATTGCTGTTTATTTATGTTCGGAATTCCAAAAGGTTGTCCATCGTCTTGTCCAACGACTAAACCAGCGAGTACTCCACTTTCTACCATATCCATTAGTGTTTTATTTAGCTTAGAATTATTTTCATACATAGCTGTATATCGATTTATGATAGTATCTGGTATTTGCTTCTCTACTGAACGTATTTTTTTTATATCTTCCGCATTTTCAAATGTATAAACTTGATCCTTTAGTACAGAATATTTTAGCATATCTTTTTGAAAAATAATATTTTCCTTATTATCTGCAATCAATAAGCGAGGAATAATACTAAAAACATACATTTTCAATTGAGGATTTTCCTGATGGACCCTTGTAAGTAAATGTAATACTTCTTTTGTATCATCAGTTGTACCACTGGAAAGACGTGATGCTAATAGGCCTCCATGAATAAGCATATCTGTTGAAATAATTGCCGCATCAGCTTGTTTACTTACTTGAGTTAGCCAAATTCGGAGTTCTTGCTTATTTGCCAGGCTTTTGTAGTTATCCAGTAATTCTGGTTCTGGGATCAATAGTTTGATACCAGCCATGTGAGCTAATTGTTCAACAAATTGCGTACAAGGAGGACGACTATCTAGAGGAAGCAAAATTACAGTTAACCAGTAGTTTGTATTTGTGGTTATTGTAGTTGGTGCCGCGTGATACATTTTCCCATAAGACATATACAAACTTATACCAACCACAGCACAAATAATTATTGATAGCAAAGATAATTTTATTATACCTTTAGACATAAGGCACCCCTTTATAGTATTATAGAAATAATAATATCATATCTTTTGCTAATCATACAAAAAACATGATATTATATAACTTATAGAAAAAGTAATATAATGTTTGTATCATAAAAAATATGTAGTATACTATAAAAATATGTTAAAATAAAACATGTTATTACAGGGGATTGGTATGAGAATAATTACAGGAAGTGCCAAAGGTACACAATTAAAAGCACCACGCGGCCTAGCAACGAGACCAACTGCCGATAGAGTTAAAGAATCAGTTTTTAATATTCTAGGCGATATTGTTATTGATGCTCATGTCTTAGATATTTTTGCTGGAACTGGGAATCTAGGATTAGAAGCATTAAGTCGCGGAGCAACTACAGCAGTATTTATTGACAACAGCACGGAAAGTATAGATATCATCAAAGCGAATGCGGAGCGTACGAAACTAAATGCCCATACTGAGATCTACAAAAATGATGTAATAAGAGCTTTAGATAAATTTGTACAAAATTGCCGTTCTTTTGATTTAATATTTTGTGACCCACCATATAATCAAGGACTGGTTCAAATTGTATTAGACAGGATTGAAAATCATTCCCTGCTAAAGCCGAAAGGTATTCTCGTGATAGAACATTCTAAACATGAAACAATAACAGATGATTGGAATAACTTACAACTTAGGCGTGTTGAACGATATGGGGAAACATTGGTTAGCTTTTTACTATATAATACCAATTAGCAGGAGGTTACATAGTGCGAATAGCAATTTGTCCCGGAAGTTTTGATCCAGTTACAAATGGTCACATTGATATTTTCGAACGAGCCAGCAAACTATTTGACGTATTAATTGTTGCAGTATTTCATAATCCGAATAAGCAACCCCTTTTTGATATGGCTGAAAGGGTGGAACTATTAACATTAACGACTAAACACATTCCAAATATACGTATTGACTCCTTTTCTGGCTTGCTTAATGAATATGCCCATCAGCAAAGTTCCAATATAATTGTTAGGGGTTTACGTGCACTAAGTGACTTTGAATATGAGTTTCAGCGTGCGTTATTAATAAAAAAAATTGACCCTACGCTAGAAACAGTCTTTATTATGACTAGTAGTGAGTATTCCTTTATAAGTTCAAGTGGAATAAAAGAATTAGCTAATTTTGGTGGAAGTATCGCAGGATTGGTGCCTGAAGGCGTAGAACATAGAATTAGTAAGCGCATAAAGAAAAAATAATTATATAAACGTATTAAATCTTGCGTAATTGTAAGCATAAGTTTAATACGAAATATATAGTTAAGTAATACCAAATGGGGAGAGGTATTTATGACTATTGAAGGAATCTTAGATGAATTAGAAAGTTTATTGATTGATGCTGCACGCGTACCATTTACAAATAAACGAGTGCTAGAAGAGGATGATGTAGCAAGGCTACTTGATGAATTAAGGGAAGCATTGCCTGGTACTATTTCTGAGGCTAGTAAAATTATGCAAGAAAAACAACGAATTTTAGAGGAAGCCCAAAAGGAAGCACATAATATTATCGAGAAAGCGAAAAGCTATACTATTAAATTAACAGATGAAAATGTGATTACAAAACAAGCTCAAGATTATAGCGCTGAAATTGTTACTCAAGCACAAAAACAAGCCTGTGATTTAGAAAATGATGCGATTGCTTATGCGGACGATGTATTTAAACATCTTTCAGGAAACCTAGAAAAAGCATTAGAAGTAGTTCGCCAAGGTCATAATGAACTTCATCAGTCAAGAAAAAAATAAGGAGCATATGCTCCTTATTTTTTTATGATCAAAACTCATAAAAATTTGTTTATTAGTAGATGCTATTATGGCTTATGTTTATGCCCAATGTGTTTAATAAACCCGAGATCTTTACTTACATATTGGCATAACTCTTTGACAATATGTATGGCGATAGATAGAGCAATCATAATACTTAATAATATTAATATTTGATAACTAACTTGCTCTATTCTTGTTAAGAAGGAAACAGCTATAGCCGAGCTAGTCGGGATAAGCATTACAGGAACAGTAAATAATTGAGTTATGCTACTAAAGGGCGATACCATTAATATGATTGTAAGTATCGAAGCGAGTAAGGCATGAAGAATTCTAGCCACCATATATGGCACCATTCTTATACCCGATTCTATAACGATACTAGCCACTTGGCCGTGAACAGAAAGGCCACTCCAAGCAATGATTGCACTTGCCACTACTACTTTTTCAATTAGCGGTCCATCAGCCTGACTCGCTGCTAACGTACCTAAATCAATTTCGAATAATCCACTAACTAAAGCTGGTGCTAGATTTGTAGTAAATCCAATTATCCCCAAAAGCACTGCAAAAGCGTTACTTAAAAGAGCCGTTACTCCAATAGCCGATAAAATTTGTAGAAATACAGAGAACAGAATAATAAACCCACCAATAAGTAAAATTGTATTCATAGAATTCTTTACAGAATCACCAAGCAATTCCGCTATAGATCGTTTATCCTCTTGTTTCGCAGCATATAAAGCACGGAATGCCCTGAGTATAATGTTTCCTGTTGCCACTTGTGTCTCATTCTTATAATTATCTCGACCACGACCATGGAAACGAAAGATAATACCTACAAGAAAACTTGATAGGTAATGAGCCAATGCGATAATTACACCTAATTCTGGCATACCAAACATCCCAACAGCAACAGCACCAAACATAAAGAGGGGGTCTGCCGTATTTGTAAAGGACAGCAATCTTTCCGCTTCAACACCAGTACATAGTTTATTCTTGCGGAACTTACATGTTATTACAGCATCCATAGGATATCCTGAAGCTAATCCCATTGATAAGGCAAATGCTCCTATTCCCGGAACATTAAAAATGGGCCTCATTAATGGTTCCAGCAAGACGCCGATAAAATGAACTACGCCTAATCCCATGAGAATTTCTGACAAAATAAAAAAAGGCAACAAAGAAGGAAAAACTACATTCCACCATAAATTAAGGCCCATAATAGCTGAATCAAATGCATCTTTAGGATAGTTAACCATAGAAATAGTAATAAATACTGCACTAAATGCCATAAAATATGCTAGTAGCCGGGAGTGATAACGTTTACCTCTGCCGAAAATTCTCATATAATATCTCCTCTCCTATAAGGCAGTCTCTAATATATATTGGGAGATAGAGCGTAATATAACTATATAAAATATAGAATTAATAAAATAATAGATGAATATTATTGTTACTCTAGGTGTAGTTCTTACACATACTATTAATACTTTGTATATTTTAGGGGGTGATCTTATTAGACCCAAAGTTGGTATAGTTTTAGGATCAGGTGGTTTAAGGGGGTTAGCACATGTTGGCGTACTCAAGGTATTGGAGAGGGAAAATATCCCAATTGATTATATTGCAGGTTGTAGCATTGGTAGTTTAATTGGCGCTTTATATTGTTCCGGCCAGACCCCAGAAACAATATTGCGATTAGCTAAACATTTAAAACCTCGGAATTGGTTAGATTTTATGATTTCTAAGATGGGGGTAATTTCCGGCGATAAGGTATTAGAGATTATACACTTACTAACTAAAGGAAAAAGCTTTTCAGAATTAAAAATACCATTAGCTATCGTAGCGACAGAAATAAAACAAGGCAAAGAAATCATTTTTACTGAAGGAAATGTAGCGATAGCCGTAAGAGCGAGTATTTCTGTCCCCGGATTCTTTGTACCTTTTAGTGTAGCAGATATGTTATTAGTTGATGGGGCGGTATTAAATCCGACACCAATTGATGTAGTGAGAAAAATGGGGGCTAATATTGTAATTGCAGTTGACCTATCCCATGCAGGAATGGTTTGTAATATTACAACAATATTTGATGTTATTATGCAATCATTTGATATTATGGAGCGAGAATTATTTAAATACCGACAACACAATTGGGATATACTGATACGACCAGATATTGCCCATATACAACCAAGTTCTTTTGATAATATGGACGAAAGCGTTCTTTTAGGGGAACAAGCAGCAGAGAGTATGCTCTTAGATATCAAACGTTTATTGAATGAACCTATAGTGGAATATAACGAGCTGGATAACGAAAATCCCATGCACCTACCTTCCAACTAGAAGAGGGCATTCCTAATGCATACATATCACTAGATATAGTATCAACAGATAGCATTTGTTGGAGTGAAGTAAGAGGTTCAGTATCACGTTGTTTGCTGCTCAGATAATGTGTGGTTTTGGTTATAAGAGGAATAGAACTAGATTGATTTAGTTCCTTTAATAATAAACGTCCATTTTGATTAAATGCCAATATACGGGCATAGAGTGGACCTTGTTCGTCAAAATCTTGTAATTGGTTTTTTGTAGTTCCTAACAAAGCATGAATAATAATACGTTGCAATCTTGTATAGGTATAGCGTTTACTTTTCAGCATAGAAAATAAATGTTTAATATCTCCTGCTAAAAGCGAACAATCACGGATTTTGTAATGTAGCCCTTCTGATACGCTAGGCAATTGTTCTAACCGTTTTAAACTAGTTGTCCTCAAGTTAGCTAATATAATAATAGCCAAATCAGATAAAGTTACTGGACCACGTCCTTCTTCCAAGATATTATAAAGAATTTGTAACGTAGTTGCAGGGACAGCCATTTTTAATTCGTCTGTAATATTCATACAATCGGTTAGCACTTGCCGAATGGCAGTGGCACTAGCAAAAGGTGTAGTAATACTGGTATCATTGTATTTTGATTGTTGTCTAGTTACTGCAATAGGAACGAGATTTGGTGCGAATTTTTCGATAGCACGGAGGTATTCTACCGCTAAAATATTGTTAGAAGAGGTTATAATTTCAGGAGAAATAGAATGCTGTTTTTCTAAAGCCTGTCCGAGAGCAGCCGCGTAAGTGTTTCCTGCTTTCAGGTTTACATGCATATCATTAACGGTTACAAAATCATTCGTTGCCATGGCAATTGTTTTTAGCAAAGTTAGATCGGCATGCTCCGCTCCAAAACAAATATGACTGACAAGCCCTAGTGATTGTAAAAGGCGCACACCTCCAGCTGCAAAATACTGGGCACTACGCACTGTAAAAACAGTAGGCAACTCAATAATAAGATCAACGCCACCACGAATTGCCATTTCCGCTCTTGTCCATTTATCAAAAATTGCTGGTTCGCCTCTTTGTACAAAGTTACCACTCATAACGCCTATAACAAAGGGACAACCTGATATCTTTTTAGCGGCATTTATATGCCATTTATGACCATTATGAAAAGGATTATATTCAACAATAACGCCAACTGCTTGCATCTTTTTTAAGGTCACTCCATTTTTATAAATTTGTTCTCTACATTATTTTACCCAATATACTGATTAAATTTTACCTAAGAATAATATCAAAGTAACTTATTGGTAATTGTTTCAGTAATTTATTTTAAAATCCTGCCAATACTACAAGTATATTATTTTTTTAAATAACTTTATCCAAAATAAAAAGGAAAAAGTAGTACTATGTCGAAAAGTAAATAGCTGTACAGTCGTATAGAGAAAAATAAGAAGAGAAAAATACGAGGAGGATCTTAATATGAAAGTTTTAGTAGTAAATTGCGGAAGCTCTTCTATCAAATATCAGTTATTTGAGATGGATAACGAGCTAGTATTGGCAAAGGGTTTGGTGGAACGTATTGGCCTAGAGGGGTCTATTTTGACTCATCAACCTACCGGAAAAGAAAAAAAAGTTATCAATGCTAACATTACAAATCACGTTATCGGTATTAGTTTAGTGTTAGAAGCATTAACTGATGCTAATTATGGTGTTATTTCCAACATGAATGAAATTGATGCGATTGGTCATCGTGGTATTCATGGCGGTGAAAAGTTCTCAGATTCCGTACTTATAAATGAAGATGTAATCAAAGCAATTGAAGAATGCAATGACATGGCACCACTTCATAATCCGCCTAGCATCTCTGGTATTAATGCATGCAGCGAGTTAATGCCAAATGTACCACAGGTAATCGTCTTTGATACTGCCTTCCATCAAACTATGCCAAAACATGCTTTCATGTATGGATTGCCTTATGAAGCTTATGAAAAGTATGGTATTAGACGTTATGGCTTCCACGGGACTTCCCATAAATATGTATCTCAACGAGTTGCTGATTTAATGGGAAAAGACTTTAATGATCTAAAAATTATCACTTGTCATTTAGGTAATGGTTCCAGCGTTGCCGCGATAAAGAATGGTAAATGTATTGATACCAGCATGGGATTCACACCACTAGAAGGATTACTTATGGGTACTCGTTGTGGTAATATTGACCCAGCTATTATTCCTTTTCTAATGAAAAAAGAAAATATGACTATGGATCAAATTGATAACTACATTAACAAAAAATCCGGTGTTTTAGGAGTTTCTGGAATTTCCAGCGATTTTAGAGATATTGAAAAGGCTGCTGAAAGCGGAAATGACCGTGCTCAGTTAGCATTAGATATGTTTACATATGAAGTTGTTAAATTTGTTGGTAGTTATGCTGCTGCAATGAATGGTGTAGACGCTATTGTATTTACTGCTGGAGTCGGTGAAAATTCCATTGAAATGCGTGAACATATTTCATCTGGTTTGGAATATTTAGGTACAAAAGTAGATAAAGAGAAAAATAATATCCGTGGGAAGGAAAGAGAATTTAGCGTAGATGGCTCCAAAGTTAAATTATTTGTCATCCCAACTAACGAAGAATTAGTAATTGCTAGAGATACTAAAACTATCTGCACTAAATAGTTTTAACTATATTTCGTATTACTTTAAAGACTTGGTGTAAACCAAGCCTTTTCTTGTTGACAAAATATAGAGGGGTAGCTATAATTAATGAAGGTCGAGGTGGAAAATGATGATAATTAATGTCTTACAAGCTAAAAAAACAATTGGTAACCGGCAAACATTTGAGTTTATCACTTCTGCTGAAAAAATAGCTATCGAGGGTGAGACCCCCTGGATGGATAGTATTATAAAAGTTGAAGGCGAATTGATAAATAATGGGCGAGTAATAGCTGTTAAAGGTATTATTTCTGCCACTGCTAAACATCAATGTAGTTGTTGTTTAGAGGATTTCACTATTGATATGGAAATTCCTTTCTCCGATAATTTTCAGGAAAATAGTGATGAACCAGCTGATAGTGAAGATGATTTAGCTTATTATACTGGTGATGAAATTGACATTACTGATTTAATTCGTGAAAGTATGATCTTAGCTGAGCCTTTGAAGATCGTATGTAGTAATAATTGCCGTGGATTATGTCCTCACTGTGGTATTAATCTTAATACTACTCAATGTAATTGTCAGGACAAGCTAATTGATCCAAGGCTTGCAGTATTGCAACAGCTTTTAAAGTGAAATTATGAATCAAGTATTGATAGTAAAATGGTTTGATTTTTTCAATAGCCATCTTGAAACCCTGTTAAGGAGGTGTGTAATAAATGGCAGTACCTAAGCGTAAAATGTCCAAAGCCCGTCGTGATAAACGTCGTGCAAATTGGAAATTAATCGTTCCTGGCTTTGTAGCATGTCCACAATGTCACGAATTGAAAATGCCTCATAGAGTATGTCCTGAATGTGGTCATTACAATGGTAAGGTAGTTATAAAAGCAAAAGCAGAATAAGATCTTACTTAGTGAGCAAGATAAGAGTTAATTGAACTTTTTTCTTGCTCACTGTTTTTTCTTGCTTTTTTAATAGTAACTGATTATAATAGTAACTGATTATAGTAGTAGCTACTAAATTCATCGTAATGAAAACAAAACTAGGTGATATGATGGCGCGAATTCATAAGAAACTACGACAAGAAATGCTCAAAGAAAAAATAGAATCTAATCCTTTTCTTACTGATGGAGAGTTAGCAGTATTACTAAACGTGAGTATTCAAACATTACGTTTAGATCGTTTAGAATTAGGAATACCCGAGTTACGGGAACGCACAAAGCAAATGGCCGAAAATGCGCAAGATAAATTGAAAGCAATTGCCAGTAGTGAAATGATTGGTGAGTTGATCGATTTAGAATTAGATAAGCAAGGAATTTCAATCTTACATATTACACCTGAAATGGTTTTTGAAAAAACACAAATTGCTCGTGGGCATTATGTTTTCTCACAAGCAAATTCTTTAGCCCTTGCCGTTATAGATGCTCCAACAGCATTGACTGGTGTAGCAAATGTTAAGTATAAAATGCCTATTCACGTGGGTGAAAAATTAATCGCTAAAGCTGAAGTAATACGAAAAAGAGGAAATAAATCCTTCATTTGGGTTAAAACTAGAAACGAAAAACAAGAAGTGTTTCGCGCTAAATTTATTATGGTATCATTAGAACCATGAAAGGAAGACCGTTAATGAAAGTTGCCGTTGATGCCATGGGTAGCGATTATGCACCAGAAGAAATCGTATTAGGAGCAATACAAGCTGCTAACGAGTATCAATGTGAAATTGTTTTGGTTGGAGATCAAACTAAAATCCAAGAAGTATTGGACAAAGTAAATAATTGGGATAAGCAGAGAATTAGCATTCATCATGCCAGCGAAACAATTGAAATGCATGAACACCCAGGAGCAGCTGTTCGTAAGAAAAAAGATGCCTCCATTGTTGTGGCTACACGTTTAGTAAAAGAAGGGCTTTGTAATGCCGTTGTATCTGCAGGCAGTACTGGTGCCGCTGTAGCTGCTGCTTTATTTGGTCTTGGTCGTATTCCAGGCGTTGAGCGTCCAACGATTGCTACTCCAATTCCTAATCTCACTGGAACGACTGTTTTATTAGATTCTGGTGCAAACGTAGATGGTAAGCCAAAACATTTAGTACAAAGTGCAATTATGGGATCTATTTATGCACAATATATTTTGGATATAAAAACTCCTCGTGTGGGTTTGTTAAATATAGGTGAAGAAGAGACAAAGGGAAATGAGCAAGCCTTGGCTACCTATCCCTTGCTAAAACAATTACAAACCGTAAACTTTATTGGCAATGTGGAAGGCCGAGATATTCCGAAGGGTACCGTTGATGTTGTAGTTTGTGATGGTTTTGTCGGTAATGTAGTGTTAAAATTCGGCGAAGGTCTAAGCAGTGTTATCATGCAATTGATAAAAGAGACTATTAAAAATAGCGGTATTTTAACCAAATTAGCATCGTTAATGATTTTACCTGCATTAAAAAACTTAAAACAGAAACTTGATTATGCGGAATATGGTGGAGCACCGCTCTTAGGAGTTAATGGATGTTTTATTATTTGTCACGGCAGTTCTAAAGCAAAAGCTATTAAAAATGCCATCCGCGTCGCTAATGAATTTACACAAAACAAAGTTGTTGAACATATCGGCGAAAATATTGCACAGGAAGGAGTTGTTACTAGTGCAAGTGAAGAATAAAGGTGTAGGTATTATTGGTGTTGGTAGCTACGTTCCCGAAAAAACACTAACTAACAAGGATTTAGAGAGCATAGTAGAAACATCCGATGAATGGATTGTTAGTCGGACAGGGATAAAAGAACGCCATATCGTTGCACCAGGTGTTGCTACATCTGACTTAGCAGCTTATGCTGCTGAAAGGGCATTATTAGATGCTGGGGTGTCCGCAGATGAAATTGATTTAATTATTGTTGCTACAGCTACTCCTGATATGCTATTTCCCTCTACTGCATGTCTAGTGCAAGATAAAATCAAGGCTAGTAAAGCAGCTGCATTTGATTTATCTGCAGGATGCTCTGGTTTCGCATATGGTCTAGTGACTGGTAGTCAATTTATTCAGACTGGGCTATATAATAAGATTCTGGTTATTGGGGCAGAAACTCTTTCTACAATTCTTGATTGGAACGACCGTAATACTTGTGTGTTATTTGGTGATGGTGCTGGCGCCGTTGTTTTAGGTGAAGTGCCAGCAGGGTATGGTATTTTAGGTATTGATCTTGGTGCCGATGGTTCAGGTGGAGAATTTTTGAAAATACCAGGTGGTGGTTCACGAGTACCAGCAACAAGTGAAAGCGTTAGCCAGCGACTACATTATCTGCAAATGAGTGGTAATGATGTCTTTAAGTTTGCAGTTAAAGTCATGGGGGAATCTGCAGTAAAAGCCTTAGATAATTCTGGATTGTCTTCTGCTGATGTAGATTGTTTAATTCCTCATCAAGCGAACATACGAATTATTCAATCTGCTGCAAAACGTTTAAAATTGCCAATGGAGAAAGTAATAGTAAATGTTGATAAGTATGGAAATACTTCTGCTGCCTCTATTCCTATTGCTTTAAATGAGGCATTGCAGGATAATAAGCTTAAGAATGATGATGTAGTCGTATTTGTCGGCTTTGGTGCTGGACTTACGTGGGCATCTTGTGTCATAAAATGGTACAAGGAGGACAAAACAGTTGTTTAAAAGTAAACTTTGTCAATTATTGAATATAAAGTATCCCATATTACAGGGTGGTATGGCTTGGGTAGCTACAGCTGAACTTGCAGCTGCTGTTTCAAATGCAGGTGGTCTAGGTATTATTGGAGCTGGCCATATGCCCCCAGATGTTCTTCGTTCAGAGATACAAAAAACAAAAGCTTTGACCAATAAGGTTTTTGGTGTTAATATCATGCTTATGTCTCCATTTGTAAAAGAAGTAATGCAAGTGGTTATTGATGAACGAGTGCCTGTCATTACCACAGGTGCTGGCAATCCTGGCGAGTACATACCCGCATTAAAGGAAATTGGCAGTAAAGTGATTCCTGTAGTAGCATCAGTAGCACTCGCCAAACGATTAGAACGAACTGGCGTTGATGCGATCATTGCTGAAGGTCAGGAAAGCGGTGGTCATGTTGGCGAAATTAGTACGATGTCTTTAATACCTCAAATTGTTGATGCTGTAGAAATACCTGTTATTGCCGCAGGTGGAATTGCTGACAGTCGTGGTGTAGTTGCAGCAATGGCATTAGGGGCCCAAGGTGTGCAAATAGGTACACGTTTTGTTGCATCACTAGAGTGTATTGCTCATGCAAATTATAAAAATGCTATCTTAAAAGCAAAAGATCGATCAACCATCGTAACTGGAATTGCCACTGGACATCCAGTACGGGTACTTACCAATAAATTTACTCGTGAATACCACGCAATGGAAAAAAACGGCTCATCTCCTGAAGAACTGGAGCAGTTGGGTGCAGGGAAGCTTCGCATTGCAGCCCGTGAAGGTGACGTAGATTATGGTTCTGTCATGATAGGGCAGATTGCAGGCATGATTACGGACATTAAATCTGTAGAAGATATTATTCAGGATATAGTTAAAGGCATACCAAACATAGTGTCTGGTTTATCTGAAAACGTTTAACTATAGCAAAGGGAAGGTATTTATATGAAAAAAATAGCTTTTGTTTTTCCTGGTCAAGGATCACAGTCTATAGGTATGGGAAAAGAGTTATATGAGCGTTTTCCTGTAGCCAAAGCAGTATTTGATGCAGCAGACGAAGCATTAGGTTTTTCTATTACTAATATGTGTTTTAATGGTCCTGAAGATGAATTGCGAAAAACCGTTAATACACAACCAGCAATACTAACTGTTAGTATTGCACTATATCAAGTATTAAAAGAAAATGGTCTTACCCCTAACATTGTAGCTGGTCATAGTCTAGGCGAATATTCAGCTTTGGTAGCAGCTGGTGCATTGTCTTTTAGCGATGCTGTCCAACTAGTCCGCAAGCGTGGATTATTCATGCAAGAAGCAGTGCCGCTAGGTGAAGGCAGTATGGCTGCTATATTAGGTAGTGAACGTCAATTGGTTGTTGAGATTTGTGAGAAAGCGCAAGCAGAATTCGGTTCTGTACAAGCTGTAAATTTTAATTGTCCTGGTCAAATTGTTATTGCAGGAAAAACATTAGCAGTTGAAAAAGCTACCGAAATGCTTAAGGCAGCTGGTGCTAAGCGCGCAGTAATATTACCAGTTAGTGCTCCATTCCATAGCACGTTAATGAAACCTGCTGCTGAAAAATTAGCTGTTGAATTGAGTAAAATAACGATCAATGATGCTAGCATACCAGTTGTTGCTAACATTAATGGCCAAGCAATTACCAATAGACAAGAAATTGAAGTTTCTTTAGTCAAACAAGCGGATCACCCTGTAGAATGGGAAGATTGTGTTGCCGAAATTATAAACTTTGGTGCTACTACTTTTGTAGAAGTTGGTCCAGGTAAAGTACTATCATCTTTTACAAAGAAGATTGCTAAAGAAATTGACAATTTAAATGTGGAAGATAGTAGTAGCTTAGAAAAAACCCTTGATTATTTCAAGGAGGTTCGTTAAAATGCATTTAGATGGTAAAGTTGCAATTATTACTGGCGCATCAAGAGGGATTGGTCGTTCTGTAGCAATCCAATTAGCCAAATCCGGAGCTAAAGTAGTAATTAACTATGCTGGTAATACAGCCGCAGCTGAAGAGGTTAAGAATATAATTGTGGCTGCTGGTGGTCAAGCTATTGTTTGCCAGGCAGATGTTGGCAATATGGAAGCTGTAGATGCAATGATTAAAGAAACGATCGATACTTTCGGCAAAGTTGATATTTTAGTCAATAATGCGGGAATTACTCGTGATAACCTTTTAATGCGTATGAAGGAAGACGACTGGGATGCTGTCATGAATATTAATTTAAAAGGTGTCTTCGTTTGCACTAAGATAGTTTCTCGTATTATGATGAAGCAAAAATCTGGCAAAATTATCAACATGACTTCTGTTGTAGGTTTAATGGGAAATGCTGGTCAAGCAAATTATGCAGCGGCTAAAGCAGGCGTTATCGGATTCACTAAATCTATGGCCAAAGAATTGGCATCTAGAGGAATTACAGTTAATGCAATTGCTCCAGGATTTATTAACACCGATATGACTGCCGTTTTATCTGAGCAAGTAAAAGAAGGTTTAACGGAAAAAATACCTGTAGGAAGATTAGGCAATCCTGAAGATGTTGCAGCTGCTGTAGTATTCTTAGCTTCTGACTCGGCAAACTATATTACGGGTCAAACTTTGAATGTCGATGGTGGTATGGTAATGTAAACAAACGCCTTTTGAAAGGAGGTGAATATCGTGACAACATTTGACAAAGTAAAACAGATATCAGTAGAACAACTTGGAGTTGATGAAGCTGATGTTACTATGGACTCTACGTTTATTGATGATTTGGGTGCTGACTCCCTTGATATCGTTGAGTTAATTATGGCATTTGAAGAGGAATTCAACATTGAAATTCCTGATGAAATAGCTGAAAAAATTAAAGCTGTAAAAGACGCTGTAGACTACATAGAGAAAGAAAAACAAGGTTAATTTTTTGTAGTAAAAGAAGAAGTCCCGTGAAATAATGATTTTTCGCGGGACTTTCTTAAAAAGACAATGTCCTAGCGAATGGAGGAGTTATAACTTGAAACTTCCAGAACTGAAAATAGGTAATTTAGTGGCAAAAGTGCCAATTATACAAGGTGGAATGGCAATCCGAATTTCCACTGCTCGTTTAGCAGCAGCCGTAGGTGAAGCTGGTGGTATTGGATTGATTGCTGCTTCCGGTATGAGCTTTGATGAATTGCGTAAAGAAATTCGCTTAGCGCGATCACTTACGACTGGAATTATTGGAATCAATGCAATGGTAGCAGCAAGGGAATTTGCTGGACTCGTAAAAACAGCAATAGAAGAAGGTATTGATTTAGTAGTTGCTGGTGCTGGATTCTCTCGTGATATGTTTGGTCTGGGGAAAGAATCGGGCACACCGATTGTGCCAATTGTTTCTTCTGCAAAATTAGCTAGAATTTCGGAATCACTTGGAGCTTCTGCCGTAATTGTAGAAGGTAAAGAAGCCGGTGGACATTTAGGTACTGATAAACCCTTACATTTTTTACTTCCTGATATTAAGAATGCAGTGAAAATTCCAGTGATTGGTGCTGGTGGTATTATTAACGGTAGGGATATTGTTGATACACTAAGACTCGGTGCTGATGGTGTGCAAATGGGAACTCGATTTGCAGCCAGTGAGGAATCAAATGCTGCACCTGCCTTAAAAGAATTTTATTTAAAGGCTAAGCATGAAGATATTGTTTTAATTAATAGTCCAGTAGGACTACCTGGTCGTGCTATAAAAAATCCATTTGCTGAGAAAATTATTGGAAGTACTGCACCTGTTCCTGAAAGTTGTGATGCATGTTTAAAACATTGTGCAAAAAACTTTTGCATTATCAAAGCGTTAATTCGCGCTCAACAGGGTGATGTAGAAACTGGATTAGTATTTACTGGTGAGTACATTCATAAAATAGATGAAATACTACCTGTTAAAGAAATTTTCAATAGACTTCTTGCAGAGGTCGAGGTTATAAATTAACGTGAGGTGATTCCTTTTGAAAAAACGAGTTGTAATAACAGGGTTAGGTGCAGTTACACCTATTGGAATTGGTAAGGAAAAATTTTGGCAAGCACTTTTAGAAGGTAAATCTGGAATTGGTAAGATCACTCGTTTTGACGCAAGTGAATATACTACACAGATTGCTGGGGAAGTTAAAGATTTTGATCCAGCACAATATATAGATAAAAAAGAAGCAAAACGTATGGACAGATTTACTCAGTTTGCAGTAGCTGCTAGTAAAATGGCTTTTGATGATTCCGGTATTGACTTACAATCAGAAGATCTTACTCGAATTGGTACTATGATTGGTACTGGTATTGGCGGAATGGATACTTTGAATGAACAATACAAAAATTTGTTTGATAAAGGGCCAAGCCGTATTAGTCCATTTTTTATACCAATGATGATTGGTAACATGGCCGCCGGACAAACATCTATCACTTTTGGCTTACAAGGTCCATGTAACTGTGTGACTACAGCTTGTGCAACAGGTACAAATGCAATTGGTGATGCATTTAAAGTGATCCAACGTGGTGATGCAGATGTTATGGTTGCAGGCGGAACGGAAGCAGCTATTTCCCCTATTGCTGTAGCAGGTTTTTGTTCTATGAAAGCCTTGTCTACTCGTAACGATGAACCAGAAAAAGCTTCACGTCCTTTTGATAAAGATCGCAATGGCTTTGTTATGGGAGAGGGTTCTGGCGTAGTAATCCTTGAGTCTTTAGAACATGCGTTAGCAAGAGGTGCACATATTTACGCAGAGATAATTGGTTATGGTTTTAATGCAGATGCTTACCATATTACCGCACCAGCCCCTGAAGGAGCACAAGCTGCTAAATGTATGGCTATGGCTCTTAAGGATGGAGATATAGAACCAGAAGCTGTTGATTATATCAATGCTCATGGAACTTCAACTCCTCTAAACGATAAGAATGAAACATTAGCAATAAAATCATTATTTGGTGAGCATGCCTATAAATTGGCCGTTAGTTCTATTAAGTCTATGACTGGACATTTACTTGGAGCAGCAGGCGGAATTGAGTGTATTGCTACTGCCTTAACCATAGAAAATGGCCAAATTCCTCCTACTATTAATTGTGATGAACCTGATGAAGAACTAGATCTAGATTATGTTCCTCATACATCTCGCAAGCAAGTGGTTAATGTCGCACTATCGAATTCCTTAGGGTTTGGTGGACATAATGCAACTATCTTATTAAAAAAATTCCAAAAGTAATATGATATGATTGAGATGCTTACAAAAAAAAGAATGGATTCTTTGGCCAAATTATCGGATCAATTGGGCGTACCATTTACCGATGTAAATTTATTGCACCAAGCTCTTACCCATACTTCTTATGCAAATGAATCAAAAAAAACAGTTATTTCTCATAACGAGCGACTAGAGTTTCTAGGTGATGCTGTATTAGATTTGATTGTTAGTGAATATCTATTCCGCCAATTAAAGAACCTTCCAGAGGGTGAATTAACAAAAGCCCGAGCGGTAATCGTATGTGAGCCCACTTTGGCTCGCTGCGCTGCCGAGCTTGGTATTGGAGAATACTTGTTTCTCGGGAAGGGCGAAGCTGGTTCTGGTGGTCGTGAACGTGCTTCCATTTTAGCGGATGCTTTCGAGGCTGTAATTGGTGCTATCTACTTAGATAGTGGTTTTCTTAGTGTTTCTAATTTTGTTTTAAGGCAACTTAATGCCGATTTAAAGTTGGTTGAACGCGGTGAGTATGTGAAAGATTATAAAACTGTACTCCAGGAAGTTGTTCAGAAAAAAACGGATAGCAAAATTATCTATGAAATTATTTCGGAGAATGGTCCTGACCATAACAAAATGTTTGAAATAATTGTCTTAGTGAATGGGGATTCTTTAGGTAATGGACTGGGGAAAAGTAAAAAAGAAGCTGAACAACACGCAGCGAAGCAAGCTTTAATGAAACTGGGAATTATAAATACTAACTAATATGGGCGACCGTTAGGTCGTCTTTATTAATTAGCATTTATAATTAATACTAATCTACTAAACTTATCAGAGAGTTTTATAAAAATTAGGGAGGAATTATGAAGCATTTTATTATTCCTGTATTTATTCCACACTTTGGATGTATCCATAGTTGTGTTTTTTGTAATCAACAAAAAATTACTGGCAGAAATACTCCTGTAAACTCTCAAGAAGTAGCAGATATCATTGATGAACATTTGGGTAGAATTACTGAAAAGCGACACATTGAAGTGGCTTTTTATGGTGGAAGTTTTACGGCACTTACTATTGAAATACAATCAGAGTTGCTAAAACCTGCTTATATTGCACTAAAAGCAAAAAAAATTCATGGGATTCGCCTTTCTACTCGTCCAGATTGTATTACAAATGAGATTGTGCAGAACCTTATGCAATACGGAGTTTCAACTATCGAATTAGGGGTTCAATCACTTGATAATAAAGTATTAGAAGCAAGTGCTAGGGGACACAGTTGCAGCGATGTATTTGAAGCTGTTACGATTATTAAAAATATGGGATTATTTTGCGGGCTCCAATTAATGCCAGGTTTACCTCAAGAAGACTGGAAAAGTCTGATTCGTACTGCACAGGGCATAATAAAACTTGCCCCAGATTTTATAAGGATTTACCCCACGCTAGTAATAGCCCATACACGTCTAGCTGATATGTACCATGAAGGAAGTTACAAAGCACTATCCTTAACCACTGGAATCACTTATGGAGCCTTTTTAAAATTACTTTTCGATCAGTATAAAATACCAGTCATTCGAACTGGTTTGCAAGCAACAGAGGAGTTAGATAAAAGCAGCGTAGTCCTAGCCGGTCCTTACCATCCTGCCTTTGGTGAAATGGTTGATTCTTATATCTTTTATGTTATGTTAGCCCATTTCGCAGAATTAGTACTTTTATTAAAGGAAAGTACCGATGAAATTATTATTCATCATCATCCTCGTGATACGTCTAAAGTTAGAGGTGTGTCCAATAGTAATATGAAAAAATTCAAATCTACTTATAATGCTAAAAATATTATTCTAAAGCAAGATGGCTTACATATTAATGAAGTAATCGTTGAGTACCAAGATATATATTATGTTATTAATAAAAAAATGTTATTTTATATTTAATTCTAAAAAAGGAATTTAAAGGAAATCAATAGAATACTATATAGTGTAGTAAGTCCTGATCCCAAAAGGAGGTTAGCGAATGGATGTGCTCAAAGTATCTGCACAATCAAATCCTAAATCTGTAGCAGGAGCCTTGGCTGCAGTGTTACGAGAAAGAGGTTCTGCCGAAGTACAGGCAGTAGGTGCCGGCGCCGTTAATCAAGCTATTAAAGCAGTTGCAATAGCTCGTGGGTTTGTAGCGCCGAATGGTATTAATTTAATTGCGATTCCTGCTTTTGCCGAAATTGTTATTGATGGTGAACAACGTACTGCGATCCGTTTTATTGTGGAGCCCAGATAGAAACTTTACATTGCTAAGTTCCTAAATGTAGTCAGGAACTCCTAGTATTCTATTTAGAATTAGAAATTAATAACTTTAATTTCGTAAAAAAACCTGTTTGCTATGCAAACAGGTTTTTTATTCAAGCATGTTGTATAAAGCTTTGACACATGGTAAAATTTTAAGGTTAGGGTTAATTGAAGAAATAATTAAATTAATAATAATTATATGTGTGGTGATTTAGTTTGTTATTGCGCAGGCTTGAAGCGTATGGATTTAAATCTTTTGCTGACAAAACAGAAGTAGAATTCGGCCCTGGTATTACTGCTATTGTTGGTCCAAACGGCAGCGGTAAAAGTAATATCTCTGATGCGATTCGTTGGGTGCTTGGAGAGCAAAGTATACGTAATTTACGCGGGACTAAAATGGAAGATGTAATCTTTGCGGGTAGTTTAGGGCGTAGGCCTCTAGGGGCAGCTGAAGTCTCCGTAGTTTTTGACAATAGTGATGGAACATTGCCCTTAGATTTTAATGAAATAATTATCACTCGTCGCGTTTTTCGTTCTGGTGATAGTGAATATTTCATTAATAAAGCAGCTTGCCGTTTAAAGGATATTTATGAATTACTAGCTGATACAGGTCTAGGCAGGGATGCTATGACTGTTATAGGACAAAATAAAGTGGATGAAGTCTTAAATAGTAAACCCGAAGAACGTCGTTTATTATTTGAGGAATCCGCTGGTATTTCCAAATATAAACAGCGAAAAAAAGAAGCATTACGCAAATTAGAAGATACTACGCAAAATCTGATTCGAGTTTCAGATATAACAAATGAGATTGAGGACCAACTTGTACCCTTAAAAGAAAGTGCTGAACGTACAAAACAATATAATACATTAAAAACAGAACTAACTTCCTGCCAAGTAACATTACTTTTGAATACATTAGAAAAATCAGAGAAAATGATAGAAAGTGCTAGCTTGCAGAAAGACCATTTAACAGTAGAAGAACTTACTATTAGTACTAATTTGAGTTTAAAAGAAACGGATAAAGAAAAGTTAACAACGGAACTCATACAAACAGAAGAAAAACTTACCTTCTATACTACATCGATTAATCAAGCAGACACAGAATTAGAAAGACTTCACGGTAAAGTAGCCGTACTAGAAGAGCGAATTCTGCAAGGCAAACGTAATCAGGATCGAATAATAGATGAGCTAACTCGTATGGAAAAGCAGAAAAGTGAGCTAGAGAGAAAAAACAGCGAGATAAATGAAACTCTTTCTGAGAAGAAAAAACTGAATGAAAATCTGCAACAAATTTTAGTAGATAAGAATGTACTTTATCAAAATATAGTTACAACGTTAGAGCAAGCTGAAAAGCAGTTAGAAACTAGCAAAGAAAAAACACTTATTTTTTTGCAAGAGGTTATTGAAGAACGAAACCGACTCGCAACAATAAAAGATGATATTAAAAGAATTGATTTACGCCAAGATAACTTCGATCAAGAATATCAAAATTATAATATCCAGCTAAAACAAGCGGAAGAAGCATATAATAAGATCCTAACGGAAAACGAAGCAATAAAAACGAAAGTAAATGAATTGAATGAAGAGAATAAATCTTTATTAACCGCAAGAAAAGCCCTTGAAGAAAAGTTACAAACTATATTACAACAAGAAAAACTACTTACTACCCAAGTGAATGAATCGCACTCGCGCTTTAAAATACTATCGAGTATGCAAAATGAGTATGAAGGATTTTCTCGCGGTATTAAAAGTGTTTTGAAAAGTAAGGCCAGTTGGCATAGCGGTATTTGTGGTGCTGTTGCTCAAAATATAACCGTACCTGATAACTATATTACAGCTATCGAAATTGCATTAGGTGGTGCCCTGCAATATATTATTACGGAGAATTCAGATACCGCCAAACAAGCAATGCAATTTTTAAAAAATGAACGACTAGGACGTGCTACTTTTCTGCCACTCAATACAATTAAACCTTTCAAACGTCGAGAATCTGATCTAACGATTGCGAAACTGCCCGGATCACTAGGATTTGCTGCAGATCTCGTACATTGTGAGCCTCGCTATCGTGAGGTAATTGAATTTCTATTAGGTCGTACTATTATTGCAGAGAATATTGATATTGCCCTTATCATTGCTAAAAAGTCTGACTTTTCCATAAAGATAGTTACACTGGACGGAGAAGTATTAAATCCTGGTGGTTCTATGACAGGTGGTAGTACCAATAAACGAGAATCTAGTTTTTTAGGCCGAAATAATGAAATAGAAGCGATTAAGATAAATATAGAATCTATGACACAGGAACTAACTACAATCCAAGCTAAGGTAGTTACGCTACAAAATGATGCACTACATATTGATAGTAAGGTAACTTCACTTCAGAAAAATCGCCAGCTTATTGAAATTCGCGTAGCTGAGATTACTGTCCATACTGAAAAATTAATGTTTGAAAAAGAACGGCTTACCTCGTTATTGGCTACAATTGCAGACTCAAAAACTACCTGTATACAGGAAAAAACACAGTTAGTATTAGCGCTATCTCAAAGTGAAAAAGCAATTAATACACTTGAAGATCGTGATAATCAACACAAGGAATTTATTACGATTGGACAAAAGAAATGTAAGGAATTACAAGGTTCAAAAGAAATTTTACAAGCAAGTTTAACAGATATTAAAATTGACATTACAGCCCTGCAGCAAGAAATTACCGCTATTACTACAAATTATGAACAATATGAAGAATCGAAGGAACTGATTAAGAGTCAGCTGCAAAACTTACTCGTAGAAAAGAGCAATATTACACAACAAATAGAATTAGCCAATCAAGAGCTAATAAGTAATTCAAATAAACATCAAGTCTTATCTGAAGAAAAGATCAATTATGAGCAGCATCATAAAACCCAATATGGAGTAAAACTTACGCTCTTAACAACATTACAGCATCTTGAAAAAGAGTTAAAAGAGTTAAGGCGCAAACATCATGAAATACAGACACGTCTACATGAAAGTGAGCTTTTAGCCACAAAGTATAACTACGAAATAACGCACTCCATGGAACAATTAGAACAACAGTTTTCCTTAACTATAGAACAAGCTAAGGAACTTTACCGTACTGAAAGTATTGATATAATTTCGAGTATGGTAAAAAAATTAGAAAATGAACTTATCTTATTAGGCCCAGTTAATCATGGAGCCGTCGAAGACTATGTTCGCTTACAAGAAAGATGTGATTTTCTACAAAAGCAGTACCAAGACCTAACGCAAGCCAAAGAATATTTGGCCTCCATTATTACTGACATTGATAATACAATGTCAGCAAAGTTCTTACTCGCTTTTACAAAAATTAATGAACATTTTAGTAATATTTTTTCACGCTTATTCGGCGGTGGACAAGCTCAGTTAAACTTGGTGGATCCAGATAATATTTTGAGTACAGGTATTGAGATTATAGTACAGCCACCAGGTAAAAAGTTACAAAACCTAATACTATTATCAGGCGGGGAACGGGCTCTTACTGTTATTGCACTTCTATTTGCTTTTTTAGCGTATCGTCCGGCACCATTTATTGTAGTGGATGAAATCGATGCCCCTTTAGATGAAGCAAATATAGACCGCTTACGCGATTTTCTACGCGATTATGCAGAGCATACCCAATTTATAGTTGTTACCCATCGTAAGGGAACTATGGAGGCTGCTAATATTATACATGGTGTTACTATGGAGCAATCAGGGATATCACGTTTAGTTTCAGTTAAATTGATGGATAAAATAGGATAATAATAAAAACGGAGGAATATTGAATTATGGGCTTTTTTGATAAATTAAAAGCAGGTTTAGATAAAACCAGAAAAAATCTTACAGAAAAAATTGAGCAACTGGTCACTGGCTATGCCACAATCGATGACGAATTTCTTGATGATTTGGAAGCCATATTATTATCAGCAGATGTCGGTGTGCATACAACCAGTAAACTAATGGTTGATATAAAAAAAGGTATAAAAAATAAAGAAATTAATAGTCCAGAAGATTTAAAACCTTTTTTACAGAATAAAATTAGTGCTATGTTATCAGATGTTGTAATGGAAACAAATATGGCGACTAATCCACCTACCGTAATTGTAGTAGTTGGGGTGAATGGTGTGGGAAAAACTACTACAATCGGTAAATTAGGTCAATACTATCGAGATCAAGGTTATAAAGTGATGTTGGCAGCGGCTGATACTTTTCGCGCGGCGGCCATTGATCAATTAGAAATATGGGGTACAAGAACAGGATCTGAAATCATTAAACATAAGGAAGGCTCTGATCCTGCAGCCGTAGCTTTTGATGCTGTACAATCGGCCAAAGCAAAAAAAATGGACATAGTTATTATTGATACGGCTGGACGTCTTCATACCAAATCCAACTTAATGGAGGAATTGAAAAAAATAGGACGAGTCATTAGTCGCGAAATTCCCGATGCACCTCACGAAACATTGTTAGTACTGGATGCCACTACGGGACAAAATGCCATTAACCAAGCAAAATTATTTGGAGAAGCAATCCCATTGTCTGGTATTGTACTCACAAAGCTTGATGGTACAGCCAAAGGCGGCGTTGTTATCGCTATTAAAAATGAACTCAATTTACCTGTAAAATGGGTAGGGGTAGGGGAGACAGCCAATGATTTACGTCCTTTCATACCTCAAGATTTTGTTCAAGCACTCTTCGCTGACAAGTAAAAACACTTGACACTAAATAGAATTTGTTTTATAATATGGGTGTAAAGCATTTTCCCTTGTCAGTAAAGAGGTGATTTTAATTGTTAGATAAAGTTTTGCATATTATAGCGCTGTTCGATTTTTACGGTGCCTTATTGACTGATAAACAACGTCTTTCTATGGAAATGCATTATCTCAATGATTTATCGCTGGCTGAGATCGCTGATGAACTGGGGGTAACTAGACAAGCAGTTCATGATATATTAAAAAGGGCAGAACAAGTTCTTATTGATTATGAAGATAAATTGAAGTTTGTTGAGCGGCATCAACGTGAACAACAAACTATACAACATATATATCAATTGATAGGTGAATTGCCAAAAGAAATACGGCAATTGCCTAAGTTATATTTAGCAGTGCAAGAGTTGAATTGTTTGTTAGACTATTCAAAAGAGGTGTAGTATGGTTTTTGAAGGGTTAGCCGATAAGTTACAAAATACTTTTAAAAAATTGCGTGGTAGAGGCAAATTATCAGAAGCTGATATTAACGATGCAATGCGTGAAGTACGGATGGCGCTATTAGAAGCGGATGTTAACTTCAAAGTTGTAAAAGATTTTATTGCTAAGATAAAAGAGCAGGCTATTGGACAAGAGGTCATGCAAAGTCTTACACCAGCTCAATTCGTAGTGAAAATTGTAAATGATGAATTGACTGCTCTGATGGGTGGAACACAAAGTCGTATAACAGTTTCCTCTAGACCGCCAACTGTCATTATGTTAGTTGGGTTGCAAGGTGCTGGCAAGACAACTACAGCTGGTAAATTAGCTCATTTGCTTAAAAAGCAAAGTAAGCGTCCAATGTTAGTAGCTGCTGATATATATCGTCCTGCTGCTATAAAGCAGTTACAGGTTTTAGGTGGACAGCTCGATATACCCGTTTTTACTCTTGAAGATTCCAAAGATGCTGTTCTGATTGCCCAAAAGGCAATCGAATACGCTAATTCCTATGCTCGGGATACTGTCATTATTGATACTGCTGGTCGATTACACATTAATGAAGACTTGATGCAGGAACTAAAATCAATAAAAACAACTGTTAAGCCACACGAAATACTTTTGGTTGTTGATGCAATGACAGGACAAGATTCTGTTACTGTAGCGGAATCTTTTAATAAAGATCTAGGCCTAGATGGGGTTATTTTAACAAAACTTGATGGGGATGCGCGCGGTGGTGCGGCCCTATCAATTAAAGCTGTTACTGGTTGTCCTATTAAATTTGCCGGTATGGGTGAAAAGCTTGATGCTCTTGAAGTATTTCATCCTGATCGAATGGCATCCCGTATTTTGGGCATGGGAGATGTGCTTAGCTTAATTGAAAAAGCTGGTGCTTCCATTGATTTGGAACAAGCCAAAGAAATGGAGAAAAAATTTCGTAAAGAAGATTTTAATCTAGATGATTTCTTAACTCAATTACAGCAAGTACGTAAGTTAGGCCCCTTAGATCAAATCTTAGGCATGCTACCTGGCATGGGGGATTTAAAAAAATTAAAAGATGTAGAAATTGATGAAAAAGAATTAACACGTACGGAAGCCATTATACGTTCTATGACGAAAAAAGAGCGTCGAGATGCTTCTTTGATAAATGGCAGTCGTCGCAAACGTATTGCTATTGGTAGTGGAACTAGAGTACAAGATGTGAACAAATTACTCAAACAATTTGCAGAGGCAAAAAAAATGATGAAACGTTTTCAAGATATGCAAAAAGGCGGTAAAAAATCCTTTGGTGGTTTTAAATTGCCTTTCATGCAAAAATAGTTTTAAAATGAGTATTCTATGAAGGAGGTGATTTTTGTGGCAGTAAAAATTCGTTTAATGCGTATGGGTGCGAAGAAAAACCCTTTCTACCGTGTGGTTGTGGCTGATTCCCGCGCTCCTCGTGATGGACGTTCTATCGAAACTTTAGGACATTATGATTCCACTGTTGAACCTGCAATTGTTAAAATTGATGAAGATAAAGCCATCAGTTGGATGCAAAAAGGTGCACAACCTACTGATACCGTTAAAGCTCTTTTCAGTAAGGCTGGTATCATGAAAAAATGGGATGAACTAAAGCGTACAAAGAAAGAGGCGTAATTAACTATGAAAGATTTAGTTGGGGTTATCGCCAAAGCATTAGTTAAAAACCAGGAGCAAGTTAGTGTCACCGAATCCGTTGATGCTGACACCACTATTTATGAGTTGCATGTAGCCTCTGAAGATATGGGGAAAGTTATTGGCAAGCAAGGTCGTATTGCTAAAGCAATGCGGACGGTTGTCAAAGCAGCAGCTACTCGTGAAAACAAGAAAATAATGATAGAAATAATTTAGTTCGTGTATAATTACACGACTAAATTATACAAACTATTAGAAAAGGTTCAGATGCAAGTCGCGCAGATAAGAAGAATGTAGTAACATACATGTCCTTAGGAAGCGCTACATTGCAGATGGGCCTTTTCCAACAAAAATAGGAGAGTGGACAAACATGGATAGTATTACATTAAAGTGTCCAGTAACCATTAAGGCTAAAGTTACAGAAGAACTCAAAAAGAATTTGGCAGCTGAAATTCAAGAAAACATACGCAAAGCAGATATTGAATTGCAACAAATTGAATTTCATGCAAAACGTATGCTAAATGAACAAGCCATGGCAGATGCGCAAGGCCTTACTGCACTTCGCCAACAAATTGATGGTGAAACCCAAAAACGTCTTGAGTACAAAAACCATATGACAGAAAAGCTAAAAGAAACAGCTCAATTGGAACTTGGTGCAGAAATTGCTCAAGGAACCTTAGAACAAATCGTTACAGTAAAAGTTGGCGATGATTTACATAAGTTTATGAATGCTGAAATTTTGCTAGAAGATGGCAAAGTTATCGCTTTTAGAAACTAATTATTATGATGGATAATATGATTGTAATTGGGAAAATTGGTGCCCCTCAAGGGGTGCGAGGTGAAGTTCGTGTTACACCCTTAACCGATTTTCCGGAGCGATTTCGTGAGCTAAAAACTGCATTACTTGATGATGGAACTAGTTTGCCTATCGAAAGTGTAAGATATCATCAACAATTTGTGTTACTAAAATTCCGTGGAATGGATAATCGAAATGATATTGAACATTTACGAGGGAAATTAATAAAAGTAGAACGTAAGGACTTGGTAGAATTACCAGCTGGCCATTATTATATCTTTGATATTGTTGGTCTAGAAGTATATACCGAGGAAGAAGAGTACCTAGGTAAGGTTACAGATGTTTTGGAGACAGGTAGCAATGATGTCTATATTGTTGAACAAAAGGATAAGCAACCTTTACTAATCCCAGCACTAAAAAGCGTAGTCTTACAAATTGACATTCCTAGTGGAAAAATGATTGTAAAATTACAGGAATGGGAAGAATAATGCGTATTGATGTTGTATCATTATTTCCTGAAATGTTCACTGGTCCTTTGGGGCATAGTATTATAAAACGAGCACAAGAAGCTGACATTTTAAAGGTCAATGTGACAAATCCACGCGACTTTACTTTTGACAAACACAACATTGTTGATGACTATCCTTTTGGTGGTGGAGCTGGTATGGTAATGAAGCCAGAGCCTATTTTTCGAACTGTAGATAGTATTATTGCAGCAAGCAATATTACAAATCGACGAGTTATTTTAATGTGCCCTGGCGGTTATCGACTTGATCAGGCAAAGGTTAAGGAATTAGCTAATTATGACCAACTTATCTTATTATGTGGACATTATGAAGGCATCGATGAACGAGTTAGATTGCACTTAGTAGACGAAAGTATCTCCATCGGTGACTATGTACTAACAGGTGGCGAACTACCAGCTATGGTAATTGTTGATTCTGTTGCTCGTATGTTACCTGGAGTACTTGGCTCTAGTAGTTCAGCTCCAGAAGATTCTTTTTATAATGGTTTGTTAGAATATCCTCAATATACACGACCAAGGGAATTTGAAGGTATGAAAGCACCAGACATATTATTATCTGGCGACCATGCCAAAATTAACCGCTGGCGCAATAAAGAAGCATTAAAAAATACTCTTGAGCGCCGACCAGATTTACTGAAAAATAAAGAGTTAAGCCCAGATGATGCTAAATTATTAGCAGAAATTATAGCGGAGCAGACTGGAGACTAATATGGCTTTACCAATTTATCTCGGCTTAGTACACCACCCTATTTACAATAAAAATAATGAAATTATCACTACGGCGATTACTAACTTTGATATTCACGATATTGCACGTACTTCCCGGACCTATGATATAAAACGATACTTTATTATTCATCCACACGAAAGCCAAACCATGTTAGCAAAGGAAATAATGAATTACTGGCAACATGGTTATGGTGGAGAATATAACCCGGACCGCCGTGAAGCATTTAGTGTATTAGATATTAAAGCAGATATTAAAAGTGCTGTAGAATATATTACTGAATGTGAAGGTAGCAAACCCCTGATTGTTACTACAGATGCTCGCACCTTCCCAAATACTATCTCATATAAAAACATGAGAGATCAAATTGATCTTAGTGGCAGGCCTTGCCTCATTTTATTTGGGACTGGTTGGGGTATTGAAAAATCAGTAATGGAAGAATTTGATTATATTTTAGAACCAATTTATGGCCCTGGTGATTATAACCACTTGCCAGTACGAGCAGCTGTGGCTATTATTTTGGACCGGTTGTTAGGTGAAAAATGGTGGGAGTCATAATAACATTCTGTAATCTCATAATCTACTTGAGTTTATAGAATTGATATGTTATAATTTTTAAGGTGTAACGGACGGTCCACTGCACAATGTAAGAATGGATTGGCATGAACGTCTAGGATAAGGAGGAAATATATATGAATATGATTCAAGCATTAGAACAAGAACAATTACGTCAGGATATCCCTGCATTTAAGCCAGGAGATACTGTACGCGTTCATGTAAAAGTTGTCGAGGGTACTCGTGAGCGTATCCAGGTGTTTGAAGGTGTTGTTATTGGTAGAAGTAATGGCGGAATTCGCGAAACATTTACTGTTAGACGTGTTTCTTACAACGTCGGTGTAGAACGTACATTCCCTGTGCATTCCCCACGTTTGGAAAAAATTGAAGTAGTACGTAAAGGTATCGTACGCCGTGCCAAATTATACTATCTGCGTAAACTTAAAGGTAAAGCAGCTCGTATTAGAGAAAGACGGTAATTACTTAGGGACTGTTTTTTCAGTCCCTTTTCTTCATTTGCGAAGGAGGTTTTACAGTGAGTAACACTAATTTAGGCGAAGAGGTAAAAGATTGGGTAGTCTCAATTCTTATTGCTGTCGTATTAGCCTTTTTTATCCGATATTTTATTGTTGAACTCTATATGGTAGAGGGTCCATCTATGCGTCCCACCTTAGTGAATAGTGAGCGACTCGTAGTAAATAAGTTTATCTATCGCTTCAAAAGCCCTGAAAAAGGTGATGTATTAGTATTTCGCTACCCCAAAGACCCTAGTCGTGATTTTATCAAGCGGGTTATTGCTGTAGCAGGAGATACTATTGAAATAAAAGAGGGCCGCGTATTTTTGAATGGTCAATTATTAAATGAAACCTATATTCTAGAAAAAACCCGTGGCTCCTATCCTTTGTCTACTGTACCTGAAGGGCATATCTTCGTTATGGGAGATAATCGTAACAATTCGGAAGACAGTCGTTTCCGAGATGTTGGTTTTGTGCCTCTAGAAATGATTAAAGGTAAAGCGGTTATGATATTTTGGCCACTTGATCAATTAAAAACTCTCCCTTAAAGTAGAGAATAGCGTAATAGAGAGTGATAACAATGGATGATTTGAATATTAACTGGTTTCCTGGACATATGACAAAAGCTCTGCGGATGATCCAGGCAAATCTAAAATTAGTCGATGTAGTTATTGAATTACTGGATGCCCGTATTCCCGTAAGTAGCGCAAATCCAGTCATTCATCAAATACTCGAAGGTAAGCCGCGAGTAGTAGCCTTAAATAAAATTGATTTGGCTGAACCAGAATATACCAAGCAGTGGATAGAATATTTCCACTCCCAAGGTTTACAAGTAGTTGCCTTAGATTCTATGACTGGAAAAGGTACTAAAGAATTAGTCAGCCAAGTAGAAAAGCTAGGTAGTCTAAAAGCTGCAAAATTAGTTTCAAAAGGTGTAAATGCTCGGGCAGTGCGAGCAATGATTTTAGGAATTCCTAATGTCGGTAAGTCATCTCTTATTAATCGTTTACTAGGAATGAAGGCTGTACGTACCGCTGATAAACCAGGTGTCACCCGGGGTAAACAATGGATTACGATTGGCAAAAATTTAGAATTATTAGACACACCAGGTGTATTATGGCCAAAATTTGAAGACCCTGAAGTTGGATTTAGACTGGCTATGACTGGTGCAATCAATGATGATATCTACGATATTGAAAAAGCGATGTCGAAAATGCTTCTATTTTTACGTGAAAATTATAGCCAACGTTTAATTGAACGATACAATTTGACTTCACCATTACCAGAAGATTCAACTGAACTACTAGGCCTTATTGGAGCACGTCGCGGTTGTCTACGTAGCGGTGGAGTCATTGATTATGAGAAGGCTCGGCGTATGATACTTAATGAATTTCGTAACAGCAAATTAGGAGTATTTACTTTAGATCGGCCGAATAGTGAGCGCAAATAATGAGTGAATGAAAAGGAGTGGTATCCAATACCATTTCTTTTTTTGTATTGTTATACCTTGGGAAAAAAACCAAAAAGGAATTAGCAATCTTAACGAGAATATTAATATAATTAATAGCAATACCTTTTGGAGGTAGCGAAATAGTGAATGTAGAACAAATGACGGTAGCACAAATTTCGAATATTCTAGAACAAAATAATGTATCACCTTCTATGATTAACAGTTTAAAACAAGATCGGAGAGTTTCAATATCTCGTTTACTAGAAAAGTGGCAGAAAAACCAAGAGAAAACGTTACTAGAGCAACAGCGCATTCAAGGTCTTTATGAACAGGAACGTAAACTAGTAAGTAAAGGCTATAACTTCATCGCAGGTGTTGATGAAGCAGGCCGTGGTCCTTTAGCAGGTCCATTAGTTGTCGGTGCTGTCATATTGCCAATTGGTTGCCATATACCACTCATCAACGACTCCAAAAAGCTATCTGCGAAGCAACGAGAAGAGTTGTATTACATAATAAAAGAAGTAGCTATTGGAGTACAGCATAAAGTTATCGATATTGATATTATTGACAATTTGAATATTTATAAGGCAACTGTATTTGGCATGTATAGTGTTATTAACGAATTGCTGCCTCAGCCGCAATCTGTATTAATTGATGCTGTACCTTTACCTGATTTAGCAATGCATTCCTTATCGCTAATTGGTGGTGATGCCATAAGCGCCTCCATTGGAGCAGCGTCTATCATTGCTAAAGTAGAACGAGATAATCTCATGTTAGAGTTCGATAAGCAATTCCCTGAGTATGGTTTTGCTAAACATAAGGGTTATGGAACTCCTGAACATTTAAAGGCATTACAACAGTATGGGCCTTGTCCGATTCATCGAAAAAGTTTTGAACCTATTAAGTCTTGGGAGAAAACATGCTTATGAGTAATAAAGAAACAGAAAAACCCAAACAGGCCATTGCTTTAACTTATCAAAATACAAATGGCAATGCTCCCAAGGTAGTAGCAAAAGGCACTGGTTTTATTGCAGAAAGAATTATGTCTACTGCGAAGCAAAATTCGATTCCCGTATATCAAAATAAAACCTTAGCTAGTATGCTAATGGCAGTAGAGTTAGATAGAGAAATCCCGCCCGAGTTATATCAAGCGGTCGCAGAGGTCCTAGCATACATTTATTATATTGATAAAAAAATGAATAAATCCTAACAAGGTACATTATTGAAAATGAGAATATTATATTTCTTAAGACAACATCAAAGTAGCAGGATGTTGTTTTTTTTCGAGGAATATTGTATTGAGGTGTTTAATTGTGAATACGGTTCAGACAGGAGATATTGGGGAACAGGCTGCTACAGATTATTTACTTCGAGCTGGATATGATATAATAGAACGAAAATATCGCAGTAAGATTGGCGAAGTAGATATTATTGCCAGAATTAAAAATACCATTGTCTTTATAGAAGTAAAGACGAGGCGTAATACTAACTATGGTTTTCCTGCAGAAGCTGTAACATATCGAAAGCAGAAAAAAATAATTAATACTGCCCTTTGTTATCTTCAACAAATACATAAATCAAATATTTCTTGTCGTTTTGATGTAATCGAAGTCTTTTTAACAGAAAATAATAAAATAACCTATAACCATATTACGAATGCATTTATTAAATAAGGTGGGTAAATATAATATGCGAATTATAGTTGGCATTACCGGTGCAAGTGGCGGTATTTACGGTATTAGATTAATCGAAGTACTAAAAAAAGCAGGATGTGAAATTCATGCAGTAGTATCAGAACATGGTTGTCAGGTTCTAGAATATGAATGTGGTGTTACGCAAGAGATGATCCGAGAAAAAGTGGATTTTTTGCATGATATAAAAAATATTGGTGCGTGTATTGCCAGCGGGTCTTTCAAAACAGATGCAATGATAGTTGTACCTTGCTCTATGCGAACAGTTGCTAGTATCGCTAATGGAATTGCAGACAATTTGCTAATACGTGCTGCTGATGTAATGCTAAAGGAAGGACGCAAATTGATTCTTGTCCCTAGAGAAACACCTCTTAATGCTATACATTTAGCGAATATGCTCAAATTATCTCAATTGGGTGTTAGGATCGTACCTGCCAGCCCTGGATTTTATCACCGGCCCACTACAATAAACGATCTAACTAATATGATGGTTGGCAAAATTTGTGATATCATTGATATTGACCATGATTTATTTCCTAGATGGCAAGGTGAATAAAATTACAGAGAAAACGAACTTTATCAGAAGATTTACTTTTAGGTGTATTTCTTTCGTCTGAATGGCCGAGCAAACAATTACATCATGTATAAGATACTTAATATTTTGTTTAGTTTCATATCTTAATAGTTTTTCCTTAAAATCACCGAAGAGAATAATAGTGTCCTTTTTTGCAATTAATTAGTTAATTGAGGTCAGTGAACATAAATTCACTAACCTCAATTTTTTATGTCCTCCTATTACTATAATGGGTGCCTATCAATTAGGTAGTACATAATAAAAAAAGACTAACGAGGATATCCGTCAGCCTAAAAAAAGGGCCCGTAAAGATCTGCGTTGCAGCAAATATTGATCATTAGCAATCTTCGATTCCCACAAGCGTCACTCCTTCACCGTGTTCGATAAAGAAGATCTTATGGGGACTGACATCCGAGTAATTACCAGATTAAATTAGTGCTCTACTTTTGAAATCCTAGGTAGCCATCCTCGGTGAAGCATTAGTTGTGATAAACGATAGCCCCACAGCAATCCGCTGTTCAATAACTTATTAATTCCGGCGACAATTTCAAGCTGATAAGATTGCTGCAATGTTAAAAACAGGGCCAACTGGGACGTTCTTACTATGTTTCCAATGGCTATAGCAATTTCCATGTCTGTTAACCGAAGGTTTTTAGGATATTCCACTTTATCATATAAAGGATGTGGAGGAAAGTTTACATCTGGGAGTTCCCCATCCCCGTCCCGCATAAGCTCTTCACATGTGTCAATTGCTGGAATGGTTTCTTCATAGATAGCTTCCTTGATTAACTCCTTAAGCTCAGGATCCTGAGCTTGATTGTATAATGAACTGAGCATTGAGATGTTGTGCCTTGCTTGAAGTATTATCCCAAATAGACCAGCTGCCTCCATATAGTTTACCGGCTCCTTGTCAATCACTGATTGTACAAGTGTGCGTGTATATACCTTTACCTGATCTGTAATTTTCAACGATAATTCCTCCTTTATAATTATACGCCCATAAGTAGTATGCCTTCCTCGGCTATTTTTAGTAGTAAACAAACATGTAATTATTATTTCGAAGACAACTTTCCTCTTGAGAGGTTTAATAGTATTCTTAAAAAACCATTATAGGGTATCGCTAGTGCACTGACTGCATTGGGAAATCCCATTATTTTGTATATGCCTTACAATACTTACATTTTATATAATCGTTTGTGGCATAAATCAACAAATGCCTGTAAAGCAGGTGATAACCATTTATCACGATGATAAGCTAACTGGGCCTGAATATTAAAGATGGGCCCCTGCCAACTCAGGGCAATTAGACTACCGGATAGTAACTCTCTTGCCACTGCACGTTGTGATAAGAAGGTAATACCGAGGCCGTGGACGGCAAATTGGCGAATGACTTCTATACTACTAATCTCCAAAATGGAATGGGGAGTTATTTGATATTGCCGCAGCATGCCTTCAAATAGTAAACGATAGCTGCAACCTGGCTCAGTGAGCAGGAGTGCTTGCCCAGACAAATCTTTCGGCAGGACAGTGCCTGCATGGGATAGAGGATGTTCTGGGGACACCAAAAGAGACATAGGTTCCGGAAATAATTGATAAACTATGAGATCGCGGTCTTGCAAGGGTTCATCAAGAAATAAAGCTATATCCAATGTCCCTTTACGTAAAGCATTTCGAAAATTTTGACAAGTATCGAAGCGAAGTTGCAAGTCCACTTGTGGATAAGTTTGACAATATTCTTTGACTAAAGCAGGAAGAATTTCTGCACATAAGGATTCAGGTGCACCGATCAATAATTGACCGTTTGGTGTATCCGGATTTTTTACTTCTGTTTCAGCCTGTTTGGCAATGTTTAACAAGGCAAGGGCATGACGATATAATATTTTACCGGAAGTAGTTAGTTTAGCTTGGCGCCCTATTCGTTCAAATAAGCAAGTTTGTAATGACTCTTCCAAAACTTTAATTTGCCCGGTAATAGTGGATTGGGCGTAGCCGAGGTGCTGAGCAGCTGCGGTAAAGCTACCAGTATGAATAATAGTAACAAACGTTGTGAGGTTTTTTAAATCCAAGACGATTCCTCCATCCATCGGATTTTATAAAGTATTACATCGGAACTATCAATTTTACCGATATATAATTATATGCTATTATAACAGGTAATACAAATAGTTCCAAGGATTTAATAATGGGGGAGAACGAAATGGAACAAAAATTTAAAAGAAATATTGGATGGTTACAGGGAAGTGCCATGACAATAGGTGCTGTGTTAGGGTCTGGGGTATTAGTATTGCCAAGTTTAGCCGCTAATATGGCTGGACCGGTCTCCTTAATAAGTTGGGGGCTGATGGGTGTATTGACTATTCCTCTAGTAATTGTATTAGCAAAATTATCTACTTTGTACCCTAGTGCTGGAGGAATCGCCGCCTATGCCCGGCAAGCTTTTGGAGAAAGGGCAGGTCGTATTACAGGTTGCTTGTTCTTGGGGACCGTGCCATTTGGTGCACCCATTTGTGCGTTGATTGGTGCTTATTATTTAGGGCATTTCTTTCTATTAGATGCTGGTGGCGTTACTATTATTGCCCTAGGCATGCTGATTATTGCAGTATTGGCTAATTATCGCGGCATACGTTTTTCGGGCAATGTGCAAGCATTAGTGGTTATAGGGATCGCAGCTGCTTTACTGGCCAGTATTATAGCTGCTTGGCCGATGGTGCGAAAAGAATCTTTTTATCCTTTTGCCCCCAATGGGTGGGTACCGGTGGGTACCGTAATGACAGTCCTATTTTGGGCCTTCGTTGGATGGGAAATGATTTGCCATTTAGCAGAAGAGTTTGAGCACGCTAAGCGAGATATCAAACGAAGTTTGTGTATATCCTTAGTAGTGGTAAATTTATTATATCTGGGTTTAGCCTATGTAACCATCGGTACAGGGGTGTACTTAGAACAGGAAAATTTGACCTCATTAACAGGGCTATTAGAAAGTGGATGGGGCAGATTGGCGGGAAGTATTGTGGCATTATTAGGAGTAGCTGCCTGTTACGCTACTATTCATACTTACATGGCAGGATTCTCTCGGCTAGTATACTCGGAGGCGAGAGCAGGCAATTTTCCAAAATGGTTTGGCAGACTGCACGTGACTTATGGTACACCTTATCGTGTACTTATAGTATTAGGCCCCTTTTCTATGATGGTCTTATTAACAGGATTATTATTACAACTTGATATGAGTATATTAATCCAATTTCCAGGTTCAATATTTATAGCATTATATATTATCGCTATGGCAGCAGGAATTAAGCTTTTACCACCTAAGAGCATAAGTTATTATTGTGCTTGGTTAGCCTGTATTGTGTGTATCATAATTTACCTTTTTAGTGGATGGATAGGCGTGTATCCGCCCCTGTTAGCTGGTGCGTCTTGGTTATTTAGCCGCCAGAGAATAAGAGTCAAGAATGGGGCGATTAGCGGATGAAGGTGGCAGACCTTCTACTATAAATATAAAGAGATTTTAAGCATAAATCTGGTTTTTATGTTATCCGATTTCCTTCACATTCAATCATTTCTTAATAAGAAAAACGCAGCCTACCTACTAGTGAAGTAAGGCTGTGTTTTTTTGTACAATTATTGTGAAAATTAAGCGTTAGTCTAATTATTAATTTTAGGATCATTTAATGAATAAGTAATAAGGGGTAGTTATCTACTACCCCTTATTACTTATTAGCCTTCTTGATTATTTAATTGATTTTGTTGAACAACCTCAAGGCGACTATTGAGCTGACTGATGTGTCGGTCCATATCTTGTGCCATTTGGGTAAACATTTGTTTAGAAGTTTGATCATCAGTGGATTGTTCAAAGGTAGCATATGTACCTTTAGCGGATTCTGCAGCAGCAACAGCTTTTTGCAAATCTTTTTGCACAGTCATGAAATTACCTCCTTAAGATTTATTGTGAAAAATCAACCTTATAATATTGTGTGGAATGTACTTTTTTTATAACTGGAAATTAAAAATGACAGAGTAAGTGGAGTAAGCGCTGTATCTTTTGCTATATCATTTATCTTTGGCAAGGGAAAGGCGTCTAATCTTAACTAGGGAGAGAAGTATTATTGATAATAGTGAATTAATTAGATAACTTTCCAACGAATAGGTACTTTTTAAACCAATTTGAGGCAAGGTGGGCTACCTGTTCCAGAGTACCTGGCTCCTCAAACAAGTGGGTAGCATTTGATACGATTGCTAGTTGCTTAGTATTTCGCAGTTGTTCGAAGGCTTGCTCATTCAGTTTGATCACTTCTAAGTCATGACCTCCCACTATAAGCAGTACAGGTGCCTGCACTTGGCTTAAGTCTTTTCCTGCTAAATCGGGCCGCCCGCCCCGAGATACTACTGCATCGATTGATGATCCAAAGCTTGCAGCCGCTTGCAATGCGGCTGCTGCCCCAGTGCTGGCTCCGAAATAGCCCAGTGGCAAACTTTGGTTTTGGGGATGATTTTTCACCCAAATGGTAGTTTCTATCAGACGTTGCGTCAGTAGCTTAATATCAAAACGTGTTGCGTAGTTTTGATCTTCATCAGGAGTAAGGAGATCCATTAGCAAAGTACCCATTTTTTTTTCATTTAGTATTCTGGCGACAAAATTATTGCGGGGGCTATGACGGCTGCTGCCGCTGCCATGGGCAAACAACACTAAGCCTTCGGCACCGTCTGGTATGGTGAGTACTCCCTCTATGACTACTGCTCCCGCTGGTATACGGACCAATTCTTCCGTAGTGTTCATAAATAATCCTCCTAAATCAATGTTAGGTCAGAAGAAAGTAGGGACTGGCTTTTTTCCTCCTATTCACTAATACTATACCAATAAACTAAAAGGGTTATACGATTAATATAACCATACATACTTTCTCCGATGAATTTCGCCGTTATACTTGAAGTGCGGAACCGCATATGTTTGCTTTAATTGCAGCCCATCAATTAGAACTTGGCTTAATGCTAACCCGCTTTGCTCCTAATTGAGTGAAGCGTTTCTTTATTGTCTATAATAATAAAGAACTGTCATAAATTTGTAATAATTCTACTATATACTAATGATAAAGATATATTTGATTATTTTAAGATGTGAAGAGGTGCTTTATGGATAATATAAAAGAAAAAGAAAATGAATGGCGTAGTCACCCTATTGTAATTTTTGCCGGAATACTAGTGCTGTACACTGCTAGTAACTCGATTATTACATTATTTAATTTATAGGTGTTATACTCGTAATTTTTTCATCAAATAAGATGATTTATTTTTTAATCAAAAATGACTAATCAGTCGCAATATTGCCATATACAGAGTGGTAACAATCAATAGAGTAATAATCCATAGAAAAGTCGTCTATCTTAATTGATAGACGACTTTTTTGCTGTCACTATATTGTCATATTTTGCCTGTATTATATAGATCTGAAAGAAAAGGTTAGGATACATGAGTTTTTCAATAATTTAGTAGATAATTATATTCGCTTTTTATTAAAAAATAACCGCACTATAGCTATGAAATAATGCAAGATATGAAACTTAAGGTGGATTTAATTAAAAACAATGGTTTGAGATTAAGAGGGAGGCAGTCAACATTGATAAACTGGCTAAAGTTAAAGAGGGGTAAAATAGGAGTAGTAGAGATTTTATTAGTCACTGCATTAATCCTAGTAGATTTATATAAACTTTACTATACATGGATCGCAATTCTAACTATATTATCATTTATAATTTATAACTGTTTAAGGTTGTATTTATGGGGATCTGAATATACCTCCAAGAACAAGACAGTACTTTATCTAGTTGTTTTAGGATATTTTACCGTATTAGTTTATGTAGTGTTACATCTTGAGCCAATTTGATAGTATTTACCGAGTGCTCTACTTCTGATGAAGACTTTTTTTATACAACCCTTTCTATGATATAATAGAAGAATACTTTTTTTGGAGGTCTCTAATGCGCCAAGTCAGTGCCACAGAACTCGCTAAGATGGGGAAATGCGAACGGCAAGTCTACCTTGACCACCATTATGGCGAAGACACATCACTTACCGCAACATACATAGAAAAAGGCAACTATGAGCACGAGAAATTCAACCGCCAACTCTCCGGCAAAGACAAACGCTGCTTTATTGCCACAGCAGTCTTCGGTATTGATGCAGTAGAGACAAATATTCTACGCCAAATCAGGGACGAGCGCCTAATTCCTAACAAACCTGGTAAATTTTTCACTTCATTATATTATTGTATATCGCCATATATAGTTATCTTAATCGAAAAGTACCCAATATTGATGATTCCAATCCGTATCACATTACGTTGGTTTATTAGGTCCTGGAGGTAGACATGTCATTCCTTATCGTAGTTGCAGTTATAACTATTTATTGGTGGTTACGCTCAAGACGAAAACCAAAGCTGTCACCATATATGCTAGAACGATTTTTGAAAATTACCGATCCAATACCTCTATGCGGTAAGCCAGACGTAGTATGGAAAGCTCGCGATGGTACCTTAATTGTTGGAGATTACAAAAGTCGTGAAAATCAGCAGGTATATGAATCAGAAGTTATTCAACTGTCTGTATATAAATTGTTAATTGAAAAAACTCAAAATAAGCCTGTTGCTGACTATGGTTTTATTCATTTTAAAAATAGATATATGAAAAAAGTATATTTAAAGAAGGAAACTGAAATTATCTCCTTATATCATAGTTATTGGGATGTTGTAAATGGAGAGGTAGAAGCTTGTGTCGCTAATAATGAAAACTATTGCCAATATTGTTCGCATAAACATAAGTGCTAAATAATTAGATCATCCCAATTATGGTTCATTTTGTAGTTACCTCTAATTTACCTATAGAAACATCTACATAATATGATCAAAAGGTGATTGAGCATTTTCTATCAAGCAGAGGGCTGGAAAAATAATTTAATACAACAAAAAAGGCCCTCTAAAGAGAGCTAAGACCAAGAATGGTATAGAGTTAATTAACGCGTGAGTATGAATTTATAAATAATAGAAAGAGAAGGATTTGTAGAATAATGATCTGCCACTTTATTAAGCAAGATGAGAGAGATCATGGAAACTTGGAAAAAGATTAACAGAGGGCTTTTTTTACATAAAAAAGTCATAGAATTATCTACTTGCTCATAACTATTATTAAAGCATTTATATAATGGGGAAAAAATTATCAATTGATAATCCATGGGGCCATCACTATTTGCTATAAGTGAATATTTTACCATAGTACCCGATTATGGTAATTTGTAAGTGTAACCCTTATAAGAATATGTATTAAATTTATATTAGGAGGTGAGTTCATGGGGTAGTGGATTATGATAGGATACAAGCGATACTAACATTAATCGCGACCCTCTTGGGAATACTAACAATGAGTATTGATTTTTATGAGAAAATAAGAAGCAAAAGAAGGTCTACAACAAAACGTAGGACCTATATTCGAAACTAAACCCATGTACTCTTTCTTAGATAAAAATTTCATGGTGAACACTGTATATTTTAATAATGTAATTAGTTAGACTATTATTAACTAATGCGCATAATATAATGTTGGAGGTGTAGCTATGATTTTTTATTTAACCTTGCTAAATATTGGTTTGATAGGAATAAATACTCTAGTAACTTCTTGGTATGTAAGTATGCCCAATATAGTAGTTTCAGTTATTATTATAACATTGGCTACCAAGAACTTATATAATAGGTACACTAGTATTAAAAATGAAGATATATTATGCGCAAAGCATTCTAAATAGAGAGCAATACAAAGGTATCCAAATTTCAAAGGAGTACCGTGAATTTTCAAAAAGTTAGAAACTTCGTGTTTAACACTTAAGCATCCTCCGGGGTGCTTTTATTTAAGTAATAAACTATTATCGTTTCCAAAGTCAAGTTACATACCGATCTAATAAAGCATAAACCTTTGGAACACCTTTAGAATACCTTTGGAGGAACGTTGATTTTTACTGAATTTTATGCAATATATAAGGTAACTAAGCAAAGTACCCCTCGCAGTACTTTTTTTCTTTTTTAAAAATAAACCACGTTTTTATGGAACGTGGTTAAAAGAGAAATAAGGGGAGATTGTTAGAGAAAATTAAAAATTATTATCACAACACAAAAGTAAAATAATGATGATAATTATAAAAATAAACCACGTACCACCATTACCGGATTCCATAAGAATTCCCTCCAATTGATAATTTATTTGTCCTAATCTATTTTATGCAAACTCAACATAAGAGGTGTCAAAAATGAATGTCATACATACTGTGTCTGCAATCAGAATTACAGTTAAATCTAATGCCTTTGGTGCAGAACAATTTGTATCATCTCATTGCAATGCAGTTGATAATACTAATAAAAGACTCATCAGTTAAATGTATAACCGTCTTACCTTGGGTAGGATGGTGGTTTTTTATTTTGGATGATATATTTGCAAATTTGCTTGATCAGTGAATAACATGCAGGATTTTGGCGATAAATAGCGAAATATACATAAAAGTTTAAAAAGCAGGCAAACCTTCCGAAAGGGAGGGACGCAAAGCCGTGGGTCTAAGGATATATTAATCTAAGACTGCCAGGTTACATTTAATGATGTAACCTGGCAGTCTTTTATAACGATTAAGTGAGTTATTATGTTAGATGAGAATATAAATGGAAATTGAGCTGAAGAGAACAAATGGGTTCATCTAAACGCTTAGGGACAAAGGAGTTATTTTAATGAACCAAGAAGAATTGCAGCAATTAGTGAAGAAATATTTTACTGAAGCTAGTGACCAACAGATCGAAAAGATTATGGGCGAACTGTCTAGAGAAATTGAAATTATGACCCACGCTAAAATTAGAGAATTAGTTAATTTCGAGAAAAATAAAAAGCTATTAAACATTTAATTTTTCAACTTGAATTGACATCACTTTTTAGAAATTATCATTTATGCAACCCTCAATAAAATCTCAAATGACCGTCTTGCATAAATGGTAGGGCGGTGTTTTTTTTATTTTACAAACAATTTCAGCAATATTTAATATTTACAATTTACACAATTGTTCCTTTTAGCGGAATTCTTTTTCTAATTGACAATGATTATCCAAAAGTATATATTTACTTTAAAGATAATATCTTAGTTCGGAAGGAATGATTATAATGGCGAATACATATTGTCATAATGGCTACTGTGAACCTACAGGTAAAGAGAGTACCAATACAGAGATTAGTGATAAGGTCATAATTGGTGGTTATATTTTATTCTTGATAGCTTTAACAGCTATAGTATGGTATGGATCTTCTATAGGAATTGATTTGGATCCTGCATCTTTAGTTTAACTTTCAGTCAGTGCCAGACCACCCACCAAACGGTATATAGCACCGTCTTACCTTCGCGGTAAGGCGGTGTTTTTTATATTAGTCACATAATCTTTGTAAGCTACATAAAATGTAATTATATATATTTAGGAGGATATAATATGTTAGTTTTATATGGATTAATAGGTACTGGGATTGTTGCTATGTGTTTACTCGTTGTCATGTTCTTTCGATTGCCACAAAAATTTTAACACCTTGCTCTTTATTGAGTAGATGGTCGCTTTTATCATTCAGTGGATTTACTAACGAAATCTAAAAATAAATACGAACACTATTCTTAATTACGAAAATTGCTTTTTAACATAAAAATAACAAAAACGCTACAATTATTTGACCTATTTAATGTATGATAATCTTAAGGACAATTCATGGAGATGTAAATACTTCTCCCTTTTTGATTCTCCCCATGCCTTTCTCAGCTAAAAGAACCAGCGACTCAATGTTGCTGGTTCTTTTAGCGTCGACCTTTGCTACTTGGATTTCTATTGGTAGAATCTGCTTGTTCCATGTTACTTGATTTTTACCAATCTCGACTCTATAATCATAGCAAACATATGTTTGTTCCAGGAGTAGGGATATGAGTAACTATAAAGTATTCGTAGAAGTAACAGCAAGACATGATTTACAAGGGAATATCCGTCCGCTATCAATAAAATGGGAAGATGGGCGGGTCTTTGAAGTTGATCGTCTTCTAGATGTTCGCCAAGCTGCATCATTAAAAGCTGGTGGTATGGGAATGCGCTATACTTGCAGGATATGTAATAAGCGGATGTATTTGTTTTGCGATCAGGGCAAATGGTTCATGGAACGAAAATAGGAAAACTCCCTAAACTTATAGGGAGTTTTTTTATGCTGACTTTTTAGATTTACGAGGCGTTTTCTTTTTGCTTGTGGATGCAATACTTGCTTGAAGTGCCGACATTAAGAGTGTATTGAATCACGGGGAGTAGCGCTAGTAAATATTTCAAGAGTCGTCTACCAAATTATACAATAATTAGCAGGAGTTCTTTGTTTATTCTGGAATATATAACCAAAATACTCTCCTGTGTTTATGATTTTACTGAAGGGAAATGGTGATAGCAAATGAGTATGATTAGATTACTTACTGAGCATGAAATAGCTGATTTTGTCAACATAGCATTTAATGCGTACCCTAAAGTATTTGATCCTTGTGAAGAGAATAGAAGGAAAATTATCAAAAAGTTCACTGGCATCCAAACTTCAAATCCATCACAAAACTTTTATGGCCTATATCGTGATGAACAAATGTTAGGTGGAATGCAACTTCATAATTTTATTATGAAGCTTTTATCCATTAAAATCCCTGTGGGCGGTGTAGGAACAGTAGCTGTAGATTTTTTACATAAGAAAGAAAACGTATGCAAAGAACTAATAGCCTATTTTTTAAACCATTATCGGGATAACGGATATGGTATGGTTGCCTTATACCCTTTTCGCCCCGATTTTTATAAAAAAATGGGTTTTGGTTATGGTCCAAAAATGAATCGCTATAAAACAAAACCTACCTTTTTGTCTGCGGAAAGCGCGGATAGGCAGGAGATGTTCTATCTAAGTAGAGAGGGTATTAATGACATGGTGGAATGCCATAATCGTTTGGCGGATGCAACACATGGCATGATTGAAAAGACTGCTATTATGTTTGAAAAAATATTTGATGATCCAGAAAACAGAGTAGTTGGTTATAAGCAAGATGGTAAGCTACGTGCTTATTGTGTATATCGTTTTGTGAGCGATGATGATAAGCGGTTTTTGATCTATGACATGTATATTGATGAAATCATATATGAAAATGCACAAACACTAAAAATTCTACTGGCTTTCCTGCGTAGTCAAGCTGATCAAGTGAGAGATATCATCATCGATACCCATGATGAATATTTTCATTATCTACTCAGCGATCCTCGCAATGGTTCAAGTAATTTTCTAGGCACATTATCCCATGAAAGTAATCTTCAAGGATTGGGTATCATGTACCGGGTGGTTAATGTGACAAAGATATTTGAAAGCTTATGCAACCATAACTTCGGCGGACAAAACTGTAAAATGAAATTGTCGATTAGCGATGACTTTCTAGCCAGCAATAATACTAGTATAACCATTCAATTTCAGGAAGGAATTGCTGAAATTAAAGAGAGTGAGGACTACGAGGTGGAAGCATCTTTTAATATTTCCGAGTTTTCTTCATTGATAATGGGGACAATTAATTTTAATACACTACATCGCTATGGACTGGCTAAAATATCTAACAAAGGATATATAGGGATTATCAATAAAATATTTATGACGGATCAAAAACCAAAATGTACTGTGAGATTTTAATATAGTAGCCACTACTAATTCACATCAAGATTTTAAGCATAAGTGTGAGATAGTTGTTTGCACGACATATTCTGATGACAGAGATGCACCGGAAGTAAATATTCACATCAAGTTCGTTTTTCCCCAGATAGTTACATGCACGGACAAGCGTGTAGTTTCTGACTTAGGTGAGATAAGGTTTGAGTGCAAAATTAATCAGGATCTAGAAATGACGGCTGGTAACACCCCCAATGAAAGAATTAGATGGGCTCGCATACAAAAGTGTTGGCTAATTAAGACAGTTGCTGCTAAGGTTGGAATTAGTCCAGAATATTTAAGTGTTATAGAAAGAAGAGCTGTTGGTATGACGGAGATTAAACTTTAGGCAAGTTGGCCGTTGAGTTTGAGCGTACGAGCTGCTTAATAATATTTCGCTTAGTTTCATATGTAATTTGACCTGTCAGTTTTTCTTTTAAATCACCTAAAAGCATAATAGCGTCTTTCTTACGATTAACTTCATCAGTAGTCGTAAGGAGGGCGTTTTTTAATTCTTTCTGCCGGTTCTCGAGAGCCGATCGCTCAAAGGCAATTTTAGAGAGCTGCTCTTCCACATCTTTACTAGTTATAAGTTGCTTCCTATATAAATCGAGGATAGATTGCTTTTCTGTATCCTTTTGAGAGAGGGAGGAATTAATTAACAGTAATTCTTGTTCTGTAGAAAAATTACTTTTTTCTTCATCTGGTGTAAGCTCAATTAATAATTCCACCAAGCCATTTACCATTGCGGGCAGCGCGGTTGGCGCCATGCCAAAGTCGATCTAGAATATTACTACGTTCAAGATCGGCAACACCGGCAAGGATCGTGAGAAGAAATCTGCCAGAGGGATCCCCAGTATCAAAAGGCTCTGTCATTGACTTGATTTTTATGCCATATTGCTCCAAAGTGTGAACACCATTTAATATAATCCTGGCACTTCGCCCAAAGCGATCAAGACGATAAAAGAGGAGAGTATCAATTTTTTTCCTTTGCATCTTGGAGCATTAGTGAAGCTCCCGGACGAGCATCAAAAGGGAGGGTTCCAGAAACACCATCGTCTTTATAAATCCTAACGATGTTTAGTTGATGAAGATCACAGTATTTTGTTGCAAATTCTATTTGGTTTCCAATTGTACCTTTGTCGGCTTGATCGTCAGTACTGACTGATCAAACACGAATAAAGATGGCAATAGTCATATTGTCACTAGTCCGCATAAAGATCACCCTCTTTTCAAATATCTAGATTTTTATACTCTAAAAAAATATCATAAGTACATATGTTCGGTTAGATGATTAAAGAAAAAAGCGGATGCACCGCCTTGTGTATATAATATCATTCTAAAAGCTTAAGCGGAATCCGCTTAAGTTTAAATATTTATATCAGTATATGAGTTTAGGCTACTTTCTACTGAAGAAACAACTTTATTCCATTGCAAAAACCTTGGATGGTAGGTGTCCACCTGGATGGTAGCTCTTCTAGAAAAGTTTGGCTTGGGTTAGATTTTCATATTATATCTTTTGGTGGAGTAAGATAAATAGGGATTAGCCAATAGGTGGACATAAAAAGGACTGAGGAACGCTAGCGCGGCCGCCAAGGACAGCATCCAAAAACTGTAATATTTAGGCTATGAATAATTCGGGATAATTTTCCATGAAATTAAAATATCTTTACTGAATTAAACTTGAGAATATAAGTAATAATAGCAGGGAAGATGGAGGTAATAGATATGACAGTTGCTTCTCAAATAAAAAAAACCTTAGCTACTCTAAAAGGTAATCAAGGTACATTAAGACTATATGCGCTACAGACGAGGGACGAAGAAAGCAAATTAGTTTACAATGAAACGTTGAAAGCTACAGAGCAAATTATCAACGATCTTGAGGAGAGAATGAAAGTTTTGGAATATCAAGAGCCACAATATAAAGGAAATTAGTCAGGAGATTGAAAATGCAAGCATGGATACAGATATTACTGAGTTCAGTTTCATTATTCTTTTTGATGTTTATTTTGATCAGATTAATGGGAAAAAGGAATATTGTCCGAATGACGCCTTTTAGATTTGTAAGCTACATTGTAGCTGCAGTAATTGCTGCTGTAATGTCCTTAAATTTAATTGAAAATCTTACTTTTGGATTTATTGCTCTTAGTGTTTGGGTATTATTTCCCATAGCATTAGATTATTTATCTCTAAAAAGTAAGTGGATCCATGGCATGGTCAACGGAAAAGAAACTGTTTTAATTAAACATGGAAAGATCATGGAAGAAAACCTCCTACAAACAAGATTAACAGCAGAGGAACTACTACGAGAACTTCGCTCTAAAAATGCTTTCAATTTAGCAGATGTAGAATTTGCTGTAATGGAAGATACTGGAGACATAAATGCATTTATGAAATCCCATAAAAAGCCTGTATCTTCCTACGATTTAGGAATAAAATTAGCACCTCTTACGGAACCACAGACAGTTATACTAGATGGCAATATGCTAAACGAATCACTATCTTCTCTAGGCTTTAATAGGGAATGGCTAGAGATCCAATTGGAAGCCATAGGGGTATCCATAGACAATGTTTTTATCGGACAAGTGGATTCTTCGGGTGATTTATATTTGGATTTATTTGACGACTCTATACAAAAACCGCAGCCTAAAGTTAAGGAAATGCTATATGCAAACTTTGAAAAGAGTCAGGCTGACCTCATGACCTTTGCGCTAGAAACAAAAAATGAAGTCGCTCGAAAGATGTATTCGGAGCATGCTAAAAAATTAGAACAGCTTATGAAAAAACTCAAGCCGTATTTATTGCGATAGAGGTGGATTGTATTGTCAAGTATCAAAAGAAAGAATCTAACTCCGGTGCAGCAGCAATATCAAGACTTTGCTCGCGCAAGGGAACCCCAGCGTCCCATACTAGCAAATTGCGTACGAGCTTTTATTGGCGGAGGAATTATCTGTACAATAGGTCAGGGAATACAGTGGTTTTTTATTAATTATTTCAATTTTGATGAAAAGACAGCTGGTGATCCCACCGTTGCGGTTTTAATTATGATTTCAGTGTTACTTACAAGCTTTGGAGTATATGATCATATTGCTCAATGGGCTGGTGCGGGAAGCTCGGTTCCAGTTACAGGATTTGCAAATACTATCACTTCAGCTTCTCTTGATCATAAAAGTGAGGGGTTTGTATTAGGTGTTGGAGGCAATATGTTTAAAATCGCAGGACCAGTCATTGTTTTTGGCGTCTTTTCTGCTTTTATTGTTGCTATTATAAGTGTAATAATTACGTCGTTAGGTGGAATGTAAATGTTGCAAGGTTATCAAACATGGGTTTTTCAATCTAAACCAGTAATTATTGGTTCTGCGGCTATAGGTGGACCTTTTGAGGCACAAGGCAACCTAGCAAAGGATTTTGACATGCTTCATGGTGATATATGGCTTGGACAAGACAGTTATGAACAAGCAGAAAAAAAACTTTTGGAACAAGCTTGTGAAACTGCAATTAAAAAATCAGGACTCAAGAAAGAGGATATTCAGTTCTTTCTCAGCGGTGATCTAATTAATCAGATTATGCCTAGCAGCTTTACTGCACGTACACTTGCTGTTCCTTACTTGGGAATTTATGGAGCATGCTCTAGTTCTATGGAAGGTCTTTCTTTAGCATCTCTTATTATTGATAGTGGTTTCGCACAGAATGCACTTATTGGTACATCTAGCCATAACGCAGCTAGTGAAAAACAATACCGCTATCCTACCGAATATGGCGCGCAAAAGCCACCTACTGCACAGTGGACTGTGACGGGAGCAGGCGCTGCAGTTATTGCGATGCAAGGTGAAGGACCGCGTATCGTAGCTTCTACTATTGGACGTGTAATAGACATGGGGTTGTCTGACCCCTTTAACATGGGGGCGGCTATGGCTCCTGCTGCAGTTGACACTATTGAAGCCCACTTTAGGGATTTAAACATATCCCCATTACAATATGACCTCATTGCTACTGGAGACTTAGGCAGGGTAGGTCACCCAATTGCTGGAGATTTGCTTAAGCAGCATGGACTTGATATCCCTGTAGAAAGATTGACTGACTGCGGTATTTTGATGTATAAGGAAAACCAACCAGTTTTAGCAGGAGGCAGTGGTTGCGCCTGCGTTGCTACAACAACCTTTGGACATCTTTTAAATCGTATGCGAAAAGGAGAACTGAATCGAATTCTGGTTATAGGCACGGGCGCTTTATTATCACCCATGTCCTACCAGCAAAAGGAATCTATACCGTGCATTGCCCATGCAGTATCCATAGAAATGTAAAACAGGAGGCAGAGGTTTGGAAAAATTTATTTTGGCTTTTATCGTTGGTGGGGCTATATGTGTGATTGGGCAGCTCCTCATGGACGGGCTGAAACTAACTCCTGCACATACAATGGTCACATTAGTAGTGTCTGGAGCTGTTTTAGGAGGATTTGGTCTATATGATGATTTAGTAAAATTTGCTGGAGCTGGAGCATCCGTTCCGATAAGTAGCTTTGGCAACCAATTAGTAAAAGGCGCTCTCCAAGAGGCACAAAAGACTGGTATTATCGGTGTATTGACAGGTATTTTTAAAATCACCAGTTCAGGTATTTCAGCAGCGATTATATTCGGATTTCTGTCAGCTTTACTATGTAAACCAAAAGGATAAAAATTCTTCTAAAAGGAGGTGAAAGAAATGACGGTAGGTACTCAAATAACTAAGGCCATTGCAACTGTTCAATCTGCTGCATCCAGCATGAAGACATTCTCCATGGAAACTCAGGATCAGCAAGCAAAACAAACCTTTGAGCAATTAGCAACAACCCTTGATAATGCTATTGAAACATTAAAGGAAAGACAAAAATACATTGAAAATCAAGAACCTCAATACAAATAGCAAGTTTTTAATACTAAAGCTCATCTTAAATAAAAGCTGAAGAAATCAATCAGCTTTTATTTTTATGTAATTTGCTATTTATATTAATTAACCATTTAGAACATGGGGACGGTTAACAATTTATCATAAGATACAACCTATTCGCTAGCGGAATTAAGGTTCTAAGCGGAATCATATATCTATTGTGTTTATTTTTGATATTTTATTTGTAATCCTAAATATAAGCCCGCTAAAAATATAGTGAATATCGCTACAATATGAATAACAAACCAAAACCAATGTCCAAATCTAAAAGCATCTGTATTTAATGGTTTCCGTAGATGTGGCGGTATAATTTTGCCACCGATCCACTCCATAAGTATAAAGAAAATCCACCACGTAGTATATGAGCCCCAAAAGTCCCATTCGAAATCATAGCGTATTAGGTTTGTCATATTCTTTAATACGGTTTCAAGAAACATTCCAGTATTCACTATTACCCCGTAGAAAGCGATCTTGTATGCCCAATTTACTGGACTATATCTCACGCCTAATATCACATAATAAGAAAATGCTGCTAGAATTGCGATTAATGGAATTTTAGTAATAGGTAGAAAGATATAGGGAAAGGAATAGAACCCTACTTCAACAAAGAGATAACAGATCATATTACCTATTAATCCCGTAAGTAGATATAGCAAACCATATCGTTTCCAATCTATTCGTAGAATGAAATATCAATTCAGTCAGTCGTATAACCAAAGAGAGGTCAACGGACAAAAATCCGCTGACCTCTCTTTTTAATCAGATAAGCAATGAACGGTTATTCTAGATCCTAGAAGTTTCTACAGTCAGAGTATAATATCTGAAGAAGTATTAATAACATGAGCGATTGCGGTTTCAGCTCGCTCTGCAACAGATATCTGGTTAAGTATAAACGGATCATGATTTCGCAAATCGCCAAAATCTAGCCCTGTTAAATTCTCGATGTTAGTGATGGCTACCTGATAAGTTTTATAACTCCCGAATGCAAACTCAAAGTCCATAATAAGGCTTTTTTGGGTTTGCAAATAGGCTGTTGCTGACAGATTACCATCATCTTTAACCATAACAACTATTTTCCAAAACTCGGCGGGAATTTTAATTCCACGATATAGCATATCTTCCGTGCGGAAGACTGGGCCAGTAAACACGCTCACCTTAAGATCAAAAGCATCAGCGTTTTTCAAAATATACTCCTCTAAGTCTAGCCACGTTTTTTGATTTAAAGCCTTATGCTGCGGAGAGCAATTCGTGAAATGAAAAGTGTCTTTATTTGCTTTTTGTGCAAGTTCTCCCCATACTGGATCAAGTCTACGTACAAGATGCCCTCGGTCAAAATCATTGTTGTCATACAATTCAGGACCACATTGATATATGCGGTCAAGTCGAGGATCAAAGTACCACTTTTCTGCGTTGCGCTGAAGATCAACGAGTTGTTCTCCATTAATATTAACCGCCGTATAAAACGCTAAGCGGCGCGATTTGCTCATTACAATAGAAAAATGGGTATAATCTAACACTGTATTACCAGTAGTTAACGGGGCAATATCCTGTGCCAGATCAGATCGTAATTTAGGGAGAGGTACTGCATAATTGTTGCCAAGAAAGTTAGCGTCATAACCAGTTAAGCTTTCGTACCATTCATTATCTAGATGGCCGATCATTATCTGACTAGATCCAGTGTGCGGTAACTCTGATCCGGTGAAGATACTATCAAGGTTCTTATTTTTAGGACAATCATGATATGAGATGATTGACAATGGCTAGTCCTCCTTTCACATGGAAAAATATGTATAACTCATCATAATTATATCTCTAATTTAAGCGCAACGATAGTGTGTTTTACAGAATATTACTTCTGAAGTTCATCCATACATATCTATACGCAATTGACTACCCACAAGCATACATAACCGACACTGACCTTTGCTCGACTGCCACAGATACCTGTCAACATAGTCGGCAAGCAGGATACAGATGACTCCACGAAGAATCAAAGCATGTCTGTGAATTGGAATAACGCTAGACAACACGCGCTCAATAGAATTAGCCAAAATGGAGTTACACAGGAAATGTTCGAGTCTATTGTGAAAAATGGTAAAGCCATAATGCAAGATGCAAATACTTATTTATTTAGAACAAGAGAAGGAGTAGCAGTGGTATCAAAAGATGGTATTCCACAGACAGCATTACGCTGCAGCTAAATTCAAAGACCATCTTAACACTGCGGTAACTCAACTTTTGGGAAAGTAGAGGAGGAATAAATTGGATGAACTTACTGAGATTATAAACGCATGGGATCCCACAAATTTAATGTTGCATGCTCCTGATGATGAATATAACTTGGAAATTAAAATGATAGAGGAATTACTCAAAACAACAAGTTCCGAGGAAGAATTAGCAAAAGGAATCCCAAATATTTTTCTGGAAACATGTGGTGATGAGTGTATCACTATCGCGAGGAAAATACTAAAAGAATATAGGGAGCATATTAATCCATAAAGAAAGCGAGGTCAACGGACAAAGATCCGCTGATCTCACTTTTTCAGTATAATTTGCAGGCTTGTCTAAGCTAAAACGTAAAAAACTAATGAGTATATACGTTAGCTTTAAACCATCCCGTAATGATCTACGCTACAGCCAATACCGATAATTACATACCTATACGCAATCTTCTGACTATCCACAAGCATTCATAACTAACACTGACCTTTGCCCAACTGTCACAGATACTACCATATAACGGTCTGCCTGCAGACTCTTTAATAGATAAATTGCGATCTTTCTTTGCATATATAGGAAAAAGGAAGGATATTGTTTAACTATGGCGAAGTTATTTAATGGTTTATATAATCTGGTAAATGAGGGCAATTATGGATTATGTTTATCTATCTATCCTTAGTGCGATAGCTGGAACTATCTCAATGCTACTTGTATATATTTATCTATATTTTCAGTACCGTGAACGCTATATGGGTGCCTGGGTAATATGCTGGATTTGCCATTTTTCACGAACTATCCTTTTTGATTCCGGAATATTTAACTGGAAACAATCTTTAGTCGGCTTTATTATCTATCAAATGATGTATATTGGATGCGCTTTAATGTTTATATATACAGCTCATCTCTTTATTAACAAACCATTAAAAAAGAACTGGTTATACGGTACTGTCGGTGCGTCCATAATAAGCATTGGATTTACTTTATTGGATTTACCTATTCTTTATAAGTTGCTCATTCCTTTTGGATTTTCTTTCATTATGCTCATATGTGTAGGTAGAATTTTTATCAATTTAAAACTGAAAGGAATAGGGAAGTTAATTGCTGGATATGCATTTATCTTATGGGGCATTACTACTGCGACTGTTCCTTTTTTACTTAATATAACTGAGTATCATTCATGGATTATCTTAATTTGTGGTATCCTTCGTCTAATTATTGCCTCAGGAACGTTATTGGTGTATTTTGAGAAAACAAGGATGGACTTAGTTAATAAAGAAGTTCAATACCGATTACTTGCAGAAAATGCTGTTGATGTGATTTACCGCTTTAGAATACTACCTGAAGTTAAATTTGAGTATGTAAGTCCATCCGTTTTTGCGGTTACAGGCTATACTTCAGAGAATTTTTATACTGATTCGCAGCTGTTTGAAAGTTTAATACATCCGGACGATTTACTGTTGTTCAAGCAATATACAAATAATCCTTCTTTGCGTAATCATTTACCATTTAAATATCGCTTGATACACAAAGATAAAAGCACGGTATATATTGAACAGAACTATCATCCTACTTATGATGAAATAGGCAATTTAGTGATTCGAGAAGGCATTCTTCGTGATGTCACAGCTCGTGATAACTTAGAGCAAGTTGCCGCTCATACTGACAGAATGAATTTGCTTGGTCAAATGGCCGCCAATGTTGCTCATGAGGTACGTAACCCGTTAACTACAATACGCGGATACTTACAGATGATGGTAACCAAAGATGAGCTTAGTAACTATAGAAATCGGTTTACCCTAATGATGGAAGAGCTCGATAGAGCAAACATGATCATTAGCGAATACCTCTTATTAGCAAAGAATAAACAAGCTGAATTGAAAGAATGCTCACTAAATTTGATTGTTGATAAATTGTTTCCGTTAATTCAAGCTGATGCCGCTGCTTCAAATGTATTGGTAAAGCTCGACCTTAAAGAAATATCTACATTATATTTAGATGAAAATGAAATTCGTCAATTATTACTTAACTTGGTACGAAATGGTGTGGAAGCCATGCCAGCTGGAGGCGAACTAGTTATATGTACAGATTTAGAACAAGATAAAATTGTTTTATCTGTAAAAGACCAGGGAACTGGTTTGCCAGCTCATGTACTAGAAAATTTGGGCAAGCCTTTCATAACCACGAAAGCCAGTGGTACCGGGTTGGGCCTGCCAATATGCTATAGAATTGCCAGCAAGCACAACGCTGTTATTGCTGTTAAAACAAATGATCAAGGAACTACTTTTTTTGTTTCTTTCAACCTAGATTGCCTTGCATCATAAACGTTTGAATATTAGACCTGTAGCGCAAAAACTTTTTCTACTTAGAGTCATATGATTAACCTACTTTCCATAAATACTTTTCCTATAATAATTTGGTATGAATATAGTGTGCATTTTGTCGTCCTCCTTTTGAGCGAAGATTGGTTAGTAAAACCTTTCTCATTCTACCTAAAGGAGGACTTATCTATATATTTTATCAACGCATGAACAATAGACTTTTTGCTTCTGAAAAAAACTTTTTTTAAAAAGGTTTTTTTGTATAAAAATGGAATATTCATATTAAGTTTGGTAGTTTATGTAAATGTACTATATTTACTAACATTAGGAGTGATAAAGATGAACAATACCCTCTCAATACCAATTTATCAAAAGGAAGCTTTAGAAGAACCTATAGTAATCGGTATTGCCGCAACACCAGAGGAAAAAAAGGAAATTTACCGTTTACGTTATCGCATTTATGCTGAAGAAATTTCCTATAAACTTGTGTCTGCTGATCATAGTAATAAACTTTTATATGATGAATTAGATGAATGGGGAATACTACTGTATGCAAAGATTGGAACGGAACTTATCGGCACCGCAAGAATGAACGTTGGACGGATTTCAGATTTTCCTTCGGAATTGGTGCAGCATTTTTTAATGGATAGGTTCCAAAAGTTTTACAAAAAAGAGGATAAACAGAATTTCTCATTCATTTCAAAAGGTATGATATCTCCAGACTACCGAAGCTCACGGGCGCTTAATATGCTCATGGAAAAAATTTATCAATTATATTTAAATAACCAAGTACAATTTGGCTTTGTTAATTGCAATTTTCATTTAATCCCACTTCATGAACACTTTGGGCATCGTCGTTTAGGCGTAAATTACGTAGATCCAAACCTTGGTTTATTGACTAATTTCGTCATGTTGATAGATGATATTGAGCATTTGCGTGCAGTAGGTTCTCCACTAGTTAATATAGCAAGTAAAAAAAGAACATTAAACAACCAAGTCGTCGATTGGTTTCATTCAGAATTTGCTGAAACTGCAAGCATTACAAATAGCCAACTAGTAAGCGAAGATGAATTATGGGTTATTTTATGCAACCATTTAGGGAATGCACCAAATAAAATAATACCAATGCTGAAAGGACTGCCCGTAACACAAGCTAAAAAGTTTTTACATCGTTGCGGTTTTATTGTACCGTGTCCTGCTGGGAGTTACATCGTAAGTCGCGGCGGCGTAAGTAATGAACTTAATATACTTCTTTCGGGAACGATACAATCCTCTGGGGAAAATAACACATCTCCAGATAAATATCTCGGAGCAATTGGCTTAGTTAATAGGACTAAGCACGCAGTGAACATTATAGCCGACACTAACGTGGAAATACTTGTATTATCTTTTCACTATTTTCAGAAATTCCGTCGCTCTTGTCCAGAAATTGCAAACAAGGTTTTACACAACATATCTGGAATAACCCGCAATAAAAAAGATATTGGCTAAGATATATCTGTAGCATGGAACTCCTCGTATTAGAATTACCATATTGCGACATATGAAGACACAGCCTATCCATTAATGGAACAGAGCTGTGTCTTTCCTAATAAAAGCAATTATCAGCCTTACGGCCTACAAACCTTACAAACCTTACAAACCACAAACTCCGCCTCATCTCGCCTATCATAAAACACCTTTATGACCTGGCGACATCATCCTCACATATCGCAACCAGCATAATTAGAGTTAGCCACATATACGCCTTCAGATTGTGGGGTAGAAGGTGCAATAGCATCAGCAACACACTCATCTAAATGAGCAATTTGAATAGGGATTTCTGCCTGATGAGAGAGGGCAGGGGTAGGAAAAACAGACGTATGACGAGCGCGTCACATAACACTAGAAAGCTTTATATCAGACGTTTAAGATTAATTAGGGCGAACCGTATCATTTATAGTAGCGAAAAGGATCCTGTCAAAATTTTGTTGATTTGGCAGGAGTTCTTTGTATTTTAGGGAATAAAAATAGTGGCGATTTGCTATTAATGAGAGGTAGCTTTTGACTGGTATTTTACGTCAGACCATCAGGTACGGCTCAATCATGCTTTGGAGGCATAGGGCACCAAACCGTACTAAGTTGAAATTCTCGCTGCTATGGGCTAACCACACGCATTATCCTAAAAGTCTCAGCGATTGGGATGCAATGGTGGAATATTGGCTGCAGAATTACTTAAAGTAGCCTGAATATCTCCAAATCAACGGCCAGCCAGTGGTTTTTGTATTTTCGGCAAACGCACTTGCGAGTGATGCGGGGAAGTTCGGCAAAACCGCCCAAGAACTTATCAGCAGAGCGCAAAATTCTGCCAGACATGCCGGCTTACCGGGAATTTACTTTGTCGCATGTACCGGAGCCGCTGGGCCGATGCTGACTTCTGCTAAAGAAGCAGGGTATTTATTCAGCCTTTTCAGCCTATAACTATCACCAAGGACCGCGGGATGCCGTCCAGTCTCACACCTATGCCGAATTAGACGACGCTTATCAAAGACATTGGGATACGTTTGCCCAAAAAGGCAATCTGCCGATCATTGTACCATTAACATCCGGTTGGGATCGGCGCCCTTGGGGCGGCAGCAAGGATCCCTTGCATGATAACTGTTTAAGTACTCCTACGGAATTTCGGAAACATCTCTTAGCCGCCAAACGGTTTATGGATGCGCATCCTATGCCTGACAAGCAAAAGATTGGTATCATTTGTGCCTGGAATGAATATGGCGAGGGCTCTTTTATTGCGCCGACCGAACATAACCGATTCGCTTATTTGGAACCAATCCGGAGTGTTTTTGGCCGTTATAGATTCCTGGGTAATGATAATAGGGAGAAGCGTATCACTGGCAACGGCGAAAAACTATAAGAAAGACACAGCCTGTCCATTAATGGAGCAAAGCTGTGTCTTTCTTATTAGAAGCAACTAAAGCAAAACCGTTAAATTATAAAGTTTACTTATTTCCTTATCCCTATAGATATAGTTTTGCATCAAGGAAATATTTCAAAGTACGAGTTCTGTAACAATAGAAGCTGAATATAAAAGCAACATCGATATGATTTTAGAATATGTAGGTGATTGGGATCGCGATGAAGATATTAAAAAGAGAGCATTGGGCCTTTTGGCAAATCTCAACAATCCTTCTGTAGCACAATTTATTGAAATTCTAATTAAGCAGGGGTCTTAACTAAAAATCATAAGAAGGTTTGGAAAAAAGCAAGGCCATAAGATATTAATAAGCATAATTTTGGATATCAATGTGTACATAAATCCAAAGCGTTATTAACCGATATCGGCTCGAAGAAATGGCGCACATTTGAATGTGATTGCATCGATGGTCTATAAATTAGTAGACGGCGCTTCACCGAAGGATCTTGAAATGCTGGGTGGGGCGGGCAATATGCGCAGCACAATCATGGAATCTTATGGACGGATGCCAATGGTGTGCATCCTATTATATTGCCTCCCTTGTTTTATGCAGTCTAAAACCCATCAGTTTTCGCTGATGGGTTTTATTCAAACATTCTATTGTAAATTTTTATTGCTTTCTTTGAGATATTTTTGTTTGAAGTAACGTCCGCGAATTTCTAGAATATCACAGATACCATCGTCAACAATGCGAACATAACCTTGTCCAATAAATTTTAACTCTTTTTCTTTGCCAGGTGCTTGCACTTCTTCCCACTTAAACCGTCGTTCTTCGTTTGTGCCTGGGTTTTCGACAAAAATTTCTGCTTCCAGATTTGGTTTCTCGTCACCACTACAAGGCGCAAAACTCTCTTTGAGTTTGCTGATGAAAACCTCACAGATTTGATCAGGAATATCTAATGCACCTTCTTCATCACCGTTGACATCATCAATGAGGAGAAAAAGAGCATTACCAAAAATAATTTCATCTTGATCAGGTTCAGGGAAACGACGATTTGCAGTTAGTTGTAGAGGAATTGCCATATCGTTGATAAAAATATGTAAGGATAGATCTTCACCGACTTTGAACAAGCGAGAACTAGTGAAATTTCCACCTAATACAACGGCCATTTCTTCAAGTTGTTTATCAATCGCCGTTGATAGTTTGTAGACAGCAGGATCTTTGCCTACTTCCATAATGATTGCATTTAATGTTGACATATGTTTGCTCCTCATATCATTTTGGCTTTGTTAATTTGCAAAAAAATTCAAATGATTATAATTGTAGATAATTTTACTTCATTCGTCAAGCAGCATGAAATTTCTTCAATCGTGTTTCCATCGTTTTTTACAGATGGGGGACTCGCAGGGATGGTTCCGGCGAGTCGCAATTTAAGTTTCGCCATTATCAGTGATACGCAGAACCGTATCATTTGTAACGGCGAAAAAAATAGAGATTCTGCCAAGCTTTGTGTAGGTTGGCAAGAGCTTCATTTTGTATAGTTAGCATTTATGAAGATGCATTAGTGTTTAGTTTTAAACTAACGGAATAATCCATTAGCTTTAAAGATGGTTCTATTTTGGATTGGCAAGAGGGATTTTTGTAAAGGCTGCATCCAAAATTCTGTTCATCATGGAATCAGGGCCAGTGCTATCTCGGTCACTGCTCCAAGAAAAGAAGGAACGATACCGAGAATCTGTATAGGACCATACTACTTGTTTAGTTTTAGGGTCGGTCAAGCTTAGTACTACATTTGCATCATCGTATATTTGATAACCAGCAGGATGATGTACAACTACTTCTTTGGGAATCTCCATCCAACCACGATATTCTTTACCATCTGCGTTTATACCGCCATATTCTACTCTTTCTTTGATGGTCTCCGTGGAATCATAAGCGTCATAATATTCATAATACCAGCCATAATTCCGCACTTCCGCAGATAGTACCAGATCAACATATTTAGATAATTCTTGCTCGCGCAACGTAGTGAATTCGAGGGAATTTTTATCCTCAATGGTAGGGGCGTTCGGATCGCCTTGTATTTGGATATCAATATAATTTAAATTTAAAATATAATATTTGCCTAATTTTTTTACTCGAGTATTTAATGAATTGATAAATTTTTCTTGCCCATAAGGATATTTATCAAACTTATCATTACTATCTCCTTTGAGGGTATATGAAAATGTTGGTTCTAATAATAATATCCTTTTTACATTACCAAAATTATAGCTTGGGCTTTTCCAATTGCTTGATTCGGCGGACACGGAAGAAATGGTGACTATAGAGTAACAAATAAGAAGGAACAAAATATTCAACAAACGCCTAACCATAATAATCTCCTCCATTAGTTTAAAATAGCGAATCAAATGCTGCTTATCATTTAGTATATCACGTTATGGGTGTTTTTCCCATTAATGACAATTGTCCGCAAGCAAACACAAACCAGCTAAGCATTATGATGGCTGGATTGTAGATGGTAAGAAGTACCCCAAAGGACAGCCACCGACAGAAGTTTTTTTTGCAGTTTAGCTTGAATAAACAATTGAAAAAATTCTATTTAAAGACACAGCCTATCCATCATTGGATCAGGCTGTATCTTTGTAATCATATTTTTACATATTGTTGCAAAATATGGTGTTTTTTTCAAAGATTGGCAGGGAAAAATGATTTTAAAGAGAAGATAAAAAAAGCTATCCACTTACCATAGAAGTTTGATCCTATAGTAGAGATTAACACATGTAACATTTCCTTGCCTCATTAATCCAAATCATTAATGGATCTAAAACCCTTTAAATTCAAACAAGAATACAAAGAAAAGAGGAATGACCAATGATAAAAATCAACTACAAGCAACTTATGAATATCTTTCTAGCAACCTTCGTACTCTTCAGTATAATCACCATTACTAATACCAGCACCACCTATGCTGCATCTGCAGTTGGGATGGTACACTATCAACTTCTAGTCGACAATCATCCTGATTCAGCAAAAGCCCAGACAGCGATGAACGATGCTATTGCGCAAGCAAAAAGCAACTTTGACACAAAATCAGTTAGCATGAACGATCAGGAAAAACAGTCGTATTATCAACAGCTTCAACAAGGTATTCACATTAAACAACAGGATTTGTTAGAAGCTATTCAAAATAAAGTAAACGATGCTGTTAAAGCCGTAGCGAAGTCTAAAGGTTTAACTATTGTCGTGGACGCAGGCGCTGCTGTTTATGGCGGACAGGATATAACTGATGATGTAATGAAAAAGATAGTGTCAAAATAAAGGCATTATTTAATTAATCAAGAGGTCAACGGACAAAAACCCGCTGACCTCTCTTTTTCGAATTGTCGCCTAGCAACACAATCTAATCATCCTGTATATGGGAAAATTTTAAGTGTAAGACTGCCTGATGGTATGGGTGCAATATGATCGGCAGATGATAAGAAATTAATTGGTTTCTTGGAAAAGTATAGTAGGGAAAGAAAATGAAAGGTTGGAGTGCGGATTTTGTAAATGATCCGAACAATGATTTTGATATAGTTGTTGATATATCATATGAGGATACGATTGTAGCTATCATACGGCAAGGTAAAGATGGTTTAGAAATTCACTGGTACAATAATGAAAACTTGGTAATTCCTGTGGATTGGTTTGTAAAACTTCTTGTAGATGTAAAAGATAATTTAGAATAACAATTCGTAATAACAAATGGAGAGCGAGGCCAGTGGACAAAATCCGCTAACCTCGCTTTGTTTCTTAGATGCCCTCTAGTGACACATAATTCATAGGTAATAAATTATTATTAACAATATCATTTCAATTAATCTAGAAACATCTGAGTAACTCTGAGTTAAAAAGACTTAGACTCATTCCCTCAACAATACGGACAACTACCCCATAGCCAGCAAGCAGGATACAGATAACTATAATACGAAGAATCAAAGCAGTGGATTTTAGACTTAACATGATTCCCTAATACGTGATTGGGCTAATCAAAAACGTGCGACGATCATGAAAATACCATTCATTATCTTGAAGTTTCTCTTGCCAATTCGTAAATTTATCATTCATTACTTCTTTTAAACTTGTATATATAACACCTACCTAATTAATTATCACAGACTAAAGCTCAAAGCGAGTGAAACTACAAACCTATAAATGCTCCCACTCTGTAACATCCCTCCATGACTGGCGCGGTCGCGGATTAGGTGATTGATTGGCATAACCGATAGCTAATGCTGCAACGAGCTCATCACTGCGATTTGACCACGAACATATTTCACGCTCAGAGTAAAAAATATCACAAATCCATAAGGTACCAAGTCCAAAATCTTGTGCGGCTAAAATCATTATTTGAATAGCTGCACCAATTGACTGAGTATCAGTCAGTAGTCTGTAGTGATTATAATCTTTCTCAAAGTTAGAGAAGGCATTAAATACTAAAATTACCACGGACGCCTGATTCATTGCATGAATGCTTCCTTCACAACTTCCAATATCTAAACCTTGTAGCTTTCGATGATTAGTAACATTAGTCATGATGTTAATTAATTCATCTTTTCTTTTATCTTGTAATACAACAAATCGCCATGGCTGACGATTCTTTCCTGAGGGTGCTTTCATCGTTAGTTCCAGAATTGCTTCTATAGTTTCTTGCGGTATTGATTTATTCTGAAATTCTCGAATACTTCTTCTCTCTGTAATTACCTTTAGTGTATCCATGTTATTCCTCCGATTAAATGAAGTTCTTAAATTCCTTTTTTATATTCATCCCAAAGATTGCAGGTGATTATGAAGCGCCATTCTTTAAGTGTTTCTTCTGGAATTTCAATCGTTTGCGTAGAGCCATTCTTGAGGGCAAAACAAGATTTACTTTATCGGCCGCTACAAATTTTTGCAGACTTTTATTATCAACCTCATAGGAAAGTTCATTGCTGCTTACTGAGCTGATTTTGAAAGTTTGTTTCGTTTCTACTTCTTTGTTAAAGATCAAGAAATAAGGGACATTTTTAGTGGTAAACGTTACTTCTGTTGAGATATAAGGGGGAGCTATGGGATATAAAAATAAATTTAGATTATGAATGGTTCCTGTTTTCGTAATTCCTAACATTCTATCAAAGTAACCACAACGAATTAAAGTAATAGCAATTTTATCGGTATTACTTAATTGATATTCGAAACGATTTATAAAAGTTACGCCGTTTTCTGACAGTGACTTATCAACCTTTGCTAATGCAATCCCTGAAACTAAAGTAAATAAACAAATAGCTAATATAATGATTTTTTTCATAATGATCATCCTTCCATTTTCCCTGATTCCTCCAATACCCAATCAATTCTACAATCCCTGCCTCACGAGCATACCTACCATCATTATCATATTCAGAGCGACAACATTCTTCATCAAACAGCAGCTGCCATGCAAACTTATTAACCTCACGTTCGAAGCAACAGGAGATAAGAAGATATTTCTGTATTTTCTTCAGATTTAACTGTTTTACGAAAAGAAAGATTCTAAGTCAGTAGGTTAATTTTTTAATACAGGCTACAAACCTTAATTTATCTTTGCTCTATTTTTATTAAGTAAGTAGTATATTCTGCTATATTCCAACTAATGATTAGCGATAATCTTCCTTTTGTGTAAACTTTATAATGGTATGCTGCGTCAGTATGACGTCCTTGAGGAGCAAGTTTGGAAGTCTCTCCTTCATAATCGGATTTCCACTTATTTTCACTTAATTCTTTGTCATAAAAATCTAAGATGTTTTTTTTGCTTTCTAGGCTTGAAAAATAAAAAGAGTTGTGTGTATTATTTACATATTGTGTGCGGGGAGGGTGGTTTAATAAAGAAAACTCTTTATTAGCTATTTTATCTTGTGTAATATCTTGATGAATTTGCCTACATATATACTTGAATAAATAATAGTCCCTATAATTAAATAATATAAAGAATCTTTTAGTGATGATGGAATATTTTTTATCATTTAGAAAATCACCTCACACTTCTATGGATCATCTCAATAATTCATTTATCGAAAGATTATTTATTTTTATTAAATATCTTTACTGTTGACACTATATCTTTTTACTTCCTATACTTAACCAACTCAACAATCCCTTCCTCACGAGCATACCTACCAATATCACCGTCATATTCAGACCGACAACTCTCCTCATCAAACAACAGCTGCCATGCAAACTCATTAGCCTCACGTTCAAAGCGACCAGGGGAGAAGAAGGTATGTTCTATCATAAAGTAATATCCCCAACCTTTTGAAGTAGGACATGCCATTGGTGTCACGTCCGTAAAAGTAACAATTTTTTGGTTACAATAATTTGAGCAAAATGGCGTAAAATCCGTATTACTGGCGATGCAGGATTTTTGTTCTTGCAACAGAAGCTAATAAAAAGAATGATCGATTGACAAAAGGGATTGTTTTGAGGCGAATTATGTTTTACTGGTAATATAGCGTGTTTATAAAAATAAGTTGTTATCTAATTCTAAACTCTAAAAGGCATTTCCTGGATATCGAAATGGATTGTAGCATATGTTACAAGGTTCTTTTTTAGTAATGATTTATTATTTTAGGGGTGAAAATATTGAAAGTAAGAGAAGATTACACCTGTCCATTAGAACTGACACATGACATTACGAAGGGCAAATGGAAACCGATTATATTATGGCAGCTAAGGCTTGGTAATACATCACTTGCAAGCCTTGAAAAAAACATACAAGGTATTAATCAAAAAATGCTTATAGAACATATAAAAGAACTTTTAGATTTTGGGATGATAAATAAAAAGGTTTTTGAAGGTTATCCTCTAAAGGTTGAATATTATTTAACAGAGCGTGGAGAAAAGATGATTGAAGCTATCACCATTATGCAACATATTGGCATAGAGCTTATGCGGGAAAATGGAATGGAAGATTTGTTAAAGGCGAAAGGATTTATTGATTAATTAAGGCTTAAGAATACCCACAAAAAAGTGTGTAATTTACTACCTGACTGTGAAATGTTACCATAAATAATAAATGCCAAAGCAGGAAAATTCACAAGGAGGGTTTTAAGGTGAAAGATGTAGAGAATACAGTAGGTAACTTAATTGACAAAGTGGATGTTTCTTTTATCGGCTCTATAGATAGTGAAGGGGTTCCAAATATGAAGGCTATGTTACCACCAAGAAAAAGAGAAGGAATAAGGGGTATTTATTTTACTACAAACACTTCGTCTATGAGAGTAAGGCAGTATAAAGAAAACCCAAACGCAAGTGTATATTTTTGTGATAAACGCTTTTTCAGAGGAGTGATGTTAAAGGGAACGATGGAAGTACTTGAAGATAGGGATTCTAAAAAAATGATTTGGCGTGAGGGAGATACAATGTATTATCCTTTAGGTGTATCAGATCCTGATTATTGCGTTTTAAAATTCACAACACATAAAGGACGATTTTATAGCAACTTTAAGTCGGAGAATTTTGATGTTAATTAAAGTGGTCATTTTAAAAGGCTGAGGTCTGTAAAAAGAACTATAGCCTGGCAATATTGTTTCCTTTGCAGTTTGATTAATAGCGTGGCATGTCATGGAAGTAATTTGATGAGCTGGAAAGTCAGATAATGTATGGACTAAGATGAACTTCTTAGATGCGAAAAACATGACAGTGACACGCGAGTTTACATGAGATAAAATGATATTAGTAAAATTTATTAGTAATTATATGAGAAGGATTTACAGACTAATTATCTGCTACCTTCTCTTTTATTTTATTAGTTAAGAGGGATATCATAGAAACATGAGAAGAGATTAACAGATGGCTTTTTTACATAAAAAAAGTCATAGAATTATCTACTTACTCATAACTTATTATTAACAGCATTTTGTATAATAGTGAAGAGGGATCAATTGGTAATTTATGGGATTGTCGGTATTTGTTATAAGTGAATATTTTACCTTATTACTAGATTATGGTAATATGTAAGTGTAACCCTTATAAGATTGTCTCTGGAATTTATATTAGGAGGTGAGTTCATGAGGGAGTAGATTATGATGTGATACAAAAAATACTAACAGCAATTGCGACCCTCTTGGGAATACTAACAATGAGTATTGATTTTTATGGGAAAATAAAAAGCAAAAGAAGATCTTCAACAAGACGGAGAACCTATATTAGAAACTAAACCTGCGTGCTCTTTTTTAGATGAAAGATGTATGGGAAATATTGTATATGTCAATGCTATAAAAAATCAGACTATTACTAACTAATGTGCATATTATAATGTTGGAGGTGTAGCTATGATTTTTTATTTAACCTTGCTAAATATAGCTTTGATAGGGGTAAATACTCTAGTAACTTCTTGGTACATAAGTATACCAAATATAGTAGTTTCAATTATTATTATTACATTGGCTACCAAGAACTTATACAATAGGTACGTTAGTGATTAAATTAAATATGAAGATTATGTTATGCGCAAAACATTCTAAATAGAGAGCACTGCAAAAGTATCTAAAGAAGTTTAGAAATTTTGAGGCTCAACACTCAAGCATCCTTCGGGGTGCTTTTTATTATGTCTACCCATATAAAGGTAATAAGGTAAATGAATATTATCGTTTTCAAAGACAAAATGACTTCCGTTTTAATAAATTATAGAATCTGTTGAAAGTCACCCTTTCTAAATGGACTGTTTAATTAGTTTTGCATGATTGCTGACGTAGTATTGAATTTGGGATTTGCTTACCTGGTGTTGGACATTTTCTTGAATAATAGGGGGATATTTTCCTATGTTAATGCCACACCTTTGCAGGCATTTCTCATACTCACAGTGCATGAAATTTTAATATATGGATACCAAACCTGGCAGGAGAGTATATACACTCAGTCAGAAATAAGCAGATTTTCATCAACTTTACAGCCAGTACTAGCTAAGCCATTCCCCAAAGATGAGGAGGAAGTAGATACTAAATAAATCTAAATCGAACAGTAATCACGTTTTCAGAGGCACGTTTCAGTACTATACTTAAAGGCATCCTTAAAGGGGTGCTTTTTTTATGTTTAGCATTAGTTTAAACCTTTGGAATACCTTTAGAACACCTTTGGAGAAGTTCTAATATTACTGGCTTTATGCAATAGATAAGTGATAAATATTTAAGTAAGATAATTAAAGAAGCACCCTCGCGGTGCTTCTTTCTTCGTAAAAAAAAAGAACCACGTTTTGATGGAACGTGGTTGTAAGAGAAAGTGGGATTGGTTTAAGAATCAAAAATTATCAAAGCAAGAAAAAAGTAAAATAATGATGATAATTATAATAATAATCCATGCACCATTATTACCGAATTCCATAAGAATCCCTCCAATGATAACTTATTCTTCTTAATCTATTTTATGCAAACTCAACATAAGAGGTGTCAAAAATGAAATGTTTTTCAGACTGTGCGTGCAATCAAGAGAACGAATGCATCAGGGATACATACCATACTAATTATGCACGTTGCAAAGATAGAACCATACCAAAACAGAATAAGAAGAAACGGAATGATCTCACATTAAACGAGGTGAAGAATGACCAAGAGGATTAACGTAGAAGCCAGTGGCATACCAGTGTATTGTGCCTTTGATGATTTAGTAGATATAACAACACTAGTCTCAAACCCACGAAATCCGAACCAACATTCGCAAAAACAAATTGAATTATTGAGTAAGATTATAAAGAACCAGAGCTGGCGTGCACCAATAACGGTGTCGACTCGTTCTGGTTTTATTGTTCGTGGTCATGGGCGACTAATGGCAGCTCAATTTCTAGGGGTCACTCAAGTACCAATCGATAGACAAGATTATGCCACTGAAGCAGAAGAATGGGCCGACCTGATTGCTGATAACCGAATAGCGGAGCTATCGCAGATTGATGAAGGAGATTACTAGCAAGTTTATTAATTGGCGTCGATATCGATATTAAACCACTTGCAGAGATGTTGCAGCGAGATGGTCTATTCATTAACTATGATGATACTAACCGTAAAAAAGTACAATCTCATTTCCGATTGCCTGATATCTATGTTGGATATTCTAAAGACTTTAATCGAGCTACTGCTGAGACCGCTATGCTAATAACCTAGCAACAAGTGTTTATTCCCGAGCGCAACTCATTATGGTTTTTAATTACAAATATGTTTTTGGCTGACTATGAACTGAAATTTATAAAAGTAGAGCTAAAGGATCCTGAAATTAGCAATCCTGCCGATGTGGCAACGTTGCGGTTGTATATGATAAAAATAGTCCTAAGATAGTGTGGATGGGGAACGTTAGTGATAGCGCATGGGAATTATATAAATTAAATAAAAGTGTACTTAGACTATTTATGATATAGTTTGTGTTTTTCATATCCTGGGGAATATTATTGTTGATTCTTCGGGCGTATTTTAGGTAACGTAGAAATAAGGATAAACCCAGTCCAAATAAATGAAACATCTGATGTAGTAAGGGGTAACTTTTAGAGTTGCACCTTTTAATCTTGTTCAAAAGAAAGGATTCATGTTTCGATTTTGAAACTCGAAGGAACGGTTCTGTCGAGTTGAAAATCATTAGGATTGAATTGCCTGTTTTAATTGATTTATTTAACGTACAATAAATTTAGCCGTTAGAGATGATACGCAGAACCGTATCATCTCTAACGGCTAAAAGTGGACTACATCCTTGTAGCATAAGGAAGTGGTCCACTTTTTTATTGCAGAAAATATGTTTGCGAAAATCAGATCTTTGAAGCTAGGAGTGAGGCTTTAAGGTTTTGAAAAGCGTTATCTTGCTATGGTGTCTGATTGCGAGTAGACTATAATCAGACGCCTATTCATGATTTTTGATTGGAAGAAATGTAGCCTAAAGATGGTTAGATTAAAAATATGAAGAATTTAATAATATTATGAGGTGGAGTATGGATATTCAGCTTTTTCAAACATTTTTGTTAGTTGCAAAGTTAGGGAGTATTACGCAAACTGCTGAACAACTTAATTTCACTCAGCCAACTGTATCAGCACAGATTAATACGTTAGAAAAACATTTTAACGTATTATTGTTTGAACGTGTGAGAAAAAAATTATATATAACAGAAGCAGGACGCGAGATGGTTGTCTATGCGGAAAAAATGTTGAATTTATATAGGGAAATTAAAGAGACCATGAATTCCCATGCTATAGATAATAATAGGATTATCATTGCTAGTTCTACGCAATTGATAAATTACTTATTACCAGATATTTTACGGAATTTTCATGATAATAATCCCAATAATTATGTAAGTGTTGAAATTTGTCGCAATACAAAAGCCGTTGAGAAGGGGTTATTGGATAATACTTTTGATATCGGCATAGTGCATGATCAAATCGCCAGTGACCATTTGAAATATATAGAAATACTACAAGAGGAATTAATTTGGGTTGGACATAATGAACTAATAAAAAATGATCACATAGATCATTTTACGGATTATTCCATTATTCAATTTCGATTTGGTAGCGATATGAGGAGAAAGGTAGAAGAGGCTATTAAGGGGCATAAATATAGGCAGATGATTGAATACAGTGATGCCGAAGCAATTCTGCGAGCTGTAGCTGATAAGCTAGGAGTGGCTTTGCTTCCTCAAATTATGGTGCAATCCTTCTTAGATCAGGGGATATTTGTAAAGCTCACTCATACTGAACCAATCAAGTGTCCCATTTCCGTAGTCATTCATAAAAACAAAAATATTACGCCCAGTCATAAGTCCTTTCTAAATTCCGCATTTTCTTATGCACAAAAAGAACAATTACTGAACAAGTTAATCTAAATACAGAGCATTAATAAATAACATTTGGGAATGTACTAGCCGTCTCATAATTACATTCTATTAACTTAATAAATTATTACAGTTATATTTTTTGTGACAATTGTACTATGATTGGATTAAGGGTCATTTATGAAAAAATAGGTTGAATAAGGCGGTGCACTTTAGTATGCATTTTTATTGTTCTGTCTGTGAAAAGAGTTATCTGATTGAGGGTTTGGATTATCAGTGTGCGTGTGGCGGGCTTTTTAAATTGCATAAAGAAAAAGGAGAAAAAATTACCACAGAGGTATCATTAGGAGAAGTTAAAACTCCAATGTTAAAGAGAACACTGCAGGAGAAAGAAGTCTATTTAAAACTTGATTATATGCAACCAACAGGCTCTTTCAAAGATCGCGGCGCTTTTGCTATGGTTAACAAATTAAGAGAGCTAGGGATTAAAGAAGTTGTTGAAGATTCTTCTGGTAACGCAGGGGCAGCATTTGCAGGGTACTGTGCTGCGGCAGGAATAAAGTGCAATATTTATTTACCAGAAAACACATCACCAGGAAAGATTAAACAAATTAGTGCTTATAAAGCAAATGTAGTAAAGGTTCCAGGGACACGTGATGACACCGCCAAAGCAATATTAAAAGCAGCAGAACGCACTTATTATGCTTCACATGTATATAATCCCTTGTTCTTTGAAGGTACTAAATCACTTGCCTATGAGATTTATGAACAAATCGGCATTCCTGATTATATAGTAGTGCCTGCTGGTAATGGAACGATGCTACTCGGGATTTATAAAGGGTTCAAAGAAATAGGACAACTTCCTCGTATTATTGTTGTGCAAAGTAAAAACTGTGCTCCGATATTCAGCAAATTTAAAAAACAGCCAGTTAGTGAAATGAAATCAACTGCAGCGGAAGGAATTGCTATTCAGCAGCCAAAAAGAATCGACGAAATGATAGAGGCTATAAAAGACAGTAAGGGGGATATCATTGCTGTAGACGATGAAGAGGTAATAAAGGCTCAGGAAATGCTTGGTGAAATGGGAATTTATATAGAAGTAACTTCAGGGGCAGCTGTCGCGGGAATGTTACAATATTTTAAAGATGGATATGATAATAGACTTACGATTGTTGTTCCTTTAACTGGTATGGGACTAAAGAAATAATAATGGTAAAAGTAATAAAAATTTTTATTATCGGGAGAATATAGGAGGTATGCTGCATGCAAATCGTTAGTACGCCCCATTCTCGTGAGTCCAAGGGGCATTATTCACCTGCGGTAATACATGGTGATCTAGTGTATGTATCAGGCCAATTACCAATTAACTACGCCGTAGGTGAAACGCTACCTGCTGGTGGAATTGAAGAGCAGACGCGACAGGCCTTGAAAAATCTAGATGATATATTAAAACAGTGTGGAAGCAATAAACAACAGGTACTTAAAACTACAGTATATATTCCAGATATCACTTATTGGCCAGTTGTTAATGAGATATATGCGGAATTCTTTGGAGATCATAAACCATCTCGGACGATAGTGCCAACTAATACACTTCATTTTGATGCAATGATTGAAATAGAAGCGATTGCCTATATTTTATAGGCGTGATTACAAGATTTATGGTTAATTTAAGTGCATGGATTTCGCGTTATACCCGATACGCAGAACCGTATCATCTCTAACGGCGAAAAACTATAAGAAAGACACAGCCTATCCATTAGTGGAGCAGTGCTGTGTCTTTTTTTGTAAACAATTGTTGCAAAATATGGTATTTTAATTGTAGAATAGCAGGGATAAATGACATCAGTGTGTTTTCACAAAAATTTTAGACTTGATCCTTGCAAACAAGAGATAGTTTATAAATAGTCGATCTTTATATAATTTAGGTGAAAAAATTTAAAATTGGAGTGATTAAATGCGTTTTTTACACAAATGTACGCTATTATTCGGTACTTTGATTATTATTAGTAGCTGTATTCAATTTATTGTTTTTGATAGATTTTTTCTGGCTGCTACTGATTCTTTATTGTTGACAATTAATGAAAAGGCTGCGAACAATAGTAGTTCACAGCTTTTAACATATTTTAAAAAAATTGAGAATTCATTAAGAGTTATTGCCTCGGATCCTAGAATTAGGAAGAATCAGGAACTTCTTAATGAAATTGCTACGATCATTCCTGAAGTAGATGTGATTGCAATCCTTGATAAACAAGGCGATATCTCACTTGCCAGTGGAACTACTCGTAATGTTTCTGGTTTGAATTTGTCACAAAGATATTACTTTCAACAAGCGATTCAAGGTAAAACATACATAAGTGACGTATATACGAGTCCCAGTGGCCGGAAAGTTATTTCAATCGCGATTCCTATTATTGAAAGCGGTAATATTGAAGGAGTGGTTGTCGGAGTAGTTCAATTGCACGGAGATATTCTGGCATCCATGTTTGACAATAAATCATTTGGTCGGGGAGGATACATTGCTATTTCAGACAGACAAGGAAATATAGTTTATCATCCAAATAAGGAACGTATCGGAAAGAAAAATGTGATTTTTGACAAGCTGCAGGGGGTGACAGGTTCGGGAATCATGAAGGATCTTTCTGGCTTCGATCGTTATATTGGATTTAGCAAGGTTTCTGAATTAGACTGGATTGTTAGTGTAAATACACCTACTACCGAGATAATGCAAACTCGGAATATGATAATTTACGAAATTCTAACGATATCATTGTTGGCTATTCTTGTAATTGTTGCATTTGGTACATACACAGTGCGACAGTATACTAAGCCGATAGATAAACTAATTGAGGCGTTTAACTCTGTAAAAAAAGGAGAATATAAGCAAATTGCTTCTTATAATTATGCTACTGAATTTGATGAAATGATTCAAGTATATAACAACACAATTATAAAACTAGAAGAAGTCCATGCTACATTAGAAGGGGTAGCTGACTTTGATGGGTTAACTGGAGCTTATAATCGGAGGGCTTTTGATAACATGTTAGGGGCGCTTACTAGTGAAGTAGAATCTCACTCATTAGAAACTCTAGGAATTATGCTACTGGATATTGATAACTTTAAGTGGTTGAATGATACATATGGTCATTTAGCAGGGGATGACATATTAAAGAAACTTACCGTAATATTGCAATCAATCGTAGCAGATCAATCTGTGTTCCGGTTTGGCGGAGATGAATTCGCGATTATCTTGAGGAATATCTCCTATGAGACGTTAATGTCCTTTGCAGAAGAAATTCGTTTGGAGAGTGAAAAGGCATTAAGCGGCTGTACAGTAAGTATAGGCATTGCAATTTGTCCTGAAGATACGGATTCTATAGAGAAATTACTGGATTTTGCCGATAAGGCACTCTATATTAGCAAAGAAACCAAAAATAAAGTAGCAGCATATGGAATCAGCAAATAGCAAGCATTAAGACTGACTTAAGAATAACTGTAGATAAACCTTTTATAAATGCTTCGTAACAATTGATATATAAAAACACAGCCCATCATCCATTCATGGAACAAAGCTGTGTCTTTTCTGTGTGATCATATTTTTGCAAAATATGGTATTAAATTGAATAGCAAGTAAAGAATATGTAAGATTAAAAATGAGAGAAGTGTATCATTGAGATATGCCGAATTGCGGCTTCATTAGGTGTAAAGGTGCCGGTGAGTTGCAGAGCACACGAAGAACTAAAGCGTAAGATCCATGACGCACGTCAGTAATAAATTACAAGTACAATGAAGCATCGAGGTCAGCGGACAAAAATCCGCTGACCGTTCTTTTATACTATTAATAAAACAGAGATTAAGAAAGTATTTTTCCCTTTATACTAAATAAAATAAATACGATAGCGGGATGCTTTTTGTCCCGCGATATGGTATAATGCACAATGTATCCAAGATAATATATAGGGAGGTACTTATGGAGAGAATAGGAGAAAATAACTACCTCGATATTACAGAGGTAGCCAGTAAAGTATATTATAATCTGCCGCCGACGCAGCTGGTAGAAGAAGCCATTAGCCGTAATGAGGGGCAGCTTACTTCTACAGGAGCGTTGCGGGTTACTACTGGCAAATATACTGGACGTTCGCCTAATGATAAGTTTATTGTGGATTCGCCTGCTGTACATAGTGATATTGCCTGGGGCAACAATAAAGCTTTTAGCGGTAAACAGTTTATCCAGCTATATAATCGCATGATGGGATACTTACAAAATCGGGAGATATTTACATTTAGTGGCTATGCAGGAGCTGATGAAGAGCATCAGGTAAAAGTACAGTTTATTAATGAATTTGCTTGGCAAAACCTTTTCGTTCATCAACTATTTATTCGTCCTGAGCCATTGCAGGAAACGGGAAAGCCTGATTTCACGGTGATTTGCCTGCCTAACTTTAAAGCGGTACCGGAAATCGACGGTACAAATTCCGAAGCTTTTATTGTCCTGAACCTTGAGCAGAGGATAATACTAATTGGGGGAACTCATTATGCTGGTGAAATGAAAAAAGCTATTTTTACAGTCATGAATTTTTTGTTACCTAAACAAGGTATTCTTTCTATGCATTGTTCCGCTAATATGGGAGAAACAGGAGATACCGCACTGTTTTTTGGTCTGAGCGGAACTGGTAAGACTACGTTGTCGGCTGATCATAATCGTCGTCTGATCGGAGATGATGAACATGGCTGGAGTAACCAGGGTATTTTTAATATTGAGGGCGGATGTTATGCTAAGTGTATTAAACTGAGCCAGGAAAATGAACCACAGATTTGGGACGCTATTCGTTTTGGCACAGTGTTGGAGAATGTAGTTGTGGATGAAGAGAGTCGTGCGGCGAATTATGATAGTGTAGATTTCACTGAAAATACTCGTGCCGCCTATCCTGTTCATTATATTGATAATGTTGTGGTCCCAGGTGTGGGAGGGCATCCTAGCACCGTGATATTTCTAACGGCAGATGCCTTTGGAGTATTACCACCGATTGCTAAGTTAAATAAGGAACAGGCTATGTACCATTTCTTATCAGGGTATACAAGTAAGCTTGCGGGAACAGAGAGAGGCGTTACCAAACCAGAAGCAACTTTTTCTGCTTGTTTCGGAGCTCCTTTTCTCCCATTATCTCCTTTGGTTTATGCAAAAATGCTGGGAGAAAAGTTAGAACAACAGAATACCAATGTTTTCTTGATTAATACTGGGTGGTCAGGAGGACCATATGGTATAGGAAAAAGAATGAATTTAGCTTATACTAGAGCCATGGTGACAGCAGCTATTGAAGGGAACATGAATCATGTTTCCTATGATCTAGATCCGATTTTTAATGTTTATGTACCCAATACATGCCCTGGAGTGCCAGAAAATATACTTAAGCCTCGCAATACCTGGAGCGATGGAGTATCCTATGACCGCCAGGCTAGAGAGTTGGCAGCTTTATTCAATGAAAATTTCACTAGATTTTTGGAAGATATCCCTGAGGGAATTGCTCAGGCGGGTCCCAAAGGGTAATAATAATGGAAAAACTCTTGTAGCTTAATCGTATACTTTGTTTTAGGGAGGCAGAACATGACAATAAAAGTAGGAATTAACGGTTTTGGGCGCATTGGGAGAATGTGTTTAAGAGCGGCGTTAGAAAATGAGAATATAGAAGTTGTCGCCGTTAATAGCACGTCAGATAGCATCTCATCAGCTCGCCTTTTAGAATATGATTCAATACATGGCAAACTTAATAAAGATATTAAAGCAACTGAAGATGAAATCATAATTGATGGACATCCTATAAAAATAATTTCCGACCGCAATCCTGCTAATCTTCCTTGGGGAAAACTTGGAGTCGATATTGTTATTGAATCTACAGGGAAATTTAATTCTAGTAAGGATTGTGAAGTTCACTTGAGAAATGGTGCTAAAAAAGTTATCATATCAGCACCAGCTAATGACTCCACTCCTATAATTGTTCTGGGAGTTAACGAAAATATTTATCAGCCTACAGTCCATCATGTGATATCTAACGCATCTTGTACGACAAACTGTTTAGCTCCTATTATCAAAGTAATTAATGATAATTTTGGAATTACCAATGGTTTAATGTCAACCGTTCATGCATTTACCACCGATCAACGAAGCTTAGACAATAGTCATAAAGATCCGCGCCGATCAAGAAGTTGTATGCAATCGATAGTTCCAACATCGACAGGAGCTGCAAAAGCAATTGGCCTTGTAATACCTGAGCTAAAGGGAAAGTTAAACGGAGTTTCCCTACGTGTTCCAGTACCAAATGTATCCTTGGTCGATTTAGTTGTCGAGCTGGAGCAGGACGTAACCATTGAGAAGATCAATGATGCTTTGCGTACTGCCACTAAAAGTTCTATGATGGGTATTATGGAATACTGTGATCAGCCCCTCGTTTCCGTTGACTTTTTGGGCAACAAGCACTCGGCCATTGTAGATGCGCTATCGACATTGGTTATTGAAAAGCGAAAAGCAAAAATTCTTGCATGGTATGATAATGAATGGGGATACTCCTGTCGTGTTGTTGAACTGGCACAACACATTGGTAAAATGCTGCATAAAGAAGAAGTCAGAAATGTCGAAACAAAAGCTGTAGGATACTAATAATAACGGGAGTATTTACCGATAAAATAAAGGAGTGACCTTCTTGAAGGTCACTCCTTTATTTTATATAGTTTAAAAGCTGGTAAGTCTCTTTTTTTACTCGTGTATGATCATCAAGATTAATCAGCATAAGAATATTTGTAGTTGTTTTCTGGGGGGAAGATGGGAGGTTCTTTAAATGTTATATAGTTAGGGTAATAAATAACAAATAATATATATGTATTTAATCAGGGTGAAGGGTAAAGCTATTTATCAAAGGTAATATAAAAACCACAACTGAAAGGCGAGATAAACTTTATTGTAAATCGAAAGTAATAGCACATATTAAAACATTTGAAAAAGGGGGAGAACTATTAAGTGGCAGAATTGAAACTTAGGGTAGTAGCTTACGAGAAGCAAAAAGACATGCATCATTGTATTGAATTACCAGATGGGTCAACTGTTGATAATGCTATTAGCGAAGTTGTTGAAGGACAGGCTAAGTATGGATCAGCATGGATTGAAATATATGAGAATGGAAATTGGGAGAAATATTTAGATTAATAATTAGGCCGTCCAATAGGACGGTTTTCTTGTATGTAATAAATGATCGATTTGATAAATATGATATAAAACCATAAACGATAGTAATTATCATTTACAAATCTAACGTTACTAATATATAATAAACATATAAAGATGATTCCCTTTTAAGTCAAGAACGAAGAACTAAGGGGATGAGTATAATGACAACAAAAAGCATTTGTCACGATGGTCACTGTCAACCCATACGTAAGGAAAATAAAGCAGGAGATTCTAAGCTGACATCTGTGGGACCTTTCATAAATGGTGCCTTTATCTTATTCCTAATTACCTTAATAGCTTTGGCTATATGCGAAGCCTTAGTGGAGATTTTTACGTATAGGTGAAGGCTAAAAAATTCTCTAAGCTTAACAGCTTGGGGAGTTTTTCATTATATTCGCATAATTGCTGCTAGGTACTATCCATTGGTTTGGTCACTAGAGGGCTACCCTGGTTTCGAAGAACGCAAATTTATTTTAGGTAATGATGGTTAGATGGTTTATTGTTCATTATGAACAGTTTACCTTTTGTTTATTTGATAAACATCCTCATATCAGATATAATATTGAGGATATAATAATGAATTTACAGGAGTTGATATATAATGTCAAAACCCGATCAATATAATACACAGAGATCATCAACAGAAGGAAAGGATTCCAAACAGAAATTCTTCACAACTTATACTTACGGTTGTCAAATGAATCAGCATGATTCTGAACGGTTAGCTGGACAACTTAAAAGCATTGGTTACGAATATACAGAGGAATTAACAGAAGCTAGTTTTATTTTAATTAATACTTGTTGTGTGCGAGAAAGTGCTGAAAAGAAAATCTATGGTAAGATTGGAGAATTGAAGAATTTAAAAATAAGCAATCCAAGTTTAATTATTGCTATTGCTGGTTGCATGGCCCAAAAGGATAGAGAAAAGCTATTTAAAAAAGCGCCTCATATAGATATAATAATTGGCACACATAACGTGCATCAATTAGTGGATCTTGTAAAAGAAGTAGAAGATTCGAAAAAGCATGTATTAGCAGTCTGGGATCAGGCAGAACAATTAGCACCTGATGTCCCTACGATAAGAAGGGGAACAGTTTCTGCTTGGGTGCCTATTATGTATGGTTGCAATAACTTTTGTACTTATTGTATTGTCCCTTATGTGCGTGGGCGTGAGCGGAGCCGTCCTTTGCAGGATATTGTACAAGAAATCCATCAATTGGGATTGGAAGGATTTAAAGAAATCACATTATTGGGGCAAAATGTAAATTCCTATGGTAAAGATACAGAGGAATATGGAGATTTTGCTGATTTACTCCAAGCAGTAGACAAGGTGGAAACAATAGAACGTGTTAGGTATATGACCTCACACCCTCGTGATATAAATGACAAAGTAATAGAGACCATATTAAACAGCAAAAAAATATGTGATCATTTTCACTTGCCTGTTCAATCTGGTAGTGATACTATTTTAAAACTAATGAATAGGGGCTATACAACAGATTATTATCGTGAATTAGTAAAAAAAATACGAAAGGCTATTCCACATGCAAGCCTTACCACAGATATTATTGTTGGTTTCCCTGGTGAAACAGAGGAATTATTTAACGAGACTCTTGCCTTCATCAAAGAAATTGGCTTTGATGCTGCCTACACTTTTTTATATTCAAAACGTTCGGGAACACCTGCAGCTACAATGTCTGAACAGGTACCCTTGGCGACAAAAAAAGAAAGATTGCAAAAATTAATGGACGCGCAAAATGAGATTAGTTTAGCAATTCATCAACGCCTCGTAGGTCAAACACTAGCTGTTATTGTAGAAGGTGCTAGTCCGCGAGATGAAAATAGGCTTACAGGACGAACCACTACGAATAAAATTGTACTATGGGACAAACAAGGCACTGAGAAGATTGGCCAGTTAGTGAATATAAAGATTAATACGGCACAAACTTGGATCTTAAAGGGACAACTTGTAGACTAATGAAAGTTTACTTTAGGAATAATGGACTTTTATAAAAGAGTTATTCCTAAAATCTAGAAAGGAGATTCTATTTATGACAGTAAAGTATACCCCCATGATGGAACAATATTTAGAAATTAAAAGCCGGCATCCGAATGAAATTTTATTTTTTCGTATGGGCGACTTCTATGAAATGTTCTTTACGGATGCAGAATTAGCATCCCGCGAGCTAGAAATTACACTTACAGCAAGAGATGGTGGGCAGCGCGTTCCCATGTGTGGAATACCTTACCATGCGGCAGATAACTATATCGCTAAGTTAATTAATAAAGGTTATAAAGTAGCAATCTGCGAACAAGTAGAAGATCCTAAGCAAGCAAAAGGCATTGTTAGGCGTGAAGTAGTTAAAATTATTACCCCGGGAACAATCATTGCTGAGAATCTTCTACCCGGCAATAGCAATAATTACCTTGCAGTACTTTATGAAGAAAATGAGGAACTCATTCTCGCTGCGACAGATATTTCGACTGGGGAATGTCTTTGGGCATCTTTTTCTGGATCTCAGCGATTAATTGCCCTTTATGATCAATTATTTCGGCTGATGCCCACTGAGTTAGTATTAGCAAGTAAAATAGAAGAGGTTGAAAAGCTAAATGCCTTTATTAGTAATCGTATTCCTCAGTGCACACACACGACTTTAAAAATAGATAACTTACAATTAGCTAGCGAACTGCCAAAACAACATTTTAATAAAGATGATTTGCCGCAACAAGAGATAGCTCTAACAGCGATAGGTTTTTTACTTTACTATTTACACCAGACTGTAAAAACAGATTTATCACATATCAATAGATTGATAAAATATAATGCATCGGAATACTTAATGATTGACTCAACGAGTATGCGGAATTTAGAAGTAACACGCAATGTAAGAGATGGTGGCAAAAAAGATACTCTACTTGCTGTTTTAGATTACACTAAAACAGCAATGGGAGGCAGACTGCTAAAGAAGTGGTTAGAATACCCTTTGCTGAATACTACCCATATTATACAGCGTCAAGATTCTATTGCTGAACTATTAGATAAGACTCCATTACGTCAATCTATTTATGAAGCCTTAGCCAATATTTATGATCTTGAGCGTATCTTAACTCGGATTGAAGTTGGCACGGCAAGTGCGCGTGATTTAACGGCATTAAAATCCTCATTAGCCGTATTACCAATAATAAAATCTCATATACAAAGTGCCAGTACTGTATTTTTAAGTAATTTGCATTTTTACCTACATACCCATACAGATTTAGTGACTTTGATTGATATGGCTATCGTTGATAATCCGCCTTTTTCCGTCCGTGAGGGCGGGTTAATAAAGCAAGGCTATGATTTAGAATTGGATGAATTACATGCTCTATCTCGTGATAGCAAACAGTTTGTGCAAAACATTGAAACTAGAGAACGAGAAGCTACTGGAATTAAATCTCTCAAGGTAGGCTATAACAAAGTTTTTGGCTATTATATTGAAGTTACTCATTCTCATACGGCATCTGTACCAATTACTTATATACGAAAACAAACGTTAGCAAATGCAGAACGTTATATTACCCCTGAGTTAAAGGAATTTGAAACGAAGATTCTTGGTGCTCAAGAAAAGATTGTTACGATTGAATATCATTTATTCTCCAAAATACGAGACCATATTAAGAGTCACATTAAGGAGATCCAAGAAACAGCTAGGCAATTAGCTCAATTGGATGCGATAATTAGCTTAAGTGAAGTAGCTTTTCGTTATAATTATAGCAGACCGCAAATAACCCAAACTAAAGAAATTACGATAAAAGACGGACGTCATCCAATTGTAGAGCGGTTATTGCAGCGGGAAATGTTTGTACCCAATGATTGTGAACTCAATCATCATAGCAGTGAAATCATGATTATTACTGGGCCTAACATGGCAGGAAAATCTACGTACATGCGTCAAGTCGCATTACTGGTACTCATGGCACAAATAGGTAGTTTTATTCCCGCCCGTGAAGCTACAATTAGCCCTGTAGATCGAATCTTTACTAGAGTAGGTGCTAGTGATGATTTATCCACTGGACAAAGTACTTTTATGGTAGAAATGAATGAAGTCGCTCAGATTCTTAAGCATGCTACTAACCAAAGTTTAATTATCTTGGATGAGATTGGGCGAGGAACGAGTACCTTTGATGGTATGAGTATTGCCCGTGCAGTTATCGAATATATTAAAGAGCGTATTAAAGCAAAAACCCTATTTGCCACACACTATCACGAGCTTACGGAATTAGCTGATTATAATAAAACCGTCAAGAATTATTCAGTAGCTGTAAAAGAGCGGGGAAGCGATGTCGTTTTTTTACGTCGTATTATCCCTGGTGGTGCAGATAAGAGTTATGGTATTCATGTAGCACAATTAGCTGGCTTACCGCAAAAGACGATCAAAAGAGCCCAGGAACTCTTATTAGAATTAGAACAAAATCATTTACAAGCCCAAAACAATCCCTTAGCCTCGAGTACTCCAGAGACGCTACCAATGTCTTTATTTACCTCATCAACTGTAGATGAGTTATTAACAATAGACATTATGACAATCACTCCTATAGAAGCTATTAATATTCTCTATCGTTTACAAAATCAGGCAAAGCAGGAGTCTGGTAAATTATGAATACTGTAAATCGTATCCATGTGTTAGATGAAAACACAGCAAATAAAATAGCGGCTGGAGAAGTTGTTGAGCGCCCGTCTTCTATTGTTAAAGAACTTGTCGAAAATTCTATTGATGCCAAGAGCAGTAATATTGAAATTGAAATTGCTGAGGGTGGGACTAATTTTATTCGTATTACAGATGATGGTATAGGTATGAGTTATGAAGATGCACAGCTTGCCATATTACGTCATGCTACTAGTAAGATTAGGGCAGCGGAAGATTTATCAAGCATTTCCTCTTTAGGATTTCGCGGTGAAGCTCTTCCTAGTATTGCTGCTGTATCAAAGTTTTCATTAACCACACGTCTTCATAATGATCAACCAATGGCTACTTATGTAGAGGTAACAGGGGGCGTTACTACGGATATCCGTGAGGCAGGTGGTAATGTCGGTACTACTATTATTGTGAAAGATTTATTCTTTAATACTCCAGCTCGTAAAAAGTTTTTAAAAACGCTTTCCACTGAAAGTTCTCATATTCACGACATCTTAATGAAACTAGCCTTATCAAATCCTAATATAGCTTTTAAGCTGATTAATAACAATCGATTGGTTTTATCTACACCTGGTAATAATCAGCTACATGATACTTTAACTAGTTTATATGGGCAAAAAATATCTCCAGATCTCTTACCCATTGCTTATGATAATACTGTAGATAATATTAAAATTTCGGGTTATTTATCCAAGCCAACATTACTCAAAAGTAGTCGGCAGTGGCAAACTGTAATTGTGAACACAAGGGTCATTAATAGCCGATCTATAGCGAAAGCCTTAGATAATGCATATCACTCTTTATTGCCCAAGAGCGGTTACCCCTTGGCTGTATTAAATATTTCAGTTCTTACCGATACAATTGATGTAAATGTACATCCGCAAAAAAGTGAAATCAAATTCAGCGATGAACAAAAAATATTCAGAGCTGTGTATAAAGCAGTAGTAGACGTATTGTCAGCACCTCATAATCCTAGCCAACTGGCAGCTACTGTTGAGCTTAGACCTAACTCATATCATTCTGCTCCCAATCACTATGGCAGTCAGGATTATAAAAAACCTTCCTATGATAGTTTACCTTTCCATGTAACAACCTCTTGGAAAGAGACGCCACTTCCCTTGACAGCAGCGAGAAATATAATAGAACAGGAGGAAAGGGCTTTTCTAGATGCGCCAGAAACTCCTCTGTCTCAGGATTCAAATATTCTACATCAATTTCAAGAAGAACAATTTACTTTGTATCCTCTTGGGCAAGTTGATGATTGTTTTATTATAAGTAAAGGACCAGACGGTTTATATATCATTGATCAGCATGCAGCCCATGAGCGAATACTTTATGATAAGATGAGTCAATATAAGGATCGTATACCATCCCAACAATTACTCGTACCCTTATTCATGGACTTTGATAATGCTGAAATTAATACGATTACGGAGTATCAAGAGACTTTTTACAAATTAGGATTTACTCTAGAGTTGGTAGGGCCTAATACGATGCGCCTATCAGAATTACCAAGCGATATTCCCTTATCGGAAACAGAATCTTCAATAAGGCAAATATTAGAATCCATACAAAATATGCACAATCCAAGTGCGCAAGAATTGCGTCATAGCTGTCTGCAAATAGCTTCTTGCCGTGCTGCGATTAAAGCAGGAGAATCACTTAATATGCGACAGATGCAAGCTTTAATTGGAGAACTTTGTAATACTAACTTGCCTTATACTTGTCCTCATGGAAGACCAGCGATGATCCGTTTTAGTCCTAAAGATTTAGATAAAATGTTTAAGCGAACATAAAGCATAGGTGGAAAGAATGGACTTAATAGTAACAACGATACAATCTCCATCCCAAGCGGTAGAAGAATTGGCACTTCAAATTGCCTCAGTATTGCAAATTCCTTTTGTTCCTCGGGAGAGATTTTCCTTAATAGCGTTACGAAACAACTATCAAATCGATAATATAGTTGTCGTAACTAAAAATGGTCCCGTAGTCCATACGTTGGGCGGAGAGTATTTTTTTCACTTAAATATGGCGGAATTACGTATAAAAAATATAATAAATGGTAAACATGACCATATGGTTGCAGCCATGATGCTAACAGCAGGTATGTCAGTGTTAGATTGCACATTAGGTCTAGCGACTGATGCAGTAGTAGCTAGTTTTGTAGTGGGGCAAACAGGTAAGGTTGTAGGCTTAGAGTCTTCGCCAATAATAGCTTTTATTGCCAATTATGGCTTGCAAAATTTTACTCATGATAACCTAGATGTTACTGAGGCGTTGCGCCGTATTCAGGTACAGCGAACACATTGTCATGATTATCTTATTAATTTGCCTGCAAATAGTTTTGATATTGTTTTTTTTGACCCAATGTTTCGCCAACCGATTCATAGTAGCTCCAATCTAAAACCACTGCGCTATTTAGCAAATAACCAACCTATAGCAGAAAGTGCTCTAACAGAGGCTTGCCGAGTGGCAAAAAAAAGAGTCGTTATAAAAGAGACAAATCACAATAATGAATTTGAACGCTTAGGAGTAACTACTATTTGTGGCGGAAAATATAGTAGTATTCAATATGGCGTTATTAAGGTGGACAACTAAATTATGGAACGTATGATTGCTGTTATTGGACCAACTGCTGTGGGTAAAACAAAAGTCAGTATTGACTTAGCAAAGATACTACATACCGAAATTATTTCTGGGGATTCTATGCTAGTTTATAAAAATATGAATATTGGGACTGCCAAACCAACAATTGAAGAGCAATCTAATATTCCTCATCATTTAATAGATTTTCTCGAACCACAAGCAGAGTTTAGTGTAGTGGATTTTATAGAAATTGCTGCAAGCCATATTCGAATGATAAATCAGCAAGGAAAAATCCCCATTTTAGCAGGTGGCACCGGTTTATATGTTAAAGCATTACTTGAAGGTTATCAGTTTAACCCCACACCAAGCGATGAGAACTTACGTGCAAAACTTGATGCATTAGCAAAAGAACATGGCAATCAATATCTTCATGATGAATTGACAAAAGTAGTTCCAGAAGCTGCAGCACGTTTACATCCGAATGACTTACGTCGTGTTATTCGGGCTCTAGAAATATTTTATCTGAGTGGCGGCATCGTATCACAAGAGAAGCTCATAGAGGAACATAAGCTTCTTTACGATGCTGTTGTAATTGGACTCACAATGGAAAGGAGTCTATTATACGAAAGGATTAATCAACGAGTTGACTTAATGATTTCACAGGGCTTGGTTGATGAAGTTGCTAGTTTATTGGAGAGTGGAGTCTCGATCAAGTGTCAGGCTATGCAAGGAATCGGTTATAAGGAAATTGTTAGATACTTGAACAAAGAAATTGATTTGCCTATTGCAATTGATAATATTAAACAGGCAACGAGAAATTTTGCAAAACGTCAACTTACTTGGTATCGTAAAATGCCTTATATTATATGGTTTGACGTTAATAAGTTTGCTAATCATCAAGATATGCTGGAAAGTATTTACAGAGAAATTGCAGGAAAATTCCAAAGTAAAATAGAATAATCAAATAAAATAATAATCGGAGGGGTTTAACTATGATAAATAAAGTTATTAATTTACAAGATAGTTTTCTAAACCAAATCCGCAAAGAAAATAATTTACCTGTAATTATTTATCTTATCAATGGTTTCCAGCTAAGAGGTGTTGTTAGGGGATTTGATAACTTCACTGTTATTATAGAAAACGAAGGTAAGCAGCAATTGGTATATAAACATGCGATATCAACAATAACTCCGTTAAGACCGATCAATGCTAATTTTCATGAAAAGAAAGACGATACTAAAATAGACAAACAGTAAATAAAAGGTGATAAAAAAGTCTAAGCTTTTTTATCACCTTTTATTGTCTTTTGCGTATAATAAATATCACCTATAGCCCTACGGTGAGGTGATGTTAGAATGTCTTATGTTTGGCCGCAAGATGTGTTAACAGCCGTTGAGAATGGTGAGATATCTGTTACCCAAGCATTTAAATCTCTTCAGGAAATGGATAATAAAACAACTTATCACAAGGTTGATACTAGACAAAAGAGGATAGAGGAGATTTTATTCGAGTTAGATAATTTGATTGGACTCTTTGAAGTAAAAAAATTAGTAAGGGAAGTTTATGCCTTTATTGAAATTCAGCGCCGCCGTGCACAAGAAAAGTTAAATACTGAGCCTCTTGTATTACATATGATTTTTAAAGGAAATCCAGGAACAGGTAAGACTACTGTTGCTAGAATTCTCGGTAAAATTCTTCGTGAAATAGGGGTTTTAAATCGAGGACACCTGATTGAAGTTGAACGAGCGGATCTTGTAGGTGAATATATCGGGCACACTGCTCAAAAAACACGGGAACAATTAAAAAAAGCATATGGTGGTATTTTATTTATTGATGAGGCATATTCCTTAGCTCGGGGCGGTGAAAAGGATTTTGGTAAAGAGTCTATAGATGTTTTGGTAAGTGCATAAGTGCAAAGACCTAAAAGCCATGATACCATATAAAATATGGTATCATGGCTTTTATAAAAACTTCAAATTAACTGTAAATTCCGGCTTGCTATTCCTTGCAAAAGTAGTATCAATTCGTTCGACAACTACTTTATCAAGAACAGCACGAATTGCAACCCGCCGCTCATCATCCTTATAGTATTGGGTATCCTTAAAGTGCTTTTTAATATTTATGGCGATATCCGCTAGGCTGGTTTGAGGTGCAAGAAAAGTTAACTCATTTTCCAGACTTTTTTTTGTGATCTCAATGTCAATAAGCTGTTTACTGATTTCATCTAACTGTTTTTCGGCATCGCCGCCATTAATGATATGTTGTCGAAACCATCGTAAAATAGTTTCCTTTTGAGTGTTTATTTTCTTCTCCGTCTCTTTTAACTTGGTTAAAGTATTCTTAATAGTTGCTGTAGCAGTTGGATTACTAGCATCTTGTGTGTATTGAGTTATTAGTTTAGTGTTTTCTGCCAGCTCACATAACTTAGACCATACTAATTCATCCAATATGAGGGTAGGGATTCGCCTAGCGGTACATTTATCATTTTCTAAGTATATATAGGATGTGCTCACTTGCGTTAAACAAGTGTAATAGCTGATGGGGTCACTACTATTTCCAGAATGTTTAATGCTCATTTTCTTACCACAACGCGCACAATAGACTAAGCCAGTTAAAAGATGATCATATTTTAAATTTCTTTTTGCAAAATTCTTGTTGGATTGCAGCTGCTTTTGCGCAGTGCGCCAGGTGATTTCATCAACAATGGCTGGCACTTTGATGGGAATCCAATCAGATTCAGGCCGTAATTCGATTCTACGAGTGCTAAAACCTGTTTTGGTAGACTTTTGCTTCATACTATAGATAACACCTCTATAGGCTGTATTGGTTAGTATACGGTGTATGCTAGACACAATCCACTGATTGCCACGGGGGGCGGGTATAAACTCATTATTTAACTTTTTACTTATGAGGGCGGTACCTAGTTTATCTTTTATACATAAATCAAATATTTGGCGTACAATAGCAGCTTGGGCTTCATTTATAATATACATGCTATTAACTTTATCATAGTCGTATCCAAAACAGCGACCATTATTAACAAGTTTACCTTGGCGAGCTTTGCCTTTTTTACCGCGAGTTGTCCGTTCTTTAATTTTCTCTTTTTCATACGCTGATATGGCGCCTCGCATGGAGTAAAATAGTTTTCCTTCAGGAGATTCCTCAAAAGTTACCGAAACAAAAAGTAATTTTGCTCCTGACTTTTCTATTTCATCCGTAATAATAAGCTGGTGTGCCAGGTTTCTAGCTAAACGATCAGGATCATAAATAACAACCATATCAAATTCTTTTCTTTCTAATCCATCACGTAATTGAGAAAGGGCAGGGCGATCAATATACTCACCGCTATAACCATCATCAATAAACTCTACAAATCTTGTTGCTCCCAACTCACTTGCTTTTTGCCGATTCTCCGATAACTGAGTTTCAAGTGAATATCCCTTTTCTGCCTGATCTGCTGTGGAAACACGTATATAAAGTGCTGCAATCATAAATACCTCCTTTTAAAAAACATCTTTAGATCTAAAAAAAACTTATAATAGTGGAGTATTAATAATAATTATATGTAGTTTTAAATTAAGACAGCACATTATCTACTAATAAGTAGAAAGTGCTGTTTTTCTATGCTTAACACGATGGCTGATACAAAATGCCAATTGATGCACCCAACTTATTCTAAAAAAATTAAGTGTAAAGTGGACAATCACACTATCATAAACTGTATAGAGGATTGTATCAGACAACAGGAGGCGAAAGTTTTGGAAACTATCAAAAGAAAAGACAAAACTGCAATATCGCCCGAAAGAAAAAAAGAGGTAAAAGTCCACTGGACTATATCAAATCAACCAAGTCAGAAAGCACTTGAAAACTTTAACCGAGTATTAGCAAAAGCTCAGTTAAGGGTTTACCGTGAATCTTTGGAAACAAAATAGCCGGGCTCCGGCTGAAATAAAAATGGACAGGATCGTTATCTAATGGGAAAATGGATGATAATAATTTAAAAATAAAGAAGCACTACTTTTGGGAGTAGTACTTCTTAAACTATCAGTGTGTTTAAAATTTGCTTTTAGAATTCAGTGGTATATTTGCATGCTTCACAACTTTGTACGGGCTGTCCATTTCTGATTTGTTGTGCTTGACATACAGGGCATGAATTCTCGATGGTTTGAATGTTATTTTTCTTGGTATCTGACATTGTAAAGCCTCCTCGTTTGCTAGATTGAATTATACCTAAATAATACCACAAGATTGTCGTTGATACAAATAATTAAATAATAATTATTATGCGTTTATAATTAAAAAGAGTAATAGAATGTAGTACTGTAAATAATGATAGAAGACAAATTAGATACACTTTTTTGATTTTGAGTGTGATAAAATAATATTGAGCTAACAAGATTTTATAACTGTTTAAAATAGCTAGTAAAAAAGGAGATATATATGATTATTAAAAATGCTTTAGATCGAATAAAAGAAATAATACGTGGTTTAAAAACAAAAAAAGTTGAAGAAAGATTACAATCATATGCCACAATCGCGGTAATACTTAGTCGTCTAGAAGATATCAGCAAAGACCAAAAGATCCCTAATTATGTTATATTTAAACAAGATTTATTATATAGTTGTGAAGCTTTATGCGGTTTAGATGATGTTGATGGTCATTCTGAGGAGCAACATATAGGTTGGGCGTTATTGGCAGTTGATAAGCTAAAATCTTTTCATTGTTTTAATGTAGATAATCATCATATTTGAGCTTAAGGATATAGCTAATAAAGGGAAATGTATGGTCTTAAAGGATTAATGCAGTATTTTATAGAAGTATACATAAAATGAGATAAGGAAGTGTTTAAAAATGTGTACTTCGTGTGATGAAACTTACAGAATATTTTCTGTTGAACTTATTACGAAAGAGCCTGTTAATACAAATATGGAATTATTTAGAGCGATAGCTCACAGATTATTTCAAAATAAAGTAATATCAAATATTAATATTGATAATAATAAAGCTTATAATGTTAATGGTAAGCAAATGTTTGGATTTGATCTTCATTTAGGTAATACTAACAATCCTTTGACTGTGAATCTTGAAAACGTTGAAAAAGCGCTTAATGGTCTTCTCGTTCAGTTTGCAGATTACTCTGAAATGCAAATTAAGCTTAATTAAATATTTGTAAAGTTGGCATCCTTCGGGGTGCTTTTTTTTATGTCAAAACAGGCGATAAAAAGCAATATTAAAAGTCGCCTCGCTCTTATTGAGTGAGGCGACTTTTAAGTTTTGCTAACAGATTCTCTTATCGTCACATTGGGGCAATAAATAGAAAGATGAAAAGGCTAACAGTGGTAACGGAATTAATTGTTGTTTTTTTATTCTTTCAGTCTATAAGCAACGGAACACATGTTCTCCAACGAGGAAATAAGGATAGATGAATCGCCATTTCATGTTGATCTAAAATACATTAGGATAAATTAATCCGATTATCCATGCTGCTTAATAAATGGGATCTCATTAATTTGATGCTCATTCGTTATGGTTTTATAAACAGTTTTAAGACAATCCGTACATACTGCGTTTTTAATAAGAAAGTTGTTTTTTTGCTCTTCCTCGCAAAATTGTAAAAAACAATATTGTTCATGTCCGCAAATTTCACAAGTCGTATATTTCATAATTCGTATCCCCCTTTATTTATAGTAGTATACTGGATAAATATGGTTTTTATTCATGCAAGAGACAATAAGGCTTGCTAAGTTCATAACTCAAAATAAAAGCGAAATATTTTCTGAAGTAAATGTTAAATAATTGTTAGTTATTTGATTGTGGTTAAAGGAAAATAACTCCTTTTAGACGAATGTTTAAATAACTAAAAATGTTATTTTTCTTCTTCCCGAAATGTATTGATATAAATCACATACAAGCTTAATTCCTAATAGATATTATATGATTAGACGAAGTGGGAGGCGTTGGCATGACTGATTTAGAAATCAAAGAATTATGGGAAGAAATAGAGCAGTTGCGTAATAAACTCCATGATATTGCTAGCAAAAAAGGAATTAACTCACCAGAAGCGATCCGTGCGAGTCAATCATTGGACAATAAGATGAATGAATTTTATCGTTTAAAACGTTAAGTCACTTTTGTGGCTTTTTCTTTTATTCAAAAAAATATCAATATTTTAGTGCTATCCCTCCAATTAGAAGGATAGTTTTTTTATTGCATAAGCTAAAATTATATTTAATTCTATGTTTTCGTAAAAGCAATGGAAGACCATAAAAATGAAATTATTCTAATACTAGCCGGTTATCAAAAAGAAATGGAAAATTTCTTGCAAACAAATCCAGGTCTACGTTCTCGTTTTCCAATCCATATAGATTTTCCAGACTATAACCAACAAGAATTGTTACATATTGCCGAACAAATTTGTGCAAAACGTCAATATACATTATCTTCTGATACCCAAGTCGCTTTATTAAAGCTTTTGCTTCAACAAAGTAACAGTGATGAAAACTTTGGCAATGCTCGGACGGTCCGTAATGTGATTGAGCAAGCAATTCGTCATCAAGCCGTACGTCTAATGGCTAAAGGTAATATTACTAGACAGGAGTTAATACAAATTGAGCCTGATGATTTAAAGGAGGTTAAAGAGTGAGGGATCTTATTGTCGTTGGCCGTCCAAATTCAGGAAAAACAATGTTTACGCTCAATTTTGCTTCTTATATCGGTAGTAAATCAGTAGATATAACCTTTCGAAGTTATGATGATTTAATTACTTGTAGGCATTTTTCAGTTGAAGAAGCAAGGAGAGAATTATGTAGCAATACATTACATAAAACCAAAACGCTGCAATCATTAGTACTTAAGATTGCAATTGGAAAAACGGCAGTAAATTTTAGGCTCACTGATACTTGCGGGATTGGTGAAAAAATACATAATGAGGTAGCAGTTCGTCGTGGAATGGCACAGACTCTGAGCTTAATGCGATGTGCAGATTTTATTTTGCATATTATTGACTTGTCATATATATCTAAAGAATACCTGAATGGTTCTAGTACTATAGACCATGAAATATACAATTATGGTGTCATCCGGAATTCATACATTATTTTGGCCAATAAGACAGATATTCCTTTTGCTAAAGATAATCTTACTAAGCTGTCTTGTATATTTCCTAAAGCTACAATTATCCCAATTTCAGCTTTATTAAGTCAGGGATTGAAAGAGGTGAAGAGTTGTGTCGCCCGTAATATTTGAATTCATCGGCACAACTTTCTCTGTAATATTTTGTGCCATTGCAATCAAACTGGCCGATGATTTTTTGGACCAAGAGATTGACACAAATTACAATTTTGCAAAAGATATTGGGAAAGGGACCATGATATATAGCATGCTATTCATGGCCTGTGCAGTCTGCTTAAATGTCTCAGTAAGTACTTCTTTATTTTTTGCCAGTTATATCATTGGCATGTTTCATGATTTAAAACAGCAATTTCCCAGCCACCTCAGTGGCATGCAAGAATCGATTTTAGTATTTATAATAGGAACTTTCTTTTGGGGTTGGAAGGCCATGGTATTTTCAGTTTTATTCATTTTATCAATCCAATTATTTGATGATTATATAGATGTCCATATTGATCAGTTGTCTGGACATCGTAATTGGGCCCATCGCCTAGGGAATGTGGAATGTTTCCTGTTATTTGTAGTAAGCATACTTGCATCTTGGTGGGTTGGCGAACAGATGTTCCCTCCTGTGTTTTGGGGTACAGTTATCTTTTATGGTACCGTTTGGTGCTATCAGAGGGGGAGGGCATAAGTGTTACTACTATTGATAGTAGTCGTTAGTGCATTATTAGTAGGGTACGTTTGGGGTAAACATGACAAAGTTATCCACCAAACAAAGCAATTAGAGGTAAGTATACCTATATTGTTAAGGCAGCAATCCCTAGAGCGGGGATATTGTCTGTTGTGTAATGGATCTAAAAAAAATAAACTTAGACGAAAATTAAGGAACCAATACAAAATGAAATTAGTTTGTTTAAGAGTGAGCAATAAAAAGAGGAATTTTTGATTGGACATATAATCTAATCTGTAGGTGTTTTCTAACATCATACAATAAGTTTCTATAAATCTATGTTATAGTATTAGAATAGCTTTATGAGTAAATTCTTGTAAGGTATTTACTCTTCTTGTAGCAGATACAGTAGTTGAAATGGAGTTATGAACAGATGAACTTTTTAGTTAACAAACGTACGCGAAATATTGCACTCTTCCTCGGTATCATTACCTTATTTAGTTCAACAGGATTCCTTGCTGCTAATGCGGCATTTACGATATCGGATAAAATATATGATGGCATTTTAGTTGGTGATCTTCCAGTAGGGGGACTATCCATTGAAGAAGCAAAAAAAAAAATTAAGGAAAATTTCAAGAAACAAATTACCGCCCCTCCGATTTATTTAACGTATAAAACAAAAAGGTGGCCTATCGAGGCTAAAGATATTGATTTAGACATTGATGCGGAGAAGCTTGCTCAGCAAGCTTATAATGTTGGCCGGGTGGGAAATATAATGAATCGTGTGCAAGAAAGATATTGTACAATTCATTATGGGAATACCATACCTTTGGCATTACAATATAATCAAGCGAAATTACAGGATGTTGCAAAAAGTATTGCCGATGCTGTATACAGTAATCCGCAAAGCTCTTCACTGTTATATCAAAATTCCAAGATTAGTATTCTTCCTGAAAGAACTGGTTATAATGTTGATTTAGAAAAAACGTTAGCTGCTTTAAGCACAGTATTAAATACTAAAATTCCTGCTACACTTGAACTGGTAGTTAACGAGCTACCACCTTCCGTTTTATCGCAAGATTTATCTGGAATTGATAGTTTACTATCCGTATATACTACTCAGTTTGATTCACATAATGAAAATCGATCGAAAAACATTACCATAGCTACTAAGAATATTAATAATATCTTAGTAAGACCTGGCGAAACATTCTCCTTTAATCAGTATGTGGGGGAACGCCTTTCGGAATATGGTTATCAAGAAGCTCCTGTATTCATTGATGGTAAGCTAGTACTGGATTGGGGTGGAGGGGTCTGTCAAGTAAGTAGTACTCTATATAATGCAGCATTGCTGGCTGATATGGGTATTGAAGAACGTACGTCACATTTTCATCCTCCAAGTTATGTTCCTTTAGGGCGGGATGCTGCTGTTGCGGACAATCTTCTAGACTTTAAATTTAAAAATACTAGTAGCAATAATATTTATATTTCAAGTGAAGCTTCTAATAATGAGATAACCATTTATATCTTTGGTAAAAGTAATCCTGCCCTTACAGGTATTCGGATTGTTGGGGCTAATCAAAAGGTTATAGAACCTACTACTGCGTTTAAAGAAGACCCTAACCTTGAGTTGGGAAAACAAGTGGTAGAATACGAGGGGCAGAAGGGGTTTGAAGTCACAACTTACAGAGTTAAAATTGCCAATGGACAAGAAAGTAAGCAAGAGTTTTTGGCGTATGATGAATTTCAAGCAGAAGATAAAATAATACGAATCGGTACTAAGATATTATCAAAATAAGGCAATAAGTAATTATAAAATATGCCTTCCAGTAATTGAATGGGAGGCATATTTTATTTTAGTTATTTATTAATAAAATCTGCATAAGTATAGAGGGGCTTATTAATAATAAAATAGCTAGATAAAGAATTTTCTTTTACTACTTGTCTGTAACAATATGTAGTATAATCTATATTGTCTTATAAATAGTGGTAATCATTTATGCTGTTTGCCTATTTACAAGATTTAATGATTGGAGTGTGATATATTTGTCAAAAATATATGGGGAAATTGCTGGAATACGCAAAAGTATCTTAAATAGGTTAGAAGAGTTATATGAATTTACCATCCCATTTGGACAGGTTATAACATCTGAACTCGCGCAACAAATGGTTAATCTTACAACAGACCTAAATCGTGAAATTGCTATATATATTAGTAGGCGTGGGCAAATCACTTGTGTAGCAGTTGGTGATATATATACTGTCGTACTACCTGAAATCGACGGGCGTCGCTCGAGCAACCGTTTGAGTGGTATTCGCTGTATTCATACTCATCCTAGTGGAGATACAGAACTAAGTGGAGTTGATGTAGCTTCTTTAAAAGAAATGCGTTTTGATTTAATGGCAGCACTTGGCAATAAAGACGGGGTTATTCAAGTTGGATTTGGTATTATTACTAATATAGAGAAGGACAACTTTAATACCCAAACAGTTGGTCCGTTGTCTTTAGAAGAATTTATTGAACTTGATATCACTTATTTGACGGCGCAGATTGAACGGCAATTAGACTTAAATACGAAAACATCTGCCATAGAAGAAACCGAAAGAGCTATATTAGTCGGTTTAGAGAAACAAGGAAAATGGGCGATTGTTGATTCGCTGAAAGAATTAGCTCAACTAGCGGAGACGGCTGGTGCTGAAGTATTAGGCATGACATGGCAAAAAAGGGAGCGCCCAGATTCGGCCTTGTTTATTGGACGTGGTAAAGTTCAAGAGTTAAGTTTGTTGCGTCAAGAGAAAAATGCGAATCTTATCATCTTTGATGATGAGTTATCACCCGCACAACAACGCAATCTGGAAAAAGCATTAGGTATTAAAGTTTTGGATCGTACAGCATTGATTTTAGATATCTTTGCCCAACGTGCCCGTTCTCATGAGGGAAAACTGCAAGTTGAGTTAGCCCAACTACGTTATAATTTGCCAAGGTTGGGCGGGCAAGGATTGGTATTATCTCGGCTTGGTGGTGGAATTGGCACTCGAGGTCCTGGGGAAACCAAACTAGAAGTAGATAGACGGAGAATACGTGATCGGGTTAGCGATATTACACAACAAATTGAGCAGATAAAAAAACAACGCAATTTGCATCGCAAACGTCGAGAGAATACGCGTATTCCAACAGTAGCCTTAGTTGGTTATACGAATGCAGGAAAATCTACTTTACTTAATACTCTAACAGCGTCTGATGTTTTAGCTGAAGACAAATTGTTTGCAACGCTTGACCCAACGACTAGACATATTACTTTACCTAATGGCCAACAAGCATTATTAACGGATACAGTAGGCTTTATTCAAAAACTCCCGCATCAGTTAATTGCCGCTTTTCGTGCAACATTAGAAGAAGTGATACAAGCAGATATACTGTTACATGTAATTGATGCCAGTCATCCTCAATATCAAGAACAAAGTCATGCAGTATACCAAGTGCTGCGTGAATTAAAAGTAGATACGAAACAATTAATTACTGTCTTTAATAAAGGGGACAAATTAGAGGATCCTAGTATGAAGGATCAGTTATTAAAAAAAGAAAATAGTGTTATAATTTCTGCACTATCAGGAACAGGCACTAATACTTTATTATTATTAATTGAAAATTTTATAAAGGAACAAACAGTCGAAATGCATTTACTTATACCATATAACGATAGTGGTGTAATAGCAAAATTATATGATATAGCAAACGTCCACTCGACTGAATATCGTGAAGATGGAATTTATGTAGTTATTTCATTGCCACCTGATCAAATCAGTTATTTTAGTACATACGCAATAGGAGCAGAATTATCATGACAACTTTTTCAGAAGAAATCTTAGCTATACGTAAAAAAGCATTGGAACAAACATCATCCTTATTTTCCATTGTTGATGAAATTTCCGAAAAGAACACGAGTAAGGTTTTAGAAATATTTCGTAAACACAAATTATCTGACTATCATTTCCGTACTACATCAGGATACGCCTATAATGATGCAGGAAGAGAAAAGCTGGAAGATATTTGGGCAGATATTTGTGGTGCAGAAAAAGCGCTAGTACGCACCCAGTTTGTATCGGGCACTCACGCTTTAGCGACGGTACTATTTGGCATATTACGCCCTGGCCAAGAACTTTTATCAGTAACAGGGGCACCTTATGACACGATGCAAACAGTAATTGGCCATACGTGCTCCTCACCGGGTTCACTGAAAGAATTTGGAGTCAGTTATTCTGAGCTTCCCATGATAGATAGTGGGGTAGATATGGATAACATCGCTACTGCAATTAAACCTAATACAAAAATGGTTTTAATCCAGCGTTCAAGAGGCTATAGTATGCGCGCCCCGCTGACAATTGACGAAATTAGTCAGTTATGTGCTCATATAAAGAAAATAAAGCCAGATTGTATTTGTTTTGTAGATAATTGTTATGGTGAATTTGTTGATACTCTGGAACCGACAGCTGTTGGCGCAGACATTATGGCTGGATCGCTTATAAAAAACCCTGGTGGAGGTATTGCTCCAACAGGTGGGTATATAGCTGGGAAAAAAGAATTAGTCGAACAAACGGCTTATCGCATGACGGCACCAGGTATTGGTAGTGAGTTAGGGGCATCCCTTGTTGATAATCGACTTTTATTTCAAGGTATATTTATGGCGCCTCATACCACAGCCCAAGCAGTAAAGGGGGCTATATTTGCTTCTATCTTTTTCTCTTTATTAGGTTACAATACATTACCATTACCCGAAGAAAGACGTAGTGATATCATTCAAGCAATCCAACTTGATTCACCCGAAAAACTGGTAGCATTTTGCCAAGGCATACAGAAATATTCACCAGTAGATGCTCATGTACGTCCGGAGCCAAGTGCTATGCCAGGGTATCAGGATGCGGTCATTATGGCTGCAGGTACCTTTGTTCAAGGCGCATCTATTGAGTTAAGTGCCGATGGACCTCTACGGTCACCGTATATAGTATATTTACAAGGTGGCCTCACTGTTGAGCATGCTATAATTGGAATTATGGGAGCAGCAGCTGAAATTTTTAAATTATAGTACAAGAAAGAAGTTTTTGTGATAAATGCAAATTAGCATAAAAGGCAACCATCTTATTATTAAGGATGGTTGCCTTTTAATTTCCTGCATAAATGATTGAGTAAAATATTATATGCTCCGAAATACTCCGATAACTTTTCCCAAAATTGAGACATTACGCGAGTAAATAGGAGACATGCTATCATTTTCAGGTTGCAAACGTATATAATCTTTTTCTTTAAAAAAACGTTTTACAGTTGCTTCCTCATCGTCAAGTAAAGCGACTACAATATCATTATTATTAGCAGTTTTCTGTTTATTAACTAACACATAATCTCCATCCAGGATGCCTGCATTAATCATACTAGTTCCTTGCACTACGAGCATAAATACATCTTCATTATTTCCGATTAGAGCCTTTGGTAAGGCGTAGGTTTCTTCGATGTTTTCAACTGCCAATATCGGCTGACCAGCAGTAACGCGGCCAACTAATGGCACAGAAGTAAATACGTCCTGCCTCCAGGGAATGGTGCCTAATATTTCAATGGCGCGTGGTTTCGTGGGATCACGACGAATAAACCCCATTTCTTCAATTTTAGCTAGATGGCTATGTACTGTTGAACTAGAACTTAAACCAACGGCTTTACCTATTTCTCTTACGGATGGGGGGTAACCCTTGCTATGCAATGTATCCTTAATATAGGCTAAAATTTGATTTTGCCTAGTTGTTAATCTATCCTCATTATCCATAGTTTCATCTCCTAAAAATATTCGTTTTTAACGATTATAGTAATAATTATAATAATATTATCATTATAACAATTATTACTATAATCCGCAAACATTTGTTCGTCTTATACTAGTTTTACGATTGACCGAACATAAGTTCTGTGGTAAAATCTAAACATAAAGCAAACATTTGTTCGGAGGTGCTGAGTTGTGTTTAAAATAAATAATATGTGGTTTATAATCGTTCTAACTATAATTGCATTATCGTATGATAATAATTTCACATTTTCTAATAAATATTTAGCTGTTACTTCTTATCAAATCGTGGATGTTCATAATGGAGATTCACTTTGGACGATTTCTTCCAAATACGTCACAGATAAAGATGACATACGTCACTTAGTCGCAGCAGTTAAGTATCTTAACAAGTTAGATAATGATACGCAAATACATCCGGGGCAAATATTGAAGATCCCCGTTGTACAAAAAGATATTAAGTATGCTCAAAAAGAGAATTAGCACATTGGTTGTGCTAATTCTCTTTTTGTCTGATTTCCATCTTGCCATTATGTAAACTAGAAAGAATAATTAAAACGTTATATGATATAGCATACTAAAGCAATCAAACCCCTCTATAAGAGACTTCTTCAATTTGCTGTTCTGTAGACGATGAATTTATAAGCTCTGTCCTAGCTCCATGTACGCCACACTCTGGGCAGAGCCATGATTGTATTTTTAATTCTTTAGTATTATCTTCAAACTGATAATCCACGATTACATATTTAGAGATTTTTTCTGAATGCTCACACCATAATTGTTTTTTCATAAATACCCTCCTAAAATTTCAGAATTATATAAAAATTATTGGGATGTAGTATTTTATTATCCGTTCTCCAATATTATGCAAGTTCTATTTGAGTGGGAAAGTATAGAAAACTATATAATAATCTGAACTTTAGGATTTTGTTGCATGTGATTACCATGTAGTAAAGCGTTATTTATTTGCTTGTAATTTTTATCTATTCATTTGGTATATTAAATACAATTAAGCCTGGAATAATCTTATATGCTTTTAGATCCATGGTTACTAAAGTAAAACCATATTCTTGTGCTGTTGCAGCGACAATTGCGTGCTCAGTAGTCATTTCAGGGAAATTGGACTTAAATACTCCAGCCTTCTGTGCTATAGATGAAGATAAAGGGATGACTTCCACAGTTGTGAGGATTTTGCTTATTAATTCTGGACTTGCCTGAGTTAACGCATATAGTTCCATCTCTCCAATAACAGAAATTGCAGGCAATGGAGAATCGCTATGAGCGAGTGTACGCAAAAAATCAGTGGTTGCTTGGTGGCCATTTAAATGCGATATTAAAATGGATGTATCAATTAGAATTTTGTTCATAATAAATAACTACTCCCTTTATGTTTAAAGCTTAAATAAATATCTTCTACTACGAAGTTTTATCTTCGTTTGAATGACCTTCCTCCCTCTTTTTAAAACTAGCAAACGTCTCTTCAAGTATGCAAAATAACATATCTTTATCCTTGCTTATCTTTTTCTGATTCCCTTCTAATAAAATGAATCCTTCTTCTGTAACTTTTGCCATCAATATATCATTTTCGTTTATTTCCAACTTTTTTCGTATATCCGATGGAATTGTTATTTGCCCCTTTGGGTTTACTTTGCAGGAAAAATTCATACTTTGCTCCCCTTTTCGTAGTAGCGGTAATTTTTAATTTAAATGTAGTCTATCATAAAAAGAGGAATTGTTCAATGTTGCTTACTATTTTATTGACTTTTTCTAATTAATGACATAAAATTAAATAAAAACTCAATGTTCGATAATTTAAGATTATCGTATATTGAAAAATACGAAAAGGAATAAAAATATGAATAATATTACTACGTATGACAAAGAAGAAATCACTACCGAAACATACCATAAATACATAAAACAAGGAAAAAAACTAATTATAAGTTCTAAGGCGAAAAATACCACGAAAGCATATTCTTCTGATTGGAGGATGTTTTCTGAGTGGTGTGCGACGGAAGGCGTATCGTCTTTACCGGCGACGCCTGAAACGGTGGTTGCATATTTATCCTACTTGTTTACGCAAAAGAAGAAACCTAGCACAATTTCTCGTCAAAAGAGTACAATTAGCCAGGCGCATGCCACTGCGGGTTATGATTCGCCAACAACAGCAAAAATGGTCATAGATACTGTGAAAGGCATTAAACGTGAGTTAGGTATTATGCGTAATAAAAAAAGTCCTTTATTATCTGAAGATTTACAGCTAATTTGCGATAAAAAGGGGGACCTAAGAAGTCTTCGAGACTGCGCCTTATTATTAATAGGTTTCTCGGGCGCTTTCCGCCGTTCGGAATTAATTTCATTAGATGTAGAGGATGTCCGTTTTACGAGGGAAGGACTTAGAGTCATATTGCGGCGCTCAAAGACTGACCAAGAAGGTGCTGGAATGGAAAAAGGAATTGCTTATGGTTCTAATCCAGATACATGTCCAGTGCGAACCTTGCAAGATTGGCTAGAGGCTGCTCAAATAAAGAGCGGGCCACTTTTCCGTCAAATTAATAAGTATGGTCAAGTATCTAAAAAAAGGTTGGCATCCCCTCATTCCGTAGCTAGAATTGTAAAAGAATATGTACAAAAAATTGGCCTCTTAGAAGGTCAATACTCTGGTCATAGTTTACGGGCTGGTTTTGCTACAGAAGCCTCTGGTAATGGAGCATCATTAGATGATATTATGCGACAGACAGGCCATAGAAGCGTAGAAATGGTGCGCGAATATATTAGAAAACAAAATATTTTTAAGAATAATGCTTCCACAAAACTTGGGTTATAGAAATTTTACAGAACTTATAGAAAAAAGCGTCCTAATTTGGACGCTTTTCTTATAATAAAATAGCATTATGGGGTTATATGATCAATATAATAATAAAAAAGGGGGATATAATATGAGCAAATCGGAAGATACAAATGAGGAATTACAAGAAAATTACCAACAAGAGCTTGCAAGTGATTTTTATAAAAAACTAAGTCATTATATGGATGAATTTGATAAGAGTCTTAATCAGGAGCAAGAAGTTGGAGTTAAGTTGGTAAATTTTGGCCAAACTGTACAATTTACAGTACACAGTATTGGTTATTTTAATCCAAAATTAATATGTTTTTATGGCGAAATGCCAGATGGGTCAGCTATTCAATTAATCCAACATGTTAATCAAATTAGTTTTCTTCTTACAGCTGTACAACGTAAAAATCCCGAAGTGCCTAAACGTCCAATTGGATTTTGCTCAGATTTTTTTAGATATAAGGAAGGATATCCAGAGTATATAGGATTTACTCCCCGTAAATAAGGAAGGGACTTATGCTAGTTTTTATTCTAAACTGAGTCGTTTTACACATACATTAACTTCTTTTACGACTAATCCGGTCATTTGCTCCACCATCGATTTAATACGCCTCTGGGCTTGATATGTGATATCCCAAAGGGAATTACCATATTGTACAGTTATATCTAAGTATATGGAAATGCCTTTTTCTTTATCAGGGGAATACTTTATATTTATTTGACTAGTATTGGGTATTTCTGGAACATTTGTAGCTACGTGATCAACAATAGTAGCGATTGCCGCATCGGAAATAAGTAGTTTGCCATAATAGCTAAAGGTTGGACGAACAATTGACTTTTCACCAATTTTGCGACGTCGTGTTTTAGGTTTCTTGAAGAATATATCTAAAGGGTCTATAAGATAACCTGAAAAATGGGGTTTTAATTCTATTGTTGGTACTGGAATGATATGTTTGCCTTCTTTTAATCTACTTTCACGAGCTTTAGCAATTTCTGCAGGTGTAGCGATATCTTCAATCATAATTACTTTGCTAATCTTAGGTAATTCTAAAATATGAACAATTTTCTCAACCATATTGATCGAGGTTCCTAAAACTAGAATGCGTGTTGGCATTACATTTTTGATTGCCTCTCGTACTTCTTGCGCATGATCTTCTTCCATAAAAATTGCTCGCTTAACAGCCATTATTTTACTGGCTTCTTTTTTAGCAGAGTGACCAGCAATAATCTTACTATCCTTAATTAATAAGCCATCATCAATAATTGTATCAATATGATGTTCATGTGCAACAATTAATGCTCTATGACTTTTTCCAGTACCACTTGGCCCCACTAGTGCGATGATGTCCATCGGGTAGCCTCCTATTATTTTATATATGGCGATAAGTATTCATAAATAAAAATAAACATCTTTTAAGATGTTGTCAAGTAAAGAAAAGTTTTTTATTCTTATTCTTTAGATTATAGTACAAAACTTATTAAAAGATAAACCTTTATATTTATTTTAACTAATTAAGTATAGGTAAACTCCCCCTTTATTATTCATTTAGGAGGAGTTTTGTAGTTATAGAACAAGTCAAAATCACTTTTGTAGCTTTTTTACTAGCGATGCTGAAATTGTAAATACCCCCAATTTTTCAGGAAACCTAGTAGGAACAGCATGGAAATCTGATCCACCTGTTACTAGTAGTTGATGATCAGTCGCTATATTTAAGTATTTTTCCACTTGAAATTCTGTATGTGTAGGATGGTATACTTCCAGTCCTAGAATGCCAGTAGCGATAAGATCCCTAACAATATTGTCATCCCCAATCAAACCGGGATGTGCTAAGACTGGAATACCACCGGCTCTTTTTATTAAATTGATGACTTGTAGTGGTGTCAGTTTATAATGAGGCACATAGGCTGGCCCATTTTTATCTAATAACCTCGTAAAAACATCAGAAACATTAGAGAAATAGCCCTTTTCTATTAGCGCCTTAGCAAGATGAGGCCTGCCGATAGAGGTAGCTTGTTGTGCAATTTCTAGTACACGTAAATAATCAATATTATAACCTAAATGGTTAAGCTTTTCTACCATTTCTTTTATACGGTTGCGACGATGGGTAACTAAAACTTCTAAATGGTTGCGTAATTCAAAATTGTTTATATCAATTTGATAGCCTAAGATGTGCACTTCATTTGTCGGCAAATCGGTACTAAACTCTATGCCAGGGATAATACCAATCGTGGTAACTTTTGTGTAATTTAGTTCTAATAAACCATCAACGGTATCATGATCGGTGATGGCAATATAGGAAAGACCGGCTTCGATAGCTTGTTTAAGAATTTCTTGAGGTGAGAGATGCCCATCAGAAGCTGTAGTATGAATGTGTAAATCAGCTGTCATGTTGGCTTATATTTAGAGCTAGTTGTATTAGGGTTCTTGTAGCTACGCCTGTAGCACCTTTAACTTTATAGCCCTCTTCTTTCTCAATGTATGCAGTGCCGGCAATATCTATATGGACCCAGGGAGTCTTCTCAACGAATTCTTCAATAAAAGATCCAGCAGTAATGGCTCCAGCCATACGGCCACCAGAATTTTTTAAATCAGCAATCGTACCTTTCAGCTGCTCTTTGTACTCAGGAAAGTTTGGTAATTCCCACATTTTTTCTCCTGCATCAGTGGCTGCATGTAGCACTTGTTGGCAAAGGGTACTATCATTAGTGATTAAGCCAGAAGCTACATTCCCCAGCGCAACAACACATGCACCTGTTAAAGTGGCAATATCAATGATTTGAGTGGCACCTAACTTGTTAGCATAAGTAATAGCATCTGCAAGAATAAGCCTTCCTTCGGCATCTGTAGTAATAATCTCGATGGTTTTACCACTCATTGAGTAAATGACATCACCAGGCTTAAAGGCATTTCCATCAGGCATATTTTCGGTGCAAGGAATAAGCCCAATAATATTAATTTTGGGTTTAAGTTCTCCAATCGCTGCCATGGCACCTAATACTGCAGCCCCACCTGCCATATCACTTTTCATCTCACCCATATTTAAGCTTGGTTTGATAGAAATACCACCACTATCAAAAGTGACACCTTTTCCTACGAACGCTGTAATTTGTTTACTAGTTCTATCTCCCATATATCTTATAACAATCATTTTAGGAGGCTGAACGCTGCCTCGAGTGACCGCCAATAAAGCGTGCATGTTTTCTTTTTCCATATCTTCTTTCTCTAGTACTGAAAATTCAACGTTACTTAGTTGGGCAATTTCTTGCGCACAAATAGCCATTTTAGTAGGCGTCATATACTGAGCAGGGTGATTAACTAAATCACGAGCTAGATTAACCTTTTCACTAATTATAGCAGCATTGTGGATACCCTTTTTCAGGAAAGATGCATTATTAGCATCATTTTCGATAAGGAATAAAGTTCGAATGTCTGCATTTTCAGGTTTATTTGTCTTATAGTAATTAAATTGATACATTCCTAAGATCATGCCCTCTAAAAGGGCTTGTACAATTTTTTGAATATCATTCTTTTCCGTAACTAAATCACAGGGAATCATGGCAATAGATATAGAATGTAATTTCTTTATTACACGCGCAACAATCCCAGATAACGCTCTTATTTTATCAATACTTAAGCTTTCCTTTTCTCCCATACCAAGTAGCACGACATGTTTAGCGTTAAGCATTCCAAAGGTATGAATAATAGTAGTTTCGCCATACTTACTACAATCAGAGTTCTCTGATATAATGTTGCTTATGTGACCTGATAATGCGTTATCAATTAGCTTTGTATACTCATTTTGCTCTACAACGTCTTTAAATATGTGAATGATCAAAGTATCACATGAGATCTTAGTTATTGAGTTATTTGTTACTACTATTTCCATTGCAAACCTCCATGTTAAATTATTATATGTACATAATACTATTGTACCCCAAATAAAATAGCTAAAACCTGTTCCTTAGAACAGGTTTTAATTATTTATCGCGGTTGGACTATTAGTTTCATGGCGGTTCGTTCCTCACCATCAATTAAAATGTCAGTAAAGGCAGGGATGCAAATAAGGTCAACACCATGAGGTGCTACAAATCCTCTTGCAATTGCTACTGCTTTTACTGCCTGGTTAAGTGCGCCTGCGCCAATTGCTTGCATTTCGGCGCCGCCTCGTTCTCTTAGCACTCCAGCCAATGCACCTGCTACAGAATTCGGGTTAGATTTTGCTGATACTTTTAAGACTTCCATGTTTTTTAGTACCCTCCTTTTAGTTAGAAAGCAAATGATAAAGTCCTTATTATATCAGTATTCGTTGTGTACCCAAAAAATTCCTTTTTTTATATTGAAGAAATAAATTTAAAATTTCAAATTTTCTTGTATTCGTGTAATCTCGCTTACTTTATTTGAGCTAGGATCAATTTTTATTATAATTGCACAAAAAATTGATTCATTACCAGTAGCAACAGTAAACCTAGTTGGCAGTCCTGTTAAAAACTTTTTTATTACAGGTTCTTTATCTACCCCTAATACTGAGTTTAAAGTTCCTACCATGCCAATGTCAGAGATGTAAGCAGTACCTTGTGGTAGAACACGTTCATCTGCAGTTTGAATATGTGTGTGGGTTCCTGCGATACATGACACCTGCCCATCTAAATACCAACCCAAAGATAATTTTTCCGAAGTAGCTTCCGCATGAAAATCTATAATAATAACTTCACAGGTATCTTTAATTTCACATAAAATTTCACTGGCAGTACGAAATGGACAATCTATTGGGGGCATAAATACGCGACCTAGGAGATTAATAATAGCGACGTTTCGCCCCTGAACAGATAATATATGAAAGCCTCTACCTGGTGTGCCAGGAGGATAGTTCGCTGGACGAATTAAATTCGATTCTAAATCAATAAAATCAAATACTTCTTTTTTATCCCAAACATGATTCCCTGTTGTAATGCTATCAATACCCATTGAAAAGAGTTCCTTTAATACATTCGCAGTAATCCCGACCCCACCAGCTGAATTTTCACCATTCGCTATGATTAAGTCTAAATTGTATTTTTCTTTTAATAGAGGAATAAAATGAGCAGCAGTACGCCTACCAGGTTGACCACAAATATCACCAATCATCATAATATTCATTTGTAATCCTCCAATTAAGACTATTTAATAGAAATGATATATTTACTTGTTAAAGACTAAAACTCTGCCATCTTCTCGTATGCCAATTAATCGATTTTCATCATAATGTGTTTTTAAATTTGTCAGCATATCTTCAATTACTTCTTCTTGCAGTAGCAAATCTTCTTCTAGTAGGGAATCATTATAGTCGATAATTAAATCTTTAAACGTTTTTCTTAATAAAGCAATAAGTAAGGCAATTTCGTTTTTAGAGATAGTATGTACATCTCTAAAAATACTTAACATAGCAACTTTTTCAAAAATATCTAATTGTATATCAACAGTTTTTAGTGGCAGACCTTCTAGTGTAGTATAAGCAATAATACTGCTTTTTAATAGCTGCTTGGCGTTTGAAAAATCAAGTTGGGATGGTATTGTAGATAACATAAAAGTTAGTTTTAACCAATTATTTTGTGGATCAAAGCTAATAGTACCAATTTCAGGATAGCGAACAAGTATAGAAATTAATAAATTGACACCATCTGAGACTTCTTCGTTATTTTCTTTATATTTAGGCATAAAAATCACCGTCCAATAGTAATTATAGAGTATTAATTAGATGTACATATTCTCTAAAGCTTATTCGAACTCCTTTTGGAAATATATGGAACAAATAGTAAAACGACCTTAAAGGTAAGGTCGTTTTACTATTTGTTATTTACTTAGCGTAGTCAACTGCACGAGTTTCACGAATTACAGTTACTTTTATTTGTCCAGGATACTCAAGATCATTTTCTATTTTTTTGACAATATCTCGTGACAGACGAACCGAGGCTAAATCATCTATTTTATCAGGTTTAACCATTATACGAATTTCTCGACCAGCTTGAATAGCAAAAGATTTTTCTACACCTTCAAAGGATTCTGCTATTTCTTCTAGTCTTGTAAGACGTTTTAGGTAACTTTCAAGACTTTCTCTACGAGCACCAGGACGTGCGGCTGATATTGCATCAGCAGCAGCAACTAAAACTGCCTGGACTGTAGTTGGCTCTTCATCACCGTGATGCGCACCGATCGCATTAACTACTTCAGGTGACTCACGATATTTTTTTGCTAAAGTCATACCCAATTCAACATGGGATCCTTCCATTTCATGATTGACAGCCTTACCAATATCATGTAAAAGTCCGGCTCGTTTAGCTAACATAACATCAACACCTAATTCTGCAGCCATAACACCTGCTAAGTGAGCGACTTCAATAGAGTGTTTAAGTACATTTTGTCCATAACTTGTGCGGTATTTTAAGCGACCAAGAAGTTTAATAATTTCAGGGTGAAGTCCATGCACTCCAGTTTCAAAGGTTGCTTGTTCACCAGCTTCTTTGATTCTTTGTTCAACTTCTTTTTGGGCTTTTTCAACCATTTCCTCAATACGGGCTGGATGAATTCGTCCATCGGCAATTAATTTTTCTAAAGCAATTCTAGCTACTTCACGACGTATCGGGTCAAAGCCAGATAATATGACAGCTTCAGGAGTATCATCAATAATGAGGTCAATACCAGTTAATGTTTCTAATGTTCGAATATTACGTCCCTCACGTCCGATAATACGACCTTTCATTTCGTCGTTAGGTAACGCTACCACAGAAACTGTAGTTTCTGCAACATGGTCTGCAGCACAACGTTGAATAGCTAAAGAAATGATATTACGTGCTTTTTTATCAGCATCTTCTTTTGCTTGTTGTTCTAATTCTTTAATCATCATTGCAGTTTCATGTTTAATTTCTTCTCGAGCATTAGCTAATAGTAAATTGCGAGCTTCTTCAGATGTTAATCCCGATAATCTTTCTAATTCAGCAAGTTGTTTGGCATATAAAGTATTAATTATTTCTTGACTTTTATCTAATTCAGCCTCTTTATGACTGATAATTTCCTCCTTTTTTTCAAGGGAGTCAACTTTCCGGTCAAGATTTTCCTCTTTTTGCATTAAGCGTCGTTCTAAACGTTGAAGTTCTGAACGTCGTTCTTTAGTTTCCCGCTCTAATTCACTTCTAAGTTTGTGAATCTCTTCTTTAGCTTCTACCAGTGCTTCTTTTTTCTTAACTTCACTTGAGCGTTCTGCTTCTACGATTATCTTTTTAGCAGCCTCTTCGGCTGAGATTATTTTTGCTTCAGCAGTTTTTTTGCGTATCCAGTAGCCTATGCCGAAGCCCAAGATAGCAACAAGTACCGTTGTTAAAATAAATTCAAATATAATCTTACACCTCCTTTTATTTAAATAATATTAAGGGTAAGCTGGCAAATTTACACAGCTCTTAAAAGCATTTCACAATTACTCCCCTACAGTAATTGGTTTTATTGGATAAGTATTACAATTGCATTTGCAATTGATTAATTCAATTGTAAATGTTTTTCAAAGTAGTGTCAAGTTATCCCTTATGTCTCTTGCTGAGATTAGACAAAAATGCAAAAAAACTGCGAAAAAAGCTTGTATTTAAAGAAATTTGAATAAAAATAAAAAATGATTTGGCACAAGCCAAATCATTTTATGTTTATTAGAAATTATTTTCAGATTGATAAAGATGTTGTATAACTTTACTGATACTAGTTGATGAAAATCCTTTAGTAGCTAAATATCGATAAATCTTTTCTTTAGTAGTAGCATCGACAATTTTAAAGCGAATATTTACTATTTTAAGGGCAGACTGCCATTCCTCTTTATCACAAGCAGAAATTATATTGTGTATAATAGCATCTGGTATGCCACGTTGCTTCATCTTAAAGTTAATCTGTTTTAAACTATACTTGCCAGCTTGCAAGTATTTATTAAATAAATTTTTCGCCAGTTCATCATCATTTATATACCCATATTCTCGTAAGCGCTGTATGACATTTTCAATAGAATCATAACTATAATCTTTATAATGTAACTTTTGTTGCAATTCGCATTCGCTATGAGGACGACGAGCGATAAGATGCAATGAAGCTTGCCAAACATCTTTCTGACTAGTCAATTGAGACATCATCTAATAAATCAGCAACGGGGACTTTACTTTTTTCAACTAATAATAATTCTCGAATCTTTTTGTCAATTTCACTAGCTATATCAGGATTTTGTTTGAAGAATTCTTTAACATTTTCACGTCCTTGGCCAAGACGAGTATCGTTATATGAATACCATGCTCCACTTTTATTGATTACATCAAAAAGGGTACCAATATCAACTAAACATCCTTCATGGGAAATTCCCTCGCCATACATAATATCAAATTCCGCTTGTTTAAATGGTGGTGCAACCTTATTTTTAACTACTTTAATTTTAGTACGATTACCAATGATATCATTTCCTTGTTTAAGACTCTCGGCTCTTCTTACTTCTAATCTTATTGTGGAATAAAATTTTAAAGCTCGTCCACCTGTAGTCGTTTCAGGATTACCAAACATAACTCCAACTTTTTCACGAATTTGATTAATAAAGACAACAATTGTTCGAGACTTGCTGATAATACCCGTTAATTTACGCAATGCTTGGGACATAAGTCTCGCATGTAAGCCCACATGAGAATCACCCATTTCACCATCAATTTCAGCTTTAGGTACCAATGCTGCAACTGAATCTATGATGATCATGTCAATTGCATTGCTTCTTACTAGAGCCTCACATATTTCTAAAGCTTGTTCACCATTATCTGGTTGGGAGATAAGCAAATTATCAATATCAACACCAAGATTTTTAGCATAAACAGGATCTAGGGCATGTTCGGCATCGATAAAAGCTGCAAGTCCTCCAGATTTTTGAGTCTCTGCAATCATATGTAGAGCTACCGTCGTTTTACCTGATGATTCAGGTCCATATACTTCTATCATTCTACCTCTGGGGACACCGCCAATGCCAAGAGCAATGTCAAGTGGTAATGCACCAGTTGGAATTACTTCTACATTCATTCTAGCAGCGGCCTCACCTAGCTTCATAATAGAACCTTTACCAAAATCTTTTTCGATTTTGCGTACAGCACTTTCTAAAGCTTGTAGTTTATCTGATGATGTTGATTTTTCCATGAATTTATCATCCCCCTTGTTACTTTCATTGTACAAACATTTGTTCGTATTGTCAATAGTCATAAATGTACGATTTATTCAATTCGACGAAAGAAGAATATAGGCTCTAATGGGAAATATAAGTAAATAAGAAGAGGACATAAAGTCCTCTTCTTATTTAGAATCAAAAGCATTCTTGTAATGGAAACGATTCTTTACAGGAGTCGTTACTATCTGCTTTTCGCAGGTTCAACGTTAATTTTATATCCTTTAATAGAACTCTTATGCAATACAGAGATAACACGCTCGGCAATATCCATAGGAACCTCTACAAAAGTAAATTTTTCATAGATATTGATTACGCCAATATTGCTTCCAGGGATATCGGCTCCTTCGGCTATTGTGCGAACAATATCTTCAGGACGTATTTTTTGAGCTCTACCTGCATTAATAAATAAGCGAACCATGCCTGCTTCAGCACCTGTATTAGTGAAATCAGGTTTGTCTTCTTCAACAGCAAATTTTTCTTTAAAACCTTCTTGTGCCAGCTTTAAAGCGGCTGCTGCTATTTCTATCGGGTCATAATCAGCTGCTAAATCTACAATAATGTCTTGATAGACCTCAAATTTACCTTGATCAATCATTTGTACCAGGCGATTTTTGATAATTTCTCTTTGACGATCTAGAATGTCGGCAGCAGATGGAAGCTGTTTACGCACGATACGGGATTTAGTTAGTTTTTCAATAAGTTTAAGTTGACGATATTCACGAGGATTAATAAAAGTAATCGCCACGCCTTTTTTACCCGCACGGCCCGTACGTCCAATACGATGAACATAAGCTTCATTATCTTGAGGAATATCATAATTGAAGACATGAGTGATATCATCAATATCAATACCACGAGCAGCAACATCTGTAGCAATTAGTAATTCAAGCTTACCATCACGGAATTTTTTCATAACTCTATCACGTTGTGCTTGACTTAAATCACCATGTAAGCCATCAGCCATGTAACCTCGTCCCTGTAATGAAACTACCAAATCATCTACGCCTCTTTTAGTGCGACAGAAGATTATCGATTTTCCAGTTGTTTCAACATCAAGAACTCTACATAATGCTTCGAGTTTCTCACGAGTTTCATAATAGACTTGATCAATAAGAGGAACGGTAAGTTGCTCTCTACTGATTGAAATGGTTTTAGGGTTGTTCATATATTTCTTAGCTAAATTAGCAATTGGTCCTGGCATAGTAGCAGAAAATAGAAGTGTTTGTCTTCCTTCAACAGGAAGTTGTTGCATAATTGTCTCAATATCTTCCACAAAACCCATATCAAGCATTTCATCTGCTTCATCTAGGATTAATGTTTTTACAGCATCAAGTTTGATAGTTTTGCGACGAATATGATCTAAAAGCCTACCCGGAGTACCAATTACCACTTGAACGCCTAAACGCAAGGCTTTAATTTGTCTATCGATAGGTTGTCCACCGTAAATAGGTAAAGTTCTAATTCTTTTAAATTTACCTATTTTCGCCAATTCCTCAGATACTTGAATTGCAAGTTCGCGGGTTGGAGTAAGTACTAGTACTTGAATTTGGCGATTGTCTACAATACGCTCTATTGCAGGTATGCCAAAGGCAGCCGTTTTACCAGTACCTGTTTGGGCTTGCCCAATAACGTCGTGACCTTCAAGTACAAGTGGAATTGTTTGGTTTTGAATAGGTGATGGTTCTTCAAAACCCATTTCAGCGATCGCTGAAAGTAGCTTTTTGCTTAATGGAATATTACCAAATAATTGAGTTTCATTCAATGTGTATTGCCCCCTAATTTTTTAAAAATATTATATTATAACGATAATGTATACTCTCTTAGCATATGTAAAGCGGCTTGTGATATACGATATTTAATATCAGTACGCTGACCATTAAATGTATGATGTTGGCATTGTATACCAGCCGGGCCATCAATTGCAATAAATACCGTACCAACAGGTTTTGTTGGAGTAGCGCCAGTTGGGCCAGCTATGCCGGTAATCCCTATTCCAATACTAGCAGCAAATTTTCGACGAATACCAGTAGCCATAAGGCAAGCAGTTTCTTGACTTACAGCTCCATGCTCAGCGAGGATTTGCGGAGTTACATCAATAAAATCAGTTTTAATTTTATTGGTATAACAAACTATAGAACCCACGAGGTAATCTGAACTACCAGAAATGTCGGTAATGCGACTGGTAACTAGACCTCCCGTACATGATTCGGCTAATGCAACAGTAAACTTCTTTTCAGTTAAAGTTTTTCCAATATTTGCTTCGATAGTATCATTATCCAGACCCCAAATGTAATTGGCAATTTTATGCCGGATTTGTCTCTCCAGTGCATCGATTAATTCTGTGGCTTCAATGCTTGTACTACTTTTTGCAGTAAGTCGAATAATAATTTCACCCGGTCTTGCAAGCAATGCAATAGTTGGATTGGACTGAGAGATAACTAAAGTTTTGATTTTCTCTTCTAAAGAGGATTCGCCGATACCATAAGTATGTAATACCCTAGAGACAATGGCTCCCTGTAATCCAAATTTTGTTTTTAGGTAAGGAATCACTGCATGTTCATACATCCACTCCAATTCGTGAGGAGGTCCAGGTAAATGAATAATTATCTTATTATCATGTTCTAGAATCACACCCGGAGCGGTGCCACGCTCATTCTTTATTACATAAGCGCCTTCTGGTATCATTGCCTGTCGTAAATTGTTTTCTGGCATAGGGAGTTGACGTTTGGCAAAAAAATATGCCATATGAGTTACACTCTCTTCGTGTAAAAATAAAGGGCGATTTAATAACTGTGCAGTTACTTCTTTTGTGATGTCACCTTGTGTGGGTCCCAATCCACCCGATGTAATTATTACATCGGATCTGCTTAATGCATTACTTAATACTTCTGTCATTCGTGTTTTATTATCACCAACTGTTGAATGATATAAAACGTCAAAACCTAATTCATTTAGCTTCTGAGATAAAAAAGGTGTATTGGTATTATTGATTTGACCCAAAAGTAGTTCTGTTCCAGTAGCCACTATTTCTACGATCATGTAAAATCACTCCCCCATAATTGGGCAATTATATAAATAAAACATATAGCTCCTATACTGTTAAACAGTAGCGAGCTTATAAAATTTTACAAATAGCTCTATAATTTTTCAGCAACTACATCATATGTAAATCCTTGGACGATTTTTACTTTTATAACATCTCCAGGTCTACAATTAGTTGCTTTTTCAACGTATATCTGTCCGTCGACATCTGGTGCTTCACGGTATGAACGCCCAGAAACAACAATCTCTGGCTCAGTGTTGACTTGCTCAATTAAAACATCTAAGACTGTTCCTTCAAGCTCTTGATTAAGTTGTTCAGATATTTGGCACTGTAATGTCATGAGGTTATGATAGCGTTCTTGTTTAACCTCATCGGATACCTGATTTGGAAGATTAGCAGCTATTGTATCTTCCTCTTGTGAATAGGTAAATACTCCAACCCTATCAAATTTCTGATCCATTACAAATTGTCGAAGATCTTCAAAGTGAGCCTCTGTTTCTCCAGGGAAACCAACAATAAAAGATGTTCGAACTGTAATACCAGGAATTTTGGAGCGTAAAGTATTTAATAGATTTTCAATATCTTTCCGACTATCTTGTCGAAGCATTGATTTCAAGATAATATCATTTGCGTGTTGTAAAGGTAAATCGATGTATTTGCAAATTTTAGATTCTGTAGCAATAAGTTCAATAAGTTCATCAGAAAAATGCTTTGGATAACAATAAAGCAAGCGAATCCACATAAGCCCATCAATTTTAACCAGTTCTTTTAAAAGATCTGTTAATTTAGCCGCACCATATAAATCACGGCCATAACTAGTAGTGTCTTGTGCAATTAAGTTAACTTCTTTCACACCATTCGCAACAAGATTTTTAACTTCTGCAACGATCGATTCCATCTTTCGACTACGGAAAGAACCTCTTACTTTTGGAATTACACAGTAAGAGCAACAGTTACTACATCCTTCGGCAACTTTAACATAAGCACTATAAAAAGGTGTAGTGTTAATGCGTGGCATAGTTTCATCATAGATAGTATTGGTTTCTCCAACTAATAATACACGTTTCTTATCATTCATCGTGCTATTAATTGCTTCCATTATGCGATGCCAATCCCCTGTACCAACAATGGCATCAACTTCTGGCAATTCATCCAATAAGTCTTGCTGGTATCGCTGCCCAAGACAACCAGCTACAATTAGGCATTTACAATTGCCTTGCTTTTTATATTCAGCCATTTGAAGAATTGTCGTTATCGATTCTTCTTTGGCTGACTCTATAAAACTACATGTATTAATAATGAGAATATCCGCTTCTTGGGGGTTATCGGTTAGTTTAATTTGATTGGTGGCTAATAGTCCTAACATGACTTCTGTGTCTACAAGATTTTTAGCGCAACCCAGGCTTATAAACCCGGCTTTTAACATTAAGTGTTCCTCCTAGTATAGATAATATTTTTACTTTGAAGCTAGCCGTACTGTTTTTATCCATTTATCAAGTAATTGGCTTTTCTGCTCAAATGAAAAATTTTCTTTCTTGTCCCAAAGTTTAATATTTTTAGTATCATAGTATTTATAGATAAGCGTTTCTGGATTTGTAGGAACATAATAAAAATTATTGGTGTACAAAGTACTTTGGGCAATATCTTGTAGTAACCAATCAATAAATTCCTTCGACTCCGATTCATTGTGCGTGCCAGCAATTAAAGCTGCACCCGTTAAAATAAAAGAAGTTCCATCTTCAGGATATAACAATGCAATAGGAAATTTATCATTCATATAATGTATTGTTTCGTTTTGCGTGGCAATAGCTATGTCGACCTCTCCCATCCCAGCCATTCGTATAGGGGTAGTTAGAAATTTAGCATACTGTACAATCTGAGGATGTAATTTTTTTAAATAGGCGAATGTTTGTGTTTCACCATTTGCAGATAATAGTGTATAAAATAAATTTGCGGAAGCCTCTGCTGCTAAAAAATCCGTGATACCTATGCGGCATTTATTGTCTAAAGTAAGGTCATTCCATTTGGTCGGTAATTTAGGAAGACTCTTTAAGTAGTCCTGATTAACAGCAAATACGATAGGGTCATACCAAAGACCTGTCCAATAATTGTTTGCATCTTTAAATCGATCAGGTATTATATCTATTTGTTCGGAAGTGTATGGCGCTATTGTATTAATTTTTTGTGCTTGTTCTAATAATGCACGGTTAGCAATAATAACGTCAGCATGAGGTGCAGCTTTTTCTACTTGAATCCTTGTTAACAAATCCTGCTCGGAAAGCGGTATAAGATTAATACGCACGTTCTTAGATTTTTCGTACTCTTGCGCTAAGAGTGAAAGCTGCTCAATAGGTAACGTTGTATAAACATTAATACTTTTCATGCTTTTTTCAGGATTTTGTTTATCGGCATAGCCCTGCAAGGAAGTACTGCCGGCAATTACGATGACGAGTACAAAGAAAGCGATTAATAGAATTGGCAGATAACGACGCATATGCTACCTCCAGTACAAATTAGACCAATAATACTATACCTCTTATTGGTCCGCTATGCAAGTCAATTTTCTCTAAAGTACTAGAAAGGGCTTAGATTGTACTAAGCCCTCCTTTTTATATGGAATTGTAGTATACGTTCAGTCGTAGTAGTGAATGTAGGCTCTGAGGGCTCAGAGGAATTAATCATTTAAAGCCTTCCTGCAGATAAATATAGATACAACATCTTAATGGATTTTTTAGCGTTGGGCTTAAAATGATTATGATATTATATTACTGTTATAGGTTCAGAGTGGTGAGTAATTATGGAATCTTGAGAATCAAGTAAACTTACTTGTAATTCATAAACGCCTTCATGAGTAAAGTCAATATCTTCTAAGAGAATATTATTAATTTGTCGATACGTATTATTTTCTAAGGAAAAGGGGCCATTTTCCCCACTCGCTACAACTCTTCCATCTGGTGCGAGTATTTCAATTTTTTCTTTATAACTTTTATGTGAATTATCATTTGCACCCCGCCAAATTGTAAGAATTGTGAAGGGCTGAGAATATCCCATAGTATATTGACTAAATTCATTGTAGATCGTGTGTCGTCCATTTTCATCGGTAGTCATACCTTCACATAATAATGCGGCTTGCAAATGAGGCTCGGCAATATTCATTAATACTCTCCTCCTACTAGCTTTTTTGTTAGTATGGTCTGAAAATTATGGAGTTATGTGAGGCATGTACCTAAAATAGTAGAATAAGAATATTGGGATAATATTACCTTAATTATCTGCGAGAAATAAGTAACTATTTGCACTACCTAATTAGCGACTTTTAGTGTGTTTCTTTATATTTTTTTTACGTGATGTGGTTGTTTTTGACTGTTTACTGCGTCCTATATCCTTTACTACTTTACTACTTGCTGATGTGTGTGATTTGTAATTTGAATTATGCGGAGGACGAATTAAGCACTTAGGTCCGTGACCAATAAGATCTTGACGGTTGGCTTTTGTAAGTGCCTCATATACTAACATATAGTTTTTTGGATCACGATATTGCATCAATGCCCGCTGCATTTTCTTTTCATGAATGTCTTTAGCAACATAGACCCTCTCATTAGTAAGAGGATTGATACCTGTATAGTAGATGCAAGTAGATAAGCTCCCTGGAGTGGGAATAAAATCTTGTACCTGTTCTGGCCTATAATTCAAATCTCGGATAAATTCAGCTAATTCAATAGCTTCCTTAAGACCAGATCCGGGATGGCTTGACATAAAATAAGGAACAAGATATTGTTCTTTGCCGATTAACTCATTGACACGCTTATAAGCTTTCATAAACTTTAAATACACGCCTTTACTAGACTTGCCCATTAAGTTAGTCACTTTTTGCGAAATATGTTCTGGTGCAACTTTGAGTTGTCCACTAATATGATGCTCACATAATTCACGTAAGAATTCCTCATTATTTGGATCCGCCATTAAATAATCGTAGCGTAATCCTGAACGAATGAAAACTTTTTTTACACCTGGCAAGGCACGCAACGTACGTAATAATGTTAGATAATCTGTATGGTTTGTTTCCAGTTCCTTACATGGATTTGGGGCTAAACATTGACGAGCTTTACAAGTGCCTCTCTCAGATTGGTTTTGGCATGATTGTATGCGAAAATTGGCGGTAGGGCCACCAACATCGTGAATATATCCTTTAAAGCCGGGCATTGCGATAATTTTTTTAGCTTCATTTATAATTGATTCTTGACTGCGACTTTGGATAATACGTCCTTGATGTGAAACAATAGCACAAAAAGAACATCCGCCGAAACAACCACGGTGGCTAACTAAACTAAATTGCACTTCTTGAATTGCTGGAACACCTCCAGCTTTTTCATAGATAGGATGATAAGTTCGTTGATAAGGGAGATCATAGATTTCATCCATTTCTACAGTCGATAAAGGCAAAGCTGGTGCATTTTGTATTACAAAATATTCACCATGGTTTTGAACAATTGTTTTACCACGAATAGCGTCTTGTTCTTGGTACTGAACTTTAAACGCTTGGTTAAAAGCTTCTTTATCTGTATTCACAGCATCGTAACTAGGCGTTTCAATATAATCCCATAAATGTTCGGTAGTATTAGATTTGTAGCAAGTGCCTTGCACGCTTCGAATATCTGCTATATCTATACCTTGTTGTAACTGATCGGCAATTTCTTTTATTTGTTTTTCACCCATGCCATATACCAAAATATCAGCCCGGCTATCAATTAAAATTGAACGGCGTACCGAATTAGACCAATAATCATAATGAGCGAAGCGTCTAAGACTTGCTTCAATTCCACCAATAATAATTGGGATATCTTTCCACACCTCACGAATCCGATTACAGTAAACGATAGTAGCCCGATCGGGGCGACAACCCGCCTTTCCGCCAGGGGAATAATTATCAGTACTCCGATATTTTTTTGCAGCAGTAAATTTATTTAACATAGAGTCAAGGTTTCCCGCCGAAACTAATACACCTAAACGAGGCTTCCCCATCTTCTTAAAGTCTAACGTTGAGCGCCAGTCCGGTTGAGAGATAATGCCTACACGATATCCGTATTTCTCTAGTAGCCGACAAAGAATAGCAGGTCCGAAGCTAGGATGATCTACATACGCATCGCCGCTAATAAATAAGAAATCCAATCGATCCCAGTCACGTTTGACCATATCTTCTTTACAAATTGGTAAAAAATCGTTTTTCATAATTTTACTTCTCCTAAAACAATATATCCATCTTGGTCAATTATTTAAAAATGGATACAATTGCTACATGTTTTTGTATTTTAAAAGTTATTTTACTAATGAATAGTAAAATAAGAAAAGACTTGGCTTTTTGCCAAGTTCTTAGACGTAGGCAAAAGCCTTAGTCATTGCTTGAGAAGTAAAATAGGTAGCTCTCAAGCATCAAATCCAATACTATTCAGCAAAGAATTTGATCTTATGTATAATAATGAGTTTATCTATTTGCCATATACGTTTTGACAAGGACTTCACCTTTAACTCCTAATTTCCCCATAGGTTGTCCATTATATACTATATCAATTCCACCAGCATTCCCAACTTTTAGCGTAATATTTTGTTCTGCTTCCCATGTTAGGGTTTCACCAGCTTGAGGAGTGCCTTCATAAATTATTTTATTGTCAGCAGTTATTAAAGTCCAGCATTGATCAGTGTACTTTGCTGTAAGTATTACGGGCTTTTTTTGAACTGGTGCTATTGGTGGAGCTACAGATTGTTCTTTAGTTACTTGGTTTGGGATGGTTGGAGTGGATTGTGCTTGCTTTTCTACATTAGGTTCTTGTATCGATTTCGAACTACCTAAAAACCACCATGCGCCACCGATGGCACACAAGGCAAACAAACTGATTGTTATCCATTTTATTTGAAAATTATTGGTCTTACCTGGCTTATCAGCGGAGGCTTTGCTTTCAGGGGATAAATTTTCGTCTGCCAGAGTATTAGGATTTTGATCTTTGCGATACAAATCCATTATTTCTTGACTATCTAAACCTAAATAATTAGAATAATTGCGAATAAATCCTTTTACATAAACCTCACCAGGAATAACACTATAATTATCTTCTTCAATTGCTGTTATATATAAAGTTCTTATACTGGTAGCAAATTCAATTTCTTTAACCGACAGCCCTTTTTTTTCTCGTTCACTACGCAGTATTTTGCCAACTGTTTGCACGAAAGTTACCTCCCTAAGTTTCTAAATACTTTATACTATTCTATAAATATCTAATTGATAAACACGCATAATAAAATAGTTATTTTTTTCTGAAAAACTATCTCATACTAACAATAGTTACATTCTAACATTTATAGAGAATTTTTTCAAAGTATCTTTTTAATTATCTACAACCATTTACCAAAAAAACATCAATTTTACATTAAAAGATATTAACCGCAATATTTTTCAACATTCTTCGTTGGAAATAGTCGAAAGTGATGAAAGAATACTCTATATTACATCGAAAAGAGAAAAGACTAAAAAAAGACCGTCAAGTTGTAGGAGATATTTTGACGGTCTTTGTATATAGTTAAGTAATGAATAGGGCGTTATTCTAAAACTAGCCTATATGTTAATATACTTCCTGGCTGGATTTCCGGGCGTAAGTAATCTTGGGGATTAGTTGTTAATAATCGACTAACTTTGCATTGAGTTGGGCTAATTTTTTCAACTAACATTTTCATATTATTGCATTCAATTTCTTCATAGACTGTTGGAGTACTTACATTATCTAAAACAATCTCTTCTGGTATTATACTCCATAAGGTCATTGTTTCAACCCCTTAGATTCTTTTTGTATTCTAATTAACTCATTTAACTTTGCCTGTGCCTGCGATAAGCCGCCTATTTCGTTAATTATTCCATAGGAGATAGCATCCTTACCGATAACGGAAGTACCGATGTCTCGAGATAACTCTCCAGTCCTAAAGAGTAAATCTTTCCATTTCCTTTCGGAAATGCTAGAATGATCTACTACGAATTTATTGACTCTGTCTTGCATTTTTTCCAAGTAGTCAAAAGAGCTAGGTGCACCAATGACTAAACCTGTAAGCCGTATTGGGTGAATTGTCATTGTTGCACTTTCGACGATAAAAGAATATGTTGCTGATACGGCTATGGGAACTCCAATACTATGCCCTCCGCCAAGCACTATAGAAACGGATGGCTTAGACATACTAGAAATCATTTCTGCGATAGCCAAGCCTGCCTCCACATCACCACCAACTGTATTTAACAGCAACAATAGGCCTTCAATTTCAGGATTTTGTTCAATTGCTACTAATTGTGGCATTATATGTTCGTACTTGGTTGTTTTATTTTGGGGCGGTAAAATCATATGACCTTCAACTTGACCAATAATTGTCATTACATGTATATTGGTTTTAGCCGTAGGAATTGTCGTAGCACCTAACTCTTGGATGTTATCTACGGTATCAACCTTTCTAGCTGTTATATTTTTTTTGGGATATTCTTGCGGTATTCTAGGTTGTTCTGGGTTGGTTCCAGGCGGCTCTATAACCGGATTATCATTCTCTAGCATCATACTACCTCCAGTATCTTAGTTTAAATCCTTTATGTAGTATTAGCCAAGTATAGAGTTTCATACTGTGAGATAGAAAAAAACTTGGCTTATGCCAAGTTTTTTTCTATCTCACAGATCAACTATTATACTTCCATAATAATTGGTAAAATCATAGGGCGACGACGTGTCTTTTCATATAAGTATTTTCCTAAAGTATCGCGCACGCTTGATTTAATTGTGGCCCATTCAGTAATATTATTGGTTTCGCATTTATCTAAAGTTTGCCTTACTTTATTTTTTGCTTCATCCATTAATTGCTCTGATTCTCTAACATATACAAAACCACGAGATACAATATCTGGTCCAGCTACAACACATCCATTTTGCTTGTCCATGGTAATAACTACAATTAAGATACCTTCTTGCGAAAGTTGGCGGCGATCCCGAAGTACAATATTACCAACATCACCGACTCCTAAACCATCAATTAAGACAATACCAGAGGCAACTTTTCCTGTAATACTGCCCTTATCAGGTGTAAATTCTAAGACCTGTCCATTTTCGGCAATAAAAATATGATCTTTTGGCATGCCGAGTTCCTGCGCTAATTTGGAATGTTTAACCAAATGGCGATACTCGCCATGTACTGGGATAAAAAACTTAGGACGAACCAAATTGTGCATCATTTTGAGTTCTTCTTGGCTGGCGTGTCCTGAAACATGGATACCTGATGTTTTTTCGTAAAGTACTTCTGCACCTTGGCGTAATAAATAATCAATAGTACGCGATACTAGCTTTTCATTTCCCGGGATAGGTGTCGCAGAAATAATAATTGTGTCACTAGGAGTAATATCTACTTTACGATGATCAGACATAGCCATTCTAGTTAATGCGGACATAGGTTCACCTTGGCTGCCCGTAGTTATAATGACAACACCAGAAGGCGGATAGTTATTAATTTCATCAATATCAATTAAAACGCCCTCAGGGACTGTAAGATAACCTAAATCAGAAGAGATATTGACTACATTAATCATACTACGTCCGAGAACTGCAACTTTACGTTTGTATTTACAGGCGGTATCGATTGCTTGTTGCACACGGTGCACATTGGAAGAGAAGCTTGCTACAATGATTCGTCCCCTAGCATTATGAAACATTTCATCAAATGTTACACCTACCGATTTTTCACTCATTGTATAGCCTGGATGCTCTGCATTTGTACTATCAGCGAGCATTACTAACACACCTTGATCACCCAACTCTGCAAGTTTATGGAAATCTGTTACTTTCCCATCTACAGGTGTTTGATCGAATTTAAAGTCGCCAGTATGTACGATAGTACCAATTGGTGTTTTAAGAGAAAGGGCTACCGCATCGGCAATACTATGACTAACCCTAATAAAACCGACTTTAAAAGGGCCTACTTCAATTTGATCACCAGCTTTAACAGGTAGCAAATTAGTCGTTGGTACATTATTCTCTTTTAATCTTCCTTCTAAAATTCCTAAGGTCAATTTTGTACCGTACACTGGAACATTGAGTTGTTTAAGTACATAAGGTAACGCACCAATATGATCCTCATGGCCATGTGTAAGTAAAATTGCCCGCACCAGATCACGATTTTCCAATAAATAAGATATGTCAGGAATTACTAAGTCAATACCGAGCATATCATCTTCAGGAAACATAAGGCCAGAATCAATAACGATAATGTCATCTCCATAGCGGACAACTGTCATATTCTTACCAATTTCCCCTAAACCACCTAGGGGAATAATTTGAAGTTTTTGTTGTGTTTTTACCAAAAAGAATCGCACCTCCAGATATTTTCGTAAAGCAAGAAAAACAAACCATTATTTATAAATATCGCCCCTCGATAAATTGAGCTAAAATCCGGTCGTTCATCACTTATTGTAATTATAGCTTATTTTTAAGTGCATTTGCAACATAGGAAGCTGTAATTGCACTATTATATGTAGCATTGATAAAAAACCTCACCCTTTAAACTAGGATGAGGTTTTTAGACTCATATCAAATTCATTTTAATTAGACAATTTTTTATCTGATCCAGTTCAGTTGGGGTAGGTGGAATTAGAGGTAATCTGAAACAACCAGCCTTTTGTCCAATTAAATTTACTGCTGTTTTAACCGGTATTGGATTTGTCGTAATAAACATCATTCGAAAGAAGGGTAAGAGTTCTGATTGTATAGCTTGTGCTTTAGTTAGGTCGTTATTTTTAAATGCTGAAATCATATCTTGCATACGATTACCTACGATATGAGCAGCTACACTAATAATACCTACCCCACCAACCGCCAATATCGGTAAGGTAAGGCTATCATCACCACTATAAACCATAAAATCATTAGGCGTAGTTCGAACGATTTCAGCCACTTGTTCAAGATTTCCGCTTGCTTCTTTTACAGCAACAATATTTTTAAGTTCCGATAATCTAGCAATTGTTCCAGGCAATATATTAGAGCTAGTACGACCAGGAACATTATAAATAATCAATGGTAAATTGGTAGTATCAGCAATTGCTTTAAAATGTTGATAAAAGCCCTCTTGTGGAGGTTTATTGTAGTATGGGCCTACTAGCATGGCACCGTGTACACCAAGTTTTTCTGCAGCCTGTGTTAGTTTTATTGAAGCCATGGTATCATTAGATCCAGTACCCGCAATAACTGTAGCTTTATCGCCAACTGCTTCAAGTACAGTAGCAAATAACTTTAGCTTTTCTTCATTACTTAGGGTTGCTGATTCACCAGTGCTACCTGCTACTACTAAACCATCTGAACCATTAGCAATTAAATATTTTGCAAGATTTGCTGCTGCATCATAATTAACACTGAAATCATCATGAAATGGGGTTACCATAGCTGTTAAAATCCGCCCAAAAGTATTCATCTGTTTTTCTTCTCCTTATTAACATGATAAATTAAACTTCTCATGTAAGGCTGTAACGGCCAAGTGTACAAAAGATTTTTTTATTAAAACTGAAATTGATGTATGTGAATCAACGGTCTGTAATATTGGAATATTATTAATAGATAATGCTTCTATAAAACTGGCCATAACACCTGGAACACCATTTATTCCGCCACCGACGACGGAAACTTTAGCACAGTCAAGGGTTGTTTGCACATCACAACCAAATTCGCGAAGTTGAGCAGCGGCCTTATCAGCAAGTTCTTCTGCTACCGTAAACATAATTTGACCAGGATGAACGTTAATCAAATCAACACTGATCCCATTGTTTGCCATAGATTTAAATATATTAAAACTTGCAATGTTATTCAAAGAATCATGTAAATTAACCTTAATTTGAGCGATATTAGCAAGATAAGTGACACCCGTAGCAACACGGTCATTGACATTTGACTCAGTGGTATCTTCTGGCACTATATTAGTTATCAGTGTACCAGGTTCATCTGAAAAGGTTGATTTTACAAGTAAGGGAATATTTTTTTGCATTGCAATTTCTACAGCCCTCGGATGAATGACTTTAGCTCCTTGATGTGCTAGCTGGCAAACCTCTCCATAGGAAATGCAGTCGAGTATTTTTGCAGTGCTGACAATTCGAGGATCTGCTGTCATGATACCATCTACATCAGTATAAATTTCTATCATTTCTGCATCGAGAGCTGATCCTAAAGCAGCTGCTGTAGTGTCACTCCCCCCTCTGCCCAAAGTAGTAAATTCATAATCAATTGTTGCACCTTGGAAGCCACATACAACAGGAATTTTACCCATTCGTAATAAACTTAGTATTCGGGATGGATCTACTTTTAAAATTCTAGCATTGGTAAAATTATTATCGGTTATAATGCCGGCTTGCCCACCTGTAAGCATAATCGCATCAAGTCCTGCAGCTTGTAATGTTCCAGTCATAATAACAGCAGAAATCATCTCGCCACAATATAAAATTTGATCGAGTTCACGGCTTGCAATATCTTTATATGCAGTGCGTGCCAGGTCAATCAGTGTATCAGTAGCGTAACTCTCTCCTTTTCTTCCCATAGCCGAAACGACTACTACAGGATTAAAACCTTTATCGTGGGCAGTTTTAATTTTTGCAACTACTAACTCTCTACACTCAGGAGTTGCAACAGAGGTACCGCCAAATTTTTGAACTATTATCCCCATTATTTCACCTCAAAGTAAGTTATGTTCAATCATATACTCGGCGATCTGTAACGCATTTAAAGCAGCACCTTTACGTATTTGATCACCAACAACCCAAAGATTTAGACCATGTGGAACGGAATTATCTTTTCTAATTCGACCTACAAAAACTTCATTTTGATTGGAAGTAAATAAAGGCATTGGGTATACCATGTCTGCCGGATTATCTTGCAAAATAACTCCTGGGAAATTTGCTAAGAGTTCTTTAGCCTGATCGACTGAGATTGTTTCTTCAAACTCAACGTTAATTGACTCTGAATGGCTACGATAAATAGGCACCCTTACAGTAGTTGCTGTAATACCTATCTTATAATCATTAAATATTTTATGCGTTTCATGAACCATCTTCATTTCTTCTTTTGTATAATTATCTTCTACAAATACATCAATATGTGGAATGATATTAAAAGCAATTTGATAATGCTTAGGTAAGCTAGCACTAGGAAGAATATTAGCTTCTACAGGGCGATTTTCAACAACAGCTTGCACTTGATTTGACAACTCATCAATTGCTTCTTTACCTGCTCCAGATACTGCTTGATAAGTGGAAACGACAATTCTTTTAATTTTTGCTTGATCATAAAGGGGTTTTAGGGCCATGGCCATAATAATGGTAGAACAATTAGGATTTGCAATAATCCCTTTATGCTGTTGTATAGCTTCTGGATTAACTTCTGGCACAACCAATGGCACAGTAGGATCCATCCGAAAAGCACTAGAATTATCAATCACTACTGCTCCACATTTTACTGCGGCAGGGGCAAATTTTGTACTAGCAGAACCACCGGCAAATAAGGCAATATCAATATTTTTAAAAGAGTCATCAGTAGCTTCTTCTACGATATAATCTTTTCCCATGAAAGGAATGATTTTTCCAGCGGAACGTTTTGATGCAAGTAATTTTAGATTATCAAAAGGAAAATTACGTTCTTCAATTAAATCTAGGAACTCTTGCCCTACTGCTCCAGTAGCTCCAAGTATTGCTACATTATATTTCTTCATACATATCGCTCCCCATTATTTTTTCTCGTAATATTATATATTCTTATTATATTCATTTTATTTACTATAGTTATTGCTTATGATGCCTGATTTAATGCAAAAGATGCTATGCTGTAAGTTTATGATTATACTATTTATTAAGCTTGCCAATAAACTTATTTTAAAATCTCTTCAAGTCCCAAAACCAAACCATTTGCTGTTAGTACATATTTACAAGCCAATACAACTCCTGGCATAAATGACTCACGGGATATGGAGTCATGACGAATCGTTAGTGTTTGACCAAGTCCACCAAAAATAACTTCTTGATGCGCTACATATCCAGGTAAACGCACACTATGCATTCTAATACCAGAAAAGTCTCCTCCTCTTGCACCAGGTAGCTTCTCGACTTCGTCTGGGTGTCCTTGTTGTAAATAACCACGTTTTTTCGCAATTAATTCTGCTGTTTGCAAAGCAGTTCCAGAGGGTGCATCGAGCTTTTGATCGTGATGCAATTCAATGATTTCCACATGTGGAAAAAATTTAGCGGCATCTTGTGCCAATTTCATCATTAGAATAGCACCAATGGCAAAATTAGGGGCAATTAATGCATTCACTTTGGTTTTTTCACATAATTGACTAATTTCTTCCAGGTTTTCTTCGGATAATCCAGTAGTTCCGACAACAGGGCAAACACCATTAGCAATTGCCATACGAATATTATTTAATACTACTTCTGGTCTTGTAAAGTCAACCATTACTTGTGGCTGTGTTTCATTAATTACAGTTTGCAGATTATTACCAACAATAATACCTGTTTTTTCTACGCCGATTAAATCACCAATATCAATAAAATCCGATTTTGTATCTACAGCTCCTACGATACTTAATTGCGTATCGTTATGTATGGCTTTTAGTACCTCACGCCCCATTTTACCGTAAGCTCCACACACTATTACTCTAATCATATTGCGCACCTCCTAATAGTAGCAATGTATTCATTGATTGTTATGAATGTTAATGTTGAGGTAAAAATAATAGCCGATGAGTATAATCTCATCGGCTGTCAATCGTACATTCAACAGTTATAAGGATAATGGGAAAACAAGCGTTTCCCCACGCCTTAGATAAGATAGCACTCCACTAAAAGGTTACTTTTAGTGACAGTCTTACACCTATTTGATGAAAGACCAGCACTGAAGACTTGGCATCTTCCGCACTTCGGCAAGCAACCCTTTTCTTTCAGATCATAGAGACCAATCTCCTTGAAAGTACTTTTGTTGTCTGCACCTCTATTCCATCCTGCGTAGGATGAAGTGTATTTAATTACATACATTGTATAATAGTGATTATAGTAGTGTCAATGCTTTTAAATAAAAAAGTAAAGTTTTAACAATCATTATATTGTAAGTCATATTTATTTACTGTGATTTTCTACATCTTTAGCGCCATTTTGTCGCAGTATTTGGGCTGCTGAGGTTACCTTAGTTGTATCTGTGCGAATAATAGCAAGAATGCTACCCTGAGCAACCTCTTGTTCATATCGTTGACTCGCTTCAGCAGGAATTCCCCAGTCAATTAGCCCACCAGCGATGCCGCCTGCAATTGCTCCGCCTACTGCAGCCGTAATAGGGCCAACAGCAAGAATAGGCCCGATACCGGGAAGCAGTAAAGCTCCAGCACCCATGAGTAAGCCACCAATTCCACCTAACGTACCACCAGTCAATGTTCCATCAACAATGTCATCATCATAAGTTTCATCTTGTGTTGTATTAGCATTTTGTTGTTTTTTTGATACAATGTTAATTTCTTCTGATGTAAAGCCTTGTTGGCGTAAAGTATTCACTGCATTTTCAGCTCTACCCCTTGATTCAAATACTCCGATAATGGTTTGGTTTTGCTTTTTGTTCTGTTGATGGTTTTGTTTTTGGTTTGAATTTTGTGTATTTGTCATATTGGTTGTATTCATGTTTCCTACTGGCGCCTGTTGCATTGTATTAGCAGTAGTGTTTGTTGCAGCATAACTATTTACCACTGTGTCTGAACTTGCTTGGTTTGGTAATTGATTGCAATTCTGTTTTTCCATGTGTAAACCTCCTAACATTAAATGCATTCCATGCAATTTAATGTTAGTTTATCCAGAGTACTTATTAATATGTATTTTCTTGACGCTCCCGATTTAAATTGCTATATCGATCATAAGCATTATTTATATCTACAATAATTACTTCATCTCCAATACGCTTTATTGCCTGCCATGGAATTGTCGCAGTTTTACTATCGCTGAAAAAGTTAAATAGTCCATTTCGTTTTGGTAGCAAGATAGTATGTATTCTGCCTGATTTATAATCAAAATTTAATTCACATTCATCAATTATCCCTAGACGGGCTCCATCACCTAAATTGATAACTTCTTTACCTGATAACTCACTCAAGCGCATTTTCTTCACCCCTTACTATTCTTATAAAATAATTTCACAAAGAACGGTTGAACAATGGATAAAGCAATCGATAGAAAAGCTATTGGATCTATGTAGAAACCAAAAATCAATACTTTCTCTGGTACATCTAACTTTAGAAAAGATATAAGCATAACTAATGATAAATAGATACCACCAGAAACTGCGATTAATTCCTGCAGAGCCAATGATATTGGCGAAATTTTAATTTCATTACTAGCATTTATTTGGCGGTAATACTTCATGCGTTCTAATACTGAAACTAGTAAGCCCCCAGTAAACAAAACAAGGAAAATTAACCAGGAATACATGATAGACCCTCCATATACCTTCTATCTTAAGAATATGATGAAAAAAACAATATTATGTTAAAAATAGCTTAGTGAAAGTTATGTATACTTCCACTAAGCTACTATAAAATCACTAATTACCTGTACTGCCTAGGCCGCCTTTTCTGATTGAGAATATATCATGGTCATCTATGTCGGTTAATAAATATTTATAGAAAATTCCTTGTGCAATTCGAGCACCTTTATTAATCACTATTTCTTGTAAATTGTGATTATAAATAGCAATAAAAATGTGTCCTTCATTTTCACTATTGTTGTAGTAGTCAGCATCAATAATCCCTTGGCTATTTATTAAACTTAATTTGTTTTTTATTGATAGACCAGAACGAATGTGTATGCCAAGGTATTCATCGGGCTGCATATAAGCTTTAATACCTGTAGGTACTAGACTAAGGGAGTTTGGATGTACTATTATATCTTCGGCGGCGGCTATATCATAGCCTGCGCTATATTGTGTTTTTCGAGTAGGAATAATAATATCTTTATCTTTATAAGTAGAAATCAATTCAAAACCTCTTAACCTCATCATATATCTCCTCACTTATCGGTCCTAATGCTGTAAAACATAGAGTATTTGGATTAAACATTTGTTGTGTTATAGAGTGCACTTTCTCTAAAGAAACTTTATCAATGTTAGTAACTACCTCATCCAGAGTAATATACTTTCCTAATGTAAGTTCCATCTTCCCAAGCCGCGACATACGGCTACTTGAGCTTTCAAGTGCTAATAATAAATTACCTTTTAATTGTTCTTTCGTTTTGGTAAGCTCTCTAGCTGTAATGCCTTTATTCTTTAATTCAAAAATAGTTTGTCTCACTAATTCTACTACCTGGCATGCATTACTAGGACGTGTTCCAGCATAAATGGTAAATAGACCAGCATCGCTATAATTCGTCTGGTAAGAATAGATGGAGTAAGCAAGTCCCTTTTCTTCTCGAATCGTCTGAAATAATCGTGAACTGATACCTCCACCCAAAATATTATTTATTATGTGAAAGGTATAGATATCTGGTGATAACTGGGATACACTGCTAGTTCCTAAACAAAGATGTACTTGCTCGATCGCTTTGGATTGTATTGTCTGATTGGGTTTTAATTCTGGGACAGTTGGGTTACCTTGTTTTTTATTGCCTGCCATTTTTCCAAAGTAGTAGTTTGTTAACTCTACTAGCCTTTCGTGGGTCAAATTACCGGCGGCGGCAATAACAATATTATCAGGGGTATAGAAATTTTGGTAATATTCAAGAAGAAGTGGCTTGTTAAAATTTTCAATAGAAGGTACAGTGCCGATAATATTACGCCCAAGGGCATGCCCTGCCCAGATATTATTATGGTGAAGATCATGTACTAACTCATCGGGAGTATCTTCATACATATGGACTTCTTCTAAAACTACTTCTCTTTCACGGTTAATATCTTCCTGCTCAAATTTAGATGATAAAAGCATATCGCTAAGAACATCCAGTGCAAGTTCTAGATGAGTATCGAGAACTTTTATATAATAGCAAGTATGTTCTTTATCGGTGAAAGCATTGATTTGTCCTCCAACTTCGTCCACCATTTCAGCAATGTCCTTTGCGGAACGGTTTTCAGTACCTTTGAAGATCATGTGCTCAATAAAATGAGAAATGCCATGATTATGTTGTTGCTCAGATCGAGAGCCAGTTCCTATCCATATTCCTAAAGTAACTGATTTTACATAAGGAATGGCTTCAGAGACAACACGAATATTATTTGGCAATGTTGATTTACGATACATATACTACTCCTTTTGTTCTATATCTAATCATATAAACTAATTTCTATTGGTATCTGATAAATCCTTCTTGTTTACTAGGTAAGAACGGGAATAAAGATTTTATCGTATTATTTATAAAAAAAACAGAGATATAATATCTCTGTTTTTTACATAGTAAGCATTTGCTACAAATTTATTAATTCTTAAAAAATGCTACTGTACCATTAAAGATACCTTGTGCAATTTTACTACGATAGGAATCACTATTCAGTTGAGCCGCCTCTTCTTGATTTGAAACAAAACCCATTTCAACTAATGTACTTGGCATAGAAGTGTTGCGTAGCACATGGAAAGTAGCTGAGGAGGTTCCTTTATCAATTGCACCAGTTTCTTTGACAAGAGCTTTTTCTATTTCTGATGCTAGTGTAGAAGATTTTCCTGCAGGATAGAAAGCCATAGCTCCTTTAATATTACTATCGGGATTTTCATTAGAATGTATACTAATGAAAATATCAGCATGGTTATCTTCAGCCATCGTAACTCTAGCTGCCAACTCTTCCCCTAAAGAACTTCCTTCAGGGGCAACGGTTCGATCTTTATCTCGAGTCATAATTACTTTAGCACCAGCTTGTACTAATTTATCACGTAATTTTAATGCTACTGCCAGATTATTATCAGACTCTCGCGTGTTATTGGCTACTGCTCCAGGATTACTACCACCATGTCCAGGATCTACGACAATGATTTTATTTTTTAATGTTGTGTCGTTACTTGAACCCGACGGCACTGTTGTCGGCGATTTAGTATTATTACCATCAAAAATGTTAAATACGGGGCCAAGAATCTTTTTGAAGATTAAGTTAAACAATTGCCCAAATATGCCCCCACCACCAGTATTTGAACTATTTGAATCCGCTATCGTAGTTGCGGCTAGTGTATTTAGTATATTATCAGTTGATGCCGCATGGGTGATTGGAATAGGAATTATTATATTAAATACAAGTAAAGATAGTATAATATAGGATAAAAATTTGTTTTTATTCACTGGATACCTCCACAACAATATAAATTACTTTCTTGAAAATACAGTTTTTAAAGTTTTCCAAGAGTTAGGATCCTCTTCACCAAGCTTCCACATTGCAGCACCTGCAATATCATATTGGTTCACTAAATCAAGCTTGTATTTAAGGCTCTCACTGTTTTCATACCATACCTGATGACTAATTCCATCAGCACCGGTATAGTTAAAATAAGGAGATTTAGAAGTTTTATCAAATACAATAGAACTATTAAATTGTTGTACTAAATTCATGATGGCCCCATACTCTAAACTTTCTACTCCTTTGCTAGACCAGTCATAGCCATAGGCTGCAATACCAATATAGACCTTATTTTTAGGTATAAATTTTAATGCATATTTAAGGTTGTTTTCTACCCAATTTATATCAGCAATTGGGCCAGCTTTACTCCAAGTACCATGATTATCGTAAGTCATAATCATAATTTTATCGGCATATTTAGCCAATTGCGCATAGTCATATGCAATGGATACATCATTTGACTCGTCCTGTTTCGGAAATACATCAATAGAAATAATATAACCTTGTGGTTTAAGACGTAATGAAAGCTCTTTCATGAAGGATGACAAATTATCTCTATCTTGTGCATCAACCATTTCAAAATCTACATTAATACCATCGAGCTTGTACTTTTTTATATATGCTTCAAGATGATTGATTGCATCTGTACGCAAGGATGGTGAACTCAGTATTTTGTGAATTGGTGATACATCATTCGTTTGTTTTGCATTATTGACCATCAATAAAACAGATATATTGTTTTGATGAGCAAATTTAACTACTGATTCATGATCGTTACCACCTCGATCGGTTACCGTAGCATCTTCCTCTAGGGTAGTCCAAAAAGGAGCAATTGTTTTAATTACATCCGTATTTTTTGATAATGAGTTAAAAGAAGAGGTATCTGTTCCCCACCATTCAGCATAAAAGCCAATAAGCTCCTTTTGAGAATTAGTTATTTTGGAAGGAGAGTCAATCTTACTTGGCTCCTGAGGAATAGTAACGTTACCAAGAACTTTTCCTATAAGAAGGCCAAGTAGTATATTAATGAAACTAGTTCCAGAAGATGCTTCGCTAGAGTTATTAATTTGATTACCAATTGTTGATTTTAAGCTATCAGTAAGGTTTGAGGCAGATGCAAGGGTTGGTGCAGGCAGCACAAAAGATAAGGCTATCAGCATAATAAGAAACCATGCTGTTGGCCTCTTGTAATTTTTCATATATCAACCTCCAAAAGCATTACAATAACAAAGCGAAAATAGTTATGTAAACATAATAACACATATAAAGAGTCCTATCAATAACAAAAACAGGCATTTATCTGCCTGTTTTTGTTATTTGATGATATCAGAAACTGTGGATATCTGATAGCCCTTGCTTTTAATTTGTTGAATTAGTTCTGGTAATGCTTTAGCGGTTACTTCGGTAGGATGAATCAGAATGATCGCTCCATTGTGTAATTTCTTCATTACTCTACTAATGATAATTTCAGTTGGAGGGCGTTGCCAGTCGATTGTATCAATGCTCCACATAATAGTTGTGTAACCAAGCTCATTTGCAGCATATAAGACTGTATCATTATATTCACCATATGGTGGCGCGTATAATGTTGTCTTTATTGTAGTGAGTTCCTTAACTATATCTTCCGTACGAACAATTTGTTCTTTATTTTTTTCTTTACTGAGAACATTTGGATGAGGGTGACTGTAGGTGTGATTACCTAATTCGTGCCCATGGTTAGCTAATTCAGTAACTAAAGAGGGAAAACGTTTACCCCAACTTCCTCCAATGAAAAACGTTATTTTTATATTATTTTCATCAAGAGTATTTAACATGGTAGGTAAAAATTCTTCACCCCAAAAAACATTGCAAGCAAAAGCAACTTTCGGTTCTGCTGCATTGCCATGAAAAATAGGAACTGGTTTTGCAACAGATTGTGCATTATTAAAAATAGGTTGTAACAGACCTGATAAGATAATGATTGCAAAGAATACACCAGCAGAAAATAATATATACCACCGTTGAACTCGGACGACTAAGAACCATTTCAAAGGAATCACCTCTAATTTTTTACTATTCTATTAATTAGAGGATGATTTTATGAAATAAAAAACATAAACCTTATGGTTTATGTTTATCTTTTATTAGATTTGTTCTTTTTTCTCAGTTTCAACAGGTAAGAGTTCTTTGCGTGAAAGGTTAATACGACCTTGACGATCAACTTCAGTTACTTTTACTAAAATTTCATCTCCAACTTTTACAACATCCTCCACTTTCTCTACGCGTTCACGAGCTAATTGGGAAATGTGTACAAGCCCTTCCTTACCAGGAAGTATTTCAACAAAAGCACCAAAGTTCATCAAACGAGTGACTTTACCAGTATAGCTACTACCAACCTCTACTTCTCTGACTAAAGTCTCAATAATTTTTACTGCCTTCTGGCCTGCTTCCATATCAACTGCAGCAATAAAAACTTTACCATCATCTTCGATATCAATTTTAACGCCTGTCTCTTCAATAATCTTTTTAATTGTTTTACCACCAGGCCCAATTACATCCCGTATCTTATCTGGATGAATTTCCATAGTGATAATTCGAGGAGCAAAAGGAGATAACTCAGCTCTCGGTTTTTCTATTACCTCTATGATTTTATTCATTATATGCATACGGCCACGATGCGCTTGAGCAAGAGCATTTGATAAAATTTCTTTGGTTATACCAGCAATTTTAATATCCATTTGAATTGCTGTAATACCAGCTGTTGTTCCAGCAACTTTAAAGTCCATATCACCTAAAGCATCTTCTAATCCTTGAATATCAGTAAGTATCGAGTAGTCCTCTCCATCCATAATTAGACCCATAGCAACTCCAGAAACTGGGCGTTTGATAGGTACACCAGCATCTAGAAGGGATAAGGTGCTACCACAAACGCTCGCCATTGAACTAGAACCATTTGATTCTAAAATTTCAGAGACTAAGCGAATTGTGTAGGGAAATTCAACTTCTGAAGGAATTACTGGTACTAATGCGCGTTCAGCTAGAGCACCATGGCCAATTTCTCTACGCCCTGGCCCACGAGATGGTCTTGTTTCGCCAACGCTAAAGGATGGAAAATTATAATGATGCATATAGCGTTTTGATTCTTCAACACCTAGGCCGTCAAGAATCTGTTCGTCACCCATTGCACCAAGAGTTGTAATCGTTAATGCTTGGGTTTGTCCACGAGTAAACAATGCGGAGCCATGTGTTCGTGCAAATAAACCAATCGCACAACTAATTGGTCGAACTTCTTCTAATTCCCGGCCATCAGGGCGTATTTTATCAACTGTAATCATTTTACGAACGACTTCTTTTATGATTTTTTGCATCATGTTTTGAACGTCTTTACCATTTTCAGGATAAATGGCAGCAAAGTATTCGGCAACTTGCTTTTTAGCTTGTTTCATATTTTCTTCACGAGTTAATTTATCAGAATTTCTAACTGCTGTTATGAAACTTTCGGTGGCATAATCGCGAACCGCACTGTTAATATCTGCAGGTATTTCATATAACTTTATCTCGCGTTTTGGTTTGCCTATTTCCGCAACTATCTTTTCTTGTAAGGCAATGAGGCTCCGAATAATATCATGCCCGAAGCTAATTGCTTGCAAAATAATTTCTTCTGATAATTCATTTGCACCAGCTTCTACCATAAGGACAGCATCTTTTGTTCCCGCGACAACTAAGTTAAGTTCACTTAACTTTTGTTGCTCAACTGTAGGATTGGTTATAAATTCATTATTAATTAAACCAATTCGTACACCACCAATTGGGCCATTAAAAGGAATATCGGAAATCGATAGTGCGCAGGATGCGCCAATCATCGCTGGAATTTCGGGTGAATTATCTTGATCCACTGAGAGTACAGTAGCAACTACTTGTACATCATTACGAAAGCCGCTAGCAAACAACGGCCGAATTGGTCTATCAATTAAACGGCTAGCAAGAATAGAGGACTCACTTGGGCGTCCTTCTCTTTTGATAAAGCCTCCTGGAATTTTACCGACTGAATATAATTTTTCCTCATAATCTACTGTGAGTGGGAAAAAATCAATGCCTTCTCTTGGCTCAGCTGAAGCAGTAGCAGTGACCAATACTGCAGTGTCTCCGTATCTGACTAAGACTGATCCACCGGCTTGTTTGGCCATTGTACCTGATTCTATAATCAGGGTTCTATCTCCCAACTGCATTTCAAATTTATACATATATGGCTTTCCTCCTCTATAACCCTTACTTTATTACCAAAGATTAACTCTTCGACATTTTTTTTAGTATTTCCTTTATTATTAGAGTTAATCTATAAAAAAATACTTTTAACATAAAAAGAAAAGACTTGGCTTGTGCCAAGTCTGTCTTTTTTACTTTCTTAGGTTGAGTTTTTCAAGAATAGAACGATAACGTTCTAAATCGTTGTTACGTAGATAGTTTAATAAACCTCTGCGTTGACCAACCATTTTTAAAAGACCGCGTCTTGAATGATGATCTTTTTTGTGCTCTTTTAAATGATTCGTTAAATAATTAATACGTTCAGTTAAAATAGCAATTTGGACTTCTGGTGATCCAGTATCAGCCTCATGCACACGGTACTTTTCAATTAGAGATTGTTTTAATTCTGGTGTTAACAAAATGGTCACCTCCTTATACATTATCCCCACTAGCCAAGACAATCGTTGGAGAATCGAACATCCTCGCTATGGTTATTTGTCAATCAATGATTAGTCATCATTCACCAACAGAACATACTATATCACAAATAATGAAGATTGTAAATGATAGTATTTTCTTGGAGAAATTAAGAATAATACTTTTGAGCAACAATTATGTCTTGTGATATCTGCATTTTAAGATCCTCTGCATTAGAAAAGGTAAATTCATTACGGAGATGTTTTAGAAATCGTATAGTAACTATTTCGCCATATAAATCACCAGAAAAATCAAGAATATGGACTTCAATGCGGTGATCCTTATCTTTGAAAGTAGGATTGGTACCAACATTTGCAATTCCGTTATATTGAATTTTATCTATAGTGAGCTGAACAGCATATACTCCATTATGAGGTACGATTAAACCAGGAGCAACATTCAGATTAATGGTTGGATATCCTAATAATCGGCCACGTTTTGCACCATGGACGACAATACCGTTTACCGTTACTGGCCTACCTAGAAGATGTGCAGCCTGATCAACCTTACCCATTGCTATCATTTGACGAATTAGCGTACTACTAACCATAACATTATCTACATAAACTGTTGGATTGATCTCTGTTTTAAATCCGTATTGTGATCCTACCTGCTGCAAAAGTTCTGGTGTTCCACCACGTTTATAGCCAAAAAAATAGTTTGGACCAATTAAAATATGTTTAGGATCTAAATTTTCGACTAATAGAGTAATAAACTGTGTAGCTGTTAATTGTAGAAAACTTGCTGTAAAAGGTATATTTAATAAAACATCTACACCTAGGTTTTGAATTAACTCAGCTTTATGATTCTGCGTGATTATTTGCAAGGGGCACCGTTGGGGAGCAATTACAGACAAAGGATGATTGCTAAAAGTAAATACCACACTTGTACCATGTAGTTGTTTGGCCAACTCTACAGAACGTGAAATTACTTTTTGATGGCCAATATGCACGCCATCAAAAGTCCCTAATGCAACGGTGATATTAGAGTATTGACTTTTTATATTTTTTAGATGAGTTAATATTTCCATATTTTCCACCACACAATAACAATAATTATATCAGAAAATCTATCCATGGAAGTCATAGTGATTTCCATAGATAGATTTCATGTACTTTATTCTAAATTGATTACTTTCACAGGAGTAATCACAGCAGTAGTATTTAATTGTCCGATACCAATAAATTGGGTTTCTTGCTCGTAAAGCCTTATTAACCCTTGAAAAGGCTCTTTAAAAGTATGGTTGATGATGCTTTGGCCATATTTAAAGGCTTGTGCCATTTCCGGTGTTAACGTCAATTTGGGCATGTATTCTATGGCGTAATCAAGTGGCAATAGTGCCTGCGCGGGATTCAACCCAATTTCCTCTAAAGAAAAGGCCTTGTCTAAAGAAAAGCATCCTACATGAGTACGAACTAAAAACGACATAACAACAGGACAATTTATTTTTTGTCCTATATCGATGCATAAGGAACGTATATAGGTTCCTTTAGAACACGTTACATCAAATAAGATATGCGTTGTATCAACATGCAGCAGTGTTATATCATGAATCGTAATAGTTCTTGGCTGGCGTTCTATTGTAATGCCAGCTCGTGCCAATTCATATAGTTTTTTTCCTTGGACTTTTATCGCCGAATACATGGGAGGAACTTGCTCATTAGTACCAATAAATGATGCTAACACTTTTTCAATTTCTGCTTTACTAGGCATAGAACATGCCTCACGATTAACAATAGTACCAGTATCGTCTCCAGTATCTGTTTCATAACCGATTGTAAGCTCAACTCGGTAACCCTTATCCGTATCTGTCATATATTCAAGTAAACGTGTGGCAGCTCCGAGTGCAACAGGCAATACGCCTGCTGCTGCTGGGTCTAATGTACCAGCATGGCCTACACGTTTAAGATGATAAGTTCTACGAACGAAGGAAACTACATCATGAGAGGTCATGCCTGGAGGCTTTAATATGTTAATCAAACCATTACTCATAATGTTTTCCCGGCTAACTGTTTGACAGCAGAGTTAAGTACTTTTATTTTAATGTCCTCAATTTTTCCCACTATAGCGCAACCAGCAGCCCGTGCGTGTCCGCCACCGCCAAAGGACAATGCTAATTTACTAACATCAACTGTCTTTGAACGGAAGCTAATTCTGATAGTGCCCTCATTCATAACTTTAAACATGATTGCAATTTCTACGCCCTCAATAATACGTGGGTAATTTATAAATCCCTCTGTACTATCTAAAGTATCTAGGGTATCAGGCGACACCGTGATGGTAGCAATTTTCCCATGATGATGAAGCTCAAGCGTTTCTAAGACTTTAGCTAGTGTTAGAATACTCTCAAGAGGTTTGGTTTCCATATATTCTGATATTGCATTTGGTTTTGCGCCAAATTCAATTAAATCAGCAGCATATCGCATGGTTTGAACAGAGGTATTGGCATAACGGAAAAAACCGCAGTCAGTAGCTATAGCAGTATACAAGCAGGTTGCTATAGTAGGAGTAATCTTCGCATTTAATAACTTAAGTAGCTCGAAAATTATTTCTCCTGTGGCTGCTGACTTGCTATTAATATACCAATAATCTGCAAACTTAGTATTTGATATATGATGATCAATGTTCAAAATAGGGGCATTAACATGTTCTTTTACTTTACCTATGCGCTCAATATCACTCGCATCAAGCACAATTAGTAAATCCGCACTAATTACCTTTGTTGTTGGTTTGCCAATGGTCTCATGCTCAGGAAGAAATTTATATAAAGCTGGTACTTCATCATCAAGTATCATTTTTACACTTTTTCCCCGTGAAGCAAGATATTCATTTAGTGCCAACATAGAACCCAAACAGTCACCGTCGGGATGAACATGGGCAGTAAGTATAACCGTGCTCACGTTTTGTAAAAGGTCAGCAACCTGTTTTAATGAAAAGTTCATAGTTTAGTGACTGCCTTCTTCCTGTTTAATTTTAATTAATAATTCTTGGATGTGAGCACTATAATTTAACGATTCATCAATATGCAACGATAATTCGGGAGTTATTCTCATTCGTATGCGCTTGCCTATTTCGCTGCGCATATATCCTAAAGCACTTTGTAAGCCTTTCCAGGTCTCGGCCTTTTGCTCATCATTCCCCATTAAGCTTACATAAATCTTTGCACTACGCAAATCAGCTGTTGCTTCTACTTGGGTAATAGTTGCAAAACCAACACGTGGATCTTTAAGCTCAGTTAAAATAATTTTGCTAATTTCTTGTTTAATAAACTCCTGGACTTTTTCAACACGGAGTTGCCCCATCTATATACGCCGCCTTTTATTTAACCTTTAGGTTTTATTTCTTCCATTGTGAAAGCTTCAATTACATCGCCTTCTTTAAGATCACGGAATTTATCAACAGTAATACCACATTCATAACCTGCAGCAACTTCTTTTACGTCATCTTTAAAACGTCGTAATGATTCTAACTCACCTTCATGTATTACGATACCATTACGGATTACACGTACTTGGGAGGAGTTGAGTATTTTTCCTTCTAAGACATAAGCTCCTGCAATAACAACCTTTGATATTGTAAACAGTTGACGTATTTCTACGCGGCCTTGAATTACTTCTTTAAATTCTGGCGCCAACATGCCTGTCATAGCAGCTTCTACATCATGTAATGCTTCATAAATAACACGATACAGTCTGATATCAATTTTCTCAGACTCACCAGCTTTGCGTGCATTACCATCAGGACGAACATTAAATCCTATGATTAAGGCGTTGGAAGCAGAGGCCAACATTACATCAGATTCATTAATAGCACCAACTCCAGCGTGTACAATGCTTACTCTTACTTCCTTGTTATTAGCATTTAAGGCTAATAAAGATTGGCGTAACGCTTCAACAGAGCCCTGAACATCAGCTTTAATAACAATATTCAAATCCTGAATATTCCCATCTTGGATTTGTTTAAATAAATCATCTAAGGAAACTTTTTGAGATTGCATTAACTCATCAGTACGTCTTTTAGCAATACGTTTTTCTGCTACAGCTCTTGCTATTTTTTCATCTACAGCGACAAGAACATCACCTGCTTGTGGTACATCGGCCAAGCCAAGTACCTCTACAGGAGTAGATGGTTCCGCTTTTTTCACTTTTTCACCACGATCATTGACCATAGCTCGAACTTTACCATAGGCAATACCAGCAATAATAGTATCACCAATATGCAGAGTTCCTTTTTGCACTAAAACAGTAGCTACAGGGCCTCTTCCTTTATCAAGCTTTGCTTCAATAATAGTGCCATAAGCTTGGCGGTTCGGATTAGCCTTAATTTCTTGCATTTCTGCTACGAGCAATACCATTTCTAAAAGTTCATTAATACCAGTTTTTTGTTGAGCAGAAACTGGTACCATAATAGCATCTCCACCCCAGTCTTCAGAAACAAGACCGTAGTCAGATAATTGCTGTTTAATTCTATCAGGGTTCGCTCCGGGGCGATCCATTTTATTAATAGCTACAATGATAGGGACGTTAGCAGATTTAGCATGATTGATAGCTTCAATCGTTTGTGGCATAACTCCATCATCGGCTGCTACAACTAAAATTGCAATATCAGTAACTTGAGCACCTCGAGCTCGCATAGCTGTGAAGGCTTCATGACCAGGTGTGTCAAGAAAAACGATCTTTTTCCCTTGACAAGTAACCTTATAGGCACCGATGTGTTGCGTGATCCCACCAGCTTCTTGGGAAGTTACATGAGTTTGTCTGATTGAATCTAATAAAGAAGTCTTGCCATGATCAACATGTCCCATAACAGTGACAACTGGCGGTCTATGCACAAGACTAGCAGGATCATCTTCAATCTCCGCGATTTCAGTAGGATCTTCTTCAGGTGGTAGTTCTTGTACAGCAACACCAAATTCTGTAGCAAGCAGCGAGGCAGTTTCAAAATCAAGATCTTGGTTTATGGTAGCCATAACTCCAAGCATCATAAGCTTTTTAATGACTTCACCGACTTCGCGACATAGTTTGCTAGCCAATTCTTTTACAGTAATTGACTCGCCTAATTTAACACTTTTTGGTTTCGGTGGTTCAACTTTAACAGTAGGGGCTGCGTTACGAGGTTGAAATCCGCGATTTTGTTGTGGCTTTTTATTAAAGTTCCCTGCGCCTTGGTTTCTTGAGCCATTATTATTTGCGGGACGATTGTTATTCGATTGGAAACGGTTAGGAGGAGCAGCAGGTCTAGAGTGAACGGAAGGTTGTTGCGTTCCTGCATTTCGGGGTTGTAAAATTTGTGTATTTGGGGAATTCTGCTGCATTGGACGTTGTGGGTTTTGGTGCACAGGACGTTGCGAATTTTGTTGTGCAGGACGTTGTTGATTTTGAAATGGAGTTTGCGTAGGGCGTTGTGGGTTTTGGGAATTTTGCTGCATTGGACGCTGTGTATTTTGTTGTGGTCTATTTAGATTGTTATTGTTTTGATTGGGTTGATTCTGCATAGGACGTTGTTGTTGATTTTGGAAAGAACGTTGGTCGCCTCTATTGACAAAGGATTGTTGCCTATCATTTGCAGGACGGCTCTCTTGTTTGATCGGCTGTTGAGTCTGTACCCTTGGTTTGTTTTCGATACGTTCTGTATTTTGTTGGGATTGAATTGCATTATTTTGTGGTACTGTTGAAGGTGTAGTAGTTATTTTATGAGCAAATGTTCTTGTAATAAGGTTTTTGGCATCATCATCCACACTACTCATATGATTTTTTGCTTCCATATTATTTCTTACTAAAATATCAATTATAACCTTACTCGTTGTGTTAAAATCTTTGGCTAATTCATATATTCTATATTTGGACATTCATCTACCCCCATTTTCTATCTCTCTCGTAATAATACCAGCTAACTACTAAGTAACTTTTTGACCGTATTACTAAAACCACTATCTGTTAACGCTAACGCTGCACGGTACACCTTGCCGATACAATGCCCCAATTGATCTTTTGAAAAAGTTTCATAAATCTCGACATTATAATAGGCAGCCATATCACGATAGCCTTTTTTTGTGGATTCAGAACAATCTGTGGCAATGATAAGAAGTTTAGCGTTACCTGACTTAACTGCTTTTTCAACGGACAATTCGCCTGAAACTATTTTTCCAGCTTTTTGTGCTAGACCTAACATTGAAATTATTTTATCTTCTTTTATCATATTATAATACCAGATCTTAATTGTTCATAGATCTGAGGATCAACGACCCTTTTTAACGCTCGTTCTAATCTTTTCTCTTTAAATGCCTTTAACAAACATTGTTCATTAGAGCAAAGATATGCACCCCGTCCTGACTTTTTACCTGTAGTATCTAAAATAACTTCATTATCAGGTGTGCGGACGACACGTAACAGCTCTTTCTTGTTTTTCATTTCTTGGCAACCAACACACATACGCTGAGGAGTTTTTTTCTGTATAACCATAAAATCCTCCTAGGAATTAACTTGAGATTCGCTTTTAATATCAATTTTCCAACCGGTTAGTTTTGCTGCTAGACGAGCATTCTGACCTTCTTTGCCGATTGCTAAGGACAATTGATAATCTGGCACTACCACTCGTGAAATCTTTTCTACTTCATTAATTTCTACACTGACTACTTTAGCGGGGCTCAATGCATTGGCAATGTATTTGGCTGGATCCGTATTCCATTTTACAATATCTACTTTTTCGCCCTTTAGTTCATTGACAATCGACTGCACTCGCATACCTTTATGTCCAACACAAGCACCTACTGGATCGACATTTTCGTCCCGTGAGTAAACTGCAAATTTGGAGCGTAAACCTGGTTCTCTAGCTACCGATTTTATTTCAACAACCCCATCATGAATTTCTGGGACTTCTAATTCAAATAAGCGTTTCAATAGACCAGGATGGGTACGGGATACTAAAATTTGTGGTCCTTTTGTGGTCTTTTTCACTTCAATTATATATGTTTTTAGTCGATCACCATGTTTATAAACTTCCCCGGCAATTTGTTCAGAAGGTGCTAAGATGGCTTCCGCTTTGCCAAGATCGATATACACGTTCTTTTGTTCAATGCGTTGCACAATACCAGTGAGGATATCACTTTCGCGGTTTGAAAATTCATCATAAATTATACCGCGCTCCGCTTCTCGAATACGTTGCACTACTACTTGTTTTGCTGTTTGGGCTGCAATTCGGCCGAAATTTTTGGGTGTAACCTCTATTTCAACAATATCCTCTAAATCATAACGTACGTCTAATAGACGAGCTTCATTTAAATCTATTTCTAGTCGTGCATCTGTTACTACATCTACTACAGTTTTTCTCGCATATACATGAATTTCACCTGTTGTACGTTCTAACGACACTCTTACATTTTGAGCTGAGCTAAAATTTCGTTTGTAAGCTGAGATAAGTGCTGCTTCAATTGCCTCAAACAATATTTCAGGAGCAATCCCCTTTTCCTTGCCTAGTTGTTCAAAAGCTTGCATGAATTCTGCGTTCACTTAAATTCCTCCTATTCAATTTTTATATTAAAAGTCAACATATAACCTAACTTGAGACGTTTGATTGCGTGGAATCTTAAGTTCAGTGCCATCTACATCAATACTGATTTCACCGTTACTTAAGTTGTTTAATGTACCTACAATACTTTTTTTCCCATTGATTGGCGTAAATGTGGTGATTTCAATTTTATCACCAACATGGCGAACAAAATCTCGATCTTTTCGTAATGCACGATCAAGCCCAGGTGAAGAAACTTCTAAATAATAGCTTTCCTTAATCGGGTCAAGTTCTTCAAGTTTAGCTTCTAGCCGTTCACTTACCCAATGACAGTCTTCAATTTCAATACCGCCTTCTTTATCTAAAAAGATGCGTAAATACCATTCACGTTCCTTGATATATTCCACATCTACCAATTCAATTACGCTTTCAGCAACGATCTCTTGAACAAGCTTCTCTACTAAATTTTCAATGTGCTCTTTCGACATAAAATCCTCCTACCTACGTATATTTCTCTACCACCTTAGTGTTGCTAATAATATGTATGCTTATACCCTATATTTGGTAGGATAAAATAGCCACTAAGCTGAAAGAGTGGGTATTATACCCACTCCTTCGGCGCTAAAAAAACAATTATACTATCAATTAGTATATCACTACCTACTTGCATTTACAATAAGAATTTAGTAAAAGTTAATGGATTTATAACAATTCATTAACTTTTACTATGTCTTTTGTGTTAAGCAAACAGCATCATTTGATCGGATTCTGGTAAATCACCAAGACAACCATGTGTCTTTAAAATATCAACCACTGTTTTTGATATATGGGCCCTATTTCTTAAATCGTCTAAAGAAGAAAAAGGATTGCCGCCACGGGTTAACACAATATTATGAGCAGCATTTTCCCCTACCCCTTGTAAGGAAGATAAGGGCGGTAATAATCCATTATCAACAACTAAGAATTTAGTTGCATCTGATTTATATAAATCTACTCTTTGGAAGGTAAATCCCCGCAAATACATCTCTAAAGCCATTTCAACAATTGTAAGTAATCCTTTTTCCTTGGCTGTTATATTATTACCTTTTGCCTCAAACTCTGCCAATTTATTACGTAAGGCAACTTGCCCTTGCAAAACAAGTTCAGCGTCAAAATCAGTACCTCTTACCGTGAAATAGGCGGCATAAAAGGCTACTGGGTGATGTACTTTACAGTAAGCGATGCGAAAAGCCATCATAACGTAAGCCACGGCATGGGCTTTTGGAAACATATACTTAATTTTTTGACAAGATTCAATATACCACTCAGGCACATTTTTTTCCTTTAATTTTGCTACATCTTCTGGTTTTACGCCTTTTCCTTTGCGAACGCCTTCCATAATTTTAAAGGCTAATTGTGGCTCGACCCCTTTTTGTATAAGATATACCATAATGTCATCACGGGCAGAAATGGCTTCGGATAACTTTGCCGTACCAGCTTTAATTAAGTCTTGTGCATTATTGAGCCACACATCAGTACCATGGGAAAAACCACTGATTCTTACTAATTCACTAAATGTTTTTGGTTTTGTATCTTCTAACATTTGTCTAACAAATTTGGTTCCAAATTCTGGGATGCCAAATGTACCAACAGTGCTACCTAATTGGTCAGGCGTTAAGTTTAACGCTGTTGTTGTGGAAAATAAGCTCATGGTTTCTGGGTCATCCAAGGAAATAGTTTTGGCATCAATTTCCGTTAAATCTTCTAGCATACGAATTACAGTTGGATCATCATGACCAAGGATATCAAGTTTAACTAGTCGACTACTAATGGAATGATAGTCAAAATGAGTAGTGATTGTACCTGAACTTTTGTCATCAGCAGGATGCTGAATTGGTGTAAAGTGATGTACATCCATATCTCTTGGCACAACCATAATACCACCTGGATGTTGGCCTGTTGTTCTTTTTACTCCAGTGCAACCACTAATTAACGCATTAATATAAGCGTTACGTGGTGTGATTCCTTTGTCAGTAAAATAATTTTTTACATATCCATAGGCTGTTTTATCAGCTACAGTAGCAATCGTTCCTGCTCGGAATACATTATCTTTGCCAAATAGTTCCTCGGTATATTTATGGGCAGTCGGTTGATAATGACCGGAAAAATTTAAATCGATATCAGGAACTTTGTCACCATGAAATCCCATAAAAACAGCAAAGGGAATATCATGGCCATTTTTGATGGTTTTAGAATTACATTGTGGACATTGTTTATCAGGTAAGTCAAAACCACCACCGTAACTACCATCGGTTACAAATTCACTAAATTTACATTTAGGACAACTCCAATGAGGTGGCAATGGATTAACCTCTGTTATATCTGTCATCGTAGCTACAAAAGAGGATCCGACAGAACCTCGAGAACCTACTAGATAACCATCATCAAGTGATTTTTTTACTAGTTTGTGAGCAATAAGATATAAAACAGCAAAACCATTATTAATAATCGCATCTAACTCGTATTTTAAGCGTTCCGCTACAACCGCAGGTAATGGATTGCCATATATTTGTTCAGCTTTATTATACGACATAGAACGTATTTGATCTTCAGCACCAGGGATTTGCGGTGAGTACAGTTCATCAGGTATTGGTTTAAAATTATCAATAAGTTCATTAATACGTCTTGGGTTTTCTACGACGACTTCATAAGCCTTTTCTTCGCCAAGATACATAAATTCATTCATCATCTCTTCTGTTGTCCGAAAATATAAGGGAGGCTGCTGATCAGCATCGCTAAAACCTTTGCCAGCCATCATAATGCGCCTGTAAACTTCATCTTCGGGATTTAAAAAATGTACATCACAAGTTGCGACTACTAATTTATTAAGTTTGAGGCCTATCTCACAAACCCTACGATTGATTTGCCGTAATCCTTCTTCATTTGCTACCATACCTTCTCTTATTAAAAAGGAGTTATTCCCGATAGGCTGAATTTCTAGATAATCGTAAAAGCTAGCAATTTTAATTAATTCATCCTCATTCTCTCCGCGTAATATCGCCTGAATTAATTCGCCTGCTTCACAAGCCGAGCCTAATAATAAGCCTTCTCGATATTCCATAAGAATCTTACGGGGTACGCGAGGGGTTCGATACAAATATTTTAGGTGGGATAAAGAAACTAATCGATATAAATTTCGTAAACCGATACTGTTTTTGGCTAAAATAATAATGTGACGAGCTTTTTTTACATCATCTTCTATTAAGTAGCCTTCCATGCCATAAATTACTTTTATTCCTGCTTTAACGGCAGCTTCATGAGCTTCAGGAAAAGCCTGTACGACGCCATGATCTGTAATTGCCACTGCTGAGTGGCCCCACTTAGCAGCGGTTTTAATAAGATCTTTTGCCGAGACCATTGCATCCATATTACTCATACGAGTATGGGCATGTAATTCAATTCGTGTTTTAGGAGCATTATCCATTCGACTTATTTGATCTACTCTACACATACTATCAGCATACAACACTAATTCATTACTGTATTTATCAAATTGAACTGTACCTTTGGCTTTTATGGTCATACCTTTTGTCAATGAAGTTGATACCTTGTCAATTTGTTGTTTATCCTTGTCTTCAAAAAATACCTTACCACTAAGACCATCTGTTAAGTCCCCAATATCAAAGGTTAACAGTTGTCGCCCTGAACGCAATTCTCTTAGCTCAAAATTAACAAGCTGCCCTTCTACGATAACATTTCGGGCTTCTTCCTGAATTGTACTCATGGGTACGGGATCTGCTTTAATATTTCTACCAAAAATGACTGGATTATCTACTTTTGTTTCACTAGGCGATTTGTAATCTGATATAGCCTCTAAATATTCGGGTGTTAATAAGTCATCATCAGAAATAATGTTATCTTCAGCAGCAGTTGTAATACATTTAATGGTACAATTACGTCCAAATTCTTCTACCATAAATTTCTGCATACTTTGTACAACTCCATGCGTAGCAAAAATCTCTGCAGCTAAATCACCAATAGTCTCAAGGGTTAAGGTATGTCCATCAAAGCTCCATTTGGCACTTAAAAGTAAATGTTTAATAGAATAAATATTTTTTGAAATGTGTGTTACAAAATCCGTCCAATTATTTGCTAAATAATCTTCTAAAACTTTTACAGTTTGTATGAAATTAACTTTTTTCAAGCCACAATCAGTACAAAACTTTTCTTCAGCCAAGGCGACTATTTGACTGGATAACTTCTGGGGAACTGTAATAAATACATCCCAGGTGTTGGTAGTCGTATGTACCTCAACTTTAGTAACTTTACAAGACTTAACTAATTCTTTGTCTTCTGGCTTAATCGATAGTTGTGTAATAAATGTTAAAAAATTTTCAGGATTATCCGGTATGATACAATAACTATACATTTTCGAAAACCTCTTTCATGACCAGCACAATTAGGATTTTAAATCGTTTTAAGAGACATGATCATCATGTCATATGAAATTATTGGGGTGGAATAGTGTTTTTTCTTATTTTAACATATTTTTATATAATATAGAGACTGTAATTTAAAACCTTTTTTAAGAGAATGTAAAAGAAAGGATACGCCAAAGGACATCAAATCAATCCTTTGGCGTGTTTACTTCTCTATTTTTTTGGTATATCCACTAAACTACTGTTCATCTATGCCGCTTAGATGATGTGAATCATTTACTAAGTCGACCAATATTTGGTTACCATGATATTCAAGTATATTAATAGCTGTGTTATCTTGCTTAATGTTCCAAAGATGATTGAGATGAATATTAAGCGCGGCACACAGTAATGTGCGTATGGTCCCCCCATGGGACACGACGACAATGGTTTGCGCTGGATGTTGTGAGACTAATTTGTCTAACGCAATAGAGGCCCGCTCTTTTACTTCTTTAAAGCTTTCACCGCCGGGAATTTCAACTTCATCGGGATGAGTAAAGAGTGTTGTCATCTGCTCGGTACATTGACTACTAATTTTTTCATAGGTTAACCCTTCCCATTGACCAAAATTAATTTCTCTAAATTCAGGTACCGTTGTCACTTGAAGATTATGTTTGTTAGCAATACATGTTGCTGTTGTTAAGGCACGGCTTAAATCGCTGGCATATACGGCAGAAATTTTTTCATTAGCTAGACGATTTGCTGCTAACCTTGCTTGTTGTAACCCTTTTTCTGTTAATGCAACGTCACAATGCCCTTGGTATTTCATTTCTAAATTCCATAGAGTTTGACCATGACGTACTAAAATAACTTTTGTCATCTGTTACCACCTATAACTTTTTGCAATGCATTTACTAAAAGCGTATTTTGTTCTGGCTTCTTTACTGCTACACGAAAATAGTCGCAGGACAAACCCGGATAATTATCACAATTACGAATTAGGATGTTGTAGGATGTCATAATTTCTACTAATTGTGCCGCTGTAAGAAGAGTTTCTTTACAATTTACCAAAATGAAATTTACTGATGGGAAGTATGGCTTTAGCCCTTTTATCGCTAACAACTTATTATATAAGTCTTTTTTTGCTTCTTGGATATATTCTATACTTGCAGTTTGGTAGCCAGTGTCACCTAAAGCTACGACGCCGGCATTTTGCGCTAACGTGTTGACATTCCAAGGATCTTTTCCTTTATGTAGCAAAAGAGTAAGCGTTGGATTAGCTAGGCTAAAGCCCAACCTTAAACCCGGAATAGCATAGAACTTAGTAAGTGAGTGTAAAATAATAAGATTATCATATTGCGCTAATAAGTTTCGACATGTATATAAAGCAGCATCGGGTAAGAAGTCAATAAAAGATTCATCAACAACTACATACGTATTCTGGGATTTTGCCGTTACGATGAATTGTTCTACTTGTTGAGTTGAAACAAGTGTACCTGTAGGATTATTAGGATTACAAATAAATACAATATCTATATCCACTAGCTGCTTTGCTATGGCATCGAGATCAATTGCAAAACCGTATTTTTCATTAAGATAAAAATATTCAACAGTCGCCCCGCTAGCCCTAGCAGCAGATTCATATTCACTGAAAGTTGGTGCTGTTACTAACACACGTTTTGGAGTTATTATATGACATAAAACATACATAAGCTCAACTGCACCATTACCAATTGCTATTCGCTCACTATCTACATGATAGAACTGACTAATTGCTTGCTTTAGTGCATAAGCCTCGGCATCGGGGTAGTGAATAACAGATTCCAAAGACTCTTCTAAGGATCGCCGGATTTTCACTGACAAACCAAGGGGATTAATATTAGCACTAAAATCTAATATCTCATTAAAAGATCCACCGTTTTTTCGTGTTGTAGCATATAAATTTCCGCCATGTTCAAAAGCATTGTTCCCACTCATGACTGTCACCTTCTTGTTTCATTAATCCGCCAGAAATGAAATTTACAGTATGCAGAAATTTGACACCGGTGCAGCATCTGTTAATTTCTTCAATACAAGCGGGGCAATTGCTTAGTTTATTTGCTGGGAAGAGCACACCAACAACTGTACCACTATGAGCAACATTTACTCCTACAGCTCCCCAGGAAAGACCTATGTCAATTATTTCTTCTAAATGTGGTTTAAATAAAATCTTTTGATTCGCTAATGCGCTAATTGTAGCTCCTTTACCAAGTAGAAAAACATCTTTCTTGGTAAGGCCGTTGATAATTAAATTCATTGCTTGCTTTACTTGCAATTCTTTTGAATGATTTAGTTTTTCTAAATCACTCCGTTGATTAAAATGCAGCGTATCAATTTCGCCGCCTACATCAAAGATTACGATATGCATCGGAATTGCGTGTCCTAAGTATCGGCGAAGGTGTCCCTTTACATGATCAAACAAGATAATACCAGGGTAAAATATACCATCCGTAGGTTCAATTGACAGGGCGATATCTGCTATTTCATCAGGTGATAAAAGTGTACCTCTACTTAAGGCAATACATTGGCATGCAGCACTAATATCAGCACTACTGGAAGCCATGCCTTTGCCTAGTGGTAATTCAGATTTTACGCTAACATGAAAACCATCATTAGGGATTTTTAAAAACTGAAGTGTTTTGGTGATGGCAGTTGCGACCTTATTTCCAATTGATACAATACCAATATCTTTATTAGGCATTACCGTTACCTTTGAGTATAAATCAATAGGACAAGTAATTAAAAAACTTTTTCCATTGATTGTACCTTGTGCTAATTCGCCACATGAACCAGGGGCTTTGACGGTTACCCTCATACAAGTGTTCTCCATACGTTATTATTTATATAAATTAATAAAATTTCGCTGAATTCTTTAAGGCTAACTATCTTTACAACAACTATATCTTCCGCTATATTATTTGTCAACCTGACTAAAATGGACTATTTAGAAGGATTAAAGTGGAATTTGCCTTTAATATAAGAAGATGATTAATACCATTATTTCGGAGAGTTCACTAATTGCGCCGTATACATCTCCTGTTAAACCACCTATAATATTTTTAACATAATTGGAAAAAATCATAGTGATCATAATAATACTTGCTAGGCTTACAATTGCTTGTTTGCCTAAGGGGACTACCAATAGTAAGGTGAGAAGGAAAGCAATATAGAGGGTGTTTTTGTCCGCATATAAGGCAAAGGCTTTGCCGATACCATCAAGGCGAGCATAGGAAAACATAGTAATTCCTATGACCATAGCAAATCGTCCTAATAATGGCATAATAAATAAAGCAGTAGGAATTCCTAGTGGAGAAATATCCATTAACAGTGACCACTTTAGAATAACAAGTAAAACAAAAGCGACAACACCATTTGCTCCGACTCTACTGTCTTTCATTATTTCTAACATTCTATCTTTTGAACGACCAGAGAATATACCATCCATGGTATCCATAAAACCATCACAATGTAATCCACCTGTGAGAATAATATTAGCAATAATTAGAATGATTGCTAATACATGTGGTGGCATATACATACCCATATGTGGCAAAAATTCTGTAAGAAAATGGTTTATAAGTACTAATAAAATCCCGAGAATAGCACCTACTAAGGGAAAATACTTCACACTTCGACCGAAACTTTCAGATGACCACTCTGTTTGTTTGATTATATAAATACGAGTTAAAAATTGTAATCCTGTTAAAAAATTCTTCATTATTAATGTAGCGTATACTTACGCTAACCTCCAAATTGTCATTTCTAAGAGCGTTTCTATTTTTGTTTGAATTATCTCCCTACACCCCAAAAGAGGAATAAGGCTATAATAAAAAGGGCAGTTACCGTGTACATAATATAAATCGTCTGTTTAATATGCATGGGATTTAATATAGTATGTACTTCTCCCATATAAGCACGCTCAGAAGCAATTCCACCATAATAATTTAAACCACCCAAACGGACACCCAAGGCACCGGCTACGCCAGCTTCTGAAAAGCCGCTATTAGGGCTAGGATGTTTGGCTGCATCCCGCCAAATTGCACTAGCTGCGCCAATAAAACGGAAGCGTAGCAGAATTGTAGATACTAGTATCAATATGGCTGTGAAACGGGCGGGAATATAGTTAAATACATCATCGACACGAGCCGCAATCATACCAAAGTCTTGGTATTTTTCGTTTTTATAACCAACCATAGAATCAAGTGTATTCACAGCTCGATATAAGAATGCCAGTGGCAGGCCACCGATTGCAAAATAAAATAGCGGAGAAATAATACCATCCACAATGTTTTCTGCAATTGTTTCTACCGTTGCTCTAGTTATCTCGGTAACATCTAGTTTATCTGTATCTCGACCAACAATCCAGCCTACTTTATATCTTGCTTGTTGCATATTACCTAATAGTAAATACTGATAGATTTCATTACCTGCCTTGGCCAAACTATTAGGAGAAATAGTAAAGCTTAGTAGTAGGGCTCCCCCTAAAAATTCGGCCCAAGGATGAACAGCCGCTAATAAGTGTAATATCCACCAAGTAATACTGTAAGTTACTGCTAATACTATAACTACCAATAGCATACCGTATAATTTTTTCAAATTAGACGAATGCTTAAAATTTAATAACTTTTTTTCCAAAAAAGTTATTAAATTACCAATCATTACTACAGGGTGCATAGAGGTTCGAGGATCGCCTAGAAAGGTATCAATTAAGATGGCAACTAAGGGGATATATTGATCCATTACTTTGCACCTAGAATTGTATAAAGTAGATCCATATTGAGGCTATTCCTCACAGTCTCTGCCAAACGATTGTAACTGTTTTCCTTACGAGTGTGAGTATCATTCACTGTCTCTATAGGAGCTAGACCTTTACGTACTCTTAAGGCATTCAGTATACTGCGACGATAGACATCATTATCAAAGATGCCATGAATATAGGTACCCATGACTAAACCATCAGAACGTACCACCCCATCAGCAGAATCGGAGAGTTGATTAGAGCGACTAGTAATTGTAAAAGCATGTTCCGCAGTTTGTAAGAATTCTGTTTGTCCCATGTGAATTTCATAGCCGATTAGATTCTCATAGGTAAGATTCAATCCTAAAAATCCATTATTTGAACAATTAGCAGTTACTTGATGGGTTATTTTATTCGGTGTAAAGGTAGTCGCAATATCAAGTAAACCAAGCCCAGAAATAGTATCCAAATTAGATTCTGTATGGTCCGGATCTGATATTTGTTTTCCTAGCATTTGATAACCACCGCAAATACCAATAAGAGGTGTCCCGGAGTTTACTAGTTTAATAATTTGTTCTTCAAACCCTTGCTGACGTAGGTACAATAAATCTTCAATTGTATTTTTACTTCCAGGTAAGAGTATTAAATCGGGCTTGCCAATTGATTCGCCTTGTTGAATATAACGAACTGTTACATCTGTTTCATTAGCAAAAGCATCAAAATCTGTGAAATTCGATATTTTAGGCGTTCTAATGACCACGATATCAAGTTCACTAAGAGTATTTACCTGTTTATCATCAAGAGAGACCGAATCTTCATCGTCAATGCCTAATTGATCAAGATGTGGTACTACTCCGATTACAGGTTTACCAGTTTTTGTTTCTAAAAAATCCAAAGCTGGCTTTAGCAAGTCGATATCGCCTCGGAATTTATTAATAATAATTCCCTTGATAAGATCTCTTTCATCTGGGTCTAACAATTCTAATGTACCAACAACGGATGCTAATGCTCCTCCCCTGTCAATATCAGCAATTAATAACACAGGCGCGGTTAGCATTTTCGCGATACGCATATTAACAATGTCATTTGCTTTCAAATTAACTTCCGCTGGGCTACCAGCACCTTCAATAACAATGGTATCAAATTCTGCTCCCAGTTTATCCAAGCACTCTTTTATAACACCTAACGCTTGTAAGCTATAACCAGTATGATATTCTTTAGCCGACATATTGCCAATTGGTTTTCCCATTAAAACGACTTGTGAACAAGAGTTACCTGTTGGTTTTAATAAAACAGGATTCATCTCCACGATAGGTTCAAGTCCTGCAGCTTCAGCTTGGGCAACTTGGGCTCTACCCATTTCCCCACCTGTTTTCGTTACATAAGAATTCAAAGCCATATTTTGAGCTTTAAAGGGTACGACTCTTTGTCCATCTTGCAAAAATATGCGGCATAAAGCGGTTGTTAGTATGCTTTTTCCTACATGTGAGCTTGTCCCTTGTAACATTATGGTTTTAGCCATGATGCACCCCTTTCGCAATTTGTGTCGCTATCGTTTTTAGTTCAACAGGTAAACCACTAATCACCAAGTATACTTCATCGGCATTTGCGGCCATCTTTTGATTAACCATACCAGCAATATCACGATACTGTCTGGCCAAAGCATTATCAGGCACAATCCCCATACCTACTTCGTTTGTAACAAATAATACTGTAGCTTGGCTTGCACGTGAACTAATCACTAGCTTTTCAATTTGTTTCATAATATATTGATATGTTTCTTCAGGATTAGTTGGTGTATTTGGTGATAATAATAAGTTACTAGTATATAAGGTTAAACAGTCAAATAAGATAACATTAGCCTGTTTAGCGGCTTCCTGCAGTATTTGGTCAGCATCATATGGTGCTTCAAATGTTTGCCAAGTATCTGGACGACGCTGGCGATGCAATGTTACACGTGTTTGCATTTCTTGGTCATATACTTGGGCGGTAGCAATATAGGCTACTTTATCTGTTTGTGCTGCGGCATATTGTTCAGCAAATAAACTTTTGCCACTTCTGGCTCCACCTGTTATAAGTACGATTTTGCCTTGCATTATATCAATCTCCCAAAGGATATATTATTTTCTTTTTTGCTTAAATAATTTACATGAAGATAGAAAGCGGAGAGCATTCTTTTCGTTACCAGTAAAATGCATATGTAAATAAGAAGCTACTACATTCTCGCTGGCATATCCGCCATTATATACTTCACCAGTACGTGTCTTTTTAAATTCAAAAGCCCAAGGAAAATCTTTTTGATTTTCGTCAATAAGCATTTGTGAAAAATGGAACTCATGCCCTCGCAGGATATCACCAGTATCACACAAAATATTTTCAGTAAGAGCCGTTGCCTCAACATAGCCTACTGTTTGTAACTTAGATTGCATTGAACATGTTGCTGGAATAACTCCCACCATATCATATTTTTGACCTTCAAAATCAACGATTTTTTTTGTCAAATACATAAAGCCACCACATTCAGCATATACTGGCATGCCTTCTTGGCAAGCTTGCTTTATAGATTGCCTCATACTTACATTAATGGCTAATTCATTAGCAAACATTTCTGGAAAACCACCGCCAAATAATAGGCCATCCACTTGCGGAAGCTCATTATCGCTTATAGGACTAAATGGTATAATTTCTGCCCCTAAAGATTTTAAGACATCAAGACTTTCGGGATAATAAAAAGAAAAAGCATCATCTTGCGCGACACCAATACGTAGGTTTAGTGGAGTTTTTGGGGAATTATTGGTTACTTCTTCTAAGCTACACAAGCTAGGGGATGACTGTGCTATTTCAAGAAGTTTGTTAATATCTAGTTGAGAAGAAATTTGTTCTCTTAATTCGCTAATCCTATCAGCAGCATTATGCTCAGTAACTGGCGTTAAACCTAAATGCCTTTCAGGCATATGTAGAGCATCATTTCGATAAATACAGCCTAACACTGGAATACCAATCCGATCTAATGCATCACATATCATACTTTTATGAGTTTGGGATCCTAATCGGTTGATAATAACACCAACTACATTTACTTCTTGATCATACATCTTATAACCTAAAGCGATAGCAGCGGCACTTTCGCCTACTGATCTAGCATCAATAACAAGCACGACTGGTGTTTTGAGTATTTTTGCGATAGCTGCTGTACTGCTAATCCCAGTGCGCCCCCCATCATATAAGCCCATGACTCCTTCAATAATAACAATATCATTACCAGAAGCCGTTTTAGCAAAAATCGGAACCAGCTTGTCTGTAGGTACTAACCAGGTATCCAAGTTATGAGCAACCTTACCGCTCGCTAATTGATGATAGCCAGGGTCAATATAATCAGGACCTACTTTGTAGGATTGTATTGTAAGTCCCTTTTCTTTTAAAACGGCTAAGAGTCCTGTAACAATAGTGGTTTTTCCCACACCGCTGTGAGTACCAGCAATGACGATACGTGGAATATTAATTTGGGACATAATCTCCCTCCTACTAGTACCTTCTTATGGTTTTGCAATTATTTGCACTTAAAAATTATCTTTTATGCATGTATAAAAGAGCATTCGTAATTGCGGCAGCAATTGGACTACCACCTTTATTTCCTCGGACTGTTATGTAAGGCACAGGGCAAGTTTCAGCTAATAAATCTTTTGATTCACTGGCACCAACGAAGCCAACAGGAACTCCAATAATAAGTGCAGGACGAATGTTAGTATCTTTCATCATGTTTAAGACTTCAAATAAAGCAGTAGGTGCATTACCGATGGCAATGATAGAGCCATGCAATCGTTCCCCAAAAGTACGCATAGCTACCATAGATCGAGTGATTCCAAGTTCTTTGGCAGTAGATGCTACTGTTTCATCACCAATGAGACAATGTACTGTTCCGCCATAATCTGCTAAACGGCGTTTATTAATGCCAGTACGAACCATCTCTACATCACAAAAAATATCACATCCTAATTCTAGTGCTTTACATCCTGCAGTAATAGCCTCCGCATGGATTTCAATAACTTTTGAATACTCTGGGTCACCAGCTGCGTGGATAATACGTGAAAATACCTTTATTTCCTCAGGTTTCAAATTCAAACTAGTTAAGTAAGGAGCAATGATTTCCATACTGCGTTCCTCAATAGCCATCGGTTCTGTTATATATTGCATTAGTAGACCTCCCTAATAAATTTAATAACTTCGGTAACATCATAAACTACGTTACTATACTGAATGATAGGTCTATCAATTATGACCAAAGGCAAATGTAATTCCATTGCAGCTGTGATTTTAGTATCACTACCACCAATTTCTCCACTATTTTTAGTGACGATTACTTCTGCTTGATATTCTTCAAATAGGGCCACATTAAGTTCGTGAGAGAAGGGACCTTGTATTGCTACTATATCTCGTGGCGTGAAACCTAACTCTAAGCATTCTGTTAAGACGCTTGGTTCCGGTAGCACACGGGCGATTAATCTGTGTTTCTGCAAAAATGTTGAACTTTTAAATACTCTCAAATGACGACTGCCTGTGGTAAGAAATATAGTTTTACCCAAAGATCCTGCTACTTGCGCTGCTGCTGCATAATCATGAACAATGTGTAAACCATCATAGTTTGGCAATACAGCAAGAGGCCGTTCATATCTGACATAAGCTATCTCTGTAGTTTGGCAAGCTTTCATAGCATTCTCAGAAACATTAATAGCATAAGGATGACTAGCATCTACAATCATATTAATCTTGTTAGTGTGAATCAAGGTAGTAAATCCATTTGCATCAAGGGGACCAGTATGAACTGGCACCCTAAGGTCAATCAACTCTCGGCCATAATCACTAAAAACAGAAGCCATTACTTCGTAATCAGAGTTTATCAATAAGTTAACTAGATCTCGCCCATCCTTTGTTCCGGCAAGGACTAAAATCATAATTTATAACCACGTGGTGTAATCATACGGTTATCTTGTACATAAGTTTGGCTATTTCCGATAATTACAAGAGAAAACATATCAATAAATTCCTTAGTAAATTCATTTAAAGTTGATATCGCCATATTCTCACCTTCACGAGTAGCATGATGCACAATACCTACTGGTGTAGAGGTTTTCCGATGCTTCAATACAATTTCACGTACTTCTCTAATTTGGCTGGTACGGCGTTTGCTCTTAGGATTATATAAAGCGATTACAAAATCAGCTTCTGCAGCCATTTCAACACGTTTTCTAATAACATCCCAAGGTGTTAAGAGATCACTTAAACTAATTACAGCAAAATCATGCATTAATGGTGCTCCTAGAATAGCGGCTGAAGCGCCAACTGCACTAATTCCAGGTATAACATTGACCTCTGGACGAATATCTGAATCATATTTCATTACTAACTCAAGTATAAGACCAGCCATACCATAAATTCCTGGATCTCCACTGGAAATTACTGCTACATTCTTGCCATCGAGTGCCTGATCTACAGCACTTTGGCAACGTTCAATTTCTTGCATCATACCTGTACCAATGATTTTTTTATTAGTTAGTAATTCAGAGACAAGCTCAACGTAAGTATTGTAACCAACAATTACATCGGCATTTTCTATACTTTCTCTAGCTCTAGGACTCATATCAAGCAAACTGCCTGGCCCTATTCCAACGACTGCTATTTGACCTGGGCAATTGACACCGTTACATTCTTGTATTTTGTTTTGGGAAGAAGAAGCTTGTTCGTCTGCCCCGCTAAGATTGCTGCTGCTGCACATACATTTCCCACTCCTATCTCTTTTTTAACGAAATTTGATACCTCAAGTTGATTTTCCTCGATACATTTTTCTAATTGTTCGTTGACAAAAAATATACTAGGTACAGCTAATTGCTGTATTACAGATAATAAACCTGGTTCATTTTGTTTTATAACACTACTGCCAATGGTGGTAATACTATTTATGCTACGGCCAATTCGACTACAAGCATCAGTTACTGCTGCTAAAATTTCTTCACTGGTCGTGTTTCGTCTGCAACCAATACCAACAGCAAGTGTTGGAGGCCGTAGATATAAGTGAGATATACTTAAGGATAATAATCGATCTGAAATAATAACGGCAGCATCAAAATCATTACTACCTATGTTGGATAAATCTATTAATTCGATCCCTAACTTGGCGGCTTCTTGATAATAAAAATCCTGATGTGATATTGCTTTGTCAAGAAAAAATAGTACATTATCGCCATTAACAATTGCTGCATTAATAGATTTTAATTGTTCGAAGGGTTCTATTGTTAAATTGAGTTTTACTGCTAACATATCTGCTGCAGGTTTATTAGCAATATCGGTAGCAGTAGTAATAACTGTTTCGGCGCCTACTAATCCACCGATTAATGTGGTTAGCTCATTGGCACCTCCAATATGCCCTGATAATAAGCTAATAGCATGTTTACCACAATCGTCCATAACGACGATTGCTGGATCAACTCGTTTGTCAATAATATAAGGGGCAATAACCCTAACTACAATACCTGTTGCCATTATGAAAATGAATCCATCGTATTGAGAAAAAACGCTATGAACCAAGGTACTTAGCAATTCATAGGTATTGTGGCGTAGCGGGTTGCGTCCAACTTTGGCAAAAATATCTACGCTTTTTCCTAATTTACTTAGTTTCTCTGCTAGATTATTTCCTAGCAGTGCACCTTGATTCGTCACTGAGATAATTGCCAGTTTCATTTTGCGTCCCGGTACATATGACCAAACTCAGGAGCATATAAGCGTGATAATGCATATTGACTATCTAGGCAACGTCCAACAACAATCATTGCCGTACGGTCGATTTTCGCGTCAGTTATAATTTTTCCAATTGTAGATACTGTGCCTCTAAAGATTTTTTGATCTGGCCAAGAAGCTTTTTGTACGATAGCTACAGGTGTGTCTTGTTCATAACCACCGTCCATTAACTCTTTCATTACATTATCAATCATATGAACACTTAAAAAGATACACATAGTCGCGTTGTGACTAGCCAGTAGAGCTAGTTTTTCTTTTTCAGGTACAGGTGTGCGGCCTTCTAGTCGTGTAATGATTACCGTTTGCGAAACATCAGGTAACGTATATTCACGTTTTAATGCGGCAGCCGTTGCTAAGAAAGAACTAACACCTGGAATTACATCATATGTAATATTTTTTTTATCTAGGGCATCCATTTGTTCTTGGATCGCACCATAAATACTAGGGTCACCAGTATGTAATCGGACTGTCTTTTTGCCTTGACTGGCAGCTTCCTCGATAACGTCGATAACTTGATCTAAGGTCATAGGAGCACTGTTGTAAATTGATGCACCTTGTTTAGCTAGCGCCAATAAGGCTGGATTGACAAGGGAACCGGCATAAATAATAACATCGGCTTCTCCTAATAAACGTTGACCCTTTACTGTAATTAACTCAGGATCTCCAGGACCTGCCCCTACAAATGAAACATGCATTGAAAAACCTCCCAAATATTTATTAGTGAAAATTCTAATATAATTAGCTTATATACCTTTAGTACATATAATGATATAGATTGGATTTAATGCTTGCAACATATTACTGCTTTTCACTTGTTTTATACGTGTTACTTGCATACCAAAAGCTTCTACCGTAAATTCAGGTTTAGCCTGCATACTATGTAAAGCATCATATAATGTTTCTATAGTAATAGCTGTGATAACTAATCTGCCATTCGGTTTAAGTAAACTATTACTTTGGGCTAAAAGTTCTTGTAAGTGACCACCGCTCCCGCCGATAAAGATTACATCAGCAATGGGAAGACCCTGCAATGCCTCCGGTGCGGAACCTGAGATGACTTCGATATTATCTGCGCCAAAATGTATTGCATTAGAACGAATTAGTTGAGCTCCCTCTGGATGCCGTTCGATCGCATATACTTTACCACTACTAGCTTGTAAGGCCGCCTCAATTGAGAGGGAGCCAGTACCGGCCCCAATGTCTATAATAGTGTCAGTAGGACAAATCTTCGCTTTAGTAAGAACTAAAATACGAACTTCTTGCTTCGTCATTGGAATATCACCACGAATAAAGTCCTCATCCTTAATCCCTGGAAAATAGCTCATGCTGCCACCACCATTACACAATGAGTAAACCCATCTAGCATTTTTACTTCACTTAGAGTTGAATGCTTAATCTCTTCATTTTCATAAGACAAATTAGCACACAACCATACTTTTGCATTTAACGGCCAACCATGATCTATGAGTACGCCCGCAATAAACTTTGGATCTTGTTCATAATCAGTTAGAATGCCGAGCTTTTTGTCAGGAGCATAATTTAAATCATTATCATTGGCTGTGCGACCATGCATACTGATAAGACGTGCATCTTGCCATATAGCAGTTATACGGGCGAAAGCTAACTGCATAGAGCTTATTCCTGGGATAACGGTAATACGTTCTGACGTAAATTTAGTTTTAAGAGTAGCTAGGAAACTGTAAAAACCCGGATCACCTGAAACCATTACCACTACATCACTTTGCGAAAGGGATGTAGCGATGAACGTTAAAACGCCACTGATATCTCGATCGATAACTTTAACCGTTGCATGTTTAGGTGCAAATGTTATAAGAGCTCGTTGACTTCCAACTAGTACGTCTGCCTGGGCAATTATGCGACTAGCCACTGGCAATATATAATCAGGTGATCCTGGTCCAATTCCTACTACTATTATTTTATGTTCCATCCTAGATTGCCTCCAATTTCTTGTGCGGTATCATCAGTTGCTAATATATCTCCTTTAAGAGTAATCATAGCAGTACCCACTCTTAGATCACCAAAGATATAACGCTCAGCACGTATGCTGGCTCTTTGGGCAATTACGCGGTACACTTCATGCAATTTGTATTTTGTAATAATTGGCATAGCAGATTCCGTAGTATTACAGTCTAATACTTCTTGTATCGCAGACTGCGGTGCGCCTAGGGAAGCCATATAGGCAGCCAGTGTTTCAAAACGAGCATCAGCCATACGATTATGGGTATGAAAAATCCCTGCAGCCACTTTTACAATTTTTCCCAAATGGCCAAATAACAATACTTGCTCCATACCATAATGTACAGCACTTTCCAACATATGTCCGACAAAATTGCTAGTTTGTATTACTGCTTCTCTAGGGAGATTATATCGATTGATGGCGATTTCTTGTCCCATTTTTCCAGGAGCAAAGACAATTTGATTATATCCTAATGCCTTTACCATAGAAATCTGTGGTGATAATGAATTTTTAAAGGCTTCTTCTGACATTGGTTCCACTATACCAGTAGTACCAATAATGGATAAACCGCCTACAATGCCTAATGTTGGATTTAAAGTTCGTTGTGCTAACCTTTCACCATCAGGTATTGAAATAGTAACACTTACACCACAACCAGTAGGTAATACATCTTGTATTGCTTGCATGATCATTTTACGAGGTCCAGGGTTAATAGCGGGCTGACCAACAGCTACAGATAAACCTGGTTTGGTAACAAACCCCACTCCAACTCCAGCTTTTAGGATTATCTCACTCGTTTTATTGATTTCTACTTCAGCAAAGATCATTGTACCATTTGTAACATCAGGATCATCTCCTGCATCCTTAATGATACTTGCCTTTCCTCCATTATATAAGGGCTGACATGTTGCAATTTTTACATGGATATTTTGTCCCTGTGGTGAGGTTACATGTACAGTAGTAGGCAATTGCCCGGACCATGCTAATAATGCAGCTTTAGTTGCTGCAGCGGCACAAGTGCCAGTAGTAATTCCAGACTTCATTTTTTTTTGCAAAATAAAAACCCCCTGCAGGCAGGAGGTACAATAAACCTAATTTATTCTACCACCTGCCTATCCTCCGTAGGTCATAACGGTGTGTGTCAGAATAGGCAGGTCTCCTGACTCTGGTTCATTACATAGCTAAACCTTCCCGGATTATTTCCAGTGGTATATTCTTAGCTGTGCTCCCCAATACAGTGGCGGGACCGCGCCGGCTTTGACCGGACTTCCCTTTTAAGCATAAGCACCTATTCCCAAATTATTAATTTTGTTATTATGTTGTTATTGGTATATTTTTGTAGTATTCCACTACTACTGCTAATATTCCTGCTATTATTTATAAATTATAGATGATTTATTCAATTAGTCTGTTTCAATCATTGTGATTGGCCACTCGCTGATATAGTGTTATCGCATTACGTGTAGCGACTGGAGAAAACTGCTTAGAAAAAGGTTCATTCATAAAATTCCTGTTATCTTTATTTGAGACCAATATATACGACATACTGGTATCAGAAGTAAATTCTCTGATCGTTTGCGTAGGCATTGTATATTTTCCTGCCCAAGTACCTAGTTGCTGCGGTTCTTCTTCATGTATTAATCGAGGAATATTATAGCCACTATAAAACACCGCCGATGTTGAATATTCACCATAGGAGGCTATTCTAGCCCTTTCTGCTGGTAACTCAGCAGAGATACTTTTAGCAGAGCGTGTTTCTGCTAATGGTATAAGGCCATTATGAATTAGGAATAAATTCATAATTACGGTTACTATTGCTATTATCTGTGGCAAGTGATAGACATTTCCTTTTAATTGTTTCCAAAGTATTAAAGCAATTGAAACGAAAGCACCAATATATAGCATTGTCCAACTAGCTGCAGTTGGGATAAATCGACTACTTAGCGAAATAAGAAGTAATAGCGCAATGGCTGGAATGGATAGCCACCACCAAACCTTTCGATCCTTCAGACTTTGCATTTTCCCTAAAGTATAGCCAATTAGTAAGGCTGCGGGAAAGGATGCAGGGAAAACATATGTAGGATATTTAGTAGCCATCATTGTGTAAAAAATAATCGTTAGAATAGACCAATTTGTTAAATAAATTAGCTGAGATGACGAAAGTTCTTTTCTAACAACACCCATTGATTTAATGAAAATTCCTGACCAAGGTAATAAGCTGATGGGAAATAGGACTAGATAATAATAAAAGACATTATCTTTAGGATGTTCGGACACTGTGGCACGAAGATAGTTATGTAATCCCAAAAAGGTATCAAGAAAATTTGTACCGTGTAATTGGTACATCTTAACATACCAAGGAGCAGCAATTATTAAAAAGGCAAAGATCCCAGGGAGAATAAATACCTTTCTAAATAGCTGCCATTGGCGAGAAATCATTATATAACTACAGATAATTAATCCTGGTAGCACAAGGCCAACAGGACCTTTGGTTAATACGGCCAGTCCCGCGGCCATATAAGCTAATGAAACATACCATTTCGAACCAGTATTTTTCAGACCGAGATATAACATAGCTAAAGTAATACTAGTATAAAAAAATAAGATAGAATCAGTAATAACCATTTTAGCTAATACCCAAAATTCTAAGGAGGTTGCTAATACTAAAGAGCTTAAGAGTGCGGTTTTGGTATTACTAAAAATTTTTTGTCCAAACCAGTAAGTAAAAGTTACACTAGCAGCGCTAAATAATCCGGCAGGAAAACGTGCGGCAAAATCAGTAATACCAAATATCTTAAAACTTATAGCAAGCAACCAATAGACCATAATCGGTTTATCAAACCAATAATGTCCATAAATTTGAGGCGACATCCAATCACCAGTCAGTACCATTTCTTTAGCTGTTAATGCATAATTGGATTCTACAGGGTCGCTTATTGGGAGAGAGGCATTAAAGGATAGAAAAAAGGTTAATGATGAAAGAAAAAGCAACAACATTGTTAAGCGCTTTGCCATAAGTACCTCCCCTATTTTTTGAGTAGTAAAATTTTATCGTCAATAACAGATAAAACCGTAAGTAATTGGATGCTTTTGTTTGTTAAACGATCATATTCAGCTTGTCTAAGGAGAAAATATGCCCTTGGACTTTCTTGAATATATTGATTTAGATCATCATCTTTCTTTAACTCAAATCCATAAACATTTGTATAGAATGTAAAACCTGGGTGTAAGAATTTAATAATATATACTGGAGATGTACCATCATACTGTTTCGTAAACTCTTGCGCAATATGTTTAGTTGTAAAATTTGGTGCGGCTAAAGGGAATAACATAAAAACTAACACCATAGAAAATGAAACCATAGCAATGATTTGAGTCCAAAAGGCACGGCCTATTTCTTTCATCCATGCAAAATAGGCTATTAATAATGCCATTACAATGAAAATTCCAGAGGTTATATAGATTCCAAGTTGTAGTATGGGCATGGTTTTGCTACCGAGAATCATACCGGCTGTAAAAAGTATTGTTAAAAGACCCAATAGGATTGGCCAGCTTGTAAAACGTATGTTTTTGCGTGACCATATCATATCAATGTACCACCCTACTATCATCGCTAAAGGTGGATACATAGGTAAAATGTAAGAGACTAACTTAGTCTGAGAAATTGTAAAAAAGACAAAAATAAATAGTGCCCAAATATTTAAGAATAATAGGGTTGAAAAATTCCTATTACTGGCAGTCAAAGATGCCCATATGGACTGTAGCATAATAGTCGTCCAGGGAAAAAAGCCAAGTACAAGAACTGGAATATAATAATACCATAGTACTAACTCGGGATGTTCAGGAGACGTAAATCTTGTGATATTATGAAAACCAAGAAAGGTATCTATAAAAATACTACCATGGATCTTATACATGATAATATACCACGGGGCAGCTATAAGTGCATAGACAAGCAACCCAGAGGGTATTTTCATGCTCTTTAGCAGAGACCAATTTCTTGTAACCAGTAAGTAAAAAAAGATAATTCCACCGGGGAACAATAGGCCAATGGGGCCTTTCGTTAATGTTGCCAAACCAGCAAAAATATAAGCGGTATAATATCTTTTTTCAATAAAAGATAACAGAGAAAGAGAAAGAAATAAAACTAAGGTAATATCAGTTACAGCAGCTTTACCTAGATAAAAGTATTCGATACTTGTAGCTAATACTAAAGCACTAACCATTCCAGTCCGTTCATTAAATAAACGGCGCCCTGACCAATATACCACTAGAGCGCAGACTACAGCCAAGGCAGCAGAGGGAAAACGTGCAGCAAATTCATTAACACCTAATATTTTATAAGATGCAGCTACTAACCAATAATACATTGGCGGTTTATCATACCAATACTCACCAAAAATACGTGGAGAGACAAACTCATTAAAAGCAAACATTTCTTTAGGCGTCTCTGCATAGACAGGTTCGTCAGGATCTAGCAATGGTATCCCGCCTAGATTAGAAAATACTATAAATATAGTAATTATGGCTACTAGCCAAAAGCCAGTTCCCAATTTATTAAACATATGTAACCTCCAAAAGTTAAAATCATAAGATTCATTGTCTTTGAGTTAGTAACAAAAAGTGTCGTTGTTAAATCGTATTTTACTAATATATCCGTTGGAGGAATTTTAAAACCTAGATAAGAGAATTATATGTTTTAGACAAACCTTCAATTAATGGCATAGCTGGATTCCAGTTTAAGTATTCCTGGGCTGCACAATTTGACAAGGAAGACTTATAAATATCACCTTCACGCATTTCAGCATAGACCCTTGTCACTGTTTTGCCAGCAACTTTTGCCATATATTCTATTAATGTATTAACGCTTGTTTCAGTTTGTGTGCTAATGTTACAAATCTTATTCGAATAACTAGATAATAAGGATTGGTAATTAGCATTAGCTATATCTCCTACATAAATAAAATCACGTGTTTGGCTACCGTCACCAAAGATTGTTACGGGCTGATGATGGTGAATTTTGCGCGCAAAAATGCTAATAACTCCACCTTCTCCGCCATCTCCCTGGCGCTCGCCATAAACATTTGCATAGCGTAATATCATAAATTCAAGACCATATACTTGGTTATATAAGGATAAGTAGTTTTCACAAGTTAACTTACTTAAGCCATAAAAAGAAGTAGGCCCTTTTGGGGTTGCTTCTTTTACTGGTAAGTTTGTTGCATTGCCGTAGACAGCTGCCGTGGAGGAAAATACGATTCGTTTAACATTTGTTTTACGGCAGGCTTCTAAAAGGTTAACCGTACCGGATATATTTACATCACAATCATAATCCGGCATTTCCAAAGATTTATGCACCATAGTTTGAGCAGCTAAATGAATTACATAATCAAATTTTTCTTTTACAAATAAATCAAGTACTTGATTACTACGTATATCCATTTGAACAAATTGGGCTGCTTTATTGATGTTCTCGAGTAACCCAGTACTCAAATTATCAATGATGACAACCTGGCAATTTTCTTGTATTAGTCGGTCTACTACATGTGAGCCAATAAAACCGGCTCCCCCAGTTACTAAAACTTTCATTTTTACAACCTCCTATTTTATATGGTTAACTAAGAAATTTTGACCAAAAACCTTTACTGTGAAATATAAGCCGATAATAAACGGTAAATATTCTACTATTATTCGCCAGGCTACAGCAGCGATTCCAACTGTGCCTGAGGGTAAAAAGTTGCTAAATAAAAAGATAAAGCCACCTTCCGCGATACCCGAGCCTCCTGGTGTCGGTGCAAAGTATAATAGAATGTTTAGTAATATCATTCTCCCAATAATTTGTGGTAAATTTACAGAAACACCCATACCCATGAATAATATTGGCACAATGCTATATAAAGCCAACAGACTTATGGCTGATTCAATAAAAACTCTACCCATACTTGTTGGAGCTGATGATAGCATAAAGACAGCACCTCGTACATCACGATATATCGCGAAGACTCGGCGGCGATAATTGTGATTTAGTTTCTTTGTAAGCACAACCAATAAATAATTAGGTAGACTAGTACGGAATAGCCAGATGATTCCTAAGATACTCACAACAAGTAAGCCAGACGCTATAGCCAGCATATTGTCTGTTAGACCTGGCATAATTTCAGGGTCATAATAAAAAACAACGGGAACTAAAAATAATAAAAATATAATAGATAGCAGTGTTCTAACGACTACTAGAACAGTGGCCTTTGCTGTAGGTACCCCCGCCTTGCGTAAGAACATGACTTGTGCTACGGCCCCACCGGCTGCTCCGGGTGTTAATAGTGCTAAAAAATAATTGCCAAAAACAACTTGCACAGCCTCTATTAAGCTTATTCTTTCACCAGAAATACGTACAAGGTGCATGAGACGGACTCCATCAAAATATAAACCAATTACTAAAAAAACAATAGCCAGTACTAAGGACCAGGGCTGAAAACTATTGAGATGGCGTAAAGTATGAATATCGACTGTAAAGTAAATTACAATAGCAGAGATACCACCAACTAACAGTAATAGGAGAATTAGGCGTTGATAAAACTTAGTCATTTCCTAACTCCCCAAATGAAATTAATTGTATATCACGATTTGTAATCTGTTGGCGTACAGTTTTGCTTGTAATGGCGTTTAATTCTGCTTGCCAATGGTAATTCCAGTTATACATAGTATGTAAGATTGATTCATTAGCTCCTGGGTGCATCATGATTTCTGATATACCTTCAGGTAAGTTATTAATAATTTGCAATAAAAATTCTTCATGCATATTACCTCCTGCTAACATACCAAAAAAATGGTTTGGTGCAATGAGTCCCCGCTCTATTATCTTTTTACGAGCTATTTGGGCCAGACAAGTTAAGCCTGCACGAGCCACAATTCGCGAAGTAGAAAAAGGATATCCGCCTAAAAAGAGATATGGTTCAGAAGGAATACGTACTGCTTTAATACTAAATTTTTTAGCTAATTCGATAGTAATATCAATGATGCCAGGTACAATATGCATATGTTGGTGGCTATCTAAATGCGTGATAGGTAATCCACAATCTGCTACCTTTTGTACTTGAGCGGTTAGTTCTTTTTTGATATCATCAAGTTTTATCTGTCCTAAGCAAAAACGTTTTAAAAATTGGGGATATTGGGGTGATAAGGATCCTTCCTTATCTACCAATGATGGTATTGTGCTAGGGTTACATACTGGTCTCTCTCCTACTAAGGTTAGATGTACACCAATACCTAATTCCTTATTATCTAAAGCTAGTGGAACAGCATGATCAAAGGCTTTACCACAGGCCATGATGGTTGTACTGGTTATAATTCCTGCTGTATGCCCTTGAATAATTCCGACATTTATCATTTCATTAAGTCCAAAATCATCAGCATTTATGATTAATCGTTTCATAAAAACAACTCCCTTATAGTACGCCTAGCTATACATGGTAGCATGTATAAGGAAATATGGCAATTAGCGGCTAAGGAAACACTTCTCAAGTTAGTATGAAAATATGTAAGTATACTCATTGTAGAGGAGCCTATTAAAAGGCTCCTGATCATCTACTCAGTAGACTACTGAGAATTTTCTTAGCAAGTAAATGGAAAAAGATAACTTAATTATTTACATGCTCAACATGCTTTGCATAGGCACTATGGTTGTGAATTGACTCGTAATTCTCACATTGTATTTCAAACCAGCTGATAAACTTCTGCTGGCGTAACGCTAACACCAGATCTCGTAATATATCTTCAACAAATTTAGCATTCTCATACGCGTGTTCTGTTACATATTTTTCATCTTCACGTTTTAACAATGGATAGATAGGACAACTACCTTGTGCTTCCATTAATGCTACTAAATCCTCAATCCAAATAAATTTTCCACTTGTATATTTAATTTTCACCTTCATTAATCCTCGTTGATTGTGAGCTCCATATTTAGAAATTTCTTTACTACAAGGACACAAAGAAGTGAAAGGAACGGCAACACCCAGGGTGAAATCCAAAGGCCTGCCCTTAGTTAATTTTGCAGAAAAAGAACAATCCACATCAAGCATACTTTTAAGCCCGCTGATGGGGGCAACTTTATCAATAAAATATTTGAAATGAATTTCCATTTGTGCATATTCAGCATCAAGTTTATTTAAAGTATCTATTAGTATAGATTCCATTTCGCGACTAGATATGGGCTTTTGGCTCCATTCACTTAAGATTTCGATGAAACGGCTCATATGGGTACCCTTATATTCTTTTGGTAAATCCACAGTAAGATTTATCGTAGCTAAAACAGACTGAAAAGAGTCTGTTTTAGTTTTGATAAGAAATGGTAAGTGTACACCACTGACACCTACATTTTGAATCGCAATACCACGATCATCTGAGATATTCTGAACGTCTTTCAAACTTTATTCACTCCTAGTTTTATATAAAATGGGATCTGTTATATTTGCTTCAGAGAAACCTTTTAAACGTAGCAGACAACTATCACACTCGCCACAAGCAGCCGATTCCCCTTTATAACAGCTGGTAGTCAATTCTAGAGGAGCATTTAAACTGTGACCTAAGATGACAATGTCTTTTTTAGTTAAATGTAGTAAGGGGGTTTCTATTCTTATTTTTCGCTGATCTTGCACTCCTGCTTTTGTACTATAATCAGCAACTTCTTGAAATAGATCAATAAATTCAGGACGGCAGTCAGGATAACCTGAATAATCAAGAGCATTTACACCAATGAAAATTTTATCTGCTCCTGTTACTTCTGCATATCCTAAAGCATAACTTAGGAAAATTAAATTTCTAGCAGGCACATAGGTAATAGGGATATCATGGGTTGCATTGCTGCCTGATGGTACTTCCAGGTGCTCATCAGTTAAAGCGCTACCTCCTATCGCATTCATATTAGTTTCAATAACGATATGTTTAGTAACTTTATAATACTGAGCTACAGTAGTAGCACTTTCTAATTCTCTGGAATGACGTTGATTATAATTAAAACTAATAGGGAAAAGCTCGTAGCCCTGACTATGAGCTACAGCCATACATACAGTAGAGTCTAGACCACCCGATAATAAAACAACTGCTTTCACGCTTAACACACTCCTAATTTTCACGAAAGTTATACTAAAAACACTGAATTATGATTACTTGATAGTATTAAAGGCTGCGTCTAGCACTGCTTGCTGCACTTTTTTCAAGGGGATTTTATGTTGTTTTGCTATACTTTTACAATCCTCATATTCAGGAGTAACGCTACACACCTTTTCATTATAGGAACTAATTTTCGCTCTAGCTTCACCCCAAGATAGAGCTACCGTTACAATTTCTCGTTTTGCCATTTTTCGTTCAACCGAATAATACCTTAGTCCAATTGTAGACGTTTCTTCAAATATAATTGTAGTCACTTGATCTAAGATGTTACTTGATACTAATATGGATAGCATAGTAGCAGCACGATTCTTTTTCATAATAATAGGAGTTAACCAGACATCAAATACACCAATCTCTAGCAACTTATCCATAACATACGGAAAAACTTGTGGGCTTAAATCATCAATATTTGCTTCTATGAGGAGAGTTTCACTCGTCTTAATGTACTCAGGTATTTCTCCTATATGCATCCTAAGAACATTGGGAATCTCCAAATCCCAAGTACCTGCTCCATAACCAATCGTTTTGCTAGTAAAATTCTCTGGCATATTTCCATAATCAGTTCCTAATGCTGAAATTACTGCTGCTCCTGTCGGAGTTACTAATTCTTTGCTAATTTCCCCATTATAATAGGGAATGTTTTTTAACAGCTCTGCTGTTGCTGGTGCTGGTATTGGCATTAGGCCATGGCAACATTTTACAAAACCCTTGCCAACTTGTAATTTCGAAGTATAAATGGCCTCAATTCCAAAATAATTAAGTCCAATTACGGTGCCCACAATATCGATAATCGCATCAACGGCTCCAACTTCATGAAAATGAATTTCCTCTATTGTTACACCATGTACCTTAGCCTCTGCTTGGGCTAACAACATGAAAACTTTCTTACTATCATCTTTTATTCTTGGTGCTAATTGAGAATCATCAATAATTTGAAATATAGTAGATAAGTGACGATGATGATGATGTCCATGCCCATGATGGTCATGAGTATGTAATTTTACATCTACATATACTGCACTAATACCATTCTTATTTACTTTTTCAATAGTTAAGTGATAACCGTCGACTGGTAAAAGGGATAGCTGTTCTCTTAGAATTTCCTCTGGTAAACCTGCATTTAATAATGCTCCTAATAACATGTTACCACTAATGCCGGCAAAACAATCTAAATAAAGCGCTTGCACGATATCACCTCATCTTATTAATAATACTTGCCAATCGTCCTGCACCAAATCCATTATCAATATTCACAACGGATACTCCGGCGGCACAACTATTTAACATACTTAATAAAGCTGCTAGACCATTAAAGCTAGCACCATAGCCAACACTAGTAGGTAAAGCTATGACTGGCTTGGCAACCATCCCCCCAACGACACTGACTAAAGCCCCCTCCATACCTGCAGCGACGATAATAACATTCGCCCTTTGGATGACCTGCTGCTGAGAAAATAAGCGATGAATGCCGGCTACTCCGACGTCATAAACACGTTCTACTTTATTACCCATAATCTCTGCAGTAACAGCAGCTTCCTCAGCTACTGGAATATCACTGGTTCCTGCTGTCATAACTAGTATAAATCGTTCATCATCTGGTTCGATGGTATTATGTTTAACAAAAATTATTTTAGCTACTTCATAATACTGTGCGTCAGGTACAACTTTTTTTACAGCAGAATACATATCCGCTGTTGCTCTAGTAGCTAAAACATTTTGATTATGTATCGATAAGCTTTTCATTATAGTTGCCACTTGCTCGGCTGTCTTTCCTTGACAAAAGATTACTTCAGGAAATCCCTGTCGAATCATACGATGGTGATCTATCTTTACAAAATCTAAATCTTCATATGGTAAAATTTTAAGCTTGTCCACTGCTTCATCCAAAGATAATCGACTAGCATGAAATTCTTCTAATACATTGCGTAGGTTCTTGATATCCATGTTATCTCCTTATTATTATTTATTCAGTTATCAATAAGATTGTTTCCTATTATATCACTTTTTACTTTTAAGTATGACTAAGAAGGAAAAAAGTTAAGAATTTGTTCAAATAAGACAATATAATACAGAAAACTTGGCCTTTAGCCAAGTTTTAGTAACTTGTAGCAATGATCCCAATATTAGGTTCATGTAATAAATTCACTATTCCAATTGGCGTGGAAATGAGCGGACGAGTTAAATTACTACTATTAAGCCCGAACACTTTGCCATTTAAACCATTGGTAAGTTTGACTTCACTATCAATCTGATAAGGAATAGCCACTGTATTGAAGGCTTCAATTACATTTTCATCAAAATATACTTTATTACCTTTATTTATTATTTCCATTGCCTCAAATGAAGTAAGTCGTGAACGATAGACTCGATTTGTTGTTAATGCATCATAAACATCTGCCACTGCAACAATTCTTGCTAATGGATGTATTTGTAATTTTGGGATCCCCCAAGGATATCCGCTGCCGTCGCATCGCTCATGATGCTGTAATGCCATAAAATTAATACGATAATCGAGTTGTGTATCTACTTTTAGTACATTATAGCCAAGGGATGCATGTTGCTTAATTTCATTAAATTCTTCTACAGTTAATTTGTCTTGTTTATCAAGAATTGTTTTTGTAATTCTTGTTTTTCCGAAGTCATGTAGTAATCCGCCCATGCCTAAAATACATAATTCTTCATAAGGTAATTCCATTGCAATGCCAATAATGATAGAAAATATTCCTACATTGACACTATGCATAAACAAATAATCACTTGCGCAGTTAACATCATTTAAATACATTAGAATATCCTTATTACTAGCTAATGTAGAGACAATGTCTTCTATATAATTTTGCAATTGTGTTAAATGTTTAGCTAAGCCGTCAGAACTGGTAAAGGCGTTTTCTACATTAGAAATTAACTGCAACCTAGTGTCCATGCTTATTAAATCGCGAAGTTCGTTAATCTCACGATTTGTAAACTTATGGTCACATACATAAACAGAATAAATTTCGTGTTTTATAAGTAAATTAATTATTTCGTTTTTTAATGTCATTCCTGACGCTACAAGTATTCTACCATATTGATCAATTACGTCTTCTGCTAAAATCATTCCCGCTTTGACATCATTTAACAACTTTTGTTGAATCTTCGTTACCTCCCATCAAGGGTATGCTTTATCTTCATGTAGTAGTAAGCCCAATTTTCTTTATGTTAATTCTACATAAATTTCACAATTCCCTTCTATTTCAATGAAAATATTGGATATTATATAATATTAATAAAAACAAAAAAAGTAACCGCCAATATCAGGCGATTACTTTAGATAAATTTGCAACTTTTTATAAATTAATGTTCTTTTCTGTTTTGCTTTTCTTAAAGGATTGTTGCATTTGATCAATTAAAAAATACACTAGTGGAACAATAATTAAAGTTAAGAAAGTGGATGTTATTAGACCGCCAATAAGTACTACACCCATTGAAGAGCGTAATTCGGCACCCGCTCCCAAACCTAATGCTACGGGCATCATACCAAAAATCATGGCCATTGTAGTCATGAGAATTGGCCGCAATCTTAAAACTCCAGCTTCGACCAAAGCATCCTGGATTGACATGCCGTTATTACGTAACTGTATTGTATGGTCAATTAGTAATATTGCATTTTTCGTAACTAGACCCATTAACATGATAATACCAATTAAAGACATCATATTAATTGTTTTACCTGAGATTAAGAGGCCTAGAACGGCACCAACAAGTGAAAAAGGTAGTGAAAGCATAATCGTCAAGGGATGAATAAAGCTTTCAAACTCTGCAGCTAGTACCATGTAGATAAGTACAATAGCCAAAAGTAACGCTTTACCAATTTCTTTGAAAGAATCCTGCATCATCTGCGCTTGGCCTACAAATTTATAGGTATAGCCTAAAGGCAAATTGATCGATGGAATAATTTCTTTAATCTTTGTGAGAACTTCACCTGTAGATACCCCTACTGTATTTGCATAAACGATAACTTGCCTTTGTCGAGATTCGCGGTCAATTTGGGTAGGGCCGGATGAAAACTTTACGTTAGCAATGTCTGCAAGCCGGACAAATCCGCCTGTTTTAGATGATATTCGTAAGTTGGCTACATCAGACATGCTTAACCGATTGCTAGGCTGCATCTGCACACGAATGTCATAATCACTGTCTGCTACATTATATTGATTCTTAGTTGTGATTCCGAGGAATGCCATCTGAATGACCTCTCCGGCAATAGTACTGTTAATCCCTAGCTCAGCTGCTCTGACAGGGTCCAATTTAACTTGCACTTCTGGTTCAGATTGATCACTTGAGATATCTACATCTGTTGTACCAGAAATTTGTTTAATGGCTTCTGCTAAATCAAAAGCACTACGGTTTAAGACCTCTAATTCAGGTCCCCTGATGCCCACCTGAACAGGGCGAGAATCCCCTCTACCCATACCTTGGTTAGATTGTACTGCAACCTTTAAATTTTGGACTGTACGGAATTTGATTCTTAATTGATCCATGATTTGAGACATAGATCGCGATCTATCAGCACTGTCGATTAGTCGTATACCTATGTTTACTTTATTTAATTGCCGGTTTGTGCCAATCAAAACAAACGCAGATTCTAGTTCTGGAATAGATAATACTTCTTTTTCGATTGGCTCTACAAGCTCCTTCATTTTTTCCATAGATGTGCCAGAGGATGCAGTTAACATCACGTTGAACTCTCCAGAATCGTAAGTAGGCTGAAACTCAACACCAATAAACGGTAGTAAAAGTCCGTTAAGGAACAAGGACAATACAGCTAATGCAACTAATTTCTTCGGACGTTTTAGGGCCCATTGAAGAATTAATTTGTAGTTATCTCTTAAGGAAAGGAAGCCAGTCTCCCAAACATCAAGGATTTTTTGCAGCCAACTCCAGCGGCTTTGTAGTGATTCACCATGATTGTTTTTTAGCCAGTAAGCGGCTAAGGTAGGAGTTAAAGTAAAAGCTACAAATAAGGAAAAAGCTACTGCAAAAGCAACGGTAATACCAAACTGTTTAAAAAATTGGCCTATGATTTCTCCCATATTACCTACAGGAACAAACACGGCTAAAATCGATAAAGTAGTAGCAACTACTGCCAAAGAGATTTCGGTAGTACCGACTCTAGCAGCCTCCATAGGTGATAGACCATCTTCCATATGACGGAAGATATTTTCAATGACAACAATAGCATCATCAATCAAAATCCCTACTGCTAAACTAAGCCCCATGAGTGACATATTATTAAGAGTAAAGCCCATTACTTTCATAGCAAAGAAAGTCGCTATGATAGAGGTTGGGATGGCAATGGCTCCAATCATTGTTGCTCGAGTATTTTGTAAGAAGAGAAATGTAATTACCACTGCCAATAAGCCACCAAAGAGCAATGATACCATAACATCTTCCACACTACTGCGAATATACTTGGAGCTATCTCGGACAATAGAAACTTTAATATCTTGTGGTAAGACATTCGTCTGCATGTTTTCCATTGCCCTTTTTACTCGTTCTGCCACATCTACTGTATTTGTACCGGATTGCTTTTGCACAGAAATAATTACACTAGGTGTACCATTTGTATGTGCGTAAACACGTTCTTCGGCCCAGCCATCTTCAATTGTAACAACGTCCTTTAAAGTAATAAGACGGCCGTCTTGATTTGCTACAATTATATTCTTAATCTCATCTACACTTTTATATTTGCCCATTGTACGTACCGTTAATTCGGTACCTTTTTCGTTTACTTTACCACCAGGAGTATTTAAGTTTTGGTCATTAATTGCATCACGGATTTGTTGGAAAGAAATATTATAAGATTCTATTTTTTTAGGGTCAATAAAAATATGAATTTCCCGATCCGTGGCACCAAAAACGTCTACTTGCGCTACTCCGTCCATGCGTTGTAATTCATCTTTTACAACATCAATGGCCAATTTACGTATTTCACCACGACTACGAGTATCAGAGGCTAAACTAAAATAAACAATGGATTGCGCCGTAATATCGAAACGTTGTACAACAGGTTCGTCAATTTGATCAGGTAATCTTTTACGGACCCCTGCCACTTTTTCTCTAATCTCATTAGCCGCTAATTTTGGATTTGTTCCAAACTCAAATTCCAAAGTGACTTGAGAGGTACCTTCACGAGAAACTGAGGATAAAGATTTTATTCCGGAAACGGAACTAACTGCGTCTTCCACTGGTTTAGTAATTAGGCTTTCCATTTCTTCTGGTGAAGCACCTGTGTAAGTTATGGTTACAGTAACAATAGGAAACTCAACATCTGGGTTTAAATCAATTCCCAAGGTAGGATAAGCACCTAAACCAAATACTACGAGTAGCATGACGATCATCGTAGTAAATACAGGCCGCTTAATAAATGTATCAATCATTTAGTTTCCACCCTCTTTGCCGCTAGGAGCAGTTATAGTGGAACCATCTTTTAATTTATTTTGTCCTGCAATTACAATGCGTTCACCATCGTTTAAGCCTGCTAATACTTCAGCCCAACCCTCACCTACATATCCTAATTTTAGAACGCGTTGTTGGACTTTATTTTCATTTGTTACCACATAGACTGTCTTTTGATCTTCACGCATGACTAATGCACTTTCAGGGACAACTAATGCATTTTTATGGACTGTACCAGGAATTACTATTTTACTAAATAAACCAGGTTTCAATATCCCAGAAGTATTAGGAATTGTAATTTCTGCGGTAAATGTTCGGGCTGGCAAAGTTGCTGCCGGAGAGATACGAGTGATTGTTCCGATGTATTCCTTATCTTGTAAAGCATTTACTATGATTTTAACTTGTAAGCCAACTGCAATTTCACTAAGTTCAGATTCACCAAGTGTAGCCTTACCCAATAAAGATGAGACATCAGCGATACTTACGATTTGTGCTCCAGCTTTTGCATATGAGCCAGCTTGTATGTAACGTTTTAAAACAATCCCACTGCGCGGTGCTATAATATTTGCATTGTCTAAACGAGCCTGCAATAAAACAACATTACCTTCTGCTGAACGTACTTGTCCAATCGCCAGATCTCTTTTTGTACGAGCTGTATCTAATGATTGTGCTGATACAGCGCCTTGCTTTGCTAGCGCCTGTGCTCTAGATAAGTCTAATTCGGCTTGTTCCAAACTTGCCTGATTCGAAAGTAAATTACCTTCTGCTTGCATAACTTGTGCTGCTAGCTCATTCGTATCAAGCACACCAATTATCATACCTGCAGTTACAATATCCCCTTCATCAACGTAAAGTTTATCAACTCTACCATCTACTTTAGGCGAAATATCTGCATTCCATAAGGGTTCAAGATTAGCTGAAAATGTTAAAGTAGGAGTAATGTCTCGTCTTGTTACTACTCCTGTTTCGACGGCTGCGCCACGTCCTTGGGAACCTTTGATTGCACGTTCTTTGTTGGCGGAAACATTGTCATAGATTCGGTATGAGATAATACCTAAGAAAACGAGTACTACGAAACCTGTAATAAAGAAAACCTTTTTCTTTTTTGCATTCACTACTATAACCTCCATAAAAAGTTGCATATCCTTATAGTTAATTCGATTTGAATGAATATGTTCCTGTTTATTAACTAAAAAAAATAAGTAATAATTTTAATTATTACTTATTTTTAAATCTAGTATATTTTATTTGGAACTGTAATTTCTTTTAAGACACGAATGACAACATCTTCAGGAACTTGTTTACAGATACTGACCTGCCCAATCTCATTCAGCAATACCCAATTAATCTTATTATCAACTACTTTTTTATCTCTATATAAAAGTGCAAATAATTCGGTTATGTTACATTCAGGTGCAGATAATGGTAATTTGAATTTACTAATAGTATCTTTCAAATTGATAACAGTCATCTCACTGCACATGCCAAGATACTTGCTAATTAACGCTGCGCCATACATACCAATGGCTACAGCCTCGCCATGATTATAGATGGAAAAGCCCGTATTAGCCTCAATAGCATGGCCAATTGTATGTCCAAAGTTTAAAATCGCTCGCAATGAACTCTCTTGCTCATCTTGTTCTACCACCCAGGCCTTTATTTCACAAGATCTACGGATAATTTCGGTTAAGGTACCTGGCTCTTTGTCCAAAATTTGTTGTACATTGTTATTCAGATACATAAAGAAGTTTTTATCTGCGATGACACCGCATTTAATGACTTCTGCTAGGCCAGTGAATAATTCTCTATCGGGTAACGTATGCAGGCAATCAATATCGATTACTACAGTTTTGGGCTGATAAAAAGCACCAATTAGATTCTTCCCTAGGGGATGATTAACTGCAACCTTTCCCCCGACACTTGAATCTACTTGCGAAAGCAGTGATGTTGGTACTTGAATAAAAGGAATACCTCTAAGATAAGTAGCTGCTACAAAACCTGATAAGTCACCAACTACTCCACCACCCAATGCAAGTATAGTTGAATTACGGTCAAGCCCTAAAGCTATGGCTTTTGTGTACAATTCCATAGCTGTATCAAGGCATTTTGAGTGCTCACCTGGTGAAATACAATGTAGCTCTACAATAAAACCAGATTGTTGTAATTGCTTTTTTAGTTCTAACCCATAAATATTTCCTACATTATGGTCTGAAATAATTAAAACTTTTTGATTTACTTTCATATTTTGCATAAGTGTAGCAATTATGTTCTTGTTTGCCACATCAATAAAGATTTTGTAACTTCTGTTTCCTAAATTCACATTAACTTCTGCCACGCAAATAACCTCCCTGCCGTAAAAAAAACATGATTTCGTTAATTACCTGTTGTGGTGAACTATTACTCGTATCAATATGACAATCTGCTTTCTGATATAGTTCCATCCGCTCTTTCAGTAACTTATTAACAATTTGCTCTCGTTTTTCAAAATCATCAAGTAATGGACGAGTATTGCGTCTACCCGTTCTTTCTAGAATCGTTTCGGTAGAAGCAGTTAGGGCGATAATAACACCATTTCGTTTTAAACGGATCATATTCTCGGCTGATAGCACCACACCACCACCAGCTGCAATAACAGTACTATTATAGTGGGATAACCTGGCTATCATTGACCTTTCTTGTTGGCGAAAGTATGTTTCGCCGTAAGCATTAAAGATTTCACGAATGCTCATACCGTTTTCATATTCAATTTTCTTGTCGCTATCAATAAAGGGGCGACCTAGACGATTGGCCAAGAGTCTACCAATCGTTGTTTTCCCTGTTCCCATAAAACCTATCAATACAATATTTCTCATCATATTACCTACAAACTCGTTGGTAACAGTTATTAATCGTTATATCAATTGACATTTTTTTTGAAGCTTGTCTATAAGGTCTACCTATAGTAATAATTTTTGTCATAGTAATTCACCTCAGCGAAAAATAAAGAAAACAATAAGACAAGCGATGTTGTTATTAATATTTCGTGATTAAATTTCACTATTAATAACAGCACCGCCTGTACTTTTTTCAAGGCTTGTGTATACTATTTTACTATATAATTGTAAATATATCTAAAGTTATTTCAATTATTTTTAATATCTGTAGTTTTACTGCTTTCAGCAGGTACTCCAAAACTATAAATTTTAGCTAAAATTTTACTTTCTAAATTGTTTTTACCTGCTTGCATAGAAATGGTATGTACATTTATAAAACGTAGTTCATTTTCAAGTTTATTTAAAAAGTTCATAGATTGTGCAAATGATCCACTTATCAGTATTTCAATAGCATATTCTCTATAGCCTTCTTTGTTAGACGTTTGTGTTGGTTTGACATGACCAAGATGTACACCGCATCCCTTCGATAATTGTTCTATTTGTATAAGAAAATTACTAATACCAGGATTATTCGGTAACATTGCATCAACATTTATAAACTTTTTATCTAATTCTAATGCAAATTGTTCAACATTTGGATGGAGTAATAAAAACTCCTCAATTACTTTTACCTTTTGACGTTCTATATTAGATTGTGCTGTTAATTCTTCGATTTGACTCCATTGAGGCAAGAGTAAAAAAGAATATAAGAACCAAGTTGTAGCTGCTACACTTGCAATAAACAAAATAACTTTATCTTTATTTGATGTTTTATTCCATGAAAAAGAATTCATTATTGCATCCCCTTAAACTTTACCATTATTTCAAATTTAACAATTGATAAAGTCCCATCACTTTCAACCTTGTTCAAATTTGGTTCGGTAAAAATAGGATCATTCTCTAAATTTTTCATTAATTGGGCTACAGCGGGATAGGCTCCTGCCGAACCTTTAATATAGACGACACCTTTATCCGTATTGCTTAAATCAGTAAACCATAAATCCTGAGGCGTTATAGTTACTAAATGTTGTATAATGGAATACCAAGTGCTACGTCCTTTTGTTAAACTCACTACTAAATTATTTTTTTTATCATATAATTGCTGTTTGGCATCCAAATTAATCATCTGGATTCTTGTTGGCTGCAACAATTCATATTGGTTACGAGTAGCTTGCAGTTCTTTTTCGATACTCCAGATTTTATAAGTATTATAACAATATAAACTGCTAAACAGCAAAAGTAATAAGAAAATAGATATAATTAGAAATTGATTTATAGGCCACTTAGGTTGGCGCTCCGCAAGAGGTAAGAGATTGATGGTATTCATCTCTCACCTCCTCGTAAGGATAAACCAATTGCAGTGCTTAATTGAGGTGCTATTTGTTGTAAGTGATTTTTATCAAAAGATGCTGGGATTTCTAATTTTTCCAATGGGTCATGCAATACGATTGGTAAATCTAATTGTGTGGCCAAATAAGGAATCAAATTACTCATTTTTGAGCCACCACCTGTAATATACATCTTATCAATAATTGCTGCGTTATTTTGTAGCTGATAGTATTCAGCAGTGCGACGTATGTCTCTACAAAACTCAGTTAACAGTAACTTTAGTTGTTGATTTACCTCAGCATATTTTCCCGTCATGTCTTCGTTAATCAAATCAAACTGTCCTTGTTTTACTTGCTCTGCTTCAGTATCTGTAAGCTCCTCTACTTCCATAATTACCTCAGTCATACGTTCTCCACCAATCGGAATGTTGCGGATTACAGCAGGGCTACCATTTTGGAATATAGTAACTTGGGAAATCATTTTTCCAATATCAATTATTATAGCATTTTCGGCATTAATAAAAGTACGATATAAAGCCATTGGTTCAACATCAACAGCGACTGGTACTAAGTCAACACTTCTAATAATAGTCGTAAGACTATTAATTAGTTCATGAGGAGCAGCCACTAATAAAACCTTTATTTCCGTCTCAATATCACCCTTACCTACGATAGAAAAATCAAAATAATAACTCTCAGGAGCATAGGGTATATATTTTTCTAAATCCCACTTAATTGCTTCTTGTAATTCTTCTTGCGTCATTACAGGGAAAACTAATTCTCGTGCAAACATTCCTCGGCCACCTACTGCGACAACAACATGCTTACTAGAAATTTTGATAGTGGCAAGCAATTTACTTAGAATATCACTTAAAAGGTTACTGTTAATGATACGCCCATCTTCAATGACTTTTGGTGGTAAGGTTTGAATACCAAAGTTTTTTAATACGGGTTGCTCTTTCGTCCATACGATTTCAACAACTTTTATGGCACCTGTACCAATATCAATACCAATCGTATTTGATGTCTTTTTTAATAAAAATCTTTCGATTTTTTTCCACATAATACTCACCTATTTTTCCGCATGATGGGGTTGCTTTTTCACTATTTTAATGGCTTGGGTAATAGCAGATACGACATCGACGTGAAACTGTTGGTCCAATGAACTTATTTTAGTATAGGTTTCACCTGTAGAAGTTGCAACATAACGAGTCGGCAAAGCATTCAGAGCTAAGGCGGCAATATCATACTGGCATCGCTGGCAAGTACACATAGTAGGGTTTGCCTGAATAACAATCTCAAGTTTTTCCATAACTAGTTTTTCCATATAATTTTTAAGTTCCATAATACACATCTCCTTAATAATCCCAAGTAATTTCAAAAGGACTTGCTATGTCAGTTGGCAGATTGAAAAATTGTATAATATTGTTATCATAAATAACAGTGGCATCCTCTACATTAAGTTTTCCACCGACAGAAATACAGCCTGTAATTTCTGCACTCGTATCAATTTGCCCATTACCTTTCGCTAATAAGATAGCTTTGTTTAGGATAGCATGATCTGAGATGATAATATTTCCACCTGCAACTATCATAATATTGCCGAGTATTTGAGATTTTGTATCAATTATGACATTGTTTTTCACGTAGATTAAACCGTTTCCTAGTAAGTAGCTATTATTTTTCATAATAAAATTGTCATTTGCAAATGATAGGTTATCAGTTAGAGTATAAGTTTGTCCATCAAGAAAATCATGCAAAAGGCTACTATTCCTATAGTCATTTTCATTGTAAGCAGGTATTTTAATAATTGGTACATTATAGTTTATCATACCATTTATTGTTGTTTCATTGTAACTTATTTTAGTAGAATCCCGAATAAATATATCACCGATTATTTCACAATTGTTACTCAAAGTAATGTTGTCATTACTACGGAGTGATCCAGTAATCATAGTGTTCGTAATGCTTAAATTGGCAGTGGAGAACAAAGCATAATTAAAAACACTACTAGCTACTACTGGTAAAAGCACCTTGCCAATAATTTGGCGTTTTGCTTTATTAACTGTTCCAATGGATCGAATGAGGCGTACATTTTTGTTAGTAGTTTTAGAATCCGGTCCTATTTTAACATTATAACTTCCAATTGGTGATAACGTACCAAGAATTTCGAACGTGGTTATAAAATCCTTGCTCTCAGTTTGGCTTTTGAATTCATCATCTATTTTTAGCTTAGTAATAGCCCATTGTATTCCAGCCTCAGCTACGTATTGTGCAGCAACTCCATCTCGATGATTCGTTGCTATTTCCAACTCTATTCTGCTGCGTGTCATCATGCCAAGGCCTATTAGTCCTAATAACATCATAGCAATAATCCCTAACAATGCTGCCGAACCTCGCTTATTGTTCATTAAGCATGCCACCTTTATTTAAAGGGTAACAGGCTGTATGAAGCAGCTTTTTTTCGCCAGTATTCTCGTCAGTTGTTTCTAATGTTATCATTACCGCTTTTGGATTTTCACTCTCCGGATAAGCAAGAAAATCTAAGTTGGTTACAAAATTTTCTGTTATCGGATTACTGGATATCCCCCCTGCAGGTTTTGTCTTAGTTTTATCTATAATAATATATATGGTTTTGGAATGAGTTCCGCCACCTAATTGAAAGGTATTATTTTCCCCACTTGGTTTGGTAATAAGTAAAGAGGATTTATTCTTAAAAGTGATTTGCTGAGCATAGCGTATTTCTCGAGCTATACTATCCATTGCTAGGCGTGCTGTTTGCTGAATATTCTCTTGATTTCTATTAAATATCCAAAGTCTTAAAGATTCGGAAAACAAATCTGCGATACCAGAAAGTAACGTAAGCATTAGCGTGATACTAATTAATAATTCTACTAGAGTCAATCCATCTTGTGCAGTAAGGTATGCTTTTTTCATGGGACACCACCTCTTTTGCTAACAAAATGCTATTAGTTAAGGGTAGGATAAAATGCAACAAACTGT